>NZ_JBNWAE010000010.1:0-227810 GCF_050496565.1 Pseudomonas shirazensis
GCTTGCCCGCGAAGCAAGCACCGCGCCGAGTGACACGGGCTTCGCCCGTGTTCGCGGGTAAACCCGCTCCCACAGGAATTGCGCCGGTCTTCAGATTTTCAACAAGACAGTTGCTCCTACACAGAGCGCGTTGCTCCGGAAAGGCCTGGGCGGTACAGCACGAGGTAGTAACACGCCAAGCCGATCAACCAGCAGAACACCGCCGTCCAGGCATTGTGCGAAAAGAAATGCGCGCCCTGCAGCATCCGCCCAAGCGACAGCACGCTGCCGAGGGTAAACGCCAGCAGCAAAGCGCCTCGGGCCAACCGCGGTCGGCGATCACGCAACGCAAAAAACAACGCAAACAGGCTGAAACCGGTCGCCGCATGGCCTCCGGGCCAGCAGCGTCCGGGTTTGTCGGTTTGTGGCCTGGCTTCGAGCAATTTGCTGTAGGTCTGCTCACCGCCAAATTGGCTCAGGCTCCACGGGCATTGCACTGCCGTGGCAACCTTGAGCGGGGTGACAAAGCTGGTCGACAGGGCCAGCGACAGTACCAGGCAGCCAAGCTCTCTGCGCCAGGCAAACAGCCGCGGCCAGAACAGGCTGGCAAAAAACGCCAGCACCGCCACCAGTGCCAAGCCAATGACCACTTGCTTGACGCCATCGTGGAGGACGTTTTCCAGAACATAGCTGTGCCTGCCGATGAACTGCCCGGCGCCCGGATCGAAGGCGAGGGCGGCCAGGGACATGTCCAGTGATGTCGATTCGAGCAACAGCAGTGCGAGTGCGCAGCCCAGGGGAATTCCCAGGTACAACCACAGATTGAGCGGACGCGGGCGGACGGCGGGGGGCATGGTGACTCCAGGCGCAGGAAAAGGCGGCGATTGTCTGCCTGGGGCTATATTTGCGCTGTGAAGTTTTGGTGAAAAATATGTCAGCAGCAGTGATCAGCCGGCAAGGCTGGCGCCGCGCCAGCGATGCCCGTAAGCTGCGCCTGCCGCGCACTGCGAAAGCGCCGCACAGGAGAAACCGATGCGCATTCTTTTGGTTGAAGACAACCGCGATATCCTCGCCAACCTGGCTGACTATCTAGGTATGAAAGGCTACACGGTCGATTGCGCCCAGGACGGTCTGTCCGGTTTGCACCTGGCCGCAACTGAGCACTATGACCTGATTGTGCTCGACATCATGCTGCCCGGCATCGATGGCTACACCCTGTGCAAGCGCTTGCGCGAAGATGCCCGGCGCGATACCCCGGTGATCATGCTCACGGCTCGCGATCAGCTCGATGATCGTTTGCAGGGGTTTCGCTCGGGCGCCGACGACTACCTGCTCAAACCGTTCGCGCTGTCGGAGCTGGCTGCGCGCATCGAAGCGGTCCTGCGCCGCGCGCAGGGCGGTGGCAGGCGCACGCTGCAGGTGGCCGACCTCAGTTACGACCTCGACACCCTTGAGGTCACACGCGAGGGCAAGCTGCTCAAACTCAACCCGGTCGGCCTCAAGCTGCTCGCGGTACTGATGCAGAAGAGCCCCCACGTACTGCGCCGGGAAGTTCTCGAAGAAGCTCTGTGGGGCGATGACTGTCCCGACAGCGACAGCCTGCGCAGCCATGTGCACCAGTTGCGCCAAGTGATCGACAAACCGTTTGAAAAGCCCCTGCTGCACACCGTGCATGGCGTTGGCTACCGCCTCGCTGAGGGTCGCGATGGAGTTTAAGCAAAGCCTCGCCCAGCGCATCATTATCGCTTTTGCCTTGATGAGCGCATTGGTCGCAGGCGCTTTCGCCATCGGCATCGTTTCGACGGTGCACCTGGTCGAAGAACGGCTGATTTCAACCGTGCTCGGTGGTGATCTGCAGCGCCTGTTGCGCATGGACAGCGTCAGTGACTGGAGCCACAGGCCGCGGCCCGATCAGCTGTTCTATTTCAGCGGCGGGCGCGATGACTTCGAGCTACCCAAGGATCTGCATCACCTCTCGCCTGGTTTTCATGAAGTTTTTCGCGACCAGCTTTCGTACCACGCGATGGTCGAGGTAGTAGACGGACGCCGTTACGTACTGCTGCAGGACCAGAGCGATTTTGAAGAGCGCGAACGGCTACTGTTTGCGGTGGTGGTGGTGGGTTTTGTGCTCAGCCTGGTACTGGCAGTATTCCTCGGCTGGCTGCTGGCACGCCGGGTGATGGCGCCGGTCATCCGCCTGGCACGGCAGGTGCGCCATCGTGACCAGTTGCTGGGTCTGGCTCCGCCGTTGGCGCCGGACTACGCCGCCGATGAGGTAGGGCAGCTGGCAGTGGCGTTCGACGACACCCTTGGCCGTCTGCGCGATGCCCTCAACCGCGAGCGGTTGTTCACCAGTGACGTCAGCCATGAGTTGCGCACGCCCTTGATGGTGTTGGCGACGTCCTGCGAACTGTTGATCGAGAACCCCAGCCTGGACACCCGTTCGCGGGCCCAGGTCGAACGGATTGCTCGCGCCACCGAAGAGATGCAGGAGCTGGTCAAGACCTTCCTCATGCTCGCCCGGGCGCAGCATGACGAGGGCGCCGTGGCCTCACGGGCCAGCCTGCGTGAAGTTGGCGATGACTTGATCGGTGTCTGGCGCGACACCATCGAGCAAAAGGGCCTGACCCTGCACTACGACGGCCGCGCCAACGCCAGCCCGGTGCTGTACAACGCCACCTTCCTGCAATCGGTGATGGGTAACCTGCTGCGCAACGCAGCGCACTACACCGATTCGGGTTACATCCGCTTGACCCTCGATGCCCAGGGCTTCAGCGTCGAGGACAGTGGTGTCGGCATCCCCGAAGAGCAGCGTGCAGAGATGTTCAAGCCCTTCGTGCGTGGCGGTGAGCGTCGCGGTGAGGGCTTGGGGCTAGGCCTGTCGCTGGTGCAGCGCATTTGTGATGATCAGGGCTGGCGGGTGACGCTGACTGCAACAGCGCCACACGGCTGCCGCTTCCAGGTCGACCTCAGCCCCAGTGCTGCGCAGACGCCGCCCGACGACAGTGCCTGATATCGGTAATCGCTTGTAATGATGTAGGAAAAGGCTTACAAGTTTTTCACATCTGCATCACCTGAGCCCGACGCGCGTCTTTCTAAATTGCGCGCATCAGCTCAGGAGATGCCCGATGCGCAGCCCGATAAAACTTGAATTTTCCGAAAAGTACGATCAGCAACACGCACAGGATTACTTCCACAAGCATCAGAATGGTCTCGCCCGGCGGCTGTCCCATCTGCGCGATGAGCAATTGGCTCGGCGCGCGTTGGCACTGGCTGGCGACCCTGGCCTGGTGTTGGATCTGCCGAGTGGGGCGGGGCGCTTCTGGCCGCTGCTGGCGGAAAAGGCCAACCGGGTGATCATCGGCGCAGATAACTCCAAGGCGATGATCGAGACAGCCTGTGCCGCGCAACCGCCAGCCGTAGTGGCACGGGTACGGCCCTTGCAGACCTCTGCTTTCGCCATTGATCTGCCGGACAATGCAGTAGATAGCATTTTTTGCATGCGGCTGTTTCACCACATCGGTGAAGCCAGCCATCGGCGCACGATTCTCTCGGAGTTTCATCGGGTTAGTCGCGACAGCGTGATCGTTTCATTGTGGGTGGATGGCAACTTCAAGGCCTGGCGGCGCAAAAAGCTGGAAAAGCGCCGCAACAACCGGGCCGACAAGGACAGTTACCAGAATCGTTTCGTGTTACCTGCTGACACAGTTGAGCAGGAATTTGTTGCGGCCGGCTTTCGTATCCAGGAGCGCCTGGATTTCCTGCCGCTCTACGCCATGTGGCGGGTCTACGTGTTACGCAAGGGGTAGAGAATATGGTAGTGACTCAGGGCCGTGAATCGCAGTTCGATTTCTACTGGCAACAGCAGGGCGAGTGGGTCGAAGAGCCCAATCAGCGCCGCGGTGGCGAAAGCGGCGTGCAGCGGCTGAACGCCCCCAGCGGCCAACTGCTGTATGCCAAGCGCCAGATCGGCCATACCTACCGCAGCCTGCTGCACCCGTTTGGCCGGCCGACCGTGCTGCGTGAGCTGGATGCGCTGCACAGCTTCGAGCAGCTCGGCGTGCGCGTGCCACGCATCGTCTATTGCGGTGCACAGCGCGATGCGGAGCACCAGTGGCGTGCGCTGCTGGTCAGCGAAGCGCTGGATGGCTTTGTCGACATGGAGACCTGGTACGCCAACGGCGCCCGTGAGGCGTACCCGGCTGTCCTGCATGAACGCATGCTCAAGGACCTGGCCGAGAACCTCGCGCGTATGCACCAGGGTCATTGGCAGCACGGCTGCCTGTACGGCAAACATGTATTCATCAAGGTCAGCGGTGAAGGCGAGCAGGCCACCGCCGAAGTCGCTTTGCTCGACCTGGAAAAGTGCCGGCGGCGCATCAGTCGCCAGCGCGCGGCGCTGAACGACCTCGGTCAGCTGAGGCGCCATTCGTCACTCAACGACACCGAGTGGCAAACATTGCTCTACTTTTACCAGACGGCGTTTGGCAGCGCAGTCAAAGGTTTAGGTCAATGAAACTAGAAACCGCTCGAACTCTGTTCCTGGTGTCATCGCTGTTGGTGACCAGCGTCGCGTTTGCCGCCTGGGAGCAGCCGCGACCGACGGTATTCAGCAAGTCGGATCTGCTCAGCCAATGCGCGCCACCGCGTACCGTGAAGGCTCAAGCCACGGTGCAGCCGGATCAGGACCTGTTGCTGCTGTTGTTTGGCCTGCGCCAGGGCGCGCGACCGTTCGGTTGAAGTGCACTGCGGTGTTGGTGATGTAACTGTCGCGCAGGGGAAAGGCGCACACGGGGTAGGGGTGATACGGTCTTGTCTCGAGCCCGGTTCGTCCGTGTGCCTTTCCACAACGACAGGACGACGCACTCTCTATGGAAATTCGCCTGCTGCATGGCGCGGCGATCGCGCCCTACATCGCAGAGCTTGGCCAGTTACGTCTGCAGGTTTTGCGTGAATATCCGTTTCTGTATGACGCTACGCCGCAGGATGAGGCAACCTGCCTGGGCGCCTGCCTGAGCTCCGAGCGCAGCCTGCTGGTAATGGCGCAGGATCAGGGGGGACTGGTTGGTGCGGCCCTTGGCCTGCCGCTGACGGAAGCCGCGGCGGATATACAGGCAGCTTTCAGCGCTCGCGGGCATGACCCTGCCAAGGTCTTCTACTTCGCTCAATCAGTGGTGCTGCCGGGTTATCGCGGTCAGGGCCTCGGTGTACGTTTCTTCATCGAGCGTGAGGCCTATGCGCATAAACTCGGTGATTTTGATTGCTGTGCCTTTTATGCCGTCGAGCGACCAGGCGGGCACCCACTGCGGCCCGCCGAATACAAGCCGTTGCATGGCTTCTGGCGCAACCGGGGATTTTGTGACGATCCCTCCCTACGCATGCACGCAAGCTGGCGGGATGTGCATCAGCCGGATGCAACTGTGAAGCAGGTGTCCTTCTGGCTCAAGCAACTGACAGCCTGACCCAACGTGTATGAGCCTCGCGCTTTGGCTTCAGCGCTCAAGGCTTGCGAGGCAAGAAGATATTCCACACAGGGTCAACTCGATCTTTGGGGGGTAGAGCGCTCTGCAGTTTTCCGGGCAGGCTTGAGTATGGGGTGGAAACGTTTCTGTATGGGAGGCCTTGTATCATGGCCTCCACTGCCGCATCAAAATTGCCTACGGTCAGTTCACCCATGGGCGCTATAACTCGCATGCCTAGTGTATCGCTGACCCGTTGCGCTGCACCGGATTCCCCCGCATAGCATGCCAGCAGCAGTAAAGGGCGGTCGATGTCGGTCTTGCCTGCCAATGCAAACTCCTCGATCTGCGGGGCAATTACTGTAGTTGCCAACTCTTCCGGCGATATCATCGCCCCACTCATGTCCATCAACGTCCCATCGGTACCGCCGTGGGTGACAAAGACGGGCGATCGATGACCGTCGTGATTAGGTAGGAACGCGATCTCATTGTTGACTGGCTGGGCCGGCGGTTGAGCCACTCCTCTGTTCGGCAAGCTTGTTGGACTCGTAGCCTTGGATGTGATCGATGATCCCCTGCCGATCGTTCGGCCTGCTTTGGCCGCTGCGCTCGCTGCTCTGGGCGCCAAGTGCAGTGCTGCACTCGCTACGCCCAGTCCGAACGAAACCCAGCCCAATATGCTGGCAGTTTTCGTGTCATTGAATCCTCCCTCAATGACCATGGCAGCAGCACCGGTGGCCAAGGAAGCGACTCCAAGCACAGCGCTACCAATCGCGGCGGCCCCGCTCACGGTAAGGCCGGCCAGGCCCGTGCTGGAAAGCCCCGCGATAGCTGCGCCCGCAGGCGCTCCGACGCCGAAGCTGGCGATCGTGACTGCTGCCCCGATCAGCATGCCTGCACCGGCCAGGAGCCATGCCCACCAGGCGTGTCCATCCGGGTCGATACGGTTGACCGGGTCGCCGGCACAGTAGCTATAAGGGTTGATGCCGCCTCGGCCAAACGGGCTTTGGCTATCTGCTGCGATGAACGTCATCAGCAATGGATCATAGGGCCGGTTTCCACCGGCGATGTACCATTCGGTGAGCGGCTCGCGGCGTTCTCCGGCAAATCCGTAGGGGTTGTCTTGCTCTGTGGACTGCTCTGCCCCATGGGCAGTGTAGTGACGGCTGCGCACGCCGTTATCAAGCTCGATCCGCACACTGCCTTGGGCATCGCAGCCGAGCAGGGTTGCATTGCCTTGTTGGACGCCGGCCGTAACGCGGCCAATAGCGAACAACTGGCCGGCGTCGCCCAGCAAGCGTAGTACCTCCTCACCGCTCTGCTCGTGAGTGACCTGCCCGTCGCTGTGGAAGCTTCGAGTAAGCTGATTGTCGACCGTACGATCACAAAGGTTGCCGCTGGGGTCATAACCATAGATACAGCTACTACCTTTATAGTCGACCCGGACAAGGCGATCTTGCGCGTCCCAACTCAGCGTGCGCCCGAGGCTGTCTGACTGCAGTCGTCCACAAGCGTCATAGTTGAGCTTGATCAAACGGGGCCAGCTCTCATGAGTGTGGGTTATCGAGCTGACCTGGCAGGGATCCTCGGAATTGTCATAGTTGAAGCTGGCTACGTCGTGAGTACCGTCGGCAAAGGTGCTGACTACCGTTTTGTAGCCATCGAGTACATTGAGGGAGAAAACTTGCTTAACGACCCGGTTGCCGAATGGGTCCACAGGTGCAATGGCGCTGTCGGCGGTGTAGCTACGCAAGCGGCCGAGGAGATCGTAGGTGAAGGTTTCCTCGCCTTGCCGGGTATCTTCCTCCCAGCGTCGCGTGTGGACCTGGTCGAGGTCTGTGTAGGTCAGTGTCTGGCGCTGGGTCCGGTTGACTCCGGCCAAGGTCGAGACGAAGGTGCGCGTGTGCTCTCGGTTGAGGCTGTCATAACAGATGGTCTGCACCAGCTTGCTGCCACTGCTCTTGTCTGTGGTGGTGTAGCTCGCTGGTAGGGAAAAATCATTGTAGGTAATAGCACAGCTAACCGCACCTGCCTCGATACGTACCAGGCGACCGAAGCGGTCAATATCGCGTTGGTGATCGACGTTACCACTGTCTACGAAACCCAACAGCACGCCGGCCAGGCTTTGACGCCAGGTAGTGACATGCTCTGCAGCATCGACATCCCATGTGTCGCTTATACGCAAACCACCTGTGCTGAATGTCGTACTTTTTTCGCCAAGCGGGCCTCTGGCGCTTTCGAGCACGCCTAGTTTTGGATGGTAGCTGAAGGTGTGGACCGGTTCGTTGGCCGGGCGGATTTCCCTGATCAGATCGTCCAGAGCGTGTACGTAATCGAAACTTATCTCACGACCGTCAGACAGCGTGTTGGCGCTGACGGGCAGCTGGCCGCTTACATAAGTAAAACCAGTACGGCGCCCGCATACGGTGACGCTGCGCTGACGCCCCAGACCATCGAATGTTTGTTGGCCGATCACGATGTCGCTCATGCTGTGGGCTCTCCAGTGGCGAGAATGACGAGAGGTGCGTTGAAGGCTCGATATCGCTTCTCGCCTACGAATGCGGTAGGTAGATGTTCCAAACCGCATGCACACGCAGCTCCTGGGGGCCGCCTACAGGCAGGCCCGGAGGCAGGCTGGGTTGTGTAGACAAAAAATTACTGAAAGGCACACCGGCATTTATGCCAGGAGCACCAGGCGCGCCTATTGGCACAGTCATTTTGCCGACCGGCGCTATTACAGGCATGCCCAATGTCTTGCTGAGTCGCTGAGCTGTACCAGATATGCCTGCGTAATCAGCTGCCAGTAGCAACGCACCTTCGGTATCGGTAGCGCCGGCCAAAGCATTGGCCGTGATTGACGGCTCAAGGAGCCTTTGCGCGAGTTTTTCAGGGGAGTACATTTCGCCGTCAAGGCCCATGAGCTTTCCGCTCAAGTTACTGCGTGTTAAAAACGCCGGAGTAAGCTCGGTATCGTAATTCACAAAAAATTTAGCGGAAAGATTACTCGGCAGCGGCGCAGCATTAAGCCCATAACGACTACCCTCGTTTAAGCGGTGAGTAACCACGCGAGCTGCTCTGCCAATTTTTTCGCCTACTTTTGACAGGATATGTCTCATCCCATAAACGCCGGTAACCAACCCTATGGCCCCTGAGATGTAGCCGAGTATTGCCGCTCCCTGCCACTCGCTGTCCACAAGCCTTCCAACCGACGCAGCTGCGCCAGTCGAAATTGAAACAGCGCTTAGGGCCGCAACACCAATGGCGACTGCCTGGGTGACGGTCAGGCTCGCCACGCCCACATTCGTGGCTGCAATGATGGCCGCGCCGGCCGGCGCGGCTGCGCCGAAGCTGGCCACGATTGTAGCGAACCCGCTCACTATACCGAACCCTGCTATCAGCCATGGCCACCAAGACTGGCCATCCGGGTCGATACGATTGACCGGGTCGCCGGCACAATAACTGTAAGGGTTGACGCCCCCTTGGCCGAATGGGCTTTTGCTAAGACTATCCGGGGCAATGAACATCATCAGCACCGGATCGTATGGGCGAAACCCACCAGCCATGTACCAGCCGGTCAACGGCTCTCGCCGCTCCCCGGCAAATCCGTACGGGCTGCCGGCCTGCTCTTCGGTTGGTGCGGCACCATGGGCGGTGTAATGACGAGTACGAGCGGCCAAGTCGACTTCGAGACGCACGCTGCCCTGCGCGTCACAGCCAATCAGGGTCGCATTGCCCTGACGTATCCCGGAGGACAGTCGGGCCAGGGCAAACAGTTGGCCGGCGTCGCGCAGCATGTGCACGACATCATCACCACACTGTTCATGGGTCATTACGCCGTTGTTGTGAAAACTGCGTGTGCGTTTTGTATCGACGGTGCGATCACACAGGTTACCGCTTGGATCGTAGCCGTAGGTGCAGGTCTTGCCTCGGTAATCGACCCCCTTCAGGCGACCTTGTACGTCCCAGCTCAGCCGACGGCCAAGACTGTCTGCCTGCAGGCGCCCGCAGGCATCGTAATCTAGGCTGATCGCCGCCGGCCAGCTGGGATGGCTATGGCTGATGGCGCTGACCTGGCAGGGGTCCTGCGGATTGTCGTAGCTGAAGCAGGCCTCGTCGCGGCTGCCGTCGATGAAGGTAGTGATTACCCGCTCGTAGCCATCGAACATGTTGAGGGTAAACACCTGCTCGACAATTCGGTTGCCGAATGGGTCTTCAGGGGCAATGGTGCCGTCGGCGGTGTAGGTGCGCAAGCGGCCAAGCAGGTCGTAGCTGAACGTTTCTTCGCCTTGGCGGGCGTCTTCCTTCCAGTGCCGGCTCTTGAGCTGGTCGAGGTCGGTGTAGGTCAGGGTCTGCACATAGGTCTGACTGATGCCGGCGGTGGTCGCAACGAAGCTGCGGATGTGTTCGCGGTTGAGACTGTCGTAGCTGACGGTTTGCAGCAGCTGGTTACCGCTGGCGCTGTCGATGGTGGTGTAGCTGCAAGGCAGGGAAAACTCGTTATAGCCAATCTGGCATGAAATCTCGCCCACTTCCATCCGCTCAAGGCGGCCAAACACGTCATGGTAGCGCTTGTGTTCAGCGTTGCTGCTGTCTTCATATCCCAACAGCACCCCGCCCAGGCTGTGGCGCCAGTGCGTGATGTGTTCGTCCTTGTCGACGTTCCAGATATCGGTGGCGCGCAGGCCATCTGTGCTGAAGGTCACGTTTTGGTCACCAAGTGAACCTTTAGCGTGATTTCTCACGCCCAGTTGGGGGTGGTAGTCGAAAGTCTCGACAGGTTCATCGGCTGGGCGTACTTCCTTTAGCTGGTCCTCCAGTGAATGGACATATTCGAAGCCGATCTCGCGGTTGTCAGGCAGGATGTTGGCGCTAGGCGCGAGCTGCCCGGCGACGTAGGTCGAGTGGGTAAGGCGTCCGCCTACCGTGATGCTGAGCTGGCGACCCAGCCCGTCGAAGGTTTGTTGACCGACAACGTGCGCACTCATTTGGCAGGCACCCCTGGAATGTGACTGACAGCAATGGACACCGGATGATCCGCGTCGCTGTGGGGCGCGTAGACTTTGCTTATGCGACGGGCACAGGTTGCTGATTGCTCCTGGTACCACGTGGTGCTTGTGCAGACTCGGCTATAGGCATCGTGAGTGAAGTCTTTTATCAGCCTGGCGCCATCGGCGAGTACCACGCATTCCTGCATTACACGGTCCAGACCGTCGCGTTCAAGGAAGGTCGTGCGGACCTTGCGTCCATTCTGGTCATATAATTCGGTGCGGATCGGACTGCCAGCGATGTTGCTCTGGGTCAGCGTCTTGCTGCCCGGCTTGCCGGCGGCGTCTGTCTGCCACTGCTCGGTAAGCATGAGAACGGGGTCATGGCGAGTATGTGCAGCCACGCCAGTGGGTGCCTCCTCGCGGCACAGGTTGCCCCAGTCATCGTAGGCTGAGCGCGTAGTCAGGCTGAACAGGGGAGCGCCTGCCTGCCAATCATGTGCTGTGTGTTCGGTGGTCCGCCCCTGTGCATCGTAGACAGTTTCGCTCACGGTACGGAAGGTGCCTGCACTGTGGTCAAGGTCTTCGAGCCGAACCAGCAGCACCCGCCCATGACCATCGAGCCAGGACTGTTTGCGCCGTCCCAGGGCATCAATTTCTTCCTGGCTTGCAGTGCTAGGGAGTGGCTCGGAGCCATCCCTCGTCGTTCGCAACGGCCTGTTGCTTTGAACAAACGCGTCGTCCACATGATAACTGCAGCTTCGTTCGACCGCGTAGGGCGTGCCATGAGCAATCTGGGTGAGTACGATACGCCCAAGCGCATCGTACTGGTAGTTGGTCACGGCACCCGCAGCGCTGGTTTCCTGCACCGTTAAACCCGTTACCAACGAGCGTTTCTCACTGGTTGTTGAACTGTTGACTGCATCGCCTTCGAAGCCTTGAATCCTGGTTTCGGTGGTCAACTCGGTGGGCGTCATGACATCGTCGAATAGATAACTGTAGAAGGTGCTGGTCGTGGAGTCGGCGCTGCCCACTGGCCCGAGGGTGGTCACTGCTTCCGCTATCCTGCCGTAGTGTGCAGGGTCCTTCAGATACTTCTGGGTAGTTGTCTCGACAACGGTGTCTTCGGTGTCATTGTACAATTGCTCCTGGCTGACCACGGCGTGGGGCGGTTCGCCGTCGATCAGCGACGGCAGGTCTTCGTAGTTGTAGTGAATACTCAATACGGGTGCCGCAGGCACCACTCGCACCACTCGCACCACGCTATCGGGCCCCGGCGTCACTGTTTTTGACTTCATCAGGCGGACCATTGCCGAGTTGTCTGCTGGTGATCTGCCCGGCTCTCCTTGCACGGGGAAGTACTCGAATGTCTCTGTGACGCCAGTGGGCAGGCGGGTGAAGGTGATATTGCCGTAGTCATCGTAGTGATGCTCGGTGACTTCTTCGCGCGATTGCTCGGTTGACAGGTCCGTGTAGCGGGTACGGGCGTAACGTACCAACTGGCAATAGGCTGGCTGATCTGCCCACGATTTCTGATAATCGACGTGGTACTCGCTGAGCTTTTCGGTCTGGCAATTGCCGCTTACAGTGGTCTCGGCAAGCAGCAGATGATGCCGGTCCCAGCGCCGCGTGATGGTGGCAAGCAAGCCGCTGCCATCCGACTGTTCTTCGGTAACTTGATACTCATATTGAATGCGTAGCTGGTACAGGTTATCGCGGCCCTTTTGCCAATTGAAATCATGCTGAGCGTTGCCGAACCCAAGGAAGTTACGCGTGCCCTGCCAGGTGTAGCGACGTGTAAGTACAGGCAGTGCAGCACCACTTCTGTGCTCCCACCGGGTGACTCGCGGCAGGAAACCCAGCGGCGCATCGAGCGGCAACTGATGCGAGTTTTGCGCGGTATTGCTCCAAAATATCTTGTCTTGCGCACCAAGCGGGTTGGTGCAGGCGGTCGGAAACAACAATTGCTGGTTGTTGCCCACCGATTTCGATTCGTAGGTGAAACGAAGAGGCGTAGCTACCTCGGGCAGCTGGATACGTGAAAGGCGCCCATTGGTCAGATAAAACCGATAGACGCTTTCATTTACGGAGCCAGGCTCGAGAATCAAGCGGGCGTTGCCTTGGCGCTCCAGGCGGGCCAAAGTGCGGGTTTCATCACGCACCGCCTCCAGGTAGTCGACACCGTTGGTCTGAGTCCAGTCCAGATAAACCCTGCGTCCTTCCGGGCTGCGCAGCTCCTGCAGAACATAACGTGCCCCACGGTCGTAGACCCGGCGCAGTATTTCCGATTCGCCAGATTTGTGCTCGATCTTGAATGTATTGGCGTCGACAACCGTTACGTGCATGGCCCTGAGCTTGTAGTCATGAAAGCTAAGTTTGCTGCCAACACCTGTGTCTTGTCGGGTGTCGATGGCAAATTGCTCACCGCTGGACAACTGCAAGGTCCACACGTCCTGATCCTTGATCAATTGCGAATACGTCAGGCTCCAGCCCAGGCCATAGCCGCTAGCGCTATGCGACGCCAGGCTACTGAACGCCCAGGTGATGGCGAATGTGGGGCCGGTCATGCCATTGACGGCTCCCAGCGGCACACTGAACTGCAGCGGGAATTGGCCTGTACGCGGGTCGACCGAGGCTTGCATTGACTGGAGGAAGTTATCCGCCTGGGTGTGAATTCCGCCCACATTGAGGGGCACAATAGCGTCGTTCAGCGGAGCGCCAGACATGAAGTATTCTCCTTGCTTGATACGGCCTTTGACGAGCAGCCGGAAACGACCCGTTTACCCCAGCAGCAACTGGAAGCGATTTTCTGGATCGAAGCTGATCGTCACCTCGTGCTCATTACCGAAGTTGTCATGCAGCCTAAGCACGCAGGGGCCGCCCTGCTCGAGCTCACTGGCACTGTGGTACGGGATGGTGTTTCCACCTTCGATGATCAGCGTGACGTGATCACCCACTGGCCACTGCACGGTTGGTTCGGGCCGAAAGTTAGGGCCCAATACAATGGCCGTGTTGTAAAGATAGGTGCGGGACCGAGGCGGCGCGAAGCCAACGTGCGATGCACGGCGCTCGCTCTGGTTTCTGTCGGCCCACTTGATCATCCCCGCTGGAGCCATGTTGGCCTGCACTATGCGTAATGCTGGAGCTGTTCCTCCGGCCACCGCCAAGGTGTATTCATATACCGAAAGATCGCCATTATCGCGCCTGACGTGCTCTACGAAGTCGAAGTTACCCGGCTGCAGTGGAATGGCACGTAACGTTGAAAGCTCGACCATCGAATCGAAGTCGTCACCATCCGAATAGTAGTCCCGTTCACCTTCGCCAGCGGTGAGGCCGATGGTGGCGTATAGCTCAATTTTTTGCTCGATGGCGCGGCTAGAGACGTACAAGGTTTTCCGGACACGTGGCTGGAGCAAAGAATCTGCGTGCGCTGATTGCTCTGTGAGCACGTCGATGTCGGCTGCGGGTATGAAATCGTAACCGTTGCGGTCGGTAGTGACGAACCATGGGTGCAGACCATCGTCATTAAAAGGTAGGCGGCGGTATTCGCCTCGATCATCACGCCAGCCAATGGACAAGCTGGCAGCCTCACCCTCAGTGAAGCCTTCCTCTCCTGGATGCACTTCTGCGGTCACCGTCAGTGCCACCTGCTGCAGAGCGTTGGCGTACAAGGACGGTGACGGTGACGCCAGTTCTATCTTGAACTGAAACAGGCGATCATGTTTATTTTCATCAGCGGACATGTGACACCTCGGATGTTCACGCTTAGAGAAACAAGTGATATTGGCGGCGAAGTTTTAGTGGTCACGCCGCTTGCCGAATCGCTCGACGGTTGCTGACCACACGACGCCCTTGAATACTTACAAAGTACTGGTAGAAAGGGTGAGCTTGTATAATTCCCAATAGGCAGGCTCGGTGGTTCTCTCAGAGACAAGATGCACATTCAGCGAGACCGGGTTCCCGTATACATCCAATGGCCCCGAAAAAACGCTTTGCTCGCGGGCGGTGAAAGTATCATCAACACGCGACCACGCAGAAATGAGGATTGAGTAGTCCTCTGGAGTGGGGGTGTATTTTTTAAACAGCTCGTGAGTCGCGCTGGACAGGCTTGCTGGAAGGTTTGGAATAGCCGCTTTTATCGAGTTGAAGTAAACCCCGCTCGCAACTTTATTGTGATGGGTCGAAGCAAAGTTAGTGACTGGGGCAGAAGCATACAGGCGCGCGGGCTGACCCGTAGTGGGGTGGGTCAGGGTCAACGCGACACGCTTCAGCGATCCTGTAAATCCATTCACTGTGCCTCGAAATATCTCTTGGGCAGGCGCCTCGCTAACTCTGTATTTTTGAGCAGGGACAGACTGTAGCTTGAAACTGCTGTTAAACTTTCCAGCGTCGCCACTGCCGCCATACTCTACGTCAGGATGATTGGTCCTGAACGCCAAGCCTCCCCAGGTCACTTGAACCGCGAAACGGTCACTGAGGGTGCTGGTAGTAGCATTGTTATTATAAATATAGAGCTTGAACTGCTGATTCTGCGGGTCGGGGGCAATCGCTTGTACTACGGCAGTGCGTTCGGGAAATACTTCGAAGTCAGAACTGGCGTTGGTGACTTTCCACGTTCCGGAGTAAGCACCTACGTAGGGTATCAATTCTACTTTGGCGTTGCTGGGGAGTCCCACTGCTTCGCCGTTGCTGTCGCGAGCTTGAAGGGTGACAAGCACAGTCGAGTGTTGTTTGCCGTTGGCATAGAGACTTGCAGTCGCATCGTTGTGCCCTGTGAATGCTTCACTTTCGACTAGCAGATATGAAAGCGTAACGGCCGCTTCGGCGGTGGCATGAGTGTGCATTTTCTTTTCCTCGCAGCGCAGGTAGCCTGACGGTGGCAACTAATCATGGTTCGGGAGGGTAGATGACTTTTACGCATGAAACTTTACCTGAAAGATTTCCTTTATTAAGACTTCCATATGCGTGCAGCCCCCGCGTGATCATTTCGTTACGGACGAGATTGAAGCTGGTCTCAACGCCGGTCATGGGTATCCCTTCACCCGGCAAGGGATCTCTTAATACGTATCCGGCCCATCCATCTTTTTCATGGCAATCACCATTGTTCATGATTCTGAATTCGTAGCCTTCCGATGCCTCGCTAATACTGAAATAATAGTCGTCATCATTGGTGCAGCCGCCCCGCTCGCGAAATTTATGAGAGCCAGGCTTTAAACGAAAGTTGCAGTCCGGTTTGATGCTGCCTTCCTTCTTATAGAATTGAATTAGCGGGTACGGTGGTACCGCCTTGGGTGGGTCGATTTTTACAGTGTCTCGCTGGAATGTGCAGGCGGCGAGTAGTATTGATGACAAAAAGTAGATGATGATTTTAATCTGAATGGGCATGCCAGACTCCTCCCGGTTCTATTAATTTTAAGTATCGATAAGTACCTGTGTGTTGGCAAACGCGCAGGCCGTGGTATTACGTTAGGCGGATAGGGTGATGTTGGAAACTAGCATTTTTGTCAGGTGTTGGCGTGATAGCGGCAGGGTAAACTCAGGGGCTGATCTGCCCACCTGCATATATACCCTAAAGCAAAACGCCCGGCATAAGCCGGGCGTTTTTCTAGCACGTATCTGCTTACTTCACTTCCACCGCCAAACTCTGGGCAATCTTGCTCTGCCACAACGCCGGCCCGGTGATATGCACCGACTCGCCATTGCTATCAACCGCCACCGTCACTGGCATGTCCTTGACCTCGAACTCGTAGATCGCTTCCATGCCCAGTTCGGCAAAGGCCAGCACCTGCGATTTACGAATGGCCTGAGCGACCAGGTAGGCAGCGCCACCGACGGCCATCAGGTAAACAGCCTTGTTGTCCTTGATCGCTTCGATGGCGGTCGGGCCGCGCTCGGATTTGCCGATCATGCCCAACAGGCCGGTTTGCTCGAGGATCTGCCGGGTGAACTTGTCCATCCGCGTAGCGGTAGTCGGGCCGGCTGGGCCGACCACTTCGTCGCCTACCGGGTCGACCGGGCCGACGTAGTAGATGAAGCGGCCTTTCAGATCGACCGGGAGCTCTTCGCCACGGTTGAGCATCTCGACCATGCGCTTGTGCGCAGCATCGCGGCCGGTGAGCATCTTGCCGTTGAGCAGGATGGTCTCGCCTGGCTGCCAGCTGGCGACTTCTTCCGGGGTGATGCTGTCGAGGTTGACCCGACGCGCGCTCGGGCCGGCTTCCCAGACGATTTCCGGGTAGGCATCGAGCGACGGCGCTTCAAGCTCTGCCGGGCCGGAGCCGTCGAGCACGAAGTGGGCGTGACGGGTAGCGGCGCAGTTAGGAATCATGCACACCGGCAGCGAAGCGGCGTGGGTCGGGTAATCCATGATCTTGACGTCGAGCACAGTGGTCAGGCCGCCCAGGCCCTGGGCGCCGATGCCCAGCTGGTTGACCTTGTCGAACAGCTCCAGGCGGATCTCTTCGATGCGGTTTTGCGGGCCGCGGGCCTTGAGCTCATGGATGTCGATGGATTCCATCAACACTTCCTTGGCCATCACCGCAGCTTTTTCGGCAGTACCGCCGATGCCGATGCCGAGCATGCCAGGCGGGCACCAGCCAGCGCCCATGGTCGGCACGGTCTTGAGCACCCAGTCGACGATCGAGTCGGACGGGTTGAGCATGGCCATCTTCGACTTGTTCTCGGAGCCGCCGCCCTTGGCTGCGACGTCGACTTCCAGCTTGTCGCCGGGGACTACCGAGTAGTGGATGACGGCTGGGGTGTTGTCCTTGGTGTTCTTGCGCGCACCGGCCGGGTCGGCCAGGATCGAAGCACGCAGGACGTTCTCCGGCAGGTTGTAGGCGCGGCGCACGCCCTCGTTGATCATGTCGTCGACGCTCATGGTGGCGCCATCCCAGCGCACGTCCATGCCCACGCGCACGAACACGGTGACAATACCGGTGTCCTGGCAGATCGGGCGGTGGCCGGTGGCGCACATGCGCGAGTTGATCAGGATCTGCGCAATCGAGTCACGGGCAGCCGGCGATTCTTCACGCAGGTAGGCTTCGTGCATCGCCTGGATGAAGTCAACGGGGTGGTAGTACGAAATGAATTGCAGGGCATCGGCGACGCTCTGAATCAGGTCGTCTTGCTTGATCACGGTCATGCAGCGCGCTCCTCTTGAAGACGGGAACATCGGTAAAAGGCTTTTCGACCACCCGCGTGGCGAAACGCCTGGCAACGCGGCGGCAGGTCAGGCCGACGCAAAAAAGGCGCGGCAGTATAGCGCGCATACCGGTGCGACACACCACCGCATGCGCGGGACCAAGGTCTGAAGCGGGTTGGCAGTGTTGTTGCGTGTGTTCTGTAGAATGCAGACAGAACCCTGGAGGTCTTTGACCCATGCCCGATGTCTACGTGGGCGCGCAGCGAATCAGCGTGCCTGCCAGCAGCAACTTGCTCGACGCTCTCAATGACGCAGGCTGCAACGTGCCCTACAGCTGCCGCGCCGGCAGTTGCCACGCGTGCATGGTGCGCTGTGTCGACGGTCAGCCTGATGATCGAATGCCAGAAGCATTGACCGCAGCTCAGCGCGCACAAGGCTGGCGCCTGGCCTGCCAGTGCAGGGTGCTCGGTGACCTGCAGGTAACCCTGTTCGACCCGCAGGTCGATGCTCTGCCCGCCAGCGTCTGCGCGGCAGACTGGCTGGGTGAGGTACTGCGCCTGCGCGTGCTGGCGCAACGACCGTTGCGCTATCGCGCCGGCCAGCATCTGCTGTTGTGGCTTGGCGCTGTCGCACGGCCGTACTCGCTGGCGAGCCTGCCCGGTGAGGACGACTACCTGGAGTTTCACATCGACTGTGGGCGTGCGGGAGCATTCTGCGATCAGGCCCGGCGGTTACAGGTGGGGGACAGCCTGCGCCTTGGCGAGCTACACGACGGCGCGCTGCACTACGACCCGGATTGGCAAGCGCGGCCACTCTGGTTGCTGGCATCGGGTACAGGCCTGGCGCCGCTTTGGGCGGTCGCGCGTGAAGCGCTGCGCCAGGGCCACACCGGTGAAATCAGGCTGTTGCATGTCGCGGGCAGTGGCGCCGGCCATTACCTGGCCGAGGCCGTGCAGCGCTTGCCCGGGGTTGCCGTTGAGCTGGTGCTGGCGGATCAGCTGGACAGCGTATTGGCCCAGCTGCGGCTGAGCTCGCGGCAGACTGTAGCCTTGCTGTGCGGCTCGCCGAGCAGCGTCGAGCGGTTTGCCAAACGCTTGTTCATTGCCGGCGTGCCGCGCAATCAGGTGTTGGCCGATATATTCGTCGCGCACGCCTGAGTCATTGCGGCAAGTACAGCTGCGCCGTTGCGATCCGGTAGCGCCGGGTATCGCTGAAGTCAGCCTGGCCAAACCAGCGCTGCCACAAGGGCGCCTTGAATACCGGCACGTTGGTGCTGTGCAGGGTGCCGCCCAGTGTTCGCTGCGACTGCAGCGAAGCCAGGCTCTTGACGAACAGTTTTTCACCATAGGCGTCGACTGGCCGGCCCAATACGTTGGCGATCTGTTGCGCGGCGCCGCTTTTGCCACCCCAGCATGACAGCAGCACGACCTTGCGGCCATCGGCGTAGCCCATCTGCGCCAGCCTGGGTAGCAGGATATCGCTGGCGACGTTGACCGCATCGTCAGCCAGGCCTTGCGCATTCATCAGCTTGCCCAGCAGGTTGCCGTGGGTTACCAGTGCCGCGTCACCCTCGCCAAACAAGCTTGGAACGAAAGCCACATCCTGGCCGTTCCTGCTGGTGCCATACAATACGCTGGCCGGTCGAGCAGTGCCGCCAGGGCCGAGCTTGTAGGGTTGGAAGTTGGCCATCTTGCTCGCGCTGCGGCCCGCGGCCTGGCGCATGTGCTCAACGCTTTGCGCCAGACGCGGGGCGATACTGGTCAAGGCGCTGGCAAGCCCGCTGCCCAGCGATATCCAGCCCAATACGCTGGCTGCCTGCTGATCCTTGCCGCTGGCTTGCAGGGCCATGGCGGCGATACCCGTGCCGAGCGAGACCACATTGAGGGCGGCGCTGCTGACGGCCAGTGCTGCACTGGCACTCAAGCCACCGCCGCCGAGCAGGGCCGCGATGGCGGGCAAGGCCGTACCCAGGCTGGCCAGCGTGGCGCCAATGCCCAGGCCGATACCGATACCGGCGGCGGTCCAGGTCAGCCAGCTGTGGCCGTCGGGGTCGATGCGGTTGACTGGGTCGCCGCCGCAGTAGGCGTAGCCGTTGATCCCGCCGCGGCCGAACGGGCTGTCGCTGTCTGGGGCCAGAAAACACATCAGCAGCGGGTCGTACGGGCGGTAACCGGCGGCGATGTACCAGCCGGTCAACGGCTCACGCCGCTCGCCGGTGTAGGCGAAGGGCACCTGTGGCTGCGGCTCGGCGCTGCTGCCATGGGGGCTGTAGCGGTCACTGTGCAGGTTCTCGCCGAGCTGCAGCCTGATGCTGCCCTGGCCGTCGCTGCCCAGCAGGCAGGTCTGGCGGACGCTGTCGGCGATGTGAGTCAGGGCGAACAGGGAGCCGCCATCGCCGGCCAGCGCCAACCGATTGGAGCCGTGCTGTTCGTGGGTCAGTTGCTCGGCACTGTAGAAGCTGCGCTGCACTTCACCGTTGAGCTGGCGATCGCGCAGGCGACCGCTGGCATCGTAGCGGTATTCGCAGGTTTGTCCGGCAAGCGTCACGCGGCTCAGCCGACCCTGCTCGTTCCAGGCCAGCTGCCGACCGAGGCTGTCGGCGATCAGCCGGCCACAGCCGTCGTAGTGCAACTCGATGCGCGCGGGCCAGCTGGGGTGGCTGTGGCTGATCGCGATGACCTGGGTGGGATCATTCTCGGCGTAAGCGAACGAGGCAAGGTCCTGGCTACCATCGGCGAATACGCTGAGCACTTCGCGGTAGCCGTCCAGCGCATTGAACGCAAAGCGCTGCTCGACCAGCTGATTGCCGAACGGGTCACGTATATCCGCCTCAGGGTTGACCCGGTAGTGCGTCAGGCGCTGGCGCAGGTCGTAGCTGAACTGCTCAACATGTTCTTGACCGGCCTCAGACCAGCGGCGCGTGCTGAGCTGGTCGAGGCCGGTGTAGCTCAAGGTCTGGCTGAAGCTTCGGTTCACCCCTGCCTGAAGGGTTGCAAAGCGGATGCTGGCCAGCCGACCTATGCTGTCGTAAGCAAAGGCCTGGTGCAGGCGATTGCCACTGGCGGGGTCAAGGCTGTCGACACTGGCGGGACGTGACAATGCATCGTAGCTGAAGCGGGTCTGCAGATCGCCAACCGTCAGCAGGCTGAGTCGGCCGCATCCGTCGTACTCGCGTGCGTGCACGGCGCCGGCACTGTCGGTAAGGCTCAGCACGCGCCCGCCAAGTGAATGTCGCCAGCTGCTGCGGTATGTCTGGTGGTCGACCTGCCAGCGCTCCTCGAGCAGATGGCCTGCCGCGGAGTATTGCCACGTCAACGAGCCCAGGCCTGCGTCCGCTTGCTGAGGCAGGCCGAGGACGGGGTGATAGGCCAGCTGTTCAGCCTGCTGATGCTGCACGCGGGTACTGAGCAGGGCGTTATCCAGCTGTCGCTCGTAGCTGAAATGCAGCTGGCTGCCGTCGGCCAGCGTATTGCTCTGCGCGGGTAATTGACCGGGGCAGTAGTGGTGCTGGGTCAGGCGAGGGCCGACCTCGACCGTGCGTTGTCGGCCAAGGCCATCGAAACTCTGTCGGGCCAGAACGTGGGGTTGGTTCATGCTTGCGCCTCCGCTGCCTTGACGCTGATGGTTTCTGGGTGCTGACCGTCGCTGTACGCGGCGAACGCCCAGCTCAGGCAAGTGCCATCAGGCAAGCCTTTCTCGACGATGCGCGAGTAATGGTCGTAACGGTAGGTCGTGATCAACGGCGGTGAGCCCACAGCGCTGATGTGCTCTTCGATAACCCGGTCCAGGCCATCACGCAGCAGTTTCACTGTGCGCAGCAACTGGCCGTTGCTGTCCAGATGGCGGTGCTCGATCGCGCTTCCAGCTGCATTGGCTAGGCTGATCAGTTTGGGCCCCAGCAACCCTTCGGCGCTTTGCCATTGCTCGCTGCATTGGCCGATCGGGTCGTGGCGCGAGTGGCTGCTGACGCCGTCCGGGCCAACGCTGAGGTGTGACTGACCCCAGTCGTCAAAGCCGCGCGTGGTAGTCAGGCGCAGCGGGCTGGCGTGACCATCACCCAGCCAATCCAGGCTGGTGTAGGCAACTTGCCGGCCAAGGGCGTCATATTCGCAGCGCATCACTTCACGCAGCACGCCAGGGGCGTGATCGAGGTCTTCGAGCAACGTGCGCAGCACTCGACCCTCTCCGTCCAGCCACTGCCGTTGACGGCGTCCGCTGGCCTCGATCTGTTCGATCACCATCGCGGGTGTGCCGGGCTCATCCTGTTGGCCCACGGCAAGCTCATCGCCAAGGTGATAGCGCACCTGCTGCTCATGCTGGTAGGGGCTGTCGGCGGCAGTCAGGGTACGCAGCAGGCGGCCGATACGGTCGTACTCGTAGCGACAGACAGCACCGCTCTCGCCGCTCTGCCACAGGGTCTGGCCAGTGAGCAGTGACTGTGCGCACCGGGTGCTGGAGCGGTTCAGTTCATCGGCCTCGAAACCTAGGGTTGTGGTGCGGGTAATCACTTGCTCAGCCGTCAGGCTGTAGTCGAATTCAGTGGTGGTGGCTTGGTCGCCAAGGGTAACCACGCGTTTCTGAATACGGCCGCACGTCGGTCCAGGTGCGCTGACATAGTGATGGCTGGTCTGCTCAAGCAGGACTTGCAGTGGTTCGTCGAACAACTGCTCCACAGCGATGACCAGGTAGTCTGGCGCCTGCTCGCAGGCTGCTGCACACGCGGTATAGGTGTAGACCGCGCTCAAGGTCGGCGCGCCGAGGTGAGGCTCGGCAGGCTTGGTGACTTTCTTCCTGAGCTGGCGAACCATGCCCAGTGGGTCTGCTGGGCAGCCTTCGGCACCACTGGCGGGGTAGTAGCTGCTCGACTCCTCGAGGCCGCTGGGGTAGCGCACATGGGTGATGTTGCCAAACCCATCGTAACGGTAGCGGGTGGTCTGGGTGCGGCTCAGGCCATCGCGGGCGTGATCGATGTAAGTGGTGCTGACATCATGCGGCAACTGGCACCACGGCGGCTGTTGCGCCCAGTCCAGCGACGGTTCGACGCCATAGCGGGTGCTGGTACGGACCTCGCAGTCGCCGCTGCGGTGGCTCTCGCTGAGCAGCAGGTGAAAGCGGTCCCAGGTTCGCTCGATGCGATCCAGAACGCGCCCGTGGGCGTCGCTGAGGGTCTCGATGACTTGATACTGATAGTCGCTCTCGACCTGATACAGGTTGTCCAGGCCGTTTCGCCAGTCATAGGCCTGATCGCTGCCATAGCCGAGAAAGTTGTGCTCGCCAACCCAGTGATAGTGGTGCTGCAACTCGACGTCCTTGACGCCGCTGGAGTGCGTCCACCAGCTGACCCGAGGCAGATACCTCAAGGGCGCGCCGACAGGCAGCTGATGACCGTCGCCCGCGCTGGCCCAGTGGACGATGTCTTGCGCGCCGAGCGGACCGTCAACACGGATCGGCAGCTGCAATTGCGCTGCGCTACCGTCCAGCGAAAGCGCTTGGTACTCGAAGGCAAATGGGTTGCTGATCCCTGGCAGCTGGATCTCGCTCAGCAAATCGTTGCTGAGCAGGAGCGTGATCGAAGCCGCTTGATCAGTCTGGGGATTGAGCGTGATGTCGAGCTGGCCGCTGTCGCCGTCGAGGCTCAGCAGGGGGCGCTGTTCGTCGCGGACCTGCTGTAGCACAAAGCCGTCATCGGCATACGCCAGCCAATCGAAATACAGGCTGTGGCCTTCCTGCGAGCGCAATTGCGAGAGTACATAGTGCGGGCTGCCGGGTGCTACCGGGCGCAGTATCTCGGTTTCGCCGGATTTCTTATCGACGCGCACGCTGCCGTCCGCCTGCCAGGTCAGCCTCAGCGTGGCCAGCTTGCAGTCGCTGAGCGTCAACGGCCCGTCCGGGACTTGCGCGCTGTTGGCAAGGTCGATGGCATAGCGCTCGCCCGAGCCTAGGCTCAACTGGGCGCTGGCCTGATCGAACTGCAGGTGCGAAAGCCCCAGTTGCCAGCCCAGGCCGTAGCCACGATTGACGCTGGAAGCCAGGGTGCTGAAAGACAGGCTGATGGACAGCGCAGGGCCGCGCAAGTGGTTGGCTGGCGGCAACGGCAGGGCAATGGCCAACGTGAACTGGCCGCTGCGCGGATCGACGCCGGTTTTCACGAAATCTGCAAAGTTGCTTGCTTGAGTGTGCAGGCTGGACATGACGAGGTCCCAAGCGGTGTGGTGGGTGGGTTACGTCGCGCTTTCAACAACGCGAAAGTCTACTGATCGTCCACTCTCGCCAGGCAGGAAGTGGACGGTGTAGGCATTGCCGTGTTGATCGATCAGGGTCCAGGCGCTGAGCTCGACCCAGCTGTCATTCCAGTGCCGCGAATAAAAGCGGCGGTGGAACAGGTGCAGGAGCATCTGGTGCGCGCGAGGGATAGCGGGCAGGTCTTCGGCCGGGTGGTCAGGTTGGTAAGCACAGATGAAGCACGTCTGGCTGTAGTGGTTGGTCAACTCGAACGAGATCAGCGCTTCGTCGAAGTTGTTGCGCTCGTAGAAGCGAATACCAGAGCTGATGCCATGGGCAACAGTGGCGACAATCTTGCGCTGCGGGTCACTGAAGCCGAAAAAGCCGATCTGCTCTTCGATCTCGTCGTCCCAGTAGTTCGCCGAACTTTTCTTGTAGGCCCGCTTGGGTTCCAGCGACAACTGGAACAGTGAGCGATGGGCGACGGGCGGGGCAATCGACTCGATCACTACCGATGACTTGAACGGGGCGGTGTCTGTCGCGAACTGCGCATCGGCATCGTATTGGATGCCGGCATAGACCGTGTGCAGGGATCCGCCGGGGCATATGGAACTCACGTAGAACGTACGCCGACGTGTGCGGTTGTTGGCGTCGGGCAGCGGCTGCACCACACCGCCGCTGGCTGCATGATAGTCAAAGCGAAAGTCACGCTCGCGCTCGGCCAGCAGGTCGTTGTCCAGCCGTTGGTATTGACCGTCTTGATCGATTTCAAACAGGTAAATACTGTCCAGCTGTGCTTCGCTGATGGCCTTGCCGTCGCGCGCGGCGAGCGTCACGGTAACCTGCAATTGCTGGCGGCCATTGGCAAATACACGGTTGGAATTTGAGGTGATGTCGACTCGAAAGCGGCTGAGCCACTGGGTAGCCTGGATGTTCATGACCAAGTTCCATTGAATGGGTGTGCCCATTGAAACGGTTGTACGAGGGGCATGAGCGCTATATAAAGCTTGATCGCGCGGGCTACGGGCGAAAAAAAACCGCTCACCAGGAGCGGTTTTTCTGTGGTTGCGAGCAATCAGCCAACCAGCGGATCACCGACGTGCAGGATCTTCATGCCATTGG
Organism: Pseudomonas shirazensis; assembly: GCF_050496565.1. Classification (GTDB taxonomy): domain Bacteria; phylum Pseudomonadota; class Gammaproteobacteria; order Pseudomonadales; family Pseudomonadaceae; genus Aquipseudomonas; species Aquipseudomonas shirazensis_A. The sequence goes on from NZ_JBNWAE010000010.1 coordinate 24,912, forward strand.
TGCCGCCGATGGTGTGGTAGCTGTCACCCTTGGTCAGGATTACCCAGTCGCCTTGCTCGACCAAACCGCGCTGCAGCAGCTCGTCCACGGCAGCCTGGCTGACCTTGTCGGCCGGCAGCGAGGCCGGGTCGAACGCGATCGGGTAGACGCCACGGAACATCGACGCACGTGCCTGGGTAGCGCGGTGCGGAGACAGGGCGTAGATCGGCACATGCGAGCGCAGGCGCGACATGATCAGCGGGGTGTAGCCACTTTCGGTGAGGGCGATGATCGCCTTGACGCCGGGGAAGTGGTTGGCGGTGTACATCGCCGCCAGGGCGATGCTCTCGTCGCAGCGCTCGAAGGTGGTGTGCAGGCGATGGCTGGAACGCTGGTTGGTTGGGTGCTTTTCAGCGCCCTGACAGATGCGCGCCATGGCCTGGACGGCTTCGATCGGGTAAGCACCGGCAGCACTTTCAGCCGAGAGCATGACCGCATCGGTGTTATCCAGCACGGCGTTGGCCACGTCGGAGACTTCGGCGCGGGTCGGCATCGGGTTCTGGATCATCGACTCCATCATCTGGGTCGCGACGATCACCGCCTTGTTGTTGCGGCGGGCGTGCTGGATGATCTTCTTCTGGATACCAATCAGCTCGGCATCGCCGATTTCCACGCCCAGGTCGCCACGGGCAACCATCACTGCGTCGGAGGCAGCGATCAGGGCGTCGAGGGTTTCGTCGTCGGCAACCGCTTCGGCGCGTTCGATCTTGGCCACCAGCCAGGCGCTGCCGCCGGACTCGTCACGCAGCTTGCGCGCGTATTCCATGTCTTTGGCATCACGCGGGAAGGACACGGCCAGGTAGTCCAGGTCCATCTCGGCAGCCAGCTTGATGTCGGCCTTGTCTTTCTCGGTCAGGGCCGGGGCGGTCAGGCCGCCACCTTTGCGGTTGATGCCTTTATGGTCGGACAGCGGGCCGCCAACCAGCACCACACAGTGCAGGGAGTCGGCGGTAGCGGTCTCGACGCGCATGACCACACGGCCATCGTCGAGCAGCAGCTCGTCGTTCACGCCGCAGTCCTTGACCAGGTCGGGGTAGTCGATGCCGACGATATCCTGGTTGCCTTCGGTCAGCGGGTGCACGGTGGAGAAGGTGAACTTGTCACCGATCTTCAATTCAATGCGCTTGTTGCTGAACTTGGCGATGCGGATCTTCGGACCCTGCAGGTCGCCCAGCAGTGCAACGTGACGGCCGTTCTTGGCGGCGATCTCACGGATCAGGCGGGCGCGAGCCTTGTGCTCGTCCGGCGTGCCGTGGGAGAAGTTCAGGCGGGCAACGTCGAGGCCGGCGAGGATCAGTTGTTCGATCACTTCCGGCGAGTTGCTGGCAGGGCCAAGGGTGGCAACGATTTTGGTACGGCGGATGGTCATGCATAGACTCCTGTAGTGAAGCGCAGCGAGAGGCTACTCCTCAATTGCGCTGTAGTCATTGTTCCGTTGCACTACCTCGCGTCTTGCGGGGGTGGCATTTGTACGGTCGGGCTATGCTTGCAAAAGCGTGTGAAGATTTGCCGCGCCGGGCCGATACACTGCCTATCAAAGGAGAATCCCCATGCGAACCCTGATCGTTCTGGCGATTGCCGCCAGCGTCGTTGGCTGCACCCGTTGGTCGATGGACCATCATCTGAACAACGCCTACCGCGCCTATGATCGCGGCGATTGCCAGCGGGTGATGCTCGAACTGTCCCAGGTCGATCGGACCAGCCGCGCGCGGCCGTTCATCCATCCTGAAGTGGCCCTGCTGCGTGGCCAATGCCTGGAGCGGCAGAAGCTCTACGTCGATGCTGCGCAGACCTACGAGTACCTGGTCCAGCGCTACCCGCAAAATGAGTACGCCTACCGCGCCCGTGCGCGTCTGCTGACCCTGGAAAAGCTCGGCCACTATCGCCAGCCTGCCGTGGCCAGCCCGGTGCACACCACGCCTTGGCGCTAATGCCAAGGTGTCATTGATTTCACGAGATTCGCCACAGCGGCTGGGCTAAGCTGTATCTTAGCTGTAACAGCAACCGCCAGTACCTCGTATTCCTGGCCGCGGAAACGGGACACTACCTGTCATCATGTTTATCCAGCGCCACATCCAGCGTCACCAGTTGCCTTGTGTACTCAAGGTTTACAATCGCTTTACCGATCAGCAGATCGGCTACCTTGGCAATGCCTCCGAAGACGGCCTGATGCTGATCAGCTCGCTGCCGGTCCTGGTCGGCCCCGACTACGAACTGCAGCTGCGCGTGCCCTTGCCCGGCGGCGCCTTGCAGTTCATCAATCTGACCGCAAGCTGCCTGTGGTGCCGCGAAGACCAGACGCCCATGCATTACGACTCGGGCTTCATGTTGCTGCAGGCGCCGCGTGAGTACGATGAGTTCGTGCACTCGTTACGTGATTTCTTCAGTTTTCGCCCAGCCGCGAATGCCTCTGCCTGACCCTTGGCGACACATTCTGCCTGCATTAGAGGTGCGAACTGCCCGCCCGGGCCGCTAGACTCACGGTCGACCTAGCTACAGGACCACTCCGTGAGCTCCAGCATCTTCTGGCACGACTACGAAACCACTGGCATCAACCCGCGTTGCGACCGGCCGTTGCAACTGGCGGGGCTGCGCACCGACTTCGACCTCAATGAGATCGAAGAGCCGGTCAATCTGTTCTGCCAACCGTCGGCAGATATCTTGCCGCATCCGATGGCCTGCCTGGTAACCGGCATCACCCCTGAGCAACTGGCCAGCAACGGCCTGTGTGAAGCCGAGTTCATGACCCGTGTGCATGAGCAACTGGTGCGCCCTGGCACCTGTGGCGCCGGCTACAACACACTGCGTTTTGACGACGAGGTGACCCGTTACAGCCTCTATCGCAACTTCTTTGACCCGTATGCACGCGAGTGGCAGGGCGGCAACAGCCGCTGGGACCTGATCGATTTGGTGCGCACGGCCTATGCCCTGCGCCCTGAAGGCATCGTCTGGCCGCAGCAGGACGGGCGCACCAGCCTGCGTCTGGAGTTGCTCAGCAAAGCCAATGGCATCGACCATGGGCATGCTCACGAAGCGCTTTCCGACGTGCGGGCAACCATCGCCCTGGCGCGATTGATTCGGGATAAACAGCCGAAGTTGTATGACTGGTTATTTCAATTGCGCAGCAAGCATAAAGTCATGGAGCAGATTCGGCTGTTGCAGCCGTTGGTACATATTTCCGGGCGTTTCTCCGCTGAGCGAAATTACCTCGGCGTGGTACTGCCGCTGGCCTGGCATCCACGTAACCGCAACGCACTGATTGTGTGCGACCTGCAGTTGGCAACCTCTCCGCTACTGGATGAAAGCGCCGAAACATTACGCAAGCGTTTGTACACCCGGCGTGACGAATTGTCCGACACGCAATTACCGGTGCCGCTCAAGTTGGTGCAAGTCAACCGCTGCCCGGTATTGGCACCGCTGTCAGTATTGCGCCCGGTTGACCAACAACGCCTGGGGATTGATCTGTCCCTGCTGCAAGCACGCGGCGAGCAACTGGCGCAGCAACAAAACGTCTGGCGAGACAAACTCGCGGCTATTTACAGCGCTGATGAGTTTGGCGCAAGCGACGACCCCGAGCAGCAGTTATATGCAGGCTTTATTGGCGACCGTGATCGCCGCCTGTGCGAACAGGTGCGCGTGGTCGACCCGGCGCAACTTGGCCGGTCACAGTGGATGTTCGATGATCCGCGGCTGCCTGAACTGTTATTCCGCTACCGTGCGCGAAACTTCCCCGAGACCCTGGATGAGCCGGAGCGACAGCGCTGGCTGCAGTTCTGCCAGCAGCGCCTTGGCGACCCTGCGGCGGGCGCACCGATCACCCTGGAGGGTTTCGAAAAGGCCCTGCAAAGCGCCTGGGCGACGGCTGACGAAGGCGGGCGGCAGGTACTGCTTGCCTGGCAGCAGCATGCCGAAAAAGTGCAGCAGTCGTTTGTGTTGTAATGTGTTGAGGCAATAAAAAACGCCGGCAATAGCCGGCGTTTTTTTCAAGGCAGCACAGGGGACTTATCAGTCCAGCAGGGTTGCCCAGCCTTCAACCACATCGCCACCCCATTTGGCTTTCCATTCTTTCAGGGTCTTGTGGTTGCCGCCTTTGGTTTCGATGACTTCACCATTGTGCGGGTTCTTGTATTGCTTGACCTTGCGCGCACGCTTGGTAGTGGTGGTCTTGACGCCGCCACGTGGGGCCTTGCTCAGTTTCGATTCCGGGTCGAGCAGGGCAATCACATCACGCAGCGATTTGGAATATTCGCCCATCAGGGTGCGCAGCTTGCCTTCGAATTCCAGCTCTTTCTTCAGCTTGTCGTCTTGCGACAGGTTGGCCAGACGAGCTTGAAGTTCTTTGATGGCTTCTTCGGTGGCGCGGTATTCGTTGATCAAAGACATGAAGTGTTCCTTAATAGTGCATATACAGGGAGTCAGTGACCTAATAATAGACAGCCGCTAGTCTCAAGTAAACAATAATCAAGGCGCGTTTGCTTAAATAGCCGAGTGTTAACAATGTATTCAGGTTAAGAAAAATTTACATATCACTGGCGGCGTCCGCCGCTGTCCTGCTCGGCGCCGCAGCGATGCCTGAACAATGGCCGCGCGGCGCGGCCCGAACGGCGGCTGTTGATGATTACTGTGTTTTTTCTGCCAGCTCGCTAGAATATGCGCCTTTGCGAAGTTCCTGGAGTCTCATTCATGCGCACCTATCGACTGGTGATTGCCTGCCCCGACCGTGTCGGCATCGTGGCGAAAGTCAGTAATTTCCTGGCCCTGTACAACGGCTGGATCAATGAAGCCAGCCACCACTCGGACGAGCAGAGCGGGTGGTTCTTTATGCGCCATGAGATCCGCGCCGAGTCCTTGCCGTTTGGTATCGAGGCCTTCCGTGAAGCGTTCACGCCGATTGCCGAAGAGTTCTCGATGATCTGGCGGGTCACCGACTCGGCGCAAAAGAAGCGTGTGGTGCTGATGGCCAGCCGCGAATCGCACTGCCTGGCGGACCTGCTGCACCGCTGGCACACCGATGAGCTGGACTGTGATATCCCTTGCGTGATTTCCAACCATGATGACCTGCGCAGCATGGTCGAGTGGCATGGCATCCCGTTCTTCCATGTGCCGGTCGACCCGAAAGACAAGCAGCCGGCGTTTGCCGAAGTCTCGCGTCTGGTAGAAAGCCATGGAGCTGATGTCGTGGTGCTGGCGCGCTACATGCAGATCCTGCCGCCACAGCTGTGCCAGGCCTATGCAGAAAAAGTGATCAACATCCACCACAGCTTCCTGCCTTCGTTCGTCGGTGCCAAGCCTTACCACCAGGCCGCCCTGCGTGGCGTCAAGCTGATCGGCGCGACCTGTCACTACGTCACCGAAGAGCTGGATGCCGGCCCGATCATCGAACAGGACGTGGTGCGCGTCAGCCATGCCGACAGCATCGAAGACATGGTGCGCTTCGGTCGCGATGTAGAGAAGATGGTGCTCGCCCGTGGCCTGCGTCATCACCTCGAAGACCGCGTGCTGGTGCACGGCAACAAGACCGTGGTGTTCGACTGAGAGGAGGGCGGGCCAATGGCGGATCCACTCGACAAGGCCGCGGCCAGTGCGTTGCCGACTTTGGGTGAGGGCTGTCTGGCTCGCTTCGATCCTGACGCCATGAGCGACGAGCACGGCACCGAGTTCGTCGGTGCCGCCGAACTCTGGCGGCAACTCAATCCAGCTGCTGACGGCGCGAGCGCTGCAGCAGCGGTCGCCCCAGCAGGTAGACAAACACCGGCCCCCCGGCCAGTAGATAAAAGTAATAAGTAACAGCGCGCCAGAGCAAGATCGCCGCTGCTGCCGTCGAGCTGCCCACCAGTGGCGTCAATAAGCTCGCCGATGTCAGTTCGGCAGCGCCGGCCCCGCCCGGCAACAGGCTGAACTGGCCAGCACTCAGCGCCAGCATTTGCACCAGAAAGCTGGGTATCCACGCCAGCTCCACGCCAAGCCCGCGAATCACCAGATACAGCACACTGAAGCGCAGGCTCCAGTGCAGGCAGGTCAGGCTGAATACCAACGCTAACGTGCGTTTTGGCAGCCGCCAGGTGTGCGCCAAAGCCTTGATGAAGCTCAGCAGTTTGCGCGCCCAACGGCGCCGGCGCTGTTCGGCCATGCCGAGCCTGCGCAGCAGGCGGCCATTGAGCCGCATGATCTGCCGCCGATAGCGCAGCAACAGCACGATCAGCACCAGGGCTGCACACAGCATCATTGCACTCCCCATGAGCATGCCTTGTTGGCTGCGGCCCAGGCTGTGGCTGAGCGCATAGCCGGCAACGGCGAGCATGGCGCAGAAGAAAAACAGCAGGTCGTTCAGCTGATCGATTGCGAACACCGCGCCGCTGCGGGCCGCACCGATACGCTCACGGGCCAGCAGCGCCATCAATGCCAATGGCCCGCCGCTGCCGCCCGGCGTCGTGCAGATGGCAAACTCGGTGGCCATGATCACCCCAAGACTGCGCCAACGCCCCAATTGCGCACCTTGCTCACCCAGCAGCAGGCGCAGACGTGCTGCATTGATGATCCAGCACAGCAGGATCATCCCCAGCAGGGTCGCCATCAGGCTCGGGGAGAAGCTCTGCAGTCTGGGCAGCAGCTCGGCGCCGCCGAGAAATGCCGGCACCAGCAGGGCCAGCCCCAAGGCCAGCCCAAGCCAGGCAAAGCGCTTCATGCCGCGACCTGGCGGTCCAGCCAGGCTGACTTGGTCAGAGGCTCGCGGCCTTGTTCGATCAGCGTTTTCAGCGTCTGCAGCCAGTAATCACGAGAGCTGCGATGGCGCATGTCGACTGGGTGCAGGCCCAGGCGCAAGGTCGGCGCACTCTGCCAGCGTTGCAGCTGCGAATTGCACAGTGCCCGCGACAAGCCCCGGCGCCAGGCGCTGCGGGCGCTCCAGACCAAGCCAGGGGCGTCTATCGCGGTGAATTCTGGCAAGCGATAAAGGTGCTGAGGTGTGCTGGTGTAGCGCAATGGCAACTGGCGCAAGGCCTGACGGGTGCCCTCGCTCATCAGCCAGGCCGGGGCGACGAAGCCCGCCACCGGCCACCCCTGGCTATTGAACAGCTGCAGGCCCGCTTGCAGGCGCTGCAACGCCTGGGCTTGTTCCAGCGCATAGAATTCGCCTTCATGCGTATAGATCCGGCGCATGAAGAAGTCCCGCGGCGTGCGTGGCGTCGGGCCGAGGTCGGCGTGGTAATAGCCATGCAGTGCCAACTCGTCGCCTTGCTGCAGGCGCCAGTCGAGCAGGCGGCAGAAGGTCGGCGAACGCTCGAGGGCATTGCGCTGATGAAAGTCGGGCACCACCAACCAGGTCATCGGCACGTTGCCCAGTTGGTCGACCGCCTCGACAAACGGCTGATAGTCGGGCCAGGTCTCCGGCGCCACGTCGTGCAGCACCAGCATCACGCTGCGCTGCTGGGTGGTCTGCTCAAGCATGTGCACGCACCAGTGGCTGGTGGCCGAGCACGGCCTGGTAGTGCTGCAGCAGGCCGTTGACCACGTTGTCCCACGAATAATGTTGCTCGACATGCCGGCGCGCCTGCTGGCCAAGCCGGCGCACGCCGTCCTCGAATACCTCGCGAACGGTGGCGGCCATCGCCTGGCCGTCGTTCGGCGGGCACAGGCGGCCACATTGGTCGGTGACTATTTCGCTGAACGCGCCGGCACGCACTGCGACAACCGGGGTGGCGCAGGCCATGGCTTCGAGAATGACCAGGCCAAAGGTTTCCTGATCGCCGGCATGCACCAGCAGGTCGGCACTGGCCATCAGCCGCGCGACTTCCTGCAAGGGGCAGAAGTGGTTGATCACGCTGACGTTGGCGGGCACGTTGCTGGGCATGGCCGAGCCGACCAGCAGCAGGTGATAGTGAGGGCCGAGGTGGCGCATGCAGTCGAGCAGTACCGGCAGGTTCTTCTCGCGCGAGCCGCGCCCGGCAAACACCAGCAGGCGGGTGGTATCGGGGATGCCCAGCTCGGCCCGCAGGCGGTTATCGCGCTGATCAGGGTTGAACGTGCTCAGATCTACGCCCAGCCGCTGCACATGCACATCGCGCACGCCAAGCCGACGCAGCTTGTCGGCCATCACCTGGCTTGGCGCCAGGACCCGGTCGAAATTGCCATAGAGCTTGCTGACGTAGGCCTCGACATTGGGCGTGAACCAGTTGCCCATGCGGTTGCCGACCAGCAGCGGCAGATCCGAATGATAAAAGCCTATCACCGGCACTTCCAGTTTGCGCCGCGCTTCCAGCGCTGCCCAAGCGGTCATGTAGGGGTCGCCGACTTCGATCAGATCAGGCTGCAGCTCGCGCAACACCTTGCACCACGGTGCCAGGCGGACCGGAAAGCGATAGCCCTTGCCGAACGGCAGTGGCGGCGACGGCACCCGGTAGACGCCATCGGCGTGGCTGGCGCTGGCGCCTGGGATCAACAAGCTGTGGTGAACGCCGGGCATGGCGTCGAGACGGCGGTGTTTGGCATCAAGATAGGTACGCACGCCACCACTGGCGGGTGCGTAGAACATGGTGATGTCGGCAATGTGCACGATCAGCATCCCTCCGGGGATCGACTTCAGGTCTGTCATGCGCGGTAACAAACCGGCGATGACATGCCTAGAGGTGGACCTTCAGGAAGAATAGTTTGTTCGATCGAGATTGGGCTGGGAATCGAGCAGGCGCTGGTGTGCTGATCGGATAGTTCTTTGATCAAAAGCTCGGATAGTCGTTGAGCCAAATGAGGTTGGGAGGTCCGCAATGCGAGGATGGGGTGGTTGCCGTGATATGGGCCCGTACTGAGATTGCTGGGGCCGCTGCGCGACCCTTTCGCGACACAAGGCCGCTCCTACAGGGATCGCGCCATATCGGCACACACCGCTCCCTGTAGGAGCGGCCTTGCCGGAGCGCCGGACCGGTCGGAAAGGGCTGCGTAGCAGCCCCGGCAATCTGAAGGTCACGAGTACCCCAGCGAGGCGTATAGATAAACGAATCATCCTTCCACGACACTGGCGGCCGGGCCGCTGCGGCCTTTTGGCAAAACTAGATGCGGAAGCTACCGACCAGTTGCTTGAGGCGGCTGGCTTGTTGTTCCAGGTCCGAACATGCGCGCAGGGTCGCTTGAAGGTTTTCCACGCCTTCCTGGTTGAGCATGTTGATTTCGCTGATGTCCATGTTGATCGAATCGACCACAGCCGTCTGCTCCTCGGTCGCCGTGGCTACCGACTGGTTCATGCCGTCAATCTCACCGATGCGCACCGTCACGCTTTCCAGGCGCTCCCCGGCTTGATTGGCAATCTGCACACTGTCCTGGCTGTGACGCTGGCTCTGACCCATGGTCTCGACCGACTCCCGGGCGCCGACCTGCAGCTCTTCGATCATGCCCTGAACTTGCTGCGCCGACTCCTGCGTGCGGTGGGCGAGGTTGCGCACCTCATCGGCGACGACGGCAAAGCCGCGGCCGGCTTCGCCCGCGCGGGCAGCCTCGATAGCAGCGTTGAGCGCGAGCAGGTTGGTCTGCTGCGAGATGCTGGTGATCACTTCGAGGATCTGGCCGATGTTGACGGTCTTGCTGTTCAGCGTTTCGATCTGCGCGCTGGAACCAACGATCAACTCCGACAGGCGATTCATCGCGGCAATGTTGCGGTCGACTACCTGCTGGCCTTCTTCGGCAAGATGCCGCGCCGAGGTCGCGTGCTGCGAGGCCTGGGCAGCATTGCCGGCGATTTCCTGGGCGGCGGCGCCCAGTTCGTTGATGGCGGCGGCGACGCTGTTGGTGCGGTTGGACTGCTCGTCGGAATTGGTCATCGACGAGTTGGAGGCGCTGATCACCCGTAATGCCACTTCGTTGACCTGTTCGGTGGCCGAGGACACCTCGCGGATCGAGCCGTGAATACGTTCGACGAAGCGGTTGAAGGCGCTGCCGAGCACACCGAATTCATCCTGGCTGTGAATGGTCAGGCGTTTGGTCAGGTCACCTTCGCCCTGGGCAATGTCTTCCATGGCGCGGGTCATGGTGTGCAGTGGCTGCAGCAGAACCCGAATCAGCAGGCCGAGCAGGGCAATGATGATCACCACCGCGACGACCGTGGCGATCACCGCCGAGGTGCGGAAGGTGCTGAGCATGGAGAAGGCTTTGTCTTTGTCGACCGACAAGCCGATGTACCAGTTGGCCGCAGGCAGGCCTTTGATCGGGGTGAAGGTGACCAGACGGTCCTTGCCATCAGCGCTGACCTCGGTCAGTTCGCCAGAAAGCCTCGGCGTGTTCTGTGGGAACAGATCCGACAGCGGTTTCATGACCAGGTCTTTGTCCGGGTGCACGAGGATCTTGCCTTGGTCGTTGACCAGAAAGGCGTAACCCATACCGCCGAAGTTCAGCGAGTTGATGATCTCGACCAGGCCGTCGAGTGCCAGGTCGCCGCCAACCACGCCGACGCTGGTCGAAACCTTGCTGATGATGCCGATGACCATCTTCTGGGTGGCCATGTCGATGTACGGCTCGGTCAGGATCGCGCCGTTGGCAGCCATGCCATCCTTGTACCAAGGCCGCACACGCGGGTCGTACCCAGCCGGCATCGGCGAGTCGGGGCGCACGCTGAAACCGCCATCGACCTTGCCCACATAGACCGTGAGGAAGCTTGAGATCAGGGCATTCTGGCCGAGCAGGGTCTCTGCATCAGCGGGCGCCTGGGCGATGTTCTGCGCGAGGTTCTCTACCAGCTTGATCCGGCCATCGAACAGATTGCGCACGTTGGTTGAGGTTGATGCGCCCATCTCTGTCAGATAGTTTTCCAGATCCTGGCGAATCGCATTACGCTGCAGGTAATCGTTGTAAAGGGTGAACAAGCTGAACGCGAGTATCACGATAAGCGATGCGGCAATAAGAATCTTGTGGCTGAAACGAAGGCTTTTGTTCATGGCGTGATCGGTTCCGCTAAGGTGATATCGGGTCGTTCGCACAAAGCGCTGAAAACAGTGCAACTAGTCCCGCAAGTCACTTTGGGGATGTTCCTGTCTTTAAGGCAATTATCACCACGACATATCGGCCGTTATTCGGCAAAGCTTGAGGAGAGGATGAAACAACATGTCAGATTCTTCGCAAATCGTTGTAGGGGCGGGAGCTGACGGCCAGCCTGTCAGCCAGGCCATGCGCCTGGCCAACCGCCACGGTCTTGTGGCCGGAGCCACCGGTACAGGCAAGACCGTAACCCTGCAGCGCCTGGCCGAGGTCTTCAGTGACGCCGGCGTGGCCGTATTCGCTGCCGACGTGAAAGGCGACCTGTGCGGCCTCGGTGCTGCCGCGACGCCGCAGGGCAAGGTCGCCGAGCGCATTGCCGGGATGCCATGGCTGGGACACAGCCCGAAGGCGTATCCGGTGACCCTGTGGGATATTGCCGGCAAGTCGGGCCATCCGCTGCGTACCACCCTTAGCGAAATGGGCCCATTGCTGCTGGGCAACCTGCTGGAGCTGACCGACAGCCAACAGGCTGCCTTGTACGCAGCGTTCAAGGTGGCAGATCGGGATGGTTTGCTCTTGCTCGATCTGAAAGACCTCAAGGCCCTGCTCAATCACCTCAAGGACAATCCGCAGGTGCTTGGTGACGACAGTGCGCTGATGACCAGCAGCTCCACCCAGGCGTTGTTACGGCGTCTGGCGACGCTTGAGCAGCAGGGTGCCGAGGCATTGTTCGGCGAGCCGGCCTTGCAACTTGAAGACCTGCTACAGCCGACGGCTGATGGCCGTGGGCGGATTCATCTGCTCGACGCTAGCCGCTTGGTGCATGAAGCACCCAAGGTTTACGCGACCTTCCTGCTGTGGCTGCTGGCTGAGCTGTTCGAGCAGTTGCCGGAGCGCGGGGATGCGGAAAAACCACTGCTGGCGCTGTTCTTCGACGAGGCGCACTTGCTGTTCAATGGCACACCCAAGGCGCTGCAGGATCGCCTGGAGCAGGTGGTGAGGCTGATTCGCTCGAAAGGCGTTGGGGTGTATTTCGTCACTCAATCGCCTGCAGATCTGCCCGATGCGGTGCTGGCTCAGCTCGGCTTGCGCATTCAGCATGGCTTGCGGGCATTCACCGCCAAGGAGCAGAAGTCGTTGAAGGCGGTTGCCGATGGATTCCGGCCGAACCCCGCTTTTTCCACCCTGGGTGTGCTGACCGAGTTGGGCATAGGTGAGGCGCTGGTCGGTACCTTGGAGGACAAAGGCACGCCGGCGATGGTCCAGCGCGTGCTGGTCGCCCCGCCACAGTCGCGGATCGGGCCGTTGAGCAGTGCCGAGCGCGATGCATTGCTCGCAGCCTCCAGCCTCCGGGGCCGTTACGACCAGCCGATTGACCGCGAGTCTGCCTATGAAATGCTCACCCAGCGTAAAGGTGAGCCAGCCGAGCCGGTGCCGCAGGCCAAGCCTGAGCAGGACAGCTTCGTCGACAAGGCGGGGGAGTTTTTGCAGGGGGCGGCAGGGCAGGCGATCAAGTCGGCGGTGCGCCAGGCGGCCAATCAACTGGGTCGGCAGTTGATGCGCGGGTTGATGGGGTCGTTGCTGGGCAACAAGCGGCGTTGATGATTGTCAGTTAAGACAAATTGGGGCCGCTTTGCAGCCCTTCGCGGCGGTCCGGCGTCCCGGTAAACCCGCTCCCACAGGTACAGCGCAAACCCTGACTTTGGCGCTGTTCCTGTGGGAGCGGGTTTACCGGGACGCCGGACCGCCGCGAAGGGCTGCAAAGCAGCCCCAAAATGAGCAATCAAAGCTCAACTTTCATGTCACTTCAGCTGATCGCCTTGGTGGCTAGCCAGAACAACCCGGCAGCCAGACCTACCGTTGCCGGCAGGGTCAGTACCCAGGCCAGCAGGATGGTCTTGACGGTGCCGCCTTGCAGGCCGCTCTTGTTGGCGACCATGGTCCCGGCTACGCCCGAAGACAATACATGGGTGGTCGACACCGGCAGGCTGAACACGTTGGCCATGCCGATCGCACAGGCTGCGGTGATCTGCGCCGACATGCCCTGGGCATAGGTCATGCCCTGCTTGCCGATCTTCTCGCCGACGGTCAGTACCACGCGCTTCCAGCCGACCATGGTGCCCAGGCCCAAGGCCAGTGCTACCGCGACGATCACCCAGAACGGTGCATATTCGGTGGTGGCGGTGAGGTCTTTGCGCAGTTTTTCCAGGTCGGACTTCTCGCGCGGCTCAAGGCCCGGCAGCTTGCCGACCTTTTTCGCGGTGTCGTCCAGGCACAGCAGGTAGCGGCGCACTTCGACGCGCTGCTCGGCGCCCAGCGCGCGGTAGTCGGTCACGCCTTGCAGCGACGACTGCAGCGCGGCAATGGTCGGCTCGGTCTGCTGCGGGTTGCAGCTGAACTTCTCCGGCAGATCGCCCGCCTGGGCTTTGCCCAGGGCCAGGAACTCACCCAGCATCGCTTCATTGCGCTGGTAGAACTGGCTCAGGTGCAGGGTTGCATCACGGGTGCGTTCGATCTGGTAAGTGGTGCTGTTCAGGTCGAGCACGAACTTGTCCGGGACGATGCCGATCAGCACCAGCATGATCAGGCCGATGCCTTTCTGGCCGTCGTTGGAACCATGCACAAAGCTCACGCCCATGGCCGAGATCACCAGTACCAGGCGGTTCCAGAACGGTGGATGCTTCTTGTCGTCGAGCTTGCGGCGCTGCTCCGGCGTCTTGTGCATCTTCGACAGCGGGCGCCACCACTTCAGCCCCAGCAGAACCAGCGCCGCCACGGCAAAGCCGGCCAGTGGCGAGAGCACCAGCGACATACCGATGTCGATTGCCTTCTGCCAGTTGACGCCATCACCCAGCGGGATGTCGCTGATCAGCGCGTTGGCCAGGCCGACACCGAGGATCGAGCCGATCAGGGTGTGCGAACTCGAGGCCGGGATACCGAAGTACCAGGTGCCCAGGTTCCAGGCGATGGCCGCGGCCAGCAACGAGAAGACCATGGCCAGGCCGTGACCGGTGTTCACGTTGATCAGCAGTTCCACCGGCAACAGGTGGACGATGGCATAGGCCACGCCAACGCCGCCAAGCAGCACGCCGAGGAAGTTGAACACGCCGGAGAAGAACACGGCGAGGTGCGGGGGCATGGCTTTGGTATAGATGACAGTGGCTACCGCGTTGGCGGTGTCATGAAAGCCATTGATGAACTCGAATGCGAGTACAAAGGTGAGCGCGAGCACCAGGCTCACTACTACCCAGGCATCCAATCCGCTGAATAAATCGATCATGAAGGTTTTCTGGCGGTCGTAGGGGGGCCGGATTATGCCAGAAAACCATGGCAGCCGATGCACCCCCGGCAGACCGATGGCAGCAAAAAAAGCCCGGTACCGTTACCAGTGCGCTGCACCATGATCGATATTTTGCAGGGTAAATTCCGTCAAGTGCGTTAAACGGCGGCGATTTTACCCAAAGCACGTGCCGCCACGTTCATTCAAACGTCTGTATGAAATTTGTGTAATTCCATTTCATGGGCAGTTAGGACGCTGCCTTGGCGCTACTCGACACAGTCAATGCCTGGCCTGAATGTTCAGGCCTCGTCGCCGCGCAGGTCCTTTTCCATCTTTTCCAGTTCCTGGGCGAATACCTGGTCCTGGACAGTCGCGCGTTTGCGCCACGGTTTGCGCTCGGGTTCGGATTGAGCGGCGTAGGTGGTGACTTCACCACCGTACACATCCTTGAAACGTTCGGCCTGACGCTCAAGCTCGGCGCGCAGTTCATCTTTCGTCACAGTAAATACCTGACTAGTTAGAGTAAAGACTCCGGCTTCGGCATGCAGTATCGGGCATGCGGCCACGCAACCAGAGCGAGTGTGCTGTCGCAGCGACAGGGTTCAAGCAAGCAAGGGCATCAGAGCATGCGATGTGAGGATCAAGGCTATATAGGGAGGCGGGGAGCCGGCTATCGCCGATCTGGCATGCTCGAGCAGTGATTCAAGTGACTCAAGTGTAGCAACCGGCTGAAGTTTGATCATCGGTCTTTACTGATAGTGAAGCAAGACTTTGGCGATGAGCAAGTAGCAGGTGATTTCATCATTTGTACTGCAAGAACTTGGAGTGGAGAGAAGCGATTAAGTTCGTATTGCAGCACAAGAGGAATAATAAACGGCCCCGCGTCAGCGAGGCCGTGCCTGGGGACTTCTACGGTGGGTACCTGACCAGTCTCTCCAAAGAAGCCACATGTGGCAGGAGAAAGGTATAAGCAAAAGTGTCAGCGGTCAATTGCGATTATCGGCCGTTCGTTCGATAATCGCACGAAGCGCCCATTATTTTTCGAGGTCAGCCATGAGCGACGAAAGCTTGCCCACCGTTTCCCCGATGCCTGAGCGCGCCGGCTCTGCAGCAATGGCGCCGCCCATCGTTGCGTCGCCGGCCAAACGCATTCAGGCCTTCACCGGTGATCCGGACTTCATGACCTCGCTGGCGCGCGGCCTGGCGGTGATTCAGGCGTTTCAGGAGCGCAAGCGGCACCTGACCATCGCGCAGATCAGCCACCGTACCGAGATCCCTCGTGCAGCAGTGCGGCGCTGCCTGCACACATTGATGAAGCTGGGTTACGCCACGACCAATGGGCGGACCTATTCATTGCTGCCCAAGGTGCTCACGCTTGGCCATGCCTATCTGTCGTCGACGCCGCTGGCGATGTCGGCCCAGCCGTATCTGGACCGCATCAGCGACCAACTGCACGAAGCCGCCAACATGGCCACCCTCGAAGGCGATGACATCCTCTACATCGCACGTTCGGCCACGGTCGAGCGGCTGATCTCGGTCGACCTCTCGGTGGGTGGACGACTGCCCGCCTATTGCACCTCGATGGGGCGGATTCTGCTGGCCGCGCTGGACGACGCCAGCCTGCATGAATACTTCGATCGCGCCGATCTCAAGGCCCGCACCAGCCGTACACTGCATGACAAGGAATCGCTGCTTGCCTGCATCCAGCAGGTTCGCGCGCAGGGCTGGTGTGTGGTCGATCAGGAACTGGAGCAGGGCCTGCGTTCGATTGCCGTGCCTATCTATGATGCTTCGGGGCAGGTACTCGCGGCGCTCAACGTCAGTACCCATGTCGGCCGGGTCACCCGCAGCGAGCTTGAGCAGCGATTCCTGCCAATCCTGCTCGCTTCAAGCCGGGACCTGTGTACCCAACTGTTCGGCTGAACCCGGCAGCTGCGCAATCTACTGTTCGATAAACGCCCATACTTGCGGCCAACGAATTGCGCAGCCTACGCGCGCTGATTAATGTCTCTCGCAACGGTCGGCTGTGCCGACCGAACAAGAACAACATGCGAGGCAACACCATGATCACTGTCTTTTCTGAGCTGCGGGCGTACCCGCATCCAGTGTCGTTGTATCCAGGCTGACGCCAGGCCGTAACCGTCTCTTCGCAACCTGCGCCAACAGTGCGCCGGGGTTTTGCTTGCGCCGACTTTCTGGATAACAACAATGAACAAACCGCAAACCAACGTCGGCAGCTGCCTCGACGTTCAGTCCTTTATCAATCAGCAGCCGCTGTCGCGCTATCAATGGCGGGTAGTGATCCTGTGCTTCCTGATTGTCTTCCTCGATGGCCTTGATACTGCCGCCATGGGCTTTATCGCTCCGGCGCTGTCACAAGAGTGGGGTATCGACCGGGCCAGCCTCGGCCCGGTCATGAGCGCCGCGCTGATCGGCATGGTATTCGGCGCACTGGGCTCAGGCCCGCTGGCTGACCGCTTTGGTCGCAAGGGTGTGTTGGTCGCTGCCGTGCTGGTGTTCGGCGGCTTCAGCCTGGCGTCGGCCTATGCAACCAATGTCGACCAGTTGCTGATCCTGCGTTTTCTGACCGGCATTGGCCTCGGCGCCGGCATGCCCAACGCGACTACGCTGCTGTCTGAATACACCCCCGAGCGGCTCAAGTCGCTGCTGGTGACCAGCATGTTCTGCGGCTTCAACCTGGGCATGGCCGGTGGCGGCTTCATGTCAGCCAAACTGATCCCGGCCTACGGCTGGCACAGCCTGCTGGTTGTCGGCGGCGTGCTGCCGCTGATCCTGGCAGTGGTGTTGCTGTTCTGGCTGCCGGAGTCGGCGCGTTTTCTGGTAGTGCGCAACCGCAGTATCGACAAGATCCGCAAGACCCTGGCGCCGATTGCGCCGGCAATCGTGGCCAAGGCGGCCAGCTTCAGCGTTCCGGAGCAAAAAGTCGTCGCCGCGCGCAGCGTGTTTGCGGTGATCTTCTCCGGCACTTACGGGCTGGGCACCCTGCTGTTGTGGATGACCTACTTCATGGGTCTGGTCATCGTCTACCTGCTGACCAGCTGGCTGCCGACGTTGATGCGCGACAGTGGCGCGAGCATGGAGCAGGCGGCGTTCATCGGTGCGCTGTTCCAGTTTGGCGGTGTGCTCAGTGCGGTCGGTGTCGGTTGGGCGATGGACCGTTACAACCCGCACAAGGTCATTGGCGTGTTCTACCTGCTGGCCGGGATATTTGCCTACGCGGTTGGCCAGAGCCTGGGCAACATCACCCTTCTGGCAACGCTGGTGCTGGTCGCCGGTATGTGTGTCAACGGTGCGCAATCGGCCATGCCGTCGCTCGCAGCCCGGTTCTATCCGACCCAGGCGCGGGCTACCGGGGTATCGTGGATGCTCGGCATCGGCCGCTTCGGCGCGATTCTCGGGGCGTGGAGCGGGGCAACCCTGCTTGGCCTTGGCTGGAACTTCGAGCAGGTGCTGACTGCGCTGCTGGTGCCTGCGGCGCTGGCCACGGTCGCGGTGATCATCAAAGGCTTGGTAAGCCACGCCGACGCAACCTGATGCAGCTTGGGCAATCGTCCGCAGGCCGCTTGTACCGCGGCTTTGCGGCGTTGAACAGCAATGGATAGCACAACAACAAAATGTTCGATAATCGAACAAGTAATCGATTATCGGATTGTGCGGCGTGTCCAGCTTGCTTAATCTGAGCTCAACGCAGCATCCTGACCAGGAGTCTCCAATGGCAGCAATCCTCTCGCTTCACGAGGCCGTGAAGCAGTTCATCCAGGACGGCGACACCGTCGCTCTCGAAGGCTTCACCCACCTGATCCCGACCGCCGCTGGCCACGAGATCATTCGTCAGGGCAAACGTGACCTGACGCTGGTGCGGATGACCCCGGACCTGATCTACGATCAGTTGATCGGCGCCGGTTGCGCCAGCAAGCTGATCTTCTCCTGGGGCGGTAACCCAGGTGTCGGTTCGCTGCACCGCCTGCGTGACGCCGTGGAAAAACAATGGCCGCACGCGATCGAGATCGAAGAGCACAGCCACGCCGACCTGGCCAACGCCTACGTCGCCGGCGCTTCGGGCCTGCCCTTTGCCGTGCTGCGTGCTTATGCCGGTTCCGACCTGCCCAAGGTCAACCCGCTGATCCAGAGCGTTACCTGCCCGTTCACCGGCGAAGTGCTGGCAGCGGTGCCGTCGGTGCGCCCTGACGTGACCGTAATTCACGCGCAGAAGGCCGACCGCAAGGGCAACGTCCTGCTGTGGGGCATTCTCGGCGTCCAGAAAGAAGCAGCACTCGCGGCCAAGCGCTGCATCGTCACCGTCGAAGAAATCGTCGACGACCTGCAGGCACCGATGAACGCCTGCGTACTGCCGACCTGGGCGCTGTCTGCCGTGTGCCTGGTGCCAGGTGGCGCGCATCCGTCCTACGCCCACGGTTACTACGAGCGCGACAACCGCTTCTACCAGGCCTGGGACCCGATCGCCCGTGACCGCGCGACGTTCACCGCCTGGATCGACCAGTACATCCGCGGCACCGCCGACTTCAGCGAATTCAAGGCCAAGCTGGCCAGCACCACGGAGGCCGCACAATGAGCTACTCCACTTCCGAAATGATGACCGTCGCCGCTGCCCGCCGGCTGCGCAATGGCGCGGTGTGCTTCGTCGGTATCGGCTTGCCGTCCAAGGCCGCCAACCTGGCACGCCTGACCTCGTCGCCTGACGTGGTGCTGATCTACGAATCTGGCCCGATCGGCGCCAAGCCGACTGTACTGCCGCTGTCGATTGGTGATGGCGAGCTGGCCGAAACGGCCGACACCGTGGTGCCGACCGGCGAGATCTTCCGCTACTGGCTGCAGGGCGGGCGCATTGACGTGGGCTTCCTTGGCGCTGCTCAGGTCGACCGCTTCGGCAACATCAACACTACCGTCGTCGGTGACTACCACGCCCCGCGCACGCGCTTGCCAGGTGCCGGCGGCGCGCCGGAAATCGCCGGTTCCGCCAAGCAGGTGCTGATCATCCTCAAGCAGTCGCCGCGTGCATTCGTCGACAAGCTCGACTTTATCACCTCGGTCGGCCACGGCGAAGGCGGCGACTCGCGCAAGCGTCTAGGCCTGCCCGGTGAAGGCCCGGTGGGGGTCATCACCGATCTGTGCATCATGGAGCCGGAAGCCGGCAGCAATGAATTCGTGGTCACCTCGATTCACCCAGGCGTGACCCGCGAGCAGATCATCGCCGCCACTGGCTGGGCCATTCGTTTTGCCGACGACGCGCTGATCACTGCTGCGCCGACCGAGCTGGAACTGACCGCGCTGCGTGATCTGGAAGAGCGCACCGCTGCCGCCCACGGCCAGAAGCCAGGAGAAGCGTGATGCGTGAAGTATTCATCTGCGACGCCATCCGTACCCCCATTGGCCGCTTCGGCGGCGCCCTGGCCAGCGTGCGTGCCGACGACCTCGCGGCAGTGCCGCTGAAGGCGTTGATCGAGCGCAACCCGTCGGTGCAATGGGATCAGGTCGACGAGGTGTTCTTCGGCTGCGCCAACCAGGCCGGTGAAGACAACCGCAACGTTGCGCGCATGGCGCTGCTGCTGGCCGGTTTGCCGGCGAGCATTCCCGGGGTCACCCTGAACCGCCTGTGCGCGTCGGGCATGGACGCCATCGGCACAGCCTTCCGCGCCATCGCCAGCGGCGAAATGGAGCTGGCAATTGCCGGCGGCGTTGAGTCGATGTCGCGTGCGCCGTTCGTCATGGGCAAGGCCGAGAGCGGTTACTCGCGCAACATGAAGCTGGAAGACACCACCATCGGCTGGCGCTTCGTCAATCCACTGATGAAGAGCCAGTACGGTGTCGATTCGATGCCCGAGACGGCCGACAACGTTGCCGACGATTATCAGGTATCGCGTGCCGATCAGGACGCCTTCGCCGTGCGCAGCCAGCAGAAGGCCGGTGCCGCGCAGGCGGCGGGTTTCTTCGCTGAAGAGATCGTGCCGGTGCGCATCGCCCACAAGAAGGGCGAGACCGTGGTCGAGCAGGATGAACACCTGCGACCTGACACCACCCTTGAAGCGCTGACCCGGCTGAAACCGGTCAACGGCCCGGACAAGACCGTCACCGCCGGCAACGCCTCGGGCGTCAACGACGGTGCTGCGGCGCTGATTCTGGCCTCGGCCGAAGCGGTCAAGAAGCACGGCCTGACCCCGCGTGCGCGCTTGCTCGGCATGGCCAGCGCTGGCGTTGCGCCGCGGGTGATGGGCATTGGCCCGGTGCCTGCGGTACGCAAGCTGACCGAGCGCCTGGGCATCGCCGTGGCAGATTTTGATGTCATCGAGCTGAACGAAGCCTTTGCCAGCCAGGGCCTGGCGGTCCTGCGCGAGCTGGGTGTGGCGGATGATGCGCCGCAGGTCAACCCGAACGGTGGTGCTATCGCCCTTGGCCACCCCTTGGGTATGAGCGGCGCACGCCTGGTGCTGACCGCACTGCATCAGCTGGAAAAAACCGGCGGGCGCAAAGGCCTGGCGACCATGTGTGTAGGCGTCGGCCAAGGCCTGGCGTTGGCTATCGAGCGGGTCTGAGCAAGCGCAACATGCAGCCTGGCCGTTTTGTCCCGCCGCGCCAGCAGTGCTCAGGTCCACGCAACCTGAGCACTGCTGGTCTGGGTTCGCAACGCGGCCAGACTGCCCTTCAACCCCGACCAAAGCCGGGCTGGCGGAACATGAGTGTTACTGAGTATGTCTAGACTTGACGGTAACCCTCAGGAGTAATCCCACCATGACCTCAATTCATTACACCGGTGAAGAGCGCAGCAAGCGCATTTTCGCCATTGTCGGTGCATCATCAGGCAACCTGGTGGAGTGGTTCGACTTCTACGTCTACGCCTTCTGCGCAATTTATTTTGCGCCGGCCTTCTTTCCCTCCGATGACCCTACGGTGCAGTTGCTCAACACCGCCGGAGTATTCGCTGCGGGCTTCTTGATGCGGCCAATCGGTGGCTGGATCTTCGGTCGCTTGGCCGACCGCAAAGGCCGCAAACACTCGCTGATGATCTCGGTGCTGATGATGTGCTTCGGCTCGCTGATCATCGCCTGCCTGCCCACCTACGCCAGTATTGGCGCCTGGGCACCGGCGCTGCTGTTGCTGGCGCGGTTGATTCAGGGCCTGTCGGTGGGCGGTGAATATGGCACCACCGCCACCTACATGAGCGAAGTGGCGTTGCGCGGCCAGCGCGGCTTCTTTGCCTCGTTCCAGTACGTGACCCTGATCGGCGGCCAGTTGCTGGCAGTGCTGGTGGTGGTAATCCTGCAGCAGCTGCTCAGCGAAGATGAGCTGCGTGCCTGGGGCTGGCGCATCCCGTTCGTGGTCGGTGCCGTTGCGGCGTTGATCTCGCTGATGCTGCGCCGCTCGCTGCACGAGACCAGCACCGCCGAGGCGCGTCAGGACAAGGACGCCGGCAGCGTCAAAGGCCTGTTCCGCAACCACGCCGCAGCGTTCATCACCGTGCTCGGTTACACCGCCGGTGGCTCGCTGATCTTCTACACCTTCACCACCTACATGCAGAAGTACCTGGTCAACACCGCCGGGATGAACGCCAAGAGCGCAAGCTTCGTCATGACCGGGGCGCTGTTCCTGTTCATGATCCTGCAGCCGGTGTTCGGCATGCTCTCCGACCGGATCGGCCGGCGCAACTCGATGCTGTTGTTCGGCGCCCTGGGCACCGTGTTCACCGTACCCCTGTTAATGGCGCTGAAGACCGTCACCAGCCCGTTCATGGCCTTCGTGCTGATTACCCTGGCGTTGTGTATCGTCAGCTTCTACACCTCCATCAGCGGCCTGGTGAAGGCCGAGATGTTCCCGCCGCAGGTGCGCGCCCTTGGCGTCGGCCTGGCGTATGCGGTGGCCAACGCGCTGTTTGGCGGCTCGGCCGAGTACGTTGCACTGGGCTTGAAGACCCTGGGCATGGAAAACACCTTCTACTGGTATGTCACGGCAATGATGGCGATTGCCTTCCTGTTCAGCCTGCGCCTGCCCAAGCAAGCGGCGTACCTGCACCACGATGACTAAGGATCGACAATGACCCACCGAGCGGACAACCAGCTGTTCGACGCCTACTTCACCGCGCCGGCCATGCGCGAGGTCTTCTCTGACCGTGGCCGTCTGCAGGGCATGCTCGACTTCGAAGCAGCCCTGGCGCGCGCCGAGGCTGGCGCCGGGCTGGTGCCGCACACGGCTGTGCCGGCGATCGAGGCGGCGTGCAAGGCAGAGCGTTATGATGCCCATGCGCTGGCCGATGCCATCGCCACTGCGGGTAATTCGGCGATACCGCTGGTCAAGGCATTGGGCAAAGTGGTCGCCAGCGGCGTGCCCGAAGCCGAGCGCTATGTGCACCTTGGCGCCACCAGCCAGGACGCCATGGACACCGGCCTGGTCCTGCAACTGCGCGATGCATTGACGCTGGTCGAGGCCGATCTGGCCCGCCTGGCCGACAGCCTCGCGCGCCAGGCGCTGCAGCATGCCGATACGCCGCTGGTTGGCCGAACCTGGCTGCAGCACGCGACGCCGGTCACGTTGGGCATGAAGCTGGCCGGTGTGCTCGGCGCGCTGACCCGCCATCGGCAACGGCTCAAGGAGCTGCGTCCGCGCTTGCTCTGCCTGCAGTTCGGCGGCGCCTCGGGCAGCCTCGCGGCTTTGGGCAGCAAAGCGCTGCCGGTGGCAGAAGCGCTGGCCGAGCAGCTCAAGCTGAACCTGCCTGAGCAGCCTTGGCATACCCAGCGTGATCGGCTGGTCGAGTTCGCCTCGGTGCTGGGCCTGGTGGCCGGCAGCCTGGGCAAGTTTGGCCGTGATATCAGCCTGCTGATGCAGACCGAAGCCGCTGAAGTGTTCGAACCCTCGGCGCCCGGTAAAGGCGGCTCGTCGACCATGCCGCACAAGCGCAATCCGGTTGGTGCGGCTGTGCTGATCGGCGCGGCCACGCGGGTGCCGGGCCTGCTTAGCACGCTGTTTGCCGCCATGCCGCAAGAGCACGAGCGCAGCCTCGGCTTGTGGCATGCCGAATGGGAGACGCTGCCGGATATCTGCTGCCTGGTGTCTGGCGCCTTGCACCAGGCCCAGGTGATTGCCGACGGCATGCAGGTTGATGCCGAGCGCATGCGCAGCAACCTCGACCTGACTCAAGGCCTGGTGCTGGCCGAGGCGGTGAGCATTGTGCTGGCGCAGCGCCTGGGTCGGGACCGCGCGCATCATCTGCTCGAGCAGTGCTGCCAGCGTGCAGTAGCCGAACAGCGCCACTTGCGCGCCGTGCTCGGTGACGAGGCGCAGATCAGCGCCGAGTTGTCCGGCGAAGAGCTCGACCGCCTGCTCGACCCCGCTCATTACCTTGGCCAGGCCCGCGTGTGGGTGGCGCGTGCTGTGGCTGAACACCAACAATTCATTGCCTGAGGAGACCGCTGTGGCGCATTTGCAATTGGCTGATGGCGTACTGAACTACCAACTCGATGGCCCCGAGGGCGCTCCGGTGCTGGTGCTGTCCAACTCGCTGGGCACCGACCTGGGCATGTGGGACACGCAGATCCCGGCCTGGAGCGAGCACTTCCGGGTGCTGCGTTACGACACTCGCGGCCACGGTGGCTCGCTGGTGACAGAAGGCCCATACCGCATCGAGCAACTCGGCGCCGATGTGCTGGCGCTGCTGGATGCGCTGGACATCCGCCAGGCGCATTTTGTCGGCCTGTCGATGGGCGGGCTGATCGGCCAGTGGCTGGGGATAAATGCCGGCGAGCGTCTGCTCAGCCTGACGCTGTGCAACACCGCCGCCAAGATCGGCAGCGATGAAGTGTGGAATCCCCGTATCGAAATGGTCCTCAAGCAGGGCCGTCAGGCCATGCTCGACCTGCGTGATGCGTCGATCGCGCGCTGGTTCACCGCAGATTTCGCCCAGACCCAGCCAGCGCAGGCGCAGCGCATCACCGAGATGCTCGCGCAGACCTCGCCGCAGGGCTACGCCGCCAACTGCGCCGCTGTGCGCGATGCCGATTACCGTGAGCAGCTGACCGCGGTGAAGGTGCCGACCCTGATCGTTGCTGGCACTGCCGATGTGGTCACCACGCCTGAGCACGGCCGCTTCATGCAGAACGCCATCGCCGGTGCGGAGTTTGTCGAATTCCCTGCTGCACACCTTTCCAACGTCGAAATCGGCGCGCCGTTCACGGCCCGCGTACTCGACTTTCTGCTGGCCCGCTGAGGAGCGCACCATGGACGAAAAACAACGTTACGACGCTGGCATGCAGGTGCGTCGCGCCGTGCTTGGCGATGCCCATGTGGACCGCAGCCTGGAGAAACTCACCGACTTCAACGGCGAGTTCCAGGAAATGATCACCCGCCACGCCTGGGGTGATATCTGGACACGTCCTGGCTTGCCACGGCACACCCGCAGCCTGATCACCATCGCCATGCTGATCGGCATGAACCGCACCGACGAGCTCAAGCTGCACCTGCGTGCCGCTGCGAGCAACGGTGTGACCCGTGAAGAGATCAAGGAAGTACTCATGCAGAGCGCGATCTACTGCGGGATTCCGGCAGCCAATGCCACCTTCCACCTGGCCGAGTCGGTGTGGGATGAGCTGGGCATCGAGTCGCGTCAGTAAGCACCTGAGCTGGCTTGCCTCACCCGAGGCAAGCTGCACCGGCTGTTACGCCGCCGCCTTTTTCTGGCGGATGGCGACTGGCCCGGCATTCGCCTCCACGGCCTGTTTCAATTGCGGGCACAGCCCGAGCATGAACGCCGCTTCCGCTACCACGAACAACGGCCCGATGATCAAGCCAGTGAGATCATCGACAAACGCCGGCTTGCGCCCCTCGTAGTAATGCCCGACGAACTGGATGATCCAGCCCAGCACGAACGTGCCCAGCCCTGCGCTCAGCCACACGCCGGTGCTCTGCACCGCCAGCGCCTGGCCGAGCCACAGGCACAAGCCCAGCAGCAGCCCCATTACCAGGCCGAAGCGCAGGTCCAGGCGCAGGTAGAACCACACCGACGCCGCCGCTGCCAGCAGGGCTGGTGACAACCACAAACCCGCCAGCTCCCAACCCGGCCGCGACAGCAGCACGGTCACCGCCAGCACGATCAGCGGGATACCGACGAAATGGGTAGCGATGTTGCGTGGGTCGCGATGGTAGTTGGCGTACTGGCTGAGGTGTTCGACGAGGCTTTTCATTGTTATCGCTCCGTGGCGGCGCCTGGCTGATGGTCAATCAGTGAATGCCAGCATAGCCCCTGAACCGGAACGCCGGAACCGAGTATGGGTGATGCGCTGCTATCAGTGCGGCGAATGAGTGGCGCGCAGACCGGCATTAGGTGCCCGCTGGGCAGGCAGCTCTGGCTGATCCAGCCTGATCAGCGTATCGATCATCGCCCTGGCCGCAGCAGTCAGCCGGTAGCCACTGCGGCTGACGATACCGCAACGCACGCTGAGCACCTCCAGACCCGGTGGCAGGTTGCGCCAGTGCAGCCGCACCAGGCGCCCTGCGCTGAGGTCTTCGGCCACTGCTTCCTCGCTGGCCGCGCCTATCGCGTCGCTGCCCAGCACCACGCTGCGCAGCACCGGCAGGTGTTCGGTCTGCAGGTGTGCGCTGAAGTCACTGCGCCCGCTGAGGTTGGCCAGGCGCTTGCGCACGCCAGGGGCGAACAAGGCGCTGGCCAGCGGGTAGGCGAAAAGGTCGTTGGTAGACAAGCTGTCTTTGCTCAGCAACGGGTGGCCGGCGCGGCAGAAGAATAGCCCCGGGCGTGGCTTGAGTGGCTCTGTATGAAAGTACGGATCGGCCTCGAATGGGCGCACATCATCGATAAAGAACTCGATCTGCTCGCGGCGCAGGGCCTGACCCAGGCGTTCGCCATTGTCGACCTGCAGCGCAGTGCGGATCCCGGGATGCAGCTTGATGAACTGCTGCAAGGCGTCGGGCACCAACTGCACGGCCAATGCTGGGCCACAGCCAAACTGCAGCTCCCCCGCGTCGAGCTTGGTCATCTGTGAGACATCGATGCTCAGTTGGGCAGCGCCCTGGACCAGCCTTCGGGCATGCTGCAGTACCACCAGGCCTTCCGGTGTTGGCTGCAGCGCCTTGCTGGCGCGGTCGACCAACGGGCAGCCGAGGGTTTGCTCAAGGCCTTGAATGGCTCGGCTGAATGCAGGTTGGGTAATGCCCATGGCTTCAGCGGCACGAACGAAACTGCGGTATTCGCTGAGGGCAATGAAGTAGCGCAGTTGGCGAAGATCCATGTCGAGCTCTGCGGCGGGCGGGATGGATCTTTTTAGCTTTTGTTACATATTCCGTCAATGATGGTTGATGGTGGTATATAGATCTTTGTGTTCTATGGATAAGCGCTGCGGCCTCTGCGCGATATTGGTGATCACGCAGAGACCGCTAGCGGCTTACAGCAGGTTGAATGGATAGCTGACGATTACCCGGTTTTCGTCAAAGGTATTGGTGCTGTAGTCGCGGCGCATGGTCGAGTTGCGCCATTTCATGGTCAGGTCCTTGAACGTACCCGACTGCACCACATAGGCCAGCTCGCTTTCACGGGCCCATTCCTTGCCGTCATCGACGGTGGCGGTGTGTACGTTGTCGCCTTTGATATAGCGGTTCATCAAGGTCAGGCCAGGCACCCCGACGCTGGTGAAGTTGAAGTCATGACGCACCTGCCAGGAGCGCTCCTTGGCCTGGTCGAAGCTTGAGTTGTAGCTGTCGTTGGCCAAGGTGCCGCCACTGGTGCCGTTGATCCGCATCCAGCCATCATCACCGCTGACCTTCTGCAGGCCGACGTAGAAGGTGTTGCCTTTGTAACGCGCCGAAAGCATGGCCGAGGCGGTGCGGTTGTCCAGTTCGCCGGCACGTTCGGCGCCATCTTCCTTGCCGATGAAGTAACCCAGGTTGGCCCCCAGGGTCCATTCGCCGATGGGCTGGCTGTGGCTCAGGTTCAAGTATTGCTGGCGGTAGATGTCTTTGAGCTGGGCATCCCACAGGCCGATCATCGTGCGTTTGTCGTTGAAGGTGTACTCACCGCCAGCGAAGTTGAAGCGGTCGGAGACAAACGCCCCGCGGCCGTTCAGCGACATGTCTTCCATGCTGGCGTCGTTACGCGGGCTGTTGCCGCGGAACTGGCCGCCGTATAGGGTCAGGCCGTCGATTTCCTTGGAGGTGATCTGGCCACCGCGGAAGGTTTGCGGCAGTGAGCGGCCATCGTCGGAACGCAGAATCGGCAGTACCGGCATCCACTCGCCGACTTTCAGCTCGGTTTGCGACAGACGCGCCTTGAGGGCAACGCCGAGGCGGCCGAAGTCATCTGCCGGGCGACCATCGTCGTGGATCGGCAGCAAGGCAGTGTTGCCGGTGCCCTTGCCACCGTCGAGCTTGACCGAATACAGACCGAGGACGTCGACGCCGAAGCCGATCGTGCCTTGGGTGAAGCCTGAGCGGGCATCGAGGATGAAGCTCTGCGTCCACTCTTCGGCCTTGCCTTGCGGGTTGGCAGGATCGACGAAATTGCGGTTGATGTAGAAGTTGCGCAGGTTGAGGCTGGCCTTGGCGTCTTCAAGAAAACCGCTTTCGGCGGCGAAGGCGGGCAGGGCGCAGGTCATGGCCAACAGGCCGGGCAGCAGCTGGCGTGCGGAGTGCGAAGTGCTCATCTGTTGGAGATCTCTTGTTTTTATGGTTGAGCCGGTGCTTGGATACATCGTGTCCGGGTACGGGGAAGATGTTGCGGCGCATGTCAGGGGCGGGGCAATTCGTCGCACGCGGTATTGGGCGGTTATCGAACGGAATGTTCCAGTTAGTTAATTCTTTTGGATATCGCGCGGTCCCTGTAGGAGCGGCCTTGCCGGGGCGCCGGACCGGTCGGAAAGGCCAGCGGAGCTGGCCCGGCGATGTCAGCGGCGGAGCTGAAAATTTGGGGGCGCTTCGCACCCCTTTCGCGACACAAGGCCGCTCCTACATGGACCGCGTCGCTGTGGTACGCGCGCACAAAAAAGCCCACCGCGAGGGTGGGCTTGTTGCAGTGCCTTGGGGATCAGCCTTTAGGCGATTGCAGCGACGCCTGCTGGTTGGCTTCGCCGGTGCGCTCGTACCAGCCGCCCCCTAGTGCCTTGTACAGGTTGACCTCGCTTGTCAGCTGCGACAGCCGATCGCTGATCAACGCCTGCTGGGCGCTGAACAGGTTGCGCTGGGCATCGAGGAAGGTCAGGTTGCTGTCGATCCCGATGCGGTAGCGGCGTTCGGCCAGGCGGTAGTAATCCTGGTTGGCTGCAACCAGATCGCGCTGCGCCTGCAACTGCTCTTCAAAGGTCTTGCGTGCGGCCAGGCCATCGGAGACTTCCTGGAAGGCGGTCTGGATGGTCTTTTCGTAACGCGCGATGTTGATGTCCTTCTGGATTTTCGAGTAATCCAGGCTGGCGCGCAGGCTGCCGGCGTTGAAGATCGGCAGGTTGATCTGCGGCTGGAACAGCCAGGTACCCGAACCACCGCTGAACAGCCCGCTCATGTCCGGGCTGAGGGTGCCAGCATTGGCGGTCAGGCTGATGCTGGGGAAGAACGCTGCGCGGGCGGCGCCGATATTGGCGTTGGCCGCCTTGAGCAGATGCTCGGCTTCCTGGATGTCCGGCCGGCGCTGGAGCAGGTCGGACGGCAGGCCCGCTGGCACTTCGGCCAACTGGTCGGCGTCGAGCTTGAGCGGTGTCGGCAGGTTGGCCGGGATGCCGGTACCGAGCAGCACGGTCAGGCTGTTGAGGTCCTGGGCGACCAGCCTTTGGTACTGTGCAAGCTTGACTCGGGCGCCTTCTACAGCAGTGCGTGCCTGGCTCAGATCGAGCGCCGAAGCCACGCCAACCTCATTGCTGCGACGGGTCAGATTGAAGCTCTGGTCGTAGGTCTTGAGGGTTTCTTCGGTCAGCTTCAGCAGCGCCTGGTCGGCCTGCCAGGTGTAGTAGGCATTGGCCACGCTGGCGACCAGCGCGATCTGCGTCGAGCGCCGCGCCTGCTCGCTGGAGAGGTAAGTCTCCAACGCCTGCTCGCTCAGGCTGCGCACGCGGCCAAACAGGTCCAGCTCGTAGGCGCTGACGCCGACGGTGGCCGAGTACTGGCTGGTGATGCCGGCCTGGCCGGTTTGCGACATGTCGGCAGGGACGCGCTGACGGCTGCCGCTGCCGGTTGCCGAAACTGCCGGGAACAGGTCAGCCCGCTGGATGCGGTACTGGGCGCGGTAGGCGTCGATATTCAACGCCGCCACACGCAAGTCACGGTTGTTCACCAGCGAGGTCTGGATCAGCTGTTGCAGCGCCGGATCGGTGTAGAACTGGCGCCAGCCTTGCTCGGCCGCCGCCACTTCTGCCGATTCGGTCGGCGAGTAGGCAGGGCCTTGCGGCCACTGCGCTGCCACCGGTGCTTCCGGGGTTTCATAATCAGGAATCAGCGAGCAGCCGCTGAGAATCAGCGCGGTGACCGCCAGGGACAGCAAAGACTTGGTCATTGCCCAGCCTCGATACGTGGAGTTTCAGGGGTGGCATCGGCTTCCGGCTTTTTGCTGCCGAACAGCGACGACACTGCGACGAAGAACAACGGTACCCAGAAGATGGCCAGCACGGTCGCACTGATCATGCCGCCGATCACACCGGTACCAATGGCGTGCTGGCTACCCGAGCCTGCGCCGCTGGCGATGGTCAACGGTACCACGCCGAGGATGAACGCCAGCGAGGTCATGATGATCGGGCGCAGACGCATGCGGCACGCTTCGATGGTCGCGTCGTACAGGCTCTTGCCTTGTTCATGCAGCTCTTTGGCGAATTCGACGATGAGGATCGCGTTCTTCGCCGCCAGGCCGATGGTGGTCAACAGGCCGACCAGGAAGTACACATCGTTGGACAACCCGCGCAGGCTGGTGGCAACCAGTGCACCAATGATACCCAGCGGTACTACCAGCACGACCGCGATCGGGATCGACCAGCTTTCGTACAACGCTGCCAGGCAGAGGAACACGAACAGCAGCGACAGGGCGAACAGCGCTGGCATCTGCGAACCGGAGAGTTTCTCCTCGTAGGAGGTACCCGTCCACGAGTAACCGATCCCGGTTGGCAGCTCGCCGGCAATACGCTCGACTTCGGCCATGGCGTCACCGGTACTGTAGCCAGGTGCTGGCGCGCCAAGGATCTCGACCGCTTCTACACCGTTGTAGCGCGACAGTTTTGGCGAACCGAACGACCACTCACCCGTGGCGAAGGAAGAGAACGGCACCATCTCGCCCTGGCTGTTGCGCACGTACCACTTCTTCAGGTCTTCAGGATTCATCCGCGCACTGGCGTCGCCCTGGATATAGACCTTCTTGACCCGACCGCGGTCGATGAAGTCGTTGACGTAGCTGCCGCCCAGAGCGATCGACAAGGTGCTGTTGATATCAGAGATGGTCACGCCCAGTGCGCTGGCGCGCTCGTCGTCGACAATCAGCTGATACTGCGGCTCATCGTTCAGGCCGTTAGGGCGTACCTGGGTGAGGATCTTGCTCTGCGACGCCTTGGCCAGGAACTGGTTGCGCGCGTCCATCAACTTCTCGTGACCGAGACCGGCACGGTCTTGCAGGAACACGTCAAAGCCGGTGGCGTTACCCAGCTCCAGTACTGCAGGTGGAGCAAAGGCAAACACCATTGCATCGCGGAAGGTGAAGAAGTGCTGCTGAGCCCGACCAGCTAGGCCGAACACACTGTTTTCAGCCGTACGCTCACCCCATGGTTTGAGCATGATGAAGGCCATGCCCGAGCTCTGCCCGCGGCCGGCGAAGTTGAAGCCGGTAACGGTGAACACCGACGACACGGTATCGGCCTCGTCCTTGAGCAGGTACTCACGCATCTGGTCGACGACGGCCTGGGTGCGCTCGGCGCTGGAACCGGCCGGAGTCTGCACCTGAGCAAACAACACGCCCTGGTCTTCTTCAGGCAGGAACGCCGTCGGGATGCGCATGAACAGGTAGATCATGCCGACGATGATCAGCGCATAGGCCAGCAGGAACGGCGCCTTGTTGCGCAGGATGGTGCCAACGCTACGCTCGTAGCCTTGAACGCTGCGGTCGAAGTTGCGGTTGAACCAGCCGAAGAAGCCACGTTTGGCGACATGGTGTTCGCCCTTTTTCACCGGCTTGAGCATGGTGGCGCACAGGGCGGGGGTGAAGATCAACGCGACCAGTACCGACAGGCCCATGGCCGAGACGATGGTGATCGAGAACTGCCGGTAGATCACCCCGGTCGAGCCGCCGAAGAAGGCCATTGGCAGCAGTACTGCCGAGAGCACCAAGGCAATACCGACCAGCGCACCCTGGATCTGCTCCATCGAACGTTTGGTCGCCTCTTTGGGCGGTAGCCCCTCTTCGGACATCACCCGCTCGACGTTCTCTACCACCACGATGGCGTCGTCCACCAGCAAGCCGATGGCCAGAACCATGGCGAACATGGTCAGGGTGTTGATGCTGAAGCCGGCTGCGGCAAGGATGCCGAAGGTGCCCAGCAGTACCACCGGCACCGTCATGGTGGTGATCACCGTGGCGCGGAAGTTCTGCAGGAACAGGTACATCACCAGGAACACCAGCACGACCGCTTCGATCAGGGTATGGATAACCCCGCTGATCGACTCGGTCACCACCGGCGTGGTGTCATACGGGAACACCGCTTTCATCCCAGGCGGGAAGAACGGCTCGAGGTCGCTGATGGTCTTGCGCAGCGCCTTGGCGGTATCCAGGGCGTTGGCGCCGGTGGCCAGTTTGACCGCCAGGCCCGAAGCCGGCTTGCCGTTGAACTGGGCGCTTACCGAATAGTTCTCGCCGCCCAGACCGACCTTGGCGACATCGCCCAGGCGCACCTGGGAGCCGTCCTTGTTGACCTTGAGCAGGATTTTCTCGAACTGCTCGGCAGTCTGCAGGCGGGTCTTGCCGATGATGGTGGCGTTGAGCTGAGTGCCCGGCAGTGCTGGCAGGCCGCCGAGCTGACCGCTGGAAACCTGCACGTTCTGCGCGGTGACTGCGGTGCGCACGTCGACCGGGGTCAGCTGGAACTTGTTCAGCTTGGCCGGATCGAGCCAGATACGCATGGCGTACTGGGCGCCGAACACCTGGAAGTCACCCACACCCGCGGTGCGCGAAACCGGGTCCTGCATGTTCGAGACGATGTAGTTGGCCAGGTCATCCTTGGTCATGCTGCCGTCTTCGGACACCAGGCCGATCACCATCAGGAAGTTTTTCACTGCCTTGGTTACGCGGATACCCTGTTGCTGCACTTCTTGCGGCAGCAGCGGGGTGGCCAGGTTGAGCTTGTTCTGCACCTGCACCTGCGCGGTATCAGCGTTGGTGCCCTGCTCGAAGGTGGCGGTAATGGTCATGCTGCCGTCGGAGTTGCTCTCCGACTGCACGTAGCGCAGGTTGTCGATACCGTTGAGCTGCTGCTCGATCACCTGAACCACGGTGTCCTGCACGGTTTGCGCCGAGGCACCCGGGTAGCTCACGGCAATCGCGATGGCGGGCGGGGCAATGCTCGGGTACTGGTTGATCGGCAGCTTGAGGATCGACAAGGCGCCGACCAGCATGATCACCAGGGCAATCACCCATGCGAAGATCGGGCGATCGATAAAGAACTTCGACATGGTTTACTCCGCTTTGGCGTCAGCTTTCGCCGCGTTGGCCTGGTTGGGGTTAGCCGCAGACTTGACGTTGGTCGCTTCGCTGACCTTGACCTCGACGCCAGGGCGAACGTACTGCAGGCCTTCGGTGATCAGACGGTCGCCCGGGTTGAGGCCTTCCTCGATCAGCCAGTCGCTGCCCAGGGTGCGGCTGGCCTTGAGCTCACGCAGTTCGACCTTGTTGTCCTTGTTCACGACCAGCGCCGTAGGCGTGCCTTTCAGGTCGCGGGTGACGCCTTGCTGCGGTGCCAGGATGGCATTGGCGGCGACCCCGGACTGCAGGCGGGCGTGGACGAACATGCCCGGCAGCAGGGTATGGTCGGGGTTGGGGAACACGGCACGCAGGACCACCGAACCGGTAGTTTCGTCGACCGACACCTCGGAAAACTCCAGGCGGCCTTTTTGCGCGAAGGTGCTGCCATCTTCCAGGATCAGCTCGACCTGAGCGGAGTTCTCGCCGGATTTCTGCAGTTGCCCGCTGGCCAGCTCACGGCGCAGCTTGAGCAGCTCGGCGGTCGACTGGGTAACGTCGACGTAGACCGGATCGAGCTGCTGAATGGTCGCCATGGCGTCGGCCTGACCGTTGCTTACCAGTGCACCTTCGGTGAACGCAGAACGACCGATACGGCCGCTGATCGGCGCCAGCACCTTGGTGTAGCGCAGGTCGATCTGGGCACTCTTGAGCGTTGCCTCGGCCTGCAATCGTTTGGCATTGGCGTCGTCGTATTCCTGCCTGGATACGGCCTGTTCATCGATCAACTGCTTGTAGCGATCGGCCAGCGAGCGGGTCGCTTGCACGTTGGCCTGGGCGTTGGCCAGGGTCGCTTCATAAACAGACGGATCGATCTGATACAGCTGTTGGCCTTCCTTGACGTCACTGCCTTCTTTGAACAGGCGCTTGAGGATGATGCCATTGACCTGCGGCCGCACTTCGGCAACGCGGAAGGCGGTAGTGCGCCCCGGCAGTTCCGAGGTCAGGGTAAAGGCTTGCGGTTGCAGGGTAACCACCCCGACCTGAGGAGTCTGCGGTGCAGGCGCAGCTTCTTCTTTCTTGCTGCAGCCACTGAGCAGGGTTGCCAGGGCGACGGCGGAAACCAGGGCTGTGACAGCTGGCTTGAATTGCATGAGGATCCTCGGGTCGCTAGAGCTGGGAGATGCTCAAGAGTAATGGAAGAGTCTTGTCAGAATAAATCATTCAGCTGGATAAGTAGCTTACTAACGAATATACTTACATTCATGGTTGTTTGTAAATAGTCATTTGTAGCGGTCTGTTGCCACAGCGCAGACCAGAATTGTGTTGAGAAACGCCCATCCAGAGGTGTTCCACGCTGGCCTTCCAGGCGCAGATCATGCGCTGGGATCTTGATGAGGTAGAGCTGCCATGGTCCGTCGAACCAAAGAGGAAGCCCAGGAAACCCGCGCCCAGATCGTTGCGGCTGCGGAGCGTGCTTTCTACAAGCGCGGTGTTGCGCGCACTACGTTGGCTGATATCGCGCAGCAGGCGGGGGTCACCCGCGGGGCGATCTACTGGCATTTCAGCAACAAGGCCGAGCTGGTGCAGGCGCTGCTCGACAGTGTCCACGAGAGCCACGACCACCTGGCGCGTGCCAGCGAGAGTGAGGATGAACTCGACCCACTCGGCTGCATGCGCACACTGCTGTTGCAGGTGCTCAACGACCTGGTGCTGGACGCGCGAACCCGGCGTATCAATGAGATCCTGCATCACAAGTGCGAGTTCACCGATGAGATGTGTGAGATCCGCCAGCAGCGCCAGGGCGCCATTGCCGATTGCCATCAAAGCATCGTGCTGGCGCTGGGCAATGCAGTACGGCGCGAACAGTTGCCCGCCGACCTGTTGGTCGACCATGCTGCGATAGCGATTTTTGCCTACATCGACGGCCTGATTGGCCGCTGGTTGCTGCTGCCAGACAGTTTCGATCTGCTGGGCAATGCCGAGCGCTGGGTCGACACTGGCCTGGACATGCTGCGCCTGAGCCCGGCCTTGCGCAAATAAGACTTTGTGAAGGATTGTGCGCGAGCTTGTTAGGCACGGATTAACCGGCGATTAACAGCCGGGCGCGGGTTCAATGCCCGCGCAGTTGTCGGTCGGGCAATGCCACTGCGGCAATCAAGCCCAGCAGCGCAACAGCGGCACTGCCCATCAGCAGATAGCTGAAGGTCTGCAGCAGCTGCGCCTGGTGCAGCGGGTCGGCCGTTCCCGTTTGGACATTCGCCAGCAACGGATTACCCAGCAACTCAATTCCACCCCTATTCAGCAATGCCAGCAGCACGCTGGACATGCACGCTACACCTACCGCGCCGCCCAACGAGCGGAACAGGTTGGTCGTGCTGGTCACCACGCCGATATCCTGCGCTTGTACCGCGCTCTGGCTGGCCACCAGCGATGTCGGGAACTGCAGGCCGCCAGCCACGCCGACCAGAATCATCGCCAGCGCGCTGAGCAGCGCTGAGTCAGGTGGAGTCAGTGCCATCACCAGGATTGCCATAGGCATCAACGCGGCGCCAGCGAGGATCTGCGGCTTGTAGCGACCGGTGCGGCTGGTCAGTCGACCGCCGCAAAATGCCCCCAGCGGCAGGCCGATAGCCAGCGGCAAGAGGTGTAGCGCAGCGCTGTCGGCGCTGGCGCCGGTGATGCTCTGAAAACGCAGCGGCATCAGCATGGTCAGCGAAATCGACTGGAAGCTGGCAAAGAAGATCACCCCCCAACTGGCCAGCGCGACGCGGTTGCCGAACAGCTTAAGAGGCAGCAGCGGCTCTGCGCAGCGGCGTTCCTGAACAATGAACAGCAGTAGACCCAGGCCGGCGCAGCCGAACAAAGCCACTACCGGCGTTGACAGCCAGGCACGCCCTTGGCCGATCAGGGTAATGCCCAGCAGCAGGCTGCCCAGGCCGACGATCAACAGTAGCGCTCCTGGGTAGTCCACCTTGGCCGCACGATGGCGGCTTGGCATGCCGTTCAGCGCTCGGCCGATGACCCACAATGCCAGCAGCCCCAGCGGCAGATTGATCCAGAACACCCAGTGCCACGACAAGTAGGCGGTCAAGCCGCCGCCCAGGACCGGCCCGGCCACGCTGGCCAGGGCGTACATGCTGCTGAAATAACCCTGATACTTGCCGCGATCGCGCGGTGCCACGTAATCACCAATGATCGCCTGGCTTACCGAGACCATGCCGCCGGCACCGATGCCCTGCAGCACCCTGGCCAGGATCAACTGCTCGATATTCTGCGCGAGCGCACAGAACACCGAGGCCAGGGTGAACAGTGCGGTGCCGGTGAGAATCATCCTTCGGCGCCCGTACAGGTCACCCAGCTTGCCGTAGATCGGTACCGCAACCGTCATCGCAACCATATAGCCGGCGATCACCCAGGCCAGCAGTTCGACTTCATTGAACTGCGCCGAGATCGCGGGCAGCGACACGGCAACGATGGTCTGGTCGAGGGCACCCAGAAAGATCGCCAGCATCAGGGCGGTCAGCACGCGGCGCAGGGCAGCAGGAGGGAGTGCGGCAGTCACGGTCATACCTTGTATGAAAATGTCCAGGTCAGGGCCATCAGGCGCAACCCAAGTGTAACCTGACTTAGGTAGCTTCCTATCCAGTATGTGCATCACCTATGCACGATCGGCATACGCGCTTTCAACCGAAGCGAAGTGGCTGCGTGATATCGTGGCGGAGCCGCAGTGGCTGATTCCGGGGCTTTGCACCAGCATGGTGCAGCAAAAAGTCGCAGTATCCCGCGCCGCTGTAGCCCACGCCTTTTATTCCTCTGCCTGCATGTCGAGCATGACCGCCCAGATGGCGACGGTTGGAACGGGTCAGGTAGACCCCACATTCAAGGGTCGGTTTTCAGCCAGTTCAATTACAAGTTTATTGCGGAGTGATCATGCCCAGGGCTTCCCACCAGGATTTACGTTTTGCCTTCCGCGAGCTGCTCGCTTCCGGTTCGTGCTTCCACACAGCTTCCGTGTTTGACCCCATGTCGGCGCGCATCGCGGCAGACCTGGGCTTTGAGGTGGGTATTCTCGGTGGTTCGGTCGCCTCCCTGCAGGTGCTGGCTGCGCCTGACTTTGCCTTGATCACCCTGAGCGAGTTCGTCGAACAAGCCACCCGCATCGGCCGCGTTGCGCAACTGCCGGTCATGGCCGACGCCGACCATGGTTATGGCAATGCGCTCAACGTCATGCGCACCGTGATCGAACTCGAGCGCGCCGGCGTGGCGGCACTGACCATTGAAGATACGCTGCTGCCAGCTCAGTTCGGGCGCAAGTCGACCGACCTGATCTCGGTCGACGAGGGCGTCGGCAAGATCCGCGCAGCCCTCGAAGCCCGGGTCGATTCGTCGCTGTCGATCATCGCGCGGACCAACGCCGGCGTCCTCAGCACCGAAGAGATCATCGTCCGTACCCAGAGCTACCAAAAGGCCGGTGCCGACGCGATCTGCATGGTCGGGGTCAAGGACTTCGACCACCTAGAGCAGATCTCCGAGCACCTCAACGTGCCGTTGATGCTGGTGACTTACGGCAACCCGAACCTGGGCGATG
This sequence comes from Pseudomonas shirazensis, assembly GCF_050496565.1. Classification (GTDB taxonomy): domain Bacteria; phylum Pseudomonadota; class Gammaproteobacteria; order Pseudomonadales; family Pseudomonadaceae; genus Aquipseudomonas; species Aquipseudomonas shirazensis_A. Next base: position 62,445 of record NZ_JBNWAE010000010.1, read on the forward strand.
ACGAGCGTCTGGCGCGCTTGGGCGTGCGCATCGTGGTTGATGGTCATGCTGCCTACTTTGCTGCGATCAAGGCCACCTACGATTGCCTGCGCCTGCAGCGTGGCCAGCAGAACAAGTCGGAAAATCTCAGCGCTACCGAGCTCTCGCACACCTATACCCAGCCGGAGGACTACATCCGCTGGGCCAAGGAATACATGAGCGTCGAGGAGTAACCGCGGCTATTGGCTGGCGCGTGCTTGCAGCCACTCCAGCAACTCGATCAGTCCCGCAGGCATTGGCCTGTCCGGGCTGGTCAGATAATAGCTGCTGCCGGTGCTCACCTTCAGGGCAAACGGCATGCACAAGCGTCCTTCGCGCAGATCATCGGCAATCAATGCCCAGTCGCCAATCGCCACCCCGGTACCTTGCGCAGCCATCGCCACAGCCATATCCAGTGTCTCGAAATGCTGGCGTCGGCCATGCACCTCGGTTGAGCCCGCCGCCGCTAGCCACAGGCGCCAGTCGTGCTCGTCGCGGGACGGGTGGAGCAGCATGTGTGCAGGCAGGTCTGCAAGTTGCTGTAGGGGCAAATTACCGTTCAATAGCGAAGGCGCGCAGACCGGCGTAAGTTGCTCATCAAACAGTTTTCGCGTGTGCGGGCCAGGCTCGGGTGCAGGTCCGTAGAGCACCGCCGCATCGAACTCCTCATGCTGAAAGTCGACGCCGTGCTGGACCGAACTGGTGACTTCAACCGGGATCTCCGGGCGCAGGGCCTGCCACTCGATCAAGCGCGGCAACAGCCAGCGCATTACACAGGTCGGCGCCTTGAGCTGCAGCACTGCACTGCGCACGGCGACTTCGCGCACCCCCTGTTCCAGCAGCGCGAACATCTGCTGCACCCGCGGTAACCAGTCCTGGCCCTCGCGGGTCAGGCGCAGGCCGCGTGCCTGACGAATGAACAAGGCATAGCCCAAATGCGCCTCAAGCCCGGCGATCTGCCGACTCACCGCGCCTTGGCTGATATGCAACTGTTGGCCGGCGTGGGTGAAGTTGCAGTGCTGCGCCGTGACCAGAAAGGTCTGCAGGGCGGGTAGGGGAGGGAGTCGAGTCATTACGCGCAGCCATGTTCTGAGATCATGGCTAGTATGTGTTTTTTTGCATTGTGACGATAGCGGCCGCGCAGGTTCAATACGCTCATTATTTGAACAACAAGCGGGTATCTGGCGATGGCAACCTGTGGCGAAGTGCTGGTCAAACTCCTCGAAGGCTATGGCGTCGACCATGTTTTCGGCATCCCCGGCGTGCATACAGTAGAGCTCTACCGCGGCCTGGCCGACTCGTCGATTCGCCATATCACCCCGCGCCATGAGCAAGGCGCCGGGTTCATGGCCGACGGCTATGCACGCACGCGCGGCAGGCCTGGCGTGTGCTTCATCATTACCGGCCCAGGCATGACCAACATCATCACCGCCATGGGCCAGGCGTATGCCGACTCGATTCCGATGCTGGTGATCTCCAGTGTGCAGTCGCGCACTGCTCTTGGCGGTGGGCGTGGCAAGCTGCACGAGTTGCCGGATCAGCGCGGTCTGGTGGCCGGAGTCAGCGCATTTTCGCAGACCCTGATGAGCGCCGATGACTTGCCGCAAGTGCTGGCGCGTGCGTTCGCCGTGTTCGATGGCGCCCGGCCACGGCCCGTGCATATCGAGATCCCGCTGGATGTGCTGGTCGAGCCGGCCGATCATTTGTTGCCGGGCCGACCGACCCGGGTCAGCCGCGCAGCAGCGGCGCCGACCACCGTTGCGCAGATGGCAACACGTCTGGCCCAGGCGCAACGGCCATTGATCCTCGCCGGCGGCGGTGCGCTCGCAGCCGGCGCGGCCTTGGCCGAGCTGGCTGAATACCTGCAGGCGCCGGTAGCGTTGACCATCAATGCCAAAGGGCTGTTGCCGGCGGATCATCCCCTGCAGATCGGTTCGACCCAGTCGTTGCCCGCTACCCGCGAACTGATCGGTGAAGCCGATGTTGTGCTGGCGATTGGCACTGAGCTGGCCGAAACCGACTATGACGTGACCTTCCAGGGCGGTTTCAAGATCCCCGGTAGCCTGCTGCGAATCGACATCGATGCGGACCAGACGGTGCGCAACTATTTGCCGGAGCTTGCCTTGGTGGCCGATGCCGAGCAGGCCGCGCAGGCCTTGCTGGTTGCAGTGCAGCAGCAGCCAGAACCGCAGCGTCAGGCCAGTTGGGGTACTGCTCGGGCCGCGCGCCTGCGCCAGGCCTTGGCGGCCAGTTGGGATCAGCCCAGCCTGAGCCAGACCCGCTTGCTCAAGACATTGTTGCAGACGCTGCCAGAGGTGGTGCTGGTCGGTGACTCAACCCAGCCGGTCTACACCGGTAACCTGACCCTGGACATGCCTGCGCCGCGCCGCTGGTTCAATGCTTCGACCGGCTACGGCACGCTTGGCTATGCGCTGCCAGCAGCGATGGGCGCCTGGCTGGGCGGCTCGGCCGAGATCAAGCAACGCGCGCCAGTGGTCTGCCTGATTGGCGATGGTGGCCTGCAGTTCACCCTGCCGGAATTGGCCAGCGCGGTAGAAGCGCGGGTGCCGCTGATTGTGCTGCTGTGGAATAACCAGGGCTATGAGGAGATCAAGAAGTACATGCTCAACCGCGATATCGAGCCAGTTGGGGTAGATATCCATACCCCAGACTTCATTGCCGTGGCGCAGGGTCTGGGCGCGGCCGCCGAGCAGGTCAACGACGTCGCGCAGTTGCAGGCGGCCTTGGCCCGTGCCGTCGAGCGCAACAAGCCGACGCTGCTGCAGGTCGATCAGGCGCAATGGCAGCAGGCCGTGCGCGAATGATTCGGGCAGTGCTCAACTGGCGCTGGCGCGTAAGCGGGCAACATCGCGAATCGGCGGCGCACCATACAGGCGGCTGTATTCGCGGCTGAACTGCGACGGGCTTTCATAGCCGACACGGTAAGCCGCTACTGCCGCTTCGACACCGTCATTGAGCATCAGCCGGCGCGCCTCCTGCAGGCGCAGCTGCTTCTGATATTGCAGCGGGCTCATCGAGGTCACGGCCTTGAAGCGGTGGTGCAGGGTCGAGGTGCTGAGGTTGACCTCGCGGGCGAGCTCTTCGATACGCAGCGGCTGCTGATAATGCCGGTTGAGCCAGGCGATGGCCTGGCACACGCGATGGGTCTGGCTGTTGGACAGGGCGATTTCATACAGCCGATAGCCCTGCGGGCCGCGCAATACTCGATACAGCAGTTCGCGCCGCACCAGTGGCGCCAGTACTGGAATGTCGCGTGGTGAATCGAGCAGCCGTACCAGCCGCAGCAGGGCATCGAGCAGCTCGCCATCGCTGCGCTCGACGAACAGGCCACGGCCCGAGGGTTGGCTGGGCACCAGCATCGGCCCGCTCTCGGCAATCAACTGGCTGATCTCGGCAGGGTCCAGGTCCAGGCGCAGGCCCAGGCAAGGATTGTCCGGGCTGGCATCCAGGCTGGCGCCGGTGATTGGCAGGGTTACCGATACCACCATGTAATGCAGTGGGTCGTAGGTGTAGCTTTCATCCCCTAGAAACAGCGTCTTGCTGCCTTGGGCGAGAATGCACAGTGCGGGCTGCGCCAGGGTCGGCATGGCGCGCAGATTTTCCTCGTAGCGACTCAGGTATAGCGCGTCGATCGCCGACGGCCCGCCCCCGGCGTGGCGCAGGATCAACCCGGCGAGTTCCTCGCGGCGGGCTTCAAGCGTGGGGTCCAGTGGCGATGGCGTGGTCATGACGGGTTTCCTCTGCTGAGGGGAGCAGGATAGGTTTGGGCAAGCTCGGGCGCTAGTCGAATGCTGCCGGTCGCTTGCCTGATCCTGCCGCGGCGCAGGATCAGGCAAGTGGCTCGCAGTAATGACCTAACGGCGCAGGTCCTGCTGGGCATAACCTTGGTTGCCTGGATCTTCCGTCTGGCCTGTTTCAAGGAGCGCATTCATGACACCACGTCAACCGGTCACCCACTTGGCTTTCATCCGTGCCAGCAACGGCCGCTCGTCCGAGCTTGGCTCGCGTCTGCGGGACCTGCTCGAACCCTCGTTACGCATGCCCGGCTGCCTGAGCTTCAGCGTGCAGCGCTCACAGGCCGATGACGATCTGTGGCTGCTCAGCGGCAGCTGGCACGATCAGCAGGCAATGACTGGCTACTTCGCCTCGGCCAATCTCGACCTGCTGGGCGAACTGGTGCAGGCGCAGGTGCTGGCAAGCCTGGATCTGCATACCTTCAGCGAGTGATCAGCAGGGTACAATGCCGCCTTTTCGACAAGGAAACGCAGCATGGCACGTAGAGAATTTGCCCATTTTGAAGCGGTTTCAGCGATGGTCCCGGTCGAAGGCGGCGGTTATCACGCTGCCATCGCGGTCAAGGCACTGGGTGGCATGGGCACGCCGCGTTTTCACAAGGTGCTTGATGGCCAGCTGTTCAAGGGCGCAATCGCGGCCGATGAGGCCGCTTGCGCCGAGCTCGAACGCTTGCAGGGTGTGAGCGAAGAGGGCGAGCTGATCTGGTGATCAGCCGTCGCTGCGCGGCCGCGCCATCTTGAACAGATTGCCCAGCTCGAAATAATCCTGCGGGCCGCCGCCGCGCAGAATCGGCTCACCGGCCGCGGTATCGTAGATGCCGTCCTTGAGCAGGTGTTCGGCGATGTGCACAGCCACCACCTCACCAAGGATCAGCCAGCTGGGTACCAGCTCCTGATCGGCGCGCTTGAGCTGGATGATCTGGCTCAGCTTGCACTCGAACGCCACCGGGCTTTCGCCCACTCGCGGTACGCCGACGATGCGCGATGCCGTCGGCGTCAGACCGCTCAGGACAAACTCGTCGACATCGGCTGCAACCGCAGCGCAGCTCTGGTTCATCTGCTCGGCCAACGGTCGGGTGGCCAGGTTCCAGACGAATTCGCCGGTCTGTTCGATGTTGTTCAGGCTGTCTTTGCGGCCAACACTGCAGAAGCCGATGATCGGCGGAATGTAGTTGAAGGCGTTGAAGAAGCTGTAGGGCGCCAGGTTGAGCCGGCCCTCGCTATCGTGCGAGGAGATCCAGCCGATCGGCCGCGGGCCGACGATGGCGTTGAAGGGATCGTGGGGCAGGCCGTGGCCTTTTGCAGGTTCGTAGTAGTACATCTGATCAGGGCCGCTCTGGGATGGACAAGATGCCTAGTGTGCCGGTTCTGCGCGCTGCTGCAAATGATCAAGCCCGGCAAGGCCGGGCTGGGTGCTCGCAACAGGGCTTAGCTGAAGCGATGACCTTTGGTGTTGTCGAAGCCGTCTTCGGCAAAGCGTGCGCCGTTGGTGCGGTCGAAGCCGTCTTCGGCAAAGCGTGCGCCGTTGGTGCGGTCGAAGCCGTCTTCAGCGAAGCGTGCGCCGTTGGTGCGGTCGAAGCCGTCTTCAGCGAAGCGTGCACCGTTGGTGCGGTCGAAGCCATCTTCTGCGAAGCGTGCGCCGCTGGTACGGTCGAAACCGTCTTCGGCGAAGCGTGCGCCGTTGGTGCGGTCAAAACCATCTTCTGCGAAGGCTGCCGACTGTGTGCTTGCAGTTGCAAAGGTGTGGGCATTGGTACGTTCGAAGCCATCTTCAGCGAAAGCGCCAGTGGCCAGAACGGACATTGCGAGGGTGAGGATCAGTTTGTTTTTCATGGTGGTTGCTCCGGTGGGTTTCAGGTTGTTTGTTTCCATGAATCAAATGCTACTCCGATAAATTTGATTAAAAAGCGCAAAAATATGCACATTTAAATCGTATTAATCGATGTATTTGCATGCGACTTACACTGGCTGTGGATCTATGCCATCGGCAGGCCTGGGTGATTGGTCAGCTTGTGCAGACTAGGTGCTTGAGATTAATGAGAAATTAACAGGCCGAAACTGGCGCGAAGACAACGAGCGGCGAAAATGAAAAAAGGGCCCACCGATTGCCGGTGCGCCCTTTTCGGATTGCTACTGCGGGATCAGTCAGTAGTGATCCGCGAGTGAGTCTTGGTGTCTTTCATGGTCGCGTACACCAGCAGCGAGCAGGCGATACACGCGGTGACGTACCAGTAATAGCCGCTTTCCATGCCAGCGCTTTTGAACCACAGCGCGACATATTCAGCGGTGCCGCCGAAGATCGATACAGTCAGCGCGTACGGCAGGCCAACGCCCAAGGCACGGATCTCGGTCGGGAACAACTCGGCTTTGACCACGGCGTTGATCGAGGTGTAGCCACTGACGATGATCAGCGCCGCCATGATCAGGAAGAACGCGCCCCACCAGGTCTGGATGGTGTGCAGGGTGGTCAGGATCGGTACCGTGAAGATCGTGCCGAGCACGCCGAAGGCGATCAGGATCGGACGTCGGCCGATCTTGTCCGACAGCCCGCCGATCACGGGTTGCAGGCACATGAACAGGAACAGCGTGGCGGCCGAGATGGTGGTCGAGTCGCTGATGCTCATGCCGACGGTGTTGACCAGATACTTCTGCATGTAGGTGGTGTAGGTGTAGAAGGCCAGGGTGCCGCCCATGGTCAGGCCAACCACGGTCAGCAGCTCCTTGGGATGGCGCATCAGGGTGCGCATCAGGCTCTCTTTGGACTTCTCTTTCTTGGTGAACGATGCGGTTTCTTCCATGCCGCGACGCAGGTACAGCGCAACCACGGCACACAGCGCGCCGATCACGAACGGCACACGCCAGCCCCACGAGTACAGTTGCTCGGTGGTCAGGGTCTGCTGCAGGACGATCAACACCGCCAGGGCAATCAACTGGCCGGAAATCAACGTCACGTACTGGAAGCTGGAGAAGAAGCCGCGACGCTCCTTGCTGGCCATCTCGCTGAGGTAGGTGGCCGAAGTGCCGTATTCGCCGCCGACCGACAGGCCTTGCATCAAGCGGGCGAGTACCAACAGGATCGGGGCTGCGACGCCGATGGTTTCATAACCTGGGGTCAGCGCGATCACCAGCGAGCCTGCGCACATCAGCAGTACCGATGCCATCAGTGCCGCCTTGCGGCCCTTGCGGTCGGCATAGATACCCATCAGCCAGCCGCCGATCGGGCGCATGAGGAAGCCCACGGCGAAGATCGCAGCGGTATTGAGCAATTGTGCGGTGGTGTCGCCGGCGGGGAAGAAGGCCTTGGCGAAGTACAGCGAGAATGCGGCGTAGACGTACCAGTCATACCACTCGACCATGTTGCCGATCGAGCCGCTGAAGATCGACTTGAGGCGGCTGGCGGTGGTTTTTTCGGCGGCCGGCGCTGTGGCCGCCCCGGTTGGCAGGGAGGTGGCGTTATCCATCGGAGGTAACCTTCTCGTTGTTTTTGTGGAGCGCGCCGGAGCGCTGCTTGAGAAGGGGTAGTGCACGAGGTGTGCCAGGAAGATTTTGGGGGCGCTTTGCGCCCCTTTCCGACCGGTCCGGCGCTCCGGCAAGGCCGCTACAGACGGCGGCGCCACGGGGCCTTGCGGCTTTTCTGTAGGAGCGGCCTTGCGTCGCGAAAGGGCTGCAAAGCAGCCCCCGATCCCCAACAAGATAGGCAGATTCACGCCTATCCAATACCCCCAATAAGCAAGATTCCGCCTACTGACGTTCAAGAAAATCCTCCCGCACCAACCCATGCCGCTGCATCTTCTCGTTAAGCGTGCGCCGCGGCAGTTGCAACGCTTCCATCACCGCCTTGATCTCCCCGCCAGCCTGGCGCAGCGCCGCGCGCAAGCACTGCGCCTCGAACGCTTCCATCTGCTCAGCCAGCGACGGGCCTGCTGGGTCGCCGTCATGGCCGGCCGACGCCAGCCCCAAGGCATGCCGTTCAGCGGCATTGGCCAACTCGCGGACATTGCCCGGCCAGTCATGGCTGAGCAGCTGCGCCAACTGCGTACCGTTCAACGGCGGCACACTGCGCTGCAAACGCTCAGCCGCGGTACGGGCGAAATAGTCGAATAGCAGCGGGATGTCCTCGCGCCGCTCACGCAGCGGCGCCAAGCGCAGTTCAGCCACATTCAGGCGGTAGGCAAGGTCTTCGCGAAAACGCCCGGCGCGGGCCTCGACGAGCAGGTCCGGCTTGGTGGCGGCAATGATGCGCAGGTCGACGCTGATGCTCTGGTTGGCGCCCAGCCGCTCCAGCTTCTGCTCCTGGATCACCCGCAACAGCTTGGCCTGCTGGGCCAGCGGCATGCTCTCGATCTCGTCGAGGAACAACGTGCCGCCGTTGGCGTATTCCAGCTTGCCGATGCGTTTGCCCTGAGCGCCAGTGAAGGCACCGCTCTCATGCCCGAACAGCTCGGCCTCGAACAACGCCTCAGGAATCGCCGCGCAGTTGAGCGCAACGAACGGCTTGGCCGCACGCGGGCCAAAATCATGCAGGCAGCGGGCAACCCGCTCCTTGCCGCTGCCGGTTTCGCCGCGCAGCAGCACGTTGACCGGCAGGTTGGCCAGATCGAGCACTTGCCGGCGTAACTGCTGCAGGCCCTGGGACATCCCCAGCAGGGTGGTTTCCAGGCGCGCCTTGAGGTCGGCCTGCTCATGCAGGCGGCGGTTCTCCAGCACCAACTGGCGTTTTTCCAGAGCGCGGCGCAGGCTGCCGAGCAGATGCTGAGGGGTGAACGGCTTTTCCAGAAAGTCATAGGCGCCGTTGCGCATGGCCTCGACTGCCATCGGCACATCGCCGTGGCCGGTCAGCAGAATTACCGGCAAGTCCGGGTCGCGTGCCTGCAGCTCGGCCAGCAACTGCAGGCCGTCCACGCCAGGCATGCGCACATCGCTGATGATCACCCCGGGGAAATGCTCGGGCAGCTGTGCCAGGCATTCGTCGGCGCGGGCGAACAATTGCACGGCAAAGCCTGACAGGCCCAGCCACTGTTCCACCGCACTGCGGATGCTGGCTTCATCATCGACGACTATCACTGAGTTCAACATGCAGGCTCCAGGTCGCGTGGCAATATCAGGCTGAAGCGAGCGCCGCCGGGCAGGTTGTCGACCTGCAACTGGCCGCCGGCTTCGCGGACGATGCCATAGGAAATGGCCAGGCCCAGGCCAAGCCCTTCGCCTACCGGTTTGGTGGTGAAGAACGGATCGAAGACCTTGGCCAGGTCAGCTGCATCGATCCCGCCGCCGGAATCGAGCACGCTCAGGTGCCAGTCATTGGCGTGGTTCTCGATGCGAATCTCCAGCCGTTTGTAGCGTTTGTCGGCCATCGCATCGAGGGCATTGTGCAGCAGATTGATCAGCACCTGCTCAAGGCGAATGGCATCGCCGCGCACCCACGCTGGGCGAGCCAGGTACAGCGCTACTTCGACCTCTTCACTGCGGATGCGGGTATCGAGCAAGTGCAGCGCCTGATCGACCACCGTGGCCAGATCCAGCCGTTCGCGCAGGCCGCCAGGGCTGTTGCGGGCGAAGGTTTTCAGGTGGCTGGTGAGCGCGGCCATGCGCGTGAGCATCTGTTCCAGCGGCTCCAGCGCCTGGCGCGCTTCGTCATACCGGCCGTGGTCGAGCAACAGCCGCAGGGTTTCCAGTTGCATGCGCTGGGTGGTCAACGGCTGGTTGATCTCGTGCGCCAGCGCCGCCGACATCTGCCCCAGGGCGGCTAGCTTGGCCGATTGCACCAGGCCCTCCTGGGCTGTGCGCAATTGCCGGGTGCGCTCTTCGACCTGACGCTTGAGCGCCTCGCGGCTGCGCTGGCGCAAACGGGCCAGGCGCAGGCGCTGGCTGACGAACAGGAGCGCGAACACCAGGCTCAGCCAGATGGCGGCAGCGGCCAGCCCGGCGTTGCGCACGTCTTCACTGACCTGCGGCTTGCGCAGCAAATGCAGAGTCCAGCCCTCGCTAGGCAGTGGCAGGCTCTGCCACAGGTATTCGACCGGGCCATCAGGGCCTTGCACCCGGCTCAGTTGGCTGTGTTCGTCGAAGCGGGTCAGTGCCTGGTGTTGCAGCGCCAGCAGTGGCTGCTTGTCGTACTGGCGGGTGGCAGCCAGTTCGGCGCGGTCGGCGCCGGACAGCGGGGTCAGTTCGCGGTAACGCCAGCCGTCCTGATTGGCGATGAAGATGATCCCGCGGGCATCGCTGACCAGCAGCACATCGCTGCCCTGACGCCACTCGCGCTCAAGCTCGGGAAACTCCAGCTTGACCACCATCGCACCGAGGAAACGCCCTTGCAGGTCCTTGACTGCGCTGGAGAGGAAATAGCCCGGGATACCACTGGTGACGCCGACGGCATAGAAGCGCCCGCTGCCCTGGCTGCGGGTCTGTTTGAAATACGGTCTGAAACCGTAGTTGGAGCCGACGTAGGTGCTCGGTAGCCGCCAGTTGCTGGCCGCCACGGCCAGGCCGCTCTGGTCGAGCAATTCCAGGGTCGATGAGTTGGCCGCGCCGTTGATCCGCTCCAGCTTGATATTGAGCGCATGCTGAACCGCCGGCTCGACCGGCCCTGCCAGCGCCGCAATCAACTCCGGGTCCAACGCCAGCACCGCCGGCAGGGCACGATAACGTTCGATCAGGGTGTGCAGCGAGTTGGCATACAGGCCCAACTGCTGCGCCGCACGCTGGGCGTCGGTCTGCATCGAATGGCGTTTTGCGTGATGCATCGCCCAGCCTGCGCTGAGCGCAGTGCCGAGCAGGATCAGCAGCACGACCAGGCTCAGACGCAAGGCTCGAAACGAAGAAGGCATGGGGCGGTTCCTGAGAGGTTCAGCTGAGCCAGAGGTCGCCGCTGGCGGCCTTCATTGCAGGGTAATCACGCAATGAAGGTGCCGCAGCGCCAGGGACCGGGTTACTGCAATTCGAAGCTCTGCTGCTGCACCGCTTCAGAGTCCAGGCCAACCTGAACGTTGAACTGGCCGGGCTCGGCGACCCGCTGCAACTGGCTGTTGTAGAACTTCAGGTCATCCTCACTGATGTTGAAGCTGACAGTGCGCGACTCACCCGCCTTGAGCAGCAACTTGTGGAAGTTCTTCAGCTCTTTGACCGGGCGGCTCATCGATGCGCTGACGTCCTGCAGATACAGCTGTACCACCGTCTCGCCGTCACGCTTGCCGGTATTTTTCACGGTGACCTTGGCTTGCAAGGTGTCGCCGCGCTTCAGGGACTTGCTGTTCAGGCTCAACCCGGACAGTTCGAAGCTGGTATAGCTCAAGCCATAACCGAACGGATACAGCGGGCCATTGGGCTCTTCGAAGTACTGCGAGGTGTAGTTGCCCGGCTGCCCCGGTGTGTACGGCCGACCGATGCGCAGGTGGTTGTAATACATCGGGATCTGCCCGACCGAACGCGGGAAGGTGATCGCCAGTTTGCCCGACGGGTTGTAGTCGCCGAACAGCACGTCAGCGATGGCGTTGCCGCCCTCGGTGCCGCTGAACCAGGTTTCCAGCATGGCGTCGGCCTGTTCCCGTTCCCAGCCAATCGACAATGGTCGGCCATTCATCAGGACCAGCACCAGTGGCTTGCCGGTGGCTTTCAGCGCCTTGATCAGGTCACGCTGCACGGCGGGGATTTCCAGGGTGGTACGGCTTGATGACTCGTGCGACATGCCGCGCGATTCACCGACTACCGCCACGACCACGTCAGCCTGTTGTGCAGCCTTGACCGCTTCGTCGATCAACACTGCAGCAGGGCGCAGGTCGTCGACGATTTCCGGGGCATCGAAATTGAGGAAGTTCAGGTAGTCGACCATCGCTTTGTCGCCGCTGACGTTGGCGCCTTTGGCATAGATCAGCCTGGCCTGATCGCCAACGGCGCGACGCAGACCTTCACGCACGGTGACCGAGCGGTTTGGCCGGCCAGCGGCGGCCCAGCTGCCCATCATGTCGATCGGTGCATCGGCCAGAGGGCCGACCACGGCGATGGTGCCGGCCTTGCGCAGGGGCAGGGTCTGCTGGCGGTTTTCCAGCAGCACCAGGCTGCGCCGGGCGACATCCCGAGCGGCGTCACGGTGCAGGCGCTCGTCGGCATACACGTCCTTGGGGTCGTCCTTGGCCTGGCCGATACGCAGGTAAGGGTCTTTGAACAGGCCCATCTCGTACTTGGCACCCAGCACTTCGCGCACGGCCTGGTCCAGTTCGGCCTGGGTCACTTCGCCCGACTTGACCAGACCCGGCAGTTCTTCGGCATACAGCGAGTCGTTCATGCTCATGTCGATGCCGGCCTTGATCGCCAGCTTGGCGGCTTCGCGGCCGTCCTGGGCGACGCCGTGGCGGATCAGTTCCTGAATCGCGCCGTGGTCACTGATGGTGACGCCCTTGAAGCCCCAGTCCTTGCGCAGCAGGTCGTTCATCAGCCAGGTATTGGAGGTGGCCGGCACGCCGTTGATCGAGTTCAGCGCGACCATCACGCCGCCTGCGCCGGCATCGAGGCCGGCGCGGTACGGCGGCAGATAGTCGTTGTACATTTTCGGCAGGCTCATATCGACCGTGTTGTAGTCGCGCCCGCCCTCAACCGCGCCGTACAGGGCGAAGTGCTTGACGATGGCCATGATGCTGTCCGGGTTGGCCGGGCTGCTGCCCTGCAACGATTCGACCATGACCTGGCCGATCCGCGAGGTCAGGTAGGTGTCTTCGCCAAAGCCTTCGCTGGTACGGCCCCAGCGCGGGTCACGGGCGATGTCGACCATCGGTGCAAAGGTCATGTCGATGCTGTCGGCAGCCGCCTCAGCGGCCGAGGTGCGACCGACCTTGGCGATAGCCTGCATGTCCCAGGTGGCCGCCAGGCCCAGGCTGATCGGGAAGGTGGTGCGGTGACCGTGAATCACGTCATAGGCGAAGAACATCGGGATCTTCAGGCGGCTGCGCATGGCGGCGTCCTGCATCGGCCGGTTCTCGTCGCGGGTGATCGAGTTGAAGGTGCCGCCGATGCGCCCGGCCGCAATTTCTTCGCGGATCTTCTCGCGGGGCATTTCCGGGCCGATGCTGATCAGGCGCAACTGGCCGATTTTCTCGTCGACGCTCATCTGGCTGATCAAGTGCTCGATGAATGCCTGCTTGTCCTGCAGGGGCGGGGCAGCAGTGGCGGCAAACGTTGCCTGACTGGCGAAGGCCATGGCCAGGCCGAGCATGGACAGTTTCATCATCAATTCCGTATTCGAGGCCTGCGTCATGGCCACACTAATGTGTGTGGCCGAAGGGTTCAGGCGGCTATTGTTCTTGGCCAAAGGCGATCGTTGGTTGATCGGCCCTACAGCATTGGCGGCTGCGGTGGATTATGCCTGATGTCTGGTAGTTGTTGAGATACACTCGCGCCAGCCCGGTGCCGGGACAACAACTATAAGAACGATCGAGAGACCAACGGCATGAGTGTGTTTAGCGAATATGAGCAACGGCTGGTCGCCGAAGCGATAGCCCGTGCTGAACGGCGTACCGACGTCGAGCTGGTCAGCGTGCTGGCGCGGCGGGCGGACGAGTTTGCCTACCTGCCGCTGTTTTGCGCGGCGCTGCTGGCATTGCTGTTGCCAGGGCTGCTGCACTTACTGGTTGGCTGGCCAAGCGTGCGCGGCCTGCTGGTGGCGCAACTGCTGATTTTCGTTGCCCTGTGCCTGCTGCTGCGCCATCCACGGCTGGGTCATCGGCTGGTGCCAAGGCGCGTGTGCCAGCGCACTGCGCTGAGCCTTGCGCGCCAGCAATTTCGAGCCCTTGAACGGCAACGTGATCATGGCACCGGCAGCGTGCTGATCTTTGTCAGCCAGGCCGAGAACTTTGTAACGATTCTGACCGACCGCGGCATTGAACAGCACTTCGACCCGCATGTACGCGCCGCGTTGATTGCCCGCTTTACCGAACAGGTCCGCCAGGGCCAGGCCCTGCAGGGCTTTATCGAGTGCATCGACGCCTGTGCCGAGCAGCTCAGCCGACCCTTGCCGGCCACCCAGCGACGCAACCAACTGCCCAACCGACTGGTGATCCTCGAGTGACCACGGCTGTCGAGAAAACTTCGCGAAGGCCGGGCGGCAACGTAGAATGCCGGCCACTGCGCACTGCGCTCCCGGTTATTCGAGGCCCCACCGTCCCATGTCTGCCACGCCTTCCACTTCGTCTGCGGCTGATCCGCTTGCCCAGTTCCTGCGTCTGCTGGCCGACTCGCTGGAGGCCGGCAGCCTGGCTAAGCTGGTGCTGGCCAAGCATGTTGGCGCCGAGCAAAGCCTGCAGCGGATCATTGCCAAGCCGCTGCTGATCAAAGGCCAGGCCAGTCTGTCCCTGGTCTATCGCTATGAGACCCGCGACATCACCCGCAATCTACCCAACGAGCAAGCGCAGGCGCTGGTCGCCGAGCTGCTGCCGGCGAGCTTTCGCAACGCCCACCTGTTCACCAGCGAAGGTGAAGTGCAGTTGGCCTTCAGCAAAAAGGGCAAGCCGATGCTGCAGCGCCACCTCGCGCAGCCAGCTCGCGAGGCAGCTCCGGCAGGGCATGACCGCGAGAAGAAACGCTACCTGCACCTGACCCGGCCGTTTTTACGTGATCTGGGCGTTACCGACGCGCAGGCCGCGTTGATCCCGTCGATGTCGCGCAAGTGGAAGCAGATCAACAAGTTCATCGAAGTCTTCGACCATGCCCTCAGCAGCGCACCACTGGCTGCCGAGCAGCCGCTGAAAGTTGCCGACTTTGGTTCAGGCAAGGGCTACCTGACCTTCGCCATGCACGACTACCTGAGCAACACCCTTGGCCGCCAGGCGCAGGTGACCGGCGTCGAGTTGCGCCCGGACATGGTCGAACTGTGCAACGCCGCAGCGGCACGCCTGGAGCACCCGGGCCTAGTGTTCGAGTGCGGAGACGTACGCAGCGTGGTGCCCGCCGCCATCGACGTGATGATCGCCCTGCATGCCTGCGATATCGCCACCGACTACGCCATCCATACCGGTATCCGCTGCAACGCCGCGATCATCATGTGCTCGCCGTGCTGCCACAAACAGATTCGCCCACAACTGCAAAGCCCGGGCTTGCTGCAGCCGATGCTGCAATACGGCCTGCACCTCGGCCAGCAGGCCGAAATGCTCACCGACAGCCTGCGCGCGCTGTACCTGGAAGCCTGCGGCTACGAGACCAAGGTGTTCGAGTTCATCTCGTTGGAGCACACCAACAAGAACAAGATGATCCTTGCGGTCAAGCGCAAGCAGCCGGTGGATGCCACGGCGCTGCTGGAGAAGATCGCCGAGCTCAAGCGCTTTTATGGGGTTAAGGAGCACTGCCTGGAGACGTTGTTGCAGGGGGATGGGTTGATTGCTGGTGTGGGTGATTAAGCCACAGTGGGCTAAGGCTCAAGCAGTGTCATTTTTTGTAGGACTATTCCCAAGTGTGTGCGTCGGACACCTGCTTAGGTCTGTCCACCTGTAGTGTTATCGCTGCATCGCTGTTCAGCGTTGCAGTGAAGAATGCGCAGAGGGATATGAAAGTGGTCGAATACGTATTCATACTCCGATATCAATTCGATCATCAAGACACCGATGCTCTGCTGGAGCGTTTGGGTGCTTCGAACTGTGGCGATGCGATAGTCGGAATCGGACAGGCAGGCCGACTGGCACTTGAGTTTGCGCGCAAGGCTGGATCCGCAAAGGATGCAGTGCATAGCGCCCTTATGGACGTGCGACAAGTATTACCGCAGGCGCGGCTTATAAGTGCGACTCTACCGGCATAGCTAAGGTGGCCATGAGATTCGGCGTGGTCCGCGCGTCTGGGCAATCAAGTGGCTAGGCTGAATGAATTCTTCCAGCGAGCTGTTTAGTTAGCCACCGGGAGCAGCTGACTTGTCGAGTGGCTCCGTACATGTAAAAAAAGCCCGTGGGCTTCCGGGCTTGCGGTCATAACGGCACAGGCCATACCCACTGCAGCAATCATCACCAGCCGCCGTGGTGATCGCTGCGCCACAGGCGCGGACGGATGGGCGGCCTGCTTGAGCGCTTCCAGGTCTTGCCACAGGTGTTCGAGCTGGCGATAGGCGCGGGCGTGCTCTGGGTCGCGCAGCCATTGCTTGAACGCCTTGCGATTGTGCCTTGATGAATCATAGCGATTGCGCACCAGCCAGCCTGCGGCCTGAGCATCGATCGAATCTGCCTCGAAATCGTCTAGCGGGTTCATCTGCCGGGTTCCTGCGCTTGTCACTGTCGGGTGCTGTCGCACACTCGCTGGTCAGCGCCGGCGGGCGAAGTCGACAGGCACTTCGACTGCCAGGTCTGGGGCGCCGAGCAGATGACTGCTGGCGTCGAAGAAATGCACCGAGGTCTCGGGCATATCGCCGAAACGCTGCAGAAAGTGCTGCTTCTGGTTGATGATCGACGCCTCGCTCAAGGGGCGAATGGCAATGCACAGATGAGCCGGGCGGGCCTGGCGGATGGCATCGAGCAGGTGTTGATCCGTGCTGTCCAGATGCTGGCCGAACAGGCACAGGCCCTCTCGTTCGCTGGCCAGCTGGCCAAGGCCCCAGCTCAGGTAATCCGAACTGCGAATGGCGCGCAGCTTGTGCTCGCTGCGGTCTTCATTGATGAACAGCGGCACCTCGCCAGGGATATTCACGGCAAAGCCGTCAAGCAACTCGCCGTTCTCGGCGCTGCGTTGGCGCGTGCTGCCGTCTGGCAGCTTGAGCAGGTGCAGTCCACCGTGCAGGTGCAATACCCGAGTGCCCTCGGCGTGAGTGCGGCGGACGTCGAAAAACCCTTCTTCGTCGAACAGCGCAGCAAAGCCTTCGGGCGCTTGGCGTACTGCCCAAGGCACAAGCAGATCGTAGTTGCTGGTGTAGACGCTGCGGTAGGCTCTGAGCGCCTGATTGATCGCACTCAGGTTGGCGCTGGGCAGCAGCGGCCAGGGGATGTGCACCGAGCGGATCGCGTGAATCAATGCTTCCTTGATCGAGTAATAGCGATTGAGCGGCGCAGTCGAATTGATCGCCAGGGCGGCGTTGGCCCGCACGGTGGTGTTGAGCGTGCTCAGCAGCGGCTCGAACAGCTCGCTGGCCAAGGCTTTGAACAAGGCCTGGTCACTGACGCCCAGGCCTTTGTGGCGTACCTTCTGTGCCTGCTCGAACAACGAAAAATAACCAAACGGCTTCCACAGTGCACGGCTGGCGCCGTTGCCCAGGAGCAGGGCCTGGCACGGCTGGCGTTGCTCGAGCTCGGGCCAGGAAGTCAGATGGGCGTCAACTGGGGGCATGCGGGGTCCGTGGTTTGGCAGGGAAACACCGCGACTTTAGCATGTCACGCCGATGTGCTGTATTCACCTGCTCAGCACCGTCAGCCGCTTAACTGTAAGGAAGCGACCATGAACTCTCGCCTGTACCTGTTCGGCCTCTTGCTGCTGGCTACTTGGGGTGGCGCCAATGCCGCCGAGGGCGAGCGCCTGGCCCGTGCCGTGAATATCCCCTATCCAGCGGTGATCGCTCACCGGGGTGCATCATTTGATGCACCGGAGTCGACGGCACCTGCCTACTTGCTGGCGCGGGATCTGGGCGCTGACTATCTGGAACTGGACCTGCAACGCAGCAGTGATGGCGTGCTGGTGGTCGTGCATGACGACGTGCTGGCGCGTACCAGTGACGTTGCCGAGCGTTTCCCTGAGCGCGCCAGCAGCCCGGTCAGTGCGTTTACCCTGGCTGAACTGAAATCACTCGATGCCGGCAGCTGGTTCAATCGGGCTTATCCCGAACGCGCTCGCGCGGCGTTTTCCGGCTTGCAGATATTGACCCTGGATGAGGTGATCGATGTCGCCGAGGGCAATCCCGAGCGCCAGCCTGGGCTGTACATCGAGACCAAGCTGGCCGGGCAGTTTCCTGGCATCGAGCAGGACCTCGCCGCGCGCCTGCAGGCTCGCGGCTGGCTCGACCAGACGGGGCGCGTGGTGTTGCAGACTTTTGACCGCAACAGTCTGGGCCTGCTCCACACGGTCATGCCGCAGGTACCCAAGGTGCTCTTGCTGTGGGTTGGCAAAGGCAGCATCGAACCGGCCTCCGGGCAGTCGTTTGCCGAGTCAGGCGAGCAGGACAAGGCGGCGTTTTACGCGCGTCAGCAACCTCGCGATCGCGCTGAATACGAGCGCTGGATCGACCTGGCCAAGAACGCCGGAGCGGTCGGCATTGGCCCATCAGCAACGCGCAGCAGCCTGGGTGAGCAGAGTTATGCCGACCTGATCCAGCCCTGGATGAACCAGCTCAGCCATCAGCGTGGCTTGCTGGTGCATGTATACACGCTCGATCAACCGGTCGATTTCGGCAAGGCCATGCAGGCCGGCGTTGATGGCATTTTCACTAACCGCAGCGGGGCCTTGCTGCGCTTTTATCAAAGGCCTGCCGCCCAGACTGAACAGCAGCTGTTGCAAGGGCTTGGTTACTGAGCTGGCGCTTCGCGCTGTGGTGCAGACGCCTGGCGTTCCCGGTTGCTCCACACGCGATAGGCACGAATACCGGCGCG
The DNA here is from genome assembly GCF_050496565.1 of Pseudomonas shirazensis. Taxonomy (GTDB): domain Bacteria; phylum Pseudomonadota; class Gammaproteobacteria; order Pseudomonadales; family Pseudomonadaceae; genus Aquipseudomonas; species Aquipseudomonas shirazensis_A. The sequence goes on from NZ_JBNWAE010000010.1 coordinate 80,815, forward strand.
CACTGAGCCAAACAGCAGCTTGTCTTCCATTTCCCGGGCCATGCCCGAGCGCACCAGCATGCGCAAGAACGTCCCTCGCGCCCGCGCGATGGCGAAATGGATACCTTGCGCGGCGAGGGTGTCGCGTACTTCACGCAGGGCCGCGATACCGCTGACATCGATGCTGCTCACCGCTTCGGCATCGAACAGCACCGCGCGCGGCTGGCTGTCGCGCTGCACCGCCTCAAGCAGGCGCATCTTGAAGTAGTCGGCGTTGAAGAACAGGATCGCGTCATCGAAGCGGTACACCACCAGGCCCGGCACCGTGCGTGCGTCGGGGTGTTGCCGGACGTCGACCTGGCCTTCGATCCCCGGAGCCCAGCCCAGCACGGCATCGGTGGGTTGATAGATGCTGTAGAGCAAGCGCAGGATGGCCAGGGTCACCGCGAAGATGATCCCGGGCAGCACGCCCAGGCCAAGCACACCAATCGTGGTCAGCAGGCACAGCCAGAACTCGAAGCGGCTGAGCCGGTAGATCTTGCCCAGCGAACGCACATCGATCAGCCCCCAGCCGGCCATCAGCAGCACGGCGCCGAGCACCGCCTGTGGAATCCAGGCCATGGGCGCGGTGAAGAACAGCAGAATCAGCGCAATCACCAGCGCGGCGATGATGCCGACCAGCTGGCTTTTGCCACCGACCATGTCGTTGACCGCCGTGCGCGAGTCGGCACCGCTGATGGCAAAGCCCTGGGAGAACCCGGCAGCCAGATTGCTCACACCCAAGGCAACGAACTCATGATTGGCATTGATCGCATAGCCATGCCGCGCGGCAAAGCTGCGTGCCGTGAGCATTGCACTGCAAAAGCTCACGGTGGCGATCCCGAGGGCATCGCGCAGCAGGCTCTTGGTTTCTGCCAGAGAGCTCTGCGGCCAGGCCAGCTGGGGCATGCCGCCGGGCACCGGGCCGAGGATGGCGACGCCAAGATGGTCCAGGCCAAACACCCCCGCAATCAAGGTGAACAGCACTACGGTCACCAGCGCTCCCGGCAGGCGCGGGTAGCGCCTTGGCAACCCGATCAGCAGGCCCAACCCAGCCAGACCAATCACCAGTGTCAGCCAGTGGATTTCACCCAGGCGCTGGGCGAAGTTGATCAGGCTGAGGATAAAGCCGTCCCCTTCGATCTTGAAGCCAACCACTTTGCTCAACTGGCCGGCGATCAGGCTCAGGCCGATACCATTGAGGTAACCGATCAGGATCGGTCGCGAGAAGAAACTGGCGATGAACCCTGCGCGGGCCACCCCGGCGGCAATCAACATGACCCCGACCAGCACGGTGACGATCACCGACAGCTCGGCAATCCGCTGTGGATCACCCAGCGCCAACGGCGCCACGGCCCCGGCGATCATGGCGCAGGTGGCGGCGTCGGGGCCGACCATCAACTGCCGAGAGCTGCCGATCAGGGCGTAGACGATCATCGGCAGCACGCAGGCATACAGCCCATATTGCGGCGGCAGGCCAACAATCTGCGCATAGGCGATAGCGATCGGGATCTGGATCGCGGCCACTGACAAGCCAGCCTGCACGTCGGCGTGCAACCACTCGCGGCGGTAATGCAGCAGGTTGGCCAGGCCCGGAAGCCAGCGGGAGAGAAACATGCGCAGTCCTTTGGAAATGTTTCACACAAAGCACGAGCTTATCCGCCTGCTGCGGCTGCTGTGCAAGCTTTTTGCGCGCAGCGCGTTGCAGCCGACAAGGGCCGGCAAGGTCTGCAGCAAATCGATGGAAGGGCAGAAACGAAAAAAGGAGCCAAGGCTCCTTTAGACAGGCTATGACATTGCGCAAATGTCATGCGGTGCAACGGTGGACGAGGTGGAGCGGGTAGAGGGAATCGAACCCTCGTCGGAAGCTTGGGAAGCTACTGTTCTACCATTAAACTATACCCGCTTTACGCGTACATCCTTGCCAGCGAAGCGGCGTGCGCTTTGCAGCTCGACTTTGTACCAGAACCCTCTGGTGAATAAAAGCCCAGCCTTGAAATTTAGCTGTCCGGCGGCTTGTTGCGCGTGGCTGTGGCACGGGCAAAAGCACGCCGGCAGGCTCAGATCGCCAATGCATGCTGGCCCTGCACATAGTGACTGCGCGGGCGCGGCTCGCGTTGGCTCGGTTTGAGGAAACCGAGCATGGCGCTGCGTTGTGCATCGCTGGCGGTCTTGTGCTCCATGTCGAGGAAGTGCCCGGCGCCGTTGATCACGCTGAAGTGGCTCTGGTCGACATGACGGCCAAACTGGCGAGCGTCGTCGGCGGTGGTGTACTCATCGCGATCACCGTTGATGAACAGTACCGGGATGGCAATGTTGGCCGCGCTCTTCAGGGCCCGCTCCAGGTCATGCTGCAGCACCTGGTTGATGTGAAACAGCATCTGCGCATATTCATGGCTGTCGAGGCTGCTGACGTGCCGGTAGTTGAAGCGCTTGAACAGCGACGGCAGGTGCTTGCCGATGGTGTCGTTGACCAGGTTGCCGACCTGGTAGCGATCGCAGGCAGCGAGGTATTCGCAGCCGCGCTCGAGGTAGTCGCGCATCGGTTCGTTGATCACTGGCGAGAATGAGCTGACGATGGCCTTCTTCACCAGTCGCGGCTGGTGCGCCAAGGCCAGCAGGGTGCAGGCGCCACCCCAGGAAAACGAGGCGACGTGGTCGGCCTGAAAGTGCTCGATCAGCTCCAGCAGGATGTGCGCCTCGGTTTCCTTGGTCAGCAGCCGCTCGTGGTGATTGTGCGGCTTGGACTTGCCGGCATAGGGCTGGTCATACAGCACTACGTTGAATTGCGGGTGCAGGCTGCGCACCGTCTGAGCGAAAGAAGCCGTGGTCGCCAGCGATCCATTGATCAGGATGATCGTCTTCTCGGCGCCGTCGGCGCGATGCAACTCCGTGTAAACCCGATACTGACCTTGGATATCAAGTACAGCGATTTCTGGCCTCATGTCATCGACTCCTGGCGCAAAAAGGGTATTCGCGTCACCTAGGGTGCACGTTCTTTATGACAGGTAGGCATACGCCTGAAGAGGTTACAGAGCCCGGTGTCGATCCTTCGCACACGTGTCGACGCTGTTGTTGTAGGCGGGGCAATCTGCCGTGCCCCCAAGGTAGCGAGACCGTGGGTGGCCAGCAAAAAGGTGTCTTGGACTGCAGGTGTGACTGGGGAGTCACATGCGGACTGACGATTTCGATTCAAGCAGCCTGAAGCTATTCCCGCAAGTGCCGTTGAGCAATTGCTGAATAAAAACGCTCGGCGGTCTGACTTGGTGATACTCGGTGTTTACAGCCATCCCTTCCCTCTGATTTGAGATTGCTGGGGCCGCTGCGCAGCCCATTCCGACCGGTCCGGCGCCCCGGCAAGGCCGCTCCTACGCCGGCTGCGCAACGCCAAGGCAACGCGGTCAAATGTAGGAGCGGCCTCGTGTCGCGAAAGGGCCGCAAAGCGGCCCCAGCAGACTCAAGCCGAGAATCAATTCCGAAGACCTTGAAAGAGATGCTGTTTACAGCGCGATTTCGTCGGCTGTCAGCGGCCGGAATTCGCCAGGGGCCAGCTCAGGGTCGAGCTGGATGCCGCCCATCGACTCGCGATGCAGGCCAACGACCTTGTTCTGGAAGTAGCCAAACATGCGCTTCACCTGGTGATAGCGGCCTTCGACAATCGCCAGCCTGGCCAGCCGAGGGCCGAGTACATCCAACTGGGCGGGCAAGGTGGTGAGGTCTTCGAAGGCGAAGTAGAAGCCCTCGCTGAACTTGGCCGGGTAGTGCGCGCCGATCTCGTCTTCGGTCTCTACGCGATAGACCTTCGCCAGTTTCGTGCTGGGCTGGGTCAGGCGCCGCGACCACTGGCCATCATTGGTCAGCAGGAGCAGCCCGGTGGTGTTGAAGTCCAGCCGCCCGGCGATATGCAGGTCAGCGCGCAGCTCGGCCGGGAGCAGGTCGAGCACGGTCCGGTGCTGCGGGTCGTGGGTGGCGCTGACACAGCCGGCCGGCTTGTGCAGCATCAGGTAGCGCGCCGGGCGACCGACCTGATGCACCTGCTGATCGACCTCGACCCGGCTGAACTCGCGAACCTCGTGCAGTGGGTCGGTGCAGACCTGGCCATCCACACGCACACGCTGCTGGGCCAGCAGCAGGCGCACCTGCTGGCGGTTGTAGCAGGGCAGATTGGCGAGGAAGCGATCGAGGCGCATGGTGGCAACAGCACAGGAATTGGCCGCGCAGTTTACCCAATTGGCGGCTGTTGCGCCGCTTTGAGCTGGTCGTCCACCGCCGCGCAGCGCGGGCACAGGCAGGCTTTGTTGCGCAGTTCGGCGGGCAGGGCGGCGAGTACTGCCGGGTCGATGCTGACGCTGAAGCACCAGCAGTTCTGCGTGGCGCTGCGTGGATCAGCCAGGCTGCAGCCGTTGCTTGCGCCGCAGGCGGGGCAGGATTGTGGGTCAGGCATGGACTGCTCCGGGCATCTCGCTGCAGACGCGATTGCGTCCGCCCTGCTTGGCCCGATAAAGGGCATGGTCGGCACGGGTCAGCAAACTGTGCAAACTGTCGTCGGGTTGCAGTGCACTGAGCCCGATGCTGGTGGTCAGGCGCAGCGGTTGGTCGTTGTAGCTGAAGATCAACTGCTCGGTGCGGCGGCGGACCTTCTCGGCGACATCGATGGCCTGGCGGCCTTCGGTCTCGCGCAGCAGCACGATAAACTCTTCCCCGCCCCAGCGGCAAAGGATATCCGACTGGCGCAGGCTACCCTGTAGCACGTTGGCAAACTGGCGCAGCACTTCATCGCCGGCCAGGTGGCCATGGGTGTCATTGAGCAGCTTGAAGTGATCAAGGTCGATCAGCAGGGCAACCAGCGGCGCATTTTCGCGTTTGGCTTGCTGCAGTGCCTGCCCGGCCAAAAGGTCAAAGCTGCGGCGGTTGGGCAGGCCGGTCAGGCTGTCCAGCGTGGCCAGCGACTCGATGCTTTGCTGATGGCGTTTGACCATCGCATGCAGCAGCGACAACACCACCAGGGTGATCATGGCGCAGATCGCCAGGTTCAGGTACAGCGACTGGCGGACCCGGTCCAGCGCGCCGCTCTCACGTTTGTCGACCAACAAGTACCAGTCCAGTTCGGGGATGGGCCGCACGTTGAGAAAGTGGCTGTGGCCTGCTTCGTCCTGATATTCGTGGCTGCCAGGCGAGGGCACCGCCATGCGCGCCAGTAGCGTCTCGAAGGCTTTGCTGTCGGCCAGCTGCTGGCCTGCGCGCAGGCCATGCATGCTGCCGTCCGAGCCGGTCAGGATGACTTTGCCGTTGGCATCGGTGAACAACACGGCGCGCTGATAGCGTTGCTGATAAGCGTCGATCAACTCGACCACAGATTCGACACTCAGGCCGACCCCGGCTGCGCCGATGAAGCGCTGGTCATAATCGAGCACGCGGTAATTGATGAATACCGTGAGCTTGTCATGGTTGGCCATGTCCAGATCGACGTTGATCTCGTAAGGCGCCTGCGACTCGCGCACGCGGTAATACCAGGCATCGCGCCAGGCATCCGGCTTGACTTGCTTGAGCACGCCCTTGGCCTGGTAATAGGTATGGCTGCGCTCGGAGACGAAAAACGCGGTGCAGGTGTTCTGCTGGCTGAGGATTTCATCCAGATAGCGAGTGATCCGCTCTGGCTCCTGCTCGCCGGCCAGCACCCAGTCACGCAGGAAGGTGTCCTGCGCGATCATCGATGAGATCAGCACCGGCCGGATCAGATCCTTCTGGATTTCCGAGTAGACGGTGTCTGAGGTCAGCGGCAGTTCGGTATTGACGATGCCATCACGGATTGCGCCACGCGAGGAAAAGTAGCCGAGCAGAGACGTGGCAAGAAAACCGCAGGCCAGCAGAATCAGCAGCGCGAGGATCAGCGAGCGCTGCGAGAACAGGGCGGAACGTGACGGCATGATCTTCCCGTGATGTGTGCCAGTGGCGACATTCTAGAGAGCTGGCGGGAAAATAACTGCATGTTTTTCAGGGTTACCTGAGTTGTTGCAAATCTTTACACATACCGCACTGGATCGAGTTGTGAGTGTCTTAACCCATGTCGATATTCGTTTGCCGATCGACGCCCGCCAGCGCCGCTGTGTCGGGCACCTCAGCGGTCCAGGAGGCCGCCATGTCCTATCGAATCCCAATCATTGTCCTGCTCGCAGTGTTGACCAGCGCCTGTACGCCTTATTACGCCGGCGGCGGGTATTCTCGCTCGCAGTACTACAGTGGTGAGCGTTACGGTTATCCCGGCTACCAGCGCTACGAGCGTGACTATTACGTAGTGCCGCAGCCCCGTTACTACTATCAGCCTGCACCGCGCTATTACCGCCCGGCACCGGCGCCGCATTATCGGCCGCAACCGCGTCCAGGGATGAACCAGCAGTGGTACGGCAACCCACGCAACGATTACGGTAATCGGCAGCGTTACGAATACCGTCGTGACCGAGAGCGGCATGATTACCGCAACGATGACCGTCGATCGCAGGAAGGGCGTTGGCATTCAAGGGGCCATGGCGACCGTGATCGGCGCCCGGATGGCGGGCGCGATGATCGCAATCGGCATCGCTGAAGCCCTGCCCTAGACGTGATCGGCCAGCGGATGGCGGCCCTCCCAGGCTTTGGCAAAGTGCGCCTCGACCACCGCCGCTGGCACTTGGGCCACATCCGGCCAGTGCCAGCGCGGTGTGTTGTCCTTGTCAATCAATCGCGCCCGCACGCCCTCGCTGAATTCAGGATGCCGACAGCAATTCAGGCTCATCGCATATTCCATCTGCAGCGCCTGCAACAGCGACATGTGCCGTGCTCGCTGCAATTGCGCCCAGACCAGATGAGCACTGAGCGGGCAACCGTCGTGCAGGCGCTGCCCGGCAGCCGCCAACAACGGGTCACTGTGCTGGCGCAGGCTGGTGATAGCGCGCCAGGCGGCAACCGGATCTGCCACATCCAGCACCTCGTCGATCAGTGCTCGCCGCGGCAACCACTGCGCCTGTGGCAGGTCTGCAAGGGCGCGGTGCTGCTGGCACTTGAGCAGGCTGTTCAACTGCAAGGCGGTTTGCTCCTGCCAGTTCAACTGCAGCAGTTCATCAATCAATGCTGCCTGCTGTTGTTCGCCTAGGAATCGATCGGCCAGGCCCAGGTCCAGCGCATCACGGGCGTTGATCGGCGACCCGGTCAGGCCGAGAAACAACCCTAGCTTGCCTGGCAGACGGCTTAGGAACCAACTGGCGCCTACGTCCGGGTACAGGCCTATGCTGATCTCCGGCATGGCCAGCCGACTGCTCGGCGTCACGAGGCGGACCCCAGCGCCTTGCAGCAGGCCCATGCCTCCGCCCAGCACGTGGCCGTGGCCCCAGCACAGCAATGGCTTTGGATAACAGTGCAGGGCATAGTCCAGGCGGTACTCGGCGGCGAAGAACTGCCTGGCCAATACCGGCACCTGGCCCGGTTGCGCGCGGCATTGATCGACCAGCGCACGTACGTCGCCACCGGCGCAAAACGCCTTGGCACCGTTACCGCGTAACAGTACGCAGACGATACCAGGATCACTCGCCCACTCGCGCAGCAGCGCCTCGAGCTGCTCGATCATCGCCAGGCTCAACGCGTTGAGGGATTTCGCTGCATCCAGTGTGGCGATGCCGATTCGCGCACCGTCGACGCCGGTTAGTACTTCGCTGGTTACGGCCATGAACTACCTCGCACAGGTCATCCGCTCAGTATGGTCGGCTCTGCTGCAGGCTGCCGGTCGTCGGTCGGATCGATTGACAAGCTCGGGCAGCTTTCCTAGTGTCGCGCCCCTCAGTTTCAGGACCACACCGATGACCGACGACGACCGCATCAAGCTTGAGCCCAGCTGGAAGGAAGCGCTGCGCGCCGAGTTCGAACAGCCCTACATGCAGCAGCTGCGCGAGTTCCTGCGCCAGGAGTACGCCGCCGGCAAAGAGATTTATCCGCCGGGACCGCTGATCTTCAACGCCCTCAACAGCACGCCGCTGGACCAGGTGAAAGTGGTCATCCTCGGCCAGGACCCTTACCACGGCCCAGGTCAGGCGCATGGCCTGTGCTTCTCGGTCCAGCCAGGCGTACCGACGCCGCCATCGCTGGTGAATATCTACAAAGAGTTGCAGCGTGACCTGAACCTGCCAATTCCTGCCCATGGCTATCTGCAGAGTTGGGCAGAGCAGGGCGTGCTGCTGCTCAACACGACCATGACCGTGCAGCGGGGCAATGCCGCATCGCATGCCAAGAAAGGCTGGGAGTCGTTCACTGACCGGATCATCCAGCTGGTCAGCGAGCGGCAATCGAATGTGGTTTTTCTGCTGTGGGGCGCACATGCCCAGAGCAAGCAGAAGTTGATCGACGGCACCAAGCACCTGGTGCTCAAGTCGGTGCATCCGTCGCCGTTGTCGGCTTATCGAGGGTTTATCGGCTGCGGGCATTTCAGCCATGCCAACCGCTTCCTGCAGCAGCACGGCATGAAACCTGTGGAGTGGGCGCTGCCTGCGTGACTGCCTGAATGGGCGTTAGTGGGGCGCGCGCTGCGCCCCTTACTGGTTCTGATCCCGCGCATTCCACAGCCGAAACAATGGTTCTGCCAAAAACAGCACAAACAGCAAGCGCATCACCTGCATCGCTGTCACCAACGGTACCGACAACTGCAGGGTCTCCGCCGTAAGGCTCATCTCGGCGATCCCCCCAGGCATCATGCCCAACGTCAGCGAACGCAAGTCCAGCTGGCTCAGGTTGCTCAAGCCCCACGCCGCAAGTGCTGCAATCACCATGCTCAAGGCGGTAGCCAGCAAGGTGCGGCCCAGAAACGACGGCGCGCGGCGGAAGAACGCCCGGTTGAAGTGACAGGCAAGGCCACTGCCGATCAACCACTGGCCCATCTGGCTGGCGCCATCCGGCAGGGTGATCTGCAAATCAGCCGCCAGGCTTACCGTTGCCGCCACCAACAATGGCCCGAACAGCCATGGATTGGGTTGGCGCAACCGTTGCCAGCCATACCCGACCAACACCGCCATCGGCGTGATCAACGCCAGCCAGCCCCAATCGACACTGCTGGCATGGCTGACCGGCACGCCATCACCGAGCAGCAGCTTGAACAGGGCAGGGACGCACAGTACCACCGCCAACACACGCAAGCTCTGCGCCGCAGCAACCTGGCTGAGCACCGCGCCATTGCGCGCACCGAGGTTGACCATCTCACCGGAGCCGCCCGGCATGCTGGCAAAAAACGCAGTCGCGCGGTCTTCCCCAGTGCGCCGTAGCAGCCACACACTGATGACGCTGGAGGCGGTGGTGAACAGCGCCCCGAACAGAATCAGGCCGAAGTGCCCGGACACCTGTTCGATGATCGCCGGGGTGAAGTGCAGGCCGATACCAACGCCGATGATCCACTGGCCGCATTTACGGCCGTTGGGGATTTCCGGCAACTGCCAGGGGGTCAGGCAACGTACCAGGATGATCGCCAGCAGCGAGCCGACCATCCACGGCAAAGGCCAGCCGACCTTGCTGGCGAGAAATCCGCCAGCAAGACCGACCAGCCCGGTTGCCCAGAACAGCGGCAACGATCGATCAGGCATCCGCAACAGCCCGACGTTGCAGGCTGCGGCGGCGCCAGATGCGCAGCAGCGGCAGGCACAGCATGCAGATGGTCAGGCCCCACACGCTCATGCTGATCGGGCTCGAGTAGAGAATGCCCAGCTCACCGTTGGAGATGGACAAGGCGCGACGCAGGTTCTGCTCCATCAGCCCACCGAGGATGAACCCGAGCAGGATCGGCGACAGCGGGAAGTCCAGCTTGCGCAGGATGTAACCCATGATGCCGATACCGACCATCAGGAACAGGTCGAAGGTGGTCGCATGCACGGCGTACACGCCGATTGCGGTGATGATGGCGATCACCGGCACCAGCGCCCAGTTCGGCACGGCGAGGATGCGGGTGAAGATGCGGATCATCGGGATGTTGAGGATCACCAGCATGATGTTGGCGATGAACAACGAGGCGATCAGGCCCCAGACGATGTCGGGTTGCTGTTCGAACAGCATCGGCCCTGGGGTGATGTTGTACAGGGTCAGTGCACCGATCATGACCGCAGTGGTGCCCGAACCGGGTACGCCGAGGGTCAGCATCGGCACCAGTGCACCACAGCAGGAAGCGCCGATGGCGGTTTCCGGTGCTGCCAGGCCACGTGCATCGCCCTTGCCGAACTTGCCGCTGGTGCCAGCGATTTTCTTCTCGGTCATGTAGGCAACCGCGCTGGCTAGAGTTGCGCCGGCGCCGGGCAGTACGCCCATGATGAAACCGAGCAGGCCGCAACGGATGTTCACCGCGAATACCGAAGCCGCTTCCTTGAAGTTGAACAGCATGCGCCCGGTGGCTTTTACCGCCTGGTGGCCATGATGGGTTTTCTCCAGCAGCAGGAGGATCTCGCTGATCGAGAACAGGCCCAGCACCAGCACCACGAACTGAATGCCGTCAGCCATGTGCACGCTGTCGCCGGTGAAGCGGTACACGCCGCTGTTGGCATCGATACCAACTGCCGACAGGAACAGGCCGATCAACGCCGCGATAAACGTCTTCAGTGGCTTGTCGCCGGCCATACCGCCCAGGCAGACAATGGCGAACACCATCAGCACGAAGTATTCAGCGGGTCCGAAGGCAATCGCCCACTTCGCCAGCAACGGCGCGAACAGGACCATGCCGCAGGTGGCGATGAAGGCACCGATGAACGAGCTCCACGCCGACAGCGACAGCGCGACCCCAGCCAGACCCTGGCGAGCCATTGGGTAACCGTCGAGGGTGGTCATCACGGTCGAAGCTTCGCCCGGGATGTTGAGCAGGATCGAGCTGATCCGGCCGCCGTATTCGCAACCCAGGTACACCGCGGCCAGCAGAATCAAGGCAGATTCAGGCGGCAGCCCCAGGGCAAAGGCGATCGGGATCAGCAACGCCACGCCGTTGATCGGGCCCAGGCCCGGCAGCAGGCCGACTACGGTGCCGATCAGGGTGCCGCACAGGGCGGTAACCAGGTTGTACGGGCTCAAGGCGACGCCGAAGCCCTGGCTGAGATAGCCTAAAGTATCCATCTGTCAGTTCTCCAGCACGTCAAGCAGGCCAAGGGGCAGGGGTACGTCCATCACGCGATCGAACAGCCAGTACAGCAGCACGCTCATCGCCACCACTACCACTGCGCTGTGCAGCCAGCGGCCGCCATACAGGCGCGCCATCGGCACGCCGATCAATACCGCACTGACGATGAAGCCCAGGCTCTCGAAGGTGGCGGCGAACAGGATCAGCAAACCGGTGCAGATCGCAATCTTGATCAGGGTCGGGCGATCCAGCGGCGGCTCATCCTCTTTATGCACGATCGGCGTCGGCCGAATCGCCAGGTACAGCAAGGCCAGGCCCATCAGGCCAAGCATCAACAACGGGAAGGCGCGCGGGCCCACCGGTTCGTAGGAAAACGCGGCCTGGTAGGGCCAGGCCATCACTGCCAGGACGGCACACACCGCCAGCAGGATCAGGGCAAAAATGCGTTGCAGGATCATGGAGAAATCCTCGAGAGGGCTGCCTTGCTGCAGTTTTGCGGGAGCGGTTCTACCCGCGCAGGCGTTGGTTTTTACACCGATGCCTGCGCGGGCTGACCTGCTTCAACAGGTGCTGCAGCTGTAGGGTGTTACTGAATCAGGCCGAATTCCCGGGCCAGGGTCTTGTAGTCGGCAACCTGCTTCTTGACGTAGGCGTCCAGCTCCGGCCCGGTCAGGGCGAACGGGAACAGCTCGCGCTGGTCACGCAGCTTGGCGAAATCCTCGGAGGTCAGCAGCTTGTCGAACGCTTCTTTCCACCAGGCGTAGTCCTCGTCGCTGACTTTTGGCCCCAGGTAGAAGCCACGTACCACTGGCCAGACGATGTCGTAGCCCTGTTCCTTGGCCGTCGGGATGTCCTTCATTTCCGGCTCGTCGAGACGGTTCTCGGCGAACACGGCGAGGATGCGCATGTTGCCGCTCTGAATGTGCGGCATGGAGTCGGAGATATCGGTGGAGCCAACCTGAATGTGGCCGCCGAGCAATGCCGTGGCGATTTCGCCGCCGCCTTCCAGGGCAACGTAGCGCAGGTCACGCGGGTTGATCCCGGCGGCCTTGGCGATCAGCGCGGTCTGCATCCAGTCCTGGCTGCCGACGGTGCCGCCGGAGCCGATCACCACTTTGCTTGGGTCTTTTTTCAGTGCGGCTACCAGGTCAGCCAGGTTTTGGTAAGGCGAGTCCTTGTTCACCGCGATGGCGCCGTAGCTGGTGCCCACGGCGGCCAGCCACTTCACTGCGTTTTCATCGAAACGACCGAACTTGCCCTGGGCCAGGTTCAGCAGCGAACCACTGGACCAGGCCACCAGGGTGCCGGCATCGCCTGGGCGCTGGGCGACCACGGCGTTGTAGGCAACCGCACCGACGCCGCCAGGCATATAGGTAACGCGCATCGGTTTGCTGAGGATCTTCTCGTTGACCAGGGCGCTTTGCACCAGCTTGCAGGTCAGGTCGAAGCCGCCGCCGGGCGAAGCCGGAGCGATACATTCAGGGCGTTTCGGTTCAGCAGCCAGTGCTTGACCGGCCAACAGCAGGCAACCGGTAGCGAGGACGAGGCGGCGCAGGGAAAAGTTCATCGTCTATCTCCGTAAGTATTGTTGTTATGGGTTACCACAGGGCCACGCTGTAGCTCACCAGCAGCCGCACTTCGTCGGCGTCGCGGGCAAAATTCGAGCGGAAGGTGGCGTTACGCAGACGCACCGCGACGTTTTTCAACGGCCCGGTCTGGACTACGTATTTGAACTCGGTGTTGCGCTCCCACTCCTTGCCTTCGCTGCCATCGGCGCGGCTGACGTTGTCGCCACTGAGGTAGCGGGTCATGAAGGTCAGGCCGGGAATGCCCAGGGAAGCGAAGTTGTAGTCGTAACGCAGCTGCCAGGAGTGCTCGTCGGCACCGGCAAAGTCGTTGATCTGGACGAAGTTGACCAGGTACGGGTCGGCGCCATCGACGTAGGGGAAGGCGCTGTCGCCCGAGACGTGCTGATAAGCGCCGCTGAGCTTGTGGCCATCGAGGGCGTAACTGAGCATGCCGTTGGCGGTGGTGTTGTCGATCTTGCCGGCGCGGGCCTGGCCCTGGTCGTCACTGATCGCCAGGCGCAGGTCGGCGCCGAAGGTGCCCGGGCCCCACGGCTGGGTTGCGACCATGCCAACGAAGTGCTGACGGTAGATGTCGTCGAGCTGGGCAACGTGGTAGCTGCCGGTGATGCGGTCGGTGAATTTGTAGTCAAGGCCGGCCAGGTCATAGTTGTCGGCGGCAAAGGTCCCGCCGAAACGGCCGTTCTTGTTGTTGAGGGCGATGTCTTCCCAATTGGTATCGTTGCGGTCCTTGGCTTTTTCCAGGCGCCCGGCGGTAACGGTCAGGTTGCTGATGTCGTTGGAGGTCAGCAGGCCGCCCTGAAAGGTCTGCGGCAGGATCCGCCCATCGTTGGGCTGCAGGGTCGGCAGTTCAGGGATCAGCGAGCCAACTTTGAGCTCGGTCTTGGAGATCTTGACCTTGCCGGTCAGGCCCAGCTTGGAGTACTCGTCGGCGGCCTTGCCGTCGTCATGGGTCGGCAACAGCCCGGTGCCGGTGCGGTCTTCGCTGGAGTCGAGCTTGATCCCGACCATGCCCAGTGCGTCCAGGCCAAAGCCGACAGTGCCCTCGGTGTACCCGGATTCGAAATTGAGCATGAAGCCCTGCGCCCACTCGTCACGTTTGGACTGCTGGCTGCTGGTGCCGTCACGAAAATCACGGTTGAAGTACATGTTGCGGGTTTCGAAGGTGGCGCTGCTGTCTTCGAAGAAGGCTGCCTGGCTGACAGGCGCGATACCGGCGAGCGCAAGGGCGCTGGCAATGGCAGTGGGGCGAGGACGAATGGAACGGGTAGGCGCGAACGCCTGCGGCTGTGATGACAGCATCGTCGAGTGACTCCGTTTATTGTTTTTATTGGTCTGCACCTTGCTGGTGCTTGTGGACGCTCGGGGCATCCTTGATCCGATGCTAGGCCGCCAACCTTTCGCTAACCTTTCAACATGAAAGGTTTGTCATATTGGGGCTTCACAGGTGTGCCGACGGCGGTACACTCCGCGCCAACTAACGCGCCCCCCACCTCACCGAAGGGAGAAACCGATGCGAGTGCTGCTGGTTGAAGATCACCTGCAACTGGCCGAAAGCGTGGCTCAGGCGCTCAAGAGTCAGGGCCTGACTGTGGACGTGCTGCACGACGGCATCGCCGCTGATCTGGCGTTGACCAGTGAGGAATACGCGGTGGCGGTGCTTGATGTCGGCCTGCCGCGGATGGACGGTTTTGAAGTGCTGGCGCGGCTGCGCGGCCGCGGCAAGACACTGCCGGTGTTGATGCTGACTGCCCGCAGTGACGTCAAGGATCGTGTGCACGGGCTCAATCTGGGTGCCGACGATTACCTGGCCAAGCCATTCGAACTGACCGAGCTGGAGGCGCGGGTCAAGGCCCTGCTGCGGCGCAGTGTGCTCGGTGGCGAACGCCAGCAGCGCTGTGGTCCGCTGGTCTACGACCTCGACACCCGTCGTTTCAGCCTGGGTGACGAGCACCTGACCCTGACCTCTCGCGAGCAAAGTGTGCTGCAGGCGATGATTGCCCGGCCCGGGCGAGTGATGAGCAAGGAGCAACTGGCGGCCCAGGTGTTTGGCCTCGACGAAGAAGCCAGCCCTGATGCCATCGAAATCTACGTGCACCGGCTGCGCAAGAAACTCGACGGTCATGCGGTTGCCATCGTCACCTTCCGCGGGCTTGGCTACCTGCTGGAGCATCGTGATGCGTGATGGCGCCAGCCTGCGCGGGCGGCTGCTGGGCAATCTTGCGTTGCTGCTGGTGGTGCTGATGCTGGCCAGCGGCCTGAGCGCCTACTGGAACGGCCGCGAAGCCGCCGACACTGCCTATGACCGTACCCTGCTGGCGTCGGCGCGGACGATTGCTGCGGGCTTGTCCCAGCGCGACGGCACCCTGAGTGCCGATGTGCCCTATGTGGCGCTGGACACCTTCGCCTACGACAGTGCCGGGCGCATCTACTACCAGGTGCTGGACATCAACCAGCGCTTGATCTCGGGCTACGAAAAGCTGCCACCACCACCGCCCGGCACGCCTCGCACTGACGACTATCCGGCCTTGGCGCGTTTCTACAACGCCTCTTACCTGGGCCAGGATGTGCGTGTGGTCAGCCTGCTCAAGGCGGTCAGCGAGCCGAACATGAACGGCATGGCCGAGATTCGCGTGGCCGAGACCGAGGAAGCACGGGTGAGCATGGCCCGCGGGCTGATGGCCGATACCCTGTTGCGGCTTGGCATGCTGGCGCTGGGTGCGCTGGTCATGGTCTGGTTTGCCGTCAGTGCAGCGCTGCGTCCGCTTGAGCGCTTGCGCAGTGCGGTAGAGGAGCGCCAGCCGGACGACCTGCGTGCCTTGCCAACAGTGCAGGTGCAACATGAGCTGGGGCCGTTGGTACGCGCGCTCAATCACTTTACCGAGCGGCTGCGTGCGCAGTTCGAGCGCCAGGCGCAGTTCATCGCCGATGCCGCGCACGAGCTGCGTACGCCGCTGGCAGCGCTCAAGGCGCGGGTCGAGTTGGGCCTGCGCTCGCAGGATCCGCAGGAATGGCGTCAGACCCTTGAGTCGGCTGCCCAGGGCACTGACCGGCTGACCCATTTGGCCAACCAGTTGCTTTCGTTGGCGCGGGTTGAAAACGGCGCGCGGGCGATTGCCGAGGGTGGCGCGCAGCGGCTTGATCTGAGCCAGCTGAGCCGGGAGTTGGGGATGGCCATGGCGCCGTTGGCGCATGCCCGTGGTGTATCGCTGGCGCTGGAAGCTGAGTCACCGGTGTGGCTCAAAGGCGAGCCGACCTTGCTCAACGAGCTGCTCAGCAACCTGATCGATAACGCGCTGGCGCATACGCCGGTTGGCGGCAATGTGATCTTGCGTGTGCTGGCGCCGGCGGTGCTTGAGGTTGAAGATGATGGCCCGGGCATTCCTGAAGCTGAGCGGGAGCGGGTGTTCGAGCGCTTTTACCGGCGTAGTGCGCAGGGCAGTGGGCTGGGCTTGGCGATTGTCGGGGAGATCTGTCGGGCGCATCTGGCCCAGATCAGTTTGCATGACGGTGAGAATGGCGGGCTGAGGGTTAGGGTTAGCTTTATTGCTGACTAGCGGCTGGTCGGGTAAACGGATTGTCGGCTCTGGATTGCCGGGGCCGCTTTGCGGCCCAATCGCGACACAAGGCCGCTCCTACAGAACCGCGCAACCCGCAACGTACGCGGTCACTGTAGGAGCGGCCTTGTGTCGCGATTGGGGCGCGTAGCGGCCCCGGCTGTCTTGGTCCTATCAGCGCAACATGCTCCGCGCTTCAAGCAGCTCGGCAACATCCAGCTCCGTGCCCTGCGGCAAGCGCAGATGCTGATAGGCGGGCAGTGCCGCCAGTGGCCGGCTGCGGCCGCGCTGGCTCAGGCAGCGGGCGATTTGCACCACGTCTATGTAATCGACCTTGTCGGTGCGCCGATCCAGGTCCTGGATTTGCCCAGGCAGTTTGACCAGTTGCTCGGGGAACTCCCAGTCACTGAGGATCTTGTCGCCGAGGACCGGCTGGATCTGCTCGATCACATAGTTCAGGCAGACCGGGTCGGACAGCAACTCGTTGTGCTCTTCGGCATAGATCAGCACCGGCAGCGCGCCGATCTGATGGACCAGGCCACCGAGGGTCGCCTGATCGGGCTTGAGGTCGGTGTAGCGGCGGCACAGTTCATAGCTGATGCCGGCAACTTCGAGGCTGGTGGCCCAGATATCGCGCAACTTTTGCTCCACGGCAGGCGAGCGGGCATGGAAGATCTGCTCGATCACCAGCCCGATCGACAGGTTGCAGCTGTAGTTGATGCCCAGCCGGGTAATCGCTGTGTGCAGATCGGTGACTTCGACGGCGGCGCGCAGCAGGGGGCTGTTGACCACCTTGATCAAGCGCGCAGATAGCGCGGCATCGCGGCCGATCACCCGGCTCAGTGCCGAGACGCTGATCTCGCTGTCTTCAGCAGCCTCGCGGATGCTCAGAGCCACTTCCGGCAAAGTCGGCAGGACCAGGTCGTCATTGGCGATGGCAGTGAGTAATTGCGCCTGGACCATCTCGGCCAGTCTGTTCATTGAGTTTCTCTACCGCAGTGTGGCAGCCCCGCACTGTGCGGGGCAGGCTGGTCAGCGCTGGATTTCCCGGTCGCGGTCCAGTTCGTAAGGCAGGCTCAGCAAGGTCAGACGTGGGCCTTCGAGGCTGAGCAGGTGCAGATTGTCATCTTCTACTGCGTCGGCGCTGAGCACCGCCAGCAATTCGCAGCCTTGTTTGCTGGCAGCTGCCAGCACCACTTCGCCAACCGAAGAGCCGTGTGTGGGCGAAAAGATCTGGCTGCCCGGCGCAGGCACATCCGTAGCGGCCAACGCAAGGCGGTACTGACGGCGTTTGAGCTTGCCCAGGTACTGCATGCGCGCGACGATTTCCTGGCCGGTGTAACAGCCTTTCTTGAAACTCACGCCGCCCACTGCCTGCAGATTGATCATCTGCGGAATGAACAGTTCACGGGTCTGCTCGAAAACCTGGCCAATACCGGCGCGGATCTGGCCCAGCAGCCAGTCGTTGAGGCTGCCTTCGCTGAGCGTAGCAGCGAGTTCCTGCTGCACCTTGCTGGCCTGTTCAGCCGGGACCCACAGTTCAACGCGGCCGGGCGAAACGCGGATAGCGATCAGGCCCTGTTCACGGACCGTTGCGCCATCTGCAGCGGGCACATCCAGGCCAAGTGCGAGCAAGGCCTGCTCGGCGTGCTCCAGCCCAAAGCGGACCCAG
Source organism: Pseudomonas shirazensis (assembly GCF_050496565.1). Classification (GTDB taxonomy): domain Bacteria; phylum Pseudomonadota; class Gammaproteobacteria; order Pseudomonadales; family Pseudomonadaceae; genus Aquipseudomonas; species Aquipseudomonas shirazensis_A. The sequence goes on from NZ_JBNWAE010000010.1 coordinate 98,755, forward strand.
TTGGCGCTTTCGTCGGTCAGCGTAGCTTTGGAAAAGACCGCGTATTTTTTCAGGTCGGCCAGCTGCGCGTCGATCAGGCCGCTGGCCATGGCCAGCAGCAGGCCGTTGCCTTCGGGCACGATGCGGAAGCTCGACTGCATACGGCCTTTGACCATGCAGCGCGCGCCGAGGCTCGATTGCTCCTGGCTTAGGTAGTTGAGGTTACAGGTCAGCTGGCCTTGCAGGAACTTGCCAGCGTCGGAGCCGCGAACGGCGAGGATGCCCTCGTGGGCAAGGGGGCAATAGAAAGCAGAGTCGGCCATGGGTCATCGCGGTTGCTTGAGACTGGTAGCCATCATAGAACGCTGGTAACAAAATAGGTAGGTGACTAGACCAACGCCTTGTGCCGCTGTCTGCCTGGCGCGGTATACTCGCCGCCCATTCGAGGAGGGTCCCATGGTCGAACAAACTGAAATCAACCGGCTTTTCTGGCACAGCCGCCGCGGCATGCTGGAGCTCGACGTGCTGCTGGTGCCCTTCACCCAGGAAGTCTACGCCACCCTGAACGAAGCGGACCGCGAGCTTTACGTGCGCTTGCTGGCTTGTGAAGACCAGGACATGTTCGGCTGGTTCATGGAGCGCAGCGAGTCTGAAGACCCTGAGCTGCAGCGCATGGTTCGGATCATTCTGGACCGTGTCCAGCCCAAGTGAGCAGTTCCAGTGTCGTTGGCAGGGCTCACGCCGGCTGCTGACGGCCTATCTGGCGAGTCTGGCGCTGGCATTGCTGGCGCTGTGCCTGAGCGAGCCGCGCTGGTGGCTGCTGCCACTCGTCGCTGGCTGCCTGGGCCACGCCTGTTGGGTCATTCCCCGACGCATCCTGCTTACTCATCCTGACGCCATCACCGGCCTGCGCCGCGACAGCCAAGGCTGGCAGCTGTACAGCCGCAGCCAGGGCTGGCAGGCGGTGCGCCTGCTGCCGGACAGCATGGCCCTGCCGGGGCTGGTGATATTGCGTTTCGTGCGAGCGGGGCGGCGCCTCAGCGAAAGTCAGTGCGTTTGTCCTGACGCACTGGCGCTGGAGCAACACCGGCGCCTGCGCCTGCGTTTGAAGTTCAGTCGCAGGCGCTGGGCGCAGCCTTCCTGAGCCCGCTCAGAGCGGGCTGAGGATGGTATCGCGCGCTTCGGGCAGCATCGCCGGATAGTCTAGGGTGTAGTGCAGGCCGCGGCTTTCCTTGCGCTGCATCGCCGAGCGAATCATCAATTCGGCGACCTGGGCCAGATTGCGCAGCTCGATCAAGTCGCGGCTGACCTTGTAGTTGCTGTAGAACTCGTCGATCTCATCCAGCAGCAGGCGCACGCGGTGTTCAGCCCGTTGCAGGCGCTTGCTGGTGCGCACGATGCCAACGTAGTCCCACATGAAGCGCCGCAGTTCGTCCCAGTTGTGCGCAATGATCACGTCTTCGTCCGAATCGGTAACCTGGCTGGCATCCCAGCAAGGCAACGCCTGCGGCATTTCAACCCGGTCCAGGCTCGCTTCGATGTCGGCAGCCGCCGAGCGGCCATAAACAAAGCACTCCAGCAGCGAGTTGCTGGCCATCCGGTTGGCGCCGTGCAGGCCAGTGAAGCTGGTCTCGCCAATGGCATACAAGCCGGGCACGTCGGTGTGACCGCGATCGTCGACCATCACCCCGCCGCAGGTGTAGTGCGCAGCAGGGACCACCGGAATCGGCTGGCGAGTGATGTCGATGCCGAAGGTCAGGCAGCGCTCGTAGACGGTCGGGAAGTGGCTTTTGATGAACTCGGCTGGCTTGTGGGTGATGTCCAGATAAACGCAGTCCACACCCAGGCGCTTCATTTCGTGGTCGATAGCGCGCGCGACGATATCCCGTGGTGCCAGCTCTTCGCGTGGGTCAAAGCGCGGCATGAAGCGCTCACCATTGGGCAGGCGGAGCAGGGCGCCCTCGCCGCGCAGGGCCTCGGTAACCAGGAAGCTCTTGGCCTGCGGGTGGTACAGGCAGGTCGGGTGAAACTGGTTGAATTCAAGGTTGGCGACCCGGCAGCCCGCGCGCCAGGCCATGGCAATGCCGTCGCCGCAGGCGCCGTCGGGGTTGCTGGTATAGAGGTAGACCTTGGCTGCACCGCCGGTTGCCAGCACGGTGAAGCGTGCGCCAAAGGTATCCACCTCGCCGCTGTTGCGGTCCAGTACGTATGCGCCGAGGCAGCGCTCGCCGTCCAGGCCCAAGCGGCGCTCGGTGATCAGGTCGACGGCGACACGCTGCTCCAGCAGGGCGATGTTGGACCGTTGCCGGGCGCGCTGCAGCAGGGTGGTAAAGATCGCCGCTCCGGTAGCGTCGGCCGCGTGAATGATACGCCGGTGGCTGTGGCCGCCTTCGCGGGTCAGGTGAAATTCGAAGCTGCGCTCATCACCCGGTGGGTGTTCGTCGCGGGTAAATGGCACGCCTTGTTCGATCAGCCACTCGATCGCTTCGCGGCTGTGCTCTACGGTAAACCGCACCGCGTCTTCCGAGCACAGGCCGCCGCCGGCATTGAGGGTGTCCTCGACATGCGACTGCACAGTGTCGGTGTCGTCAAGCACGGCGGCAACGCCGCCCTGGGCCCAAAAGGTCGAGCCATTGGCCAGGTCGCCCTTGCTCAGCACAGCGATGCGCAGGTGATCCGGAAGGTTGAGTGCCAGGCTGAGGCCTGCAGCCCCACTGCCGATCACCAGGACATCGTATTGGAATTGTTTGCTCATGTCGGGGCACTAGTAATCTAGGGGAGGGGAACGGCACAATAGCGATGCGCAGATGGCATTGTGAAACTATCGTGAAAACGTTGCCGGGTTGCCTTTATAGCAGCCCCGGGTGCCTGATTTCCAATGGCGCTTGTCACGCAACGGCGATCTTCCGGGAACTTTCCAGTCTGGCTGGAAATCCTATGAAGGCTACCCATACGCCACGAATGCCAAGGCGACGCATGGCAGTAGCTCGAAATGGGCTGATACCTGCGTAAATCAAGACCAGATCAATGACGCGGCCGGCCGTGACCGTACTGCGTCTTTTTCGTGCGAGCCGACCAGAGGCCGCAGGAAACTTGCTTGGAGGGGAGAACTTTTGCGCAAAGCCCGAGTCTATGTTTGCAAGCCTGAACGGTGGCTGTTGCAATGCTCCTTCAAGTTCACTGAGGAGTATTCATGCTAACCCAGGAAGAGGATCAGCAGCTTGTCGAGCGCGTGCAGCGCGGCGACAGGCGAGCGTTCGATCTGTTGGTGCTGAAGTATCAGCACAAGATTCTCGGGTTGATCGTGCGCTTTGTACACGACACCCATGAAGCCCAGGATGTGGCGCAGGAAGCCTTCATCAAGGCATACCGGGCGCTAGGCAATTTCCGCGGTGACAGCGCGTTTTATACCTGGCTGTACCGCATCGCCATCAACACGGCGAAAAACTATCTGGTGTCCCGCGGTAGAAGGCCACCTGACAGTGATGTGAGCTCCGAGGATGCGGAGTTCTATGACGGCGATCATGGTCTCAAGGATCTCGAGTCCCCAGAACGCTCGTTGTTGCGGGATGAGATCGAAGGTACCGTCCATCGGACCATCCAGCAACTGCCAGAAGATCTGCGCACGGCACTAACTTTGCGCGAATTTGATGGTCTGAGTTACGAGGACATTGCGAGCGTCATGCAATGTCCGGTGGGGACCGTGCGCTCAAGGATTTTCCGCGCTCGGGAGGCCATTGATAAAGCCTTGCAGCCGTTGCTGCAGGAATCCTGAGACAGCGGCTACAGCCAAGAGAGGAACCGCCATGAGTCGTGAAGCTTTGCAGGAATCGCTGTCCGCCGTAATGGACAACGAAGCGGATGAATTGGAGCTGCGTCGTGTTTTGAGCGCCACTGATGACGCCGACACCCGTGCTACCTGGTCGCGTTACCAGGTCGCCCGTGCAGCCATGCACAAGGAACTGCTGCTGCCCAAGCTGGACATCGCTGCGGCGGTTTCTGCTGCACTGGCCGATGAGGCTGTGCCAGCCAAGGTCAAACAAGGCCCTTGGCGCAGCATCGGCCGTCTGGCCGTAGCTGCCTCGGTTACCGTTGCAGTATTGGCCGGCGTGCGTCTGTATAACCAGGACGAAATCACCGGTAGCGAACTGGCCGCGCAGCAGCCTGCTCAGCAAGGTCTGACCATGCCGCAAACGCAAGGTCCGGCAGTTCTGGCTGGCTACAGCGAGAGCAGCGAGCAGACCACCGGGCCGATGGCCAATGGTGTCTTGCAGAGCCAGGAAGGCTGGGACAAGCGTCTGCCGGGCTATCTGAAACAGCACGCTCAGGAATCAGCGCTCAAGGGCACTGAAACCGCACTGCCATACGCCCGCGCCGCTAGCCTGGAAAACCGCTAGTTAAGGAGCATCATGCGCGCGCTACCTCTTCTGTCGCTGCTGGTAGGCAGTTGCATGATGGTGCCAGCGTTGGCAGCCAACTCTTCGCCCCAGGCGAATGAGTGGCTGAACAAGCTGGCACGAGCCGAGCAATCCCAGAGCTACCAGGGTTCGTTCGTTTACGAACGCAACGGCAGCTTCTCTTCCCACGATATCTGGCACCGAGTTGCCAATGGATCGGTCAGCGAGCGGCTGTTGCAGCTCGATGGCACGGCTCAGGAGATCGTGCGCGTGGATGGCCAGGTGAAGTGCGTAAGTGGCGATCTGGTGAGTGGCGTTTCGACGCCGCCCAGCTCTGCACCGCGGGTGCTGGACCCTCTTAAACTGATGAGCTGGTACGACTTGAGCGTTGCCGGCAAATCGCGGGTTGCCGGGCGCGATGCGGTGATCATCACGTTGACCCCCCGTGACCAGCATCGTTACGCCTTCGAACTGCATCTGGACCGCCAGACCGCATTGCCCTTGCGCTCGTTGATGCTCAACGACAAGGGTCAATTGCTCGAGCGTTTTCAGATGACCCGCCTGGATACCACATCGCCAACCGAGCAAGCGATGCGCCCTAGTGATGCGTGCAAACCCGTTGAGCATGCCGTTGCAGCTTCGGCGTTGCCGGCAGTAGGCGGTTGGCGCTCCGATTGGTTGCCGCCAGGTTTCGAGCTGGTCAACAGTTCGGTACGCAGTGATGATTCGCGCAAGACCACGGTCAGCAGTCTGATGTATGACGACGGGCTGACGCGTTTTTCGGTATTTCTGGAGCCGGTCAAGGATGATTCAGGTAACGATACCCGCGTGCAGCTCGGCCCGACCGTGGCTGTCTCGCGCTACCTCAATACCCCCAAGGGCAAGGTCATCGTCACGGTGGTTGGCGAGATCCCGTTGGGTACAGCCGAGCGCGTTGCCTTGTCCATGCGTGCCCAGGATGCCCAGGCCAGCCAGTAGCGGCGCGCCTGCGTTTGCAGCCCTGCACGTAATCGGCTGAAATGAAATTAACGCAATGTCATTTGCAATCCCTTCGTAAATTTTCTATAGGTCAGAGTCCTCGGGGTCTGGCCTTTCCTGCATCTGCAGGGGTCTTAATGCAATTTACGCTCGTTGTGACGGGAGCCGTATGTCAATACCACGCTTGAAACCCTATCTCTCCATGTTCGCCGCCGTGCTGATGCTCGGCCAGGTGCTGACGGCCCAGGCCGAGGAAGCACTGCCGGACTTCACCACGCTGGTCGAGCAGGCTTCGCCGGCAGTGGTGAACATCAGTACCAAGCAGAAACTGCCGGATCGGCGCATCGCTGCCGGGCAGATGCCTGACCTTGAAGGCCTGCCGCCGATGTTCCGTGAATTCTTCGAGCGCAACATGCCGCAGCAGCCGCGTTCGCCGCGCGGCGATCGCCAGCGTGAAGCGCAATCGCTGGGCTCGGGCTTCATCATTTCCAGCGATGGCTATGTGCTAACCAACAACCATGTGGTCGCCGACGCTGACGAGATCATCGTGCGTCTGTCCGACCGCAGCGAGCTGCAGGCCAAGCTGGTCGGCACTGACCCGCGCACCGACGTTGCCTTGCTCAAGGTTGAAGGCAAGGACCTGCCGATCGTCAAACTGGGCGATTCGGAGAAACTCAAAGTCGGCGAATGGGTACTGGCTATCGGCTCGCCATTCGGCTTTGATCACTCGGTAACCAAAGGCATCGTCAGCGCCAAGGGCCGGACCCTGCCTAACGACACCTATGTGCCGTTCATCCAGACCGACGTGGCGATCAACCCGGGTAACTCCGGTGGCCCGCTGTTCAACATGAAAGGCGAAGTGGTCGGCATCAACTCGCAGATCTTCACCCGCTCCGGCGGCTTCATGGGCCTGTCGTTCGCGATCCCGATCGACGTGGCGCTGGATGTCTCCAATCAGCTCAAGAAAGACGGCAAGGTCAACCGCGGCTGGTTGGGTGTGGTGATCCAGGAGGTCAACAAGGACCTGGCTGAGTCGTTCGGTCTGGACAAGCCCGCCGGGGCCCTGGTAGCCCAGGTACTGGAAGACGGCCCAGCCGCCAAAGGTGGTTTGCAGGTCGGTGATGTCATCCTCAGCATGAATGGCCAGCCGATCGTCATGTCGGCCGACCTGCCGCATCTGGTCGGCAGCCTCAAGGATGGCGCCAAGGCCAAGCTGGAAATCATCCGCAACGGCAAGCGGCAGAACCTCGATGTCACCGTCGGCGCCTTGCCTGATGAAGATGCCGATATCACCACACCTGGCCAGGGCGGCGCCGAGCGCAGCAGCAACCGCCTCGGTGTAGCGGTATCGGACCTGACCGCCGAGCAGAAAAAAGCGCTCGAACTCAAAGGCGGCGTAGTCATCAAGGAGGTGCTGGATGGCCCAGCGGCATTGATCGGTCTGCGTCCGGGTGACGTCATCAGCCACCTCAACAACCAGGCCATTGGCTCGGCCAAGGAGTTCACCGAGATCGCCAAGGACCTGCCGAAGAATCGCTCGGTGTCGATGCGGGTGCTGCGCCAGGGGCGCGCCAGCTTCATCACCTTCAAGCTGGCTGAATAAGCACGGCGGCAGGGCAGTAAAGGGCAGCTTCGGCTGCCCTTTTTTGTAAACGGATGAAAATTTCATGGCGGTCTGCCCAGCCACGCGGGATTGCAGCCGATCAGGAATCTCCCACAAGGCTGCGGCTTAAGGTACAATTCCCGGCTATTTTTCAGCGGGCGTCCGGCTCGCAGCCATTTCGAGTAGTGACCCGTGAGTGATTTGAGTCATATCCGCAATTTCTCCATCATCGCCCACATCGACCACGGCAAGTCGACGCTGGCCGACCGTTTCATTCAGATGTGCGGTGGCCTCTCGGCGCGCGAAATGGAAGCCCAAGTGCTCGATTCGATGGATCTCGAGCGCGAGCGCGGCATCACCATCAAAGCCCATAGCGTCACCCTGCATTACAAGGCGCAGGACGGCAAGACCTACCAGCTGAACTTCATCGACACCCCCGGCCACGTCGACTTTACCTATGAAGTCAGCCGGTCGCTGGCCGCCTGTGAAGGCGCATTGCTGGTGGTCGATGCTGGCCAGGGCGTCGAAGCCCAGTCCGTGGCCAACTGCTACACCGCTATCGAGCAGGGCCTTGAGGTCATGCCGGTACTGAACAAGATGGACCTGCCCCAAGCCGATCCAGACCGCGTCAAGGACGAGATCGAGAAGATCATCGGTATCGACGCGGCCGACGCCGTAGCCTGCAGCGCCAAGAGCGGCATGGGCGTGGACGAGGTACTCGAGCGCCTGGTGCAGCAGATCCCGGCGCCAACCGGTGATATCGACGCGCCGCTGCAAGCGCTGATCATCGACTCCTGGTTCGACAACTACCTGGGCGTCGTGTCCCTGGTTCGCGTGCGCCACGGCCGCGTGAAAAAGGGCGACAAGATCCTGGTCAAGTCGACCGGCAAGGTCCACCTGGTCGACAGCGTCGGCGTGTTCACGCCAAAGCACACCCAAACTGCCGACCTCAAGGCAGGCGAAGTAGGCTTCATCATTGCCAGCATCAAGGAAATTCTCGGCGCGCCGGTCGGCGACACCCTGACCTTGAGCTCCACCCCCGAGGTGGAAGTGCTGCCAGGCTTCAAACGTATTCAGCCGCAGGTCTATGCAGGCCTGTTCCCGGTGTCTTCCGATGATTTCGAAGACTTCCGCGACGCGCTGCAAAAGCTGACCCTGAACGACTCGTCGCTGCAGTACGCGCCTGAAAGCTCGGATGCATTGGGCTTTGGCTTCCGTTGCGGCTTCCTCGGCATGCTGCACATGGAAATCATCCAGGAGCGCCTCGAGCGCGAATACGACCTGGACTTGATCACCACGGCGCCGAGCGTAATCTTCGAGATCAAGCTCAAGACCGGTGAAACCATTCACGTCGACAACCCGTCGAAACTGCCGGATGTCTCCGCAGTCGAAGACTTCCGTGAGCCGATCGTGCGCGCCAATATCCTGGTGCCGCAAGAACACCTGGGTAACGTCATTACCCTGTGCATCGAGAAGCGCGGTGTTCAGCGTGACATGCAGTTCCTCGGTACTCAGGTGCAGGTGAGCTACGATCTGCCAATGAACGAAGTGGTACTGGACTTCTTCGACCGTTTGAAGTCGACCAGCCGCGGTTACGCGTCGCTGGACTACCATTTCGATCGTTACCAGTCGGCCAACCTGGTCAAGCTGGACGTGTTGATCAACGGCGACAAGGTTGACGCGCTGGCGCTGATCGTGCACCGCGACAACGCCCACTACAAAGGGCGTGCGTTGACCGAGAAGATGAAAGAACTGATTCCTCGGCAGATGTTCGACGTCGCGATCCAGGCCGCCATCGGCGGGCAGATCGTCGCCCGGACCACTGTCAAGGCGCTCCGAAAGAACGTACTGGCCAAGTGTTATGGCGGCGACGTCAGCCGTAAACGCAAACTGCTTGAAAAGCAGAAAGCCGGTAAGAAACGCATGAAACAGGTCGGTAACGTGGAAATTCCACAAGAAGCCTTCCTCGCCGTGCTCAGGTTGGATAGCTAGGTCCTATGTCGCTAAATTTCCCGCTGTTGCTCGTCATCGCCGTTGCCGTCTGTGGCTTGTTGGCTCTGATCGATCTGCTGTTCCTGGCTCCGCGCCGGCGGGCGGCGATTGCCACTTATCAGGGCAGCGTCAGCCAGCCAGAAATGGCCGTGGTCGAGAAGCTGAACAAGGAGCCGTTGCTGGTTGAGTACGGCAAGTCGTTCTTCCCGGTGCTGTTCATCGTGCTGGTGTTGCGCTCGTTCCTGGTAGAGCCGTTCCAGATTCCTTCCGGGTCGATGAAACCGACGCTGGAAGTGGGCGACTTCATCCTGGTGAACAAGTTCTCCTACGGCATTCGCCTGCCGGTGATCGACAAGAAGGTCATCGAGATCGGTCAGCCGCAGCGGGGCGACGTGATGGTGTTCCGCTACCCGAGCGACCCCAACGTCAACTACATCAAGCGTGTGGTTGGCCTGCCGGGCGATCAGATCGGCTACACCAGCGACAAGCGCCTGTTCGTCAACGGCAAGCAGGTCGCCGAGCAGTTGGTCGGCACCGAGCCAGGCACCCTGGGCAGCGCTGAGCTGTACAAGGAGCAACTGGGCGCGGCCGAGCACATGATCCGCAAGGAAATGAGTCGCTACCGCATGCCGCCTGACCAGCAATGGACGGTACCCGCCGGCCATTACTTCATGATGGGCGACAACCGCGACAACTCCAACGACAGCCGTTTCTGGGATGATCCAAACATTCCCAAGGAACTGCACGGCATGGTTCCGGACCGCAATATCGTCGGCAAGGCGTTTGCAGTCTGGATGAGCTGGCCAGAGCCCAAGCTCAGCCACTTGCCCAACCTGTCGCGAGTCGGCCTTATCCATTGATACCCATCGGCGCTGTCTGCAGACAGCGCCGAATGCTTTTCTGACATAGGCTGTGTACTCAAGGTCGAGAGCGTCTTGAAACACGGGGGCGCTACCAACTGGCAGCGATTCACAGCCACACCGTCTTTTCAGGATGTTGATTTGAACAACGCGTTGAACAACAAACGGGTGGCCGCATGAGTGCTTCCCTTGCACGCCTGGAGCGCAAGCTCGGCTATACCTTCAAGGATCAGGATCAGATGTTGCTGGCCCTGACCCATCGCAGCTATGCCGGGCGCAATAACGAGCGCCTGGAGTTTCTTGGCGACGCCATCCTCAACTTCGTCGCCGGCGAGGCGCTGTTCGAGCGCTTCCCTCAGGCCCGCGAAGGCCAGCTGTCGCGCTTGCGCGCACGCCTGGTCAAAGGTGAAACCCTGGCCCGGCTGGCGCGCGGGTTTGACCTGGGCGAATTTCTCCGGCTGGGTTCAGGTGAGCTGAAAAGCGGTGGTTTTCGCCGTGAGTCGATCCTTGCCGATGCCCTCGAGGCGCTGATTGGCGCCATCTATCTGGATGCCGACATGCAGACCGCGCGCGAGCGCATTCTGGCCTGGCTGACCGATGAGTTCGAGAGCCTGACACTGGTCGACACCAACAAAGACCCGAAAACCCGCTTGCAGGAGTTTCTGCAGTCGCGTGGTTGCGATTTGCCGCGTTATGAAGTGGTCGACATCCAGGGCGAACCTCATTGCCGGACCTTCTTCGTCGAATGCGAAGTGGTCCTGCTGAACAACAAGAGCCGTGGCCAGGGCGTAAGCCGGCGTATTGCCGAGCAAGTCGCCGCCGCCGCTGCACTGATCGCCCTGGGCGTGGAGAATGGTAATGACTGAGAACAACCCAACCCGTTGCGGCTACGTAGCCATTGTCGGTCGCCCCAACGTTGGCAAGTCGACCTTGCTCAACCATATCCTCGGGCAAAAGCTGGCGATCACCTCGCGCAAGCCGCAGACCACCCGCCACAACATGCTCGGGATCAAGACCGAGGGTGACGTGCAGGCGATCTACGTCGATACCCCAGGCATGCACAAGGCCAACGACAAGGCGCTCAACCGCTACATGAACCGCACCGCTTCGGCCGCCCTCAAGGACGTCGACGTGGTCATCTTCGTGGTTGACCGTACCCGCTGGACCGACGAGGACCAACTGGTGCTCGAGCGTGTTCAGTACGTCACCGGCCCGCTGATCATCGCGGTCAACAAAACCGATCGGATGGACGAGAAGGCCGAATTGATCCCGCACCTGAAATGGCTGCAGGAGCAACTGCCGAACGCCGAAGTCGTGCCGATCTCTGCCCAGCAGGGGCATAACCTCGAAGCGCTGGAAGCACTGATCGCCAAGCAGCTGCCGGAGAACGATCACTTCTTCCCGGAAGACCAGATCACCGACCGCAGCAGCCGTTTCCTCGCCGCAGAACTGGTCCGCGAGAAGATCATGCGCCAGCTCGGTGCCGAGCTGCCGTACCAGATCACCGTCGAGATCGAAGAGTTCAAGCAGCAAGGCCATGTGCTGCACATCCATGCCCTGATTCTGGTCGAGCGTGATGGCCAGAAGAAGATCATCATTGGCGACAAGGGCGAGCGTATCAAGCGCATCGGCTCCGACGCGCGCAAGGACATGGAAACGCTGTTCGACGCCAAGGTCATGCTCAACCTCTGGGTCAAGGTCAAAGGCGGGTGGTCCGATGATGAGCGCGCCCTGCGCTCGCTGGGCTACGGCGACCTGTAACACACCCCAACGGCCCGGATTGTTCCGGGCCGTTCTGCATCCGGGCCATCCCCATGGAACAACCTCAAGGTCAGCCGGCGTACGTGCTGCACAGCCGTGCGTACCGCGAGACCAGCGCGCTGGTGGACTTTTTCACGCCGCAAGGTCGCGTGCGGGCTGTGCTGCGCCGGGCGCGGGGCAAGGGCGGCAGCCTGGTGCGCTCGTTCGTGCCATTGGAAGTCGAGCTGCGTGGACGCGGCGAGCTGAAGAACGTCAACCGCCTCGACAGTGCCGGTATTGCTGCCTGGCTCAATGGCGATGCGCTGTTCAGCGGCCTGTATCTGAATGAACTGCTGATGCGCCTGCTGCCGGCCGAGGCACCTTACCCCGCGTTGTTCGAGCACTATGCCCTGACCCTGCAGGCGCTGGGCCAGGGCCGACCATTGGAGCCCTTGCTGCGGGCCTTCGAATGGCGCCTGCTGGAACAGCTCGGTTACGCCTTTGCCCTGGATCACGACGTCAACGCCGAGCCTATCGCCGCCAGTGGTCTGTACCGGCTGCAGGTCGACGCCGGACTTGAGCGGGTCGAGCTGTTCCAGCCCGGTTTGTTCAAGGGCGATGAACTGCTCGCACTGGCTCACGCCGAGTGGGAAGCGCCTGGCGCATTGCTGGCAGCCAAGCGTCTGATGCGCCAGGCCCTGGCCGTCCACCTGGGGCCAAAGCCGCTGGTGAGTCGGGAGTTGTTTCGCAAGCGCTGAGCACGTCGTATGCTGTGCGGCTACACCTTCAGGAGAGCCTTTCGTGACTCAGAGCAACCGCATGCTTCTCGGCGTCAACATCGACCACGTGGCGACCTTGCGCCAGGCCCGCGGCACCCGCTATCCAGATCCGGTCAAGGCCGCGCTGGACGCGGAAGAGGCGGGGGCCGATGGCATCACCGTGCACCTGCGGGAAGACCGCCGGCATATCCAGGAGCGCGACGTGCTGTTGCTCAAGGACGTGCTGCAGACGCGGATGAACTTCGAGATGGGCGTTACCGAAGAGATGATGCTGTTCGCTGAGCACATTCGCCCGGCGCACATCTGCCTGGTCCCGGAAACCCGTCAGGAACTCACCACTGAAGGTGGCCTTGACGTGGCCGGCCAGGAAGCGCGGATCAAGGCCGCCGTCGAGCGCCTGGCCCGCACCGGCGCTGAAGTGTCATTGTTCATCGATGCCGACGAGCGCCAGATCGAAGCTTCGCGGCGGGTCGGCGCGCCGGCCATCGAACTGCACACCGGTCGCTATGCCGATGCGCTGACCCCAACCGAGGTGGCCGATGAACTCAAGCGCATCGCCGACGGCGTCGCGTTTGGCGTCGGCCAGGGCCTGATCGTCAACGCCGGCCACGGCCTGCACTACCATAACGTCGAGGCGGTCGCAGCAATCAAGGGCATCAACGAGCTGAACATCGGCCACGCGCTGGTGGCGCATGCGCTGTTTGTCGGCTTCAAGGCCGCCGTGGCTGAAATGAAAGCGCTGATCCTGCAGGCTTCACGCTGATCGGCGTCACTCGGCACGCAACAGCAAGGTAAACCGGGTCGGCCCCTGCGCCTGGCTGCTGACCTCGACCTGGCCGCCGTGCAGTTGCATGATCGACTGCACGATCGCCAGGCCAAGGCCGGTGCCGCCATCCAGCCGCGAGCGACCGCTGTCGGCGCGGTAGAACCGCTCGAACAGGTGCGGCAGGTGCTCATCGCTGATCCCCGGCCCGTGGTTCTCAACCCATACCCAGGCCTGCTGTGCATGGCGGCCGATGCCAATGGTCACCACGCTGCCCTCGGGGCTGTGCCGTAGCGCATTGCTGAGCAGGTTGGACAAAGCCCGCTGGCACATCAACCGATCGCCCAGCGCGGTGGCCCAGCCGTGACGCCTGATCTCGATATCCTTCACTTCAGCGCTGATGGCAAACAGCTCGCTGACCCGCGCGACTTCGTCTGCCAGCGCCAGCGGCTTGAGTTCGACCTGGGCCTGCGGTTGGCTGACCTGGGCGAGAAACAGCATGTCGTTGATGATGCGGTTGAGCCGAGTCAGTTCTTCGATGCTGTCTTCCAGCACCTCGCGATAGTCGCCGCTGTCGCGTGGGCGGGCGAGGGTCACCTGAGCCTTGCCCATCAGGTTGCTCAGCGGCGTGCGCAGCTCATGCGCGAGGTCGTCGGAGAACTGCGACAACTGGCGCACGCCCAGATCAAGCCGATCCAGCATCACGTTGATCGAGCGCGCGAGGTCGGCCAGTTCCTGCGGCAGGCCGCTGGAGGGCAGTCGATGGTCGAGCGCCTGCGCAGAGACCTGGCCGGCGATCCGGCGAAAACGCCGCAGCGGCTTCAGGCTGCGCTGCACCAGCTTCCACGCACAGGCGCCGATCAGCAACAACAACAACGGCAGGGCCAGCAGGGTCGAACGCAGGTAGGCGTGCAACAGGTCGTGATCGTCGGCGCGATTGAGGGTCATCATTACTCGCACCGGGGTGTCATCGCGCAGCCGCATTGCCTGCGTCACGCTGAGAAATTGCGCGCCGCTGCTGTCCTTCCATTCCTGAAAGGTCTGGCCGCCGCCCCACTGCAGCTCGCGCAGGCGCTGTGACTCCAGGGCCGGGCCGAGGCTGAGCAGGGCTGCATGGCGGCCATTGAGGGCGATCACGCTGAGGCTGAGGTTGTCATGGCCCATGACCAGGTCGAGCAGTGGGTGGGCGCGGGTGGCCAGGTCAGCGCTACGCAGGTCGACCCGCAGGTTGTGTTCTACCTGGAGCATCTTGCGCGCGAGGTCCTTGCGTGCGCGGCTGTCCAGTTCATGGTCGAGGGCAAATACCGCCAGGCAGGCCAGCAGCAGCACCAGCGCGGCGCCCATCAAGGTCACGCTCAGGCCAAGCCGCAGGGACAGGCTGGCAGGTTTCAACGGCGCGCCTCGAGTACGTAGCCAACGCCGCGCAAGGTATGGATCAGCTTGTCTTCGAAGGGGTCGTCGATCTTGGCTCGCAAGCGCCGGATCGAGACCTCGACAACGTTGGTGTCGCAATCGAAGTTCATGTCCCACACCAGTGAGATGATCTGCGTACGCGACAGCACCTCGCCGCTCTGGCGCATCAGCAGGTGCAGCAGCGAGAACTCCTTGGCGGTGAGGTCGATACGCGTGCTGCCACGCCAGGCCCGGTGCCGGCCAGGGTCCAGCTCCAGGTCGGCGACGCGCAATGTGCTCGGCTGCACCTGCTGATCGTTGCGCCGCAACAGGCTACGGATCCGCGCCAGCAGTTCGGGAAACTCGAACGGCTTGAGCAGGTAGTCATCCGCGCCCAGGTCCAGGCCCTTGACCCGGTCAGACAGGCGACCGTGAGCGGTCAGCATCATGATCCGCGTGGCCGACTCGGCGCGTAGCCGTTGCAGTACGGCCCAGCCGTCCAGTTCCGGCAGGTTGACGTCCAGAATGACCAGGTCGTAGGCCTGCTGGCGGGCCATGTGCAGGCCGTCGATGCCAGTGTGTGCGCAGTCAACGACATAGCCGTTTTCGCGCAGGCCCTGCTGCAGGTAATCGGCAGTCCGCCGTTCGTCCTCGATGATCAGTAGGCGCATGCTTGGGCTCAGGCAGAATTCGGGAGAGGGATTGTCGACCCTGAAGCTGGATCAAGGTCAAGCGCGCGATAGTACGCCAGGCGCAGGGCGGATCGGTGGTGATAACGGATCTGTAATCAGCGCGTCATCTGGCGGTTAGCCAGATGTTGCTGATTAAGCCAATTGGGGCTGCTTTGCAGCCCTTCGCGGCGGTCCGGCGTCCCGGTGAACCCGCTCCCACAGATTAAGGCGGCGCTGCAAAATACTGTGGGAGAGGGCTTGCCCGCTTGGCTTAACCGTGCAGCCTGGTTTACTTACGCGCCAGGATCGTCGCCCGACGCGGGGCAGGCAGGCCTTCGATGGTGCGGCTGTGGTCCTTCGGGTCGAGGAAGTCGCTCAGGGACTGGTAGCGCATCCACTCGGTGCTGCGCTGTTCTTCGACACTGGTTACGCTGACGTCGACGCAGCGCACGTCACTGAAGCCAGCGCGCCGCAGCAGGCGCTCCAGTGCCGGTACCGATGGCAAGAACCAGACATTGCGCATCTGCGCATAGCGGTCTTCGGGAACCAGCACTTGGTTCTCGTCACCTTCGATGACCAGGGTTTCCAGCACCAGCTCACCGCCTTTTACCAGGCAGTCCTTGAGCGCCAGCAAGTGCTCGATGGGCGAACGACGGTGATAGAACACACCCATGGAAAACACCGTGTCGAAGCCTTCGAGGTTGGCGGGCAGCTCTTCCAGGGCGAATGGCAGGTGCCACGCCGGCAGCTCGGGCAGGTACTTCTGCACTGCCTGGAACTGACAGAAGAACAGCCAGTTGGGGTCGACTCCGACCACCATGTCAGCGCCGGCGCCGAGCATGCGCCATTGGTAATAGCCATTGCCGCAGCCGACATCCAGCACGCGCTTGCCGGTCAGGTCCAGGTGCGGGCTGACCCGCGCCCATTTCCAGTCCGAATGCCATTCGGTGTCGACATGCACGCCGAACAGGTCGAACGGGCCCTTGCGCCAGGGTGAGAGGCCCATCAAAGCCTGCTGCAGCTGAGTGCGCGTCGCCTCATCGCAGCGGCTGTCCAGGCGCAGGCCATCGACCAGGTCAACTTCACTGGGCTGCAGCTCAGGCAGCGCCTCGAGCGCGCCACGCCAGCGCTCGAGGTCGCCGTGGCCTTTTTCCATCTTGCTGGCCAGTTGCGCTTGCAGGCCTTGCGACCAGGTAGCCAGCGGGGTGCCCGCCAGGCGGCGGACCAAGGGAGATAAATCGATCATGGCAGGGCTATCAACGAGGCGAAGTTAAGGCATTGGAACCACGGCACCACTTTCGAGAACCCGGCAGCACGCAGGCGGGCCTGATGGGTCTCGAGGGTGTCGGGTTTCATTACATGTTCGATGGCGCTGCGCTTCTGGGCAATTTCCAGTTCGCTGTAGCCGTTGGCGCGTTTGAAATCCAGGTGCAGGTCGTTGAGCAGCGCCTGCTCCTGATCATCGGCGAAGTGCAGTTTTTCCGAGAGGATCAACGCGCCTCCAGGCAGCAGGGCCTGGCGGATCCGCGTCAGCAGCTCGAGGCGCTGGCCGGGGGCGACGAATTGCAGGGTGAAATTCAGCGCCACTACCGAAGCCGGCTCGAACTCCAGGCTGAGGATATCGGCTTCCATGACCTGCACCGGCAGCAGCTCCTGGAACATCGAGTCCTGGGCGGTGAGGTACTGGCGGCAGCGCTCGACCATCGCCGCCGAGTTGTCCACCGCGATTACCCGGCAGCCGTCACTGCGCACATGGCGGCGCAGTGCCTGGGTCACCGCACCCAGCGATGCCCCCAGGTCGTACAACGCGGTGTCGGGTTGAGCAAAACGCGCGGCGAGCACGCCGAGGTTTTCGACGATGGTCGGGTAGCCGGGCACCGAGCGTTTGATCATGTCCGGGAACACCCGCACCACGTCCTCGTTGAAAGCGAAGTCAGGCACCTGGTCCAGGGGCCGGGCGAAGAGGCGGTCAGGGTCTGTGCTCACGGTGTGCTCGGGCGAAAAAAACAGGGGCGACATTCTAGCCAAGCCAGGCCTTGCTGGATACGGGCCTGGCGTGAACGGTCGGTGCCCGGGGGGAATCGCCCTGCGCTCGCCAAGCGCATATCCGTCAACCGGGGGCGAAATGTACTGCTTGGTTGCAGACCTTGTGGCGACTGCCAGTGCGACGCCCGCGCCGTATTGTCGGGGTGTTTCAACGACCCCTTGGCTCTGTGCCCTTGCCCTATAAGGATGGCCCTATGGACGTGAAGGAAAATCAATCCCTCGCGAAACTTGATGTACAACAACAAGCTGAACTGGTCCCGAAGCAGTACTTCCAGGCCATCAGCGACACTGAATTGACCGACTCACAGCCAGCACTGATCTTCAGTCGCGAGAACCTGCTGGTGATCAAGCGGTACGTACGGCGAGTGCTGGAACTGCCGAGCAACCGCGAGGTGCTGGGAGAATGGATTGATTTCGAGCTTTTCAAGCTCAACGCTGATGAGATCCACGAGACCTTCGAGGACCTGCGCAAACACGTGTTGGGTTGGGATCCACTTGAACGTGAAACCCAGGCTCTGGGCACGACCCTGGAAAACTTCGCAGAGATCTTCACCCGCGAAGGTGCAGAGTTGGTCAGCACTGCGCGCAACATGAGAGTTTTGCGCGGCGGTCGCTTGGCCGATGTCAGTGATGAGCTACTGGAAGGATGGGCGCCTGTTGCCCTCGAGCCGGGCGTCAGAGTCGACGCCTTCGGGTCCATCGAGGATCTGCTGCTTGATCTGCAAGTGGAGATAGATCGGGTAGATGCTGATATCAAGCAGCTCTGCGACAGGGCTGATCGTTTTTACAACGATATAGAGCAAATCCTGCTGCCAAAGATCAGCGCGCTGGAAACGGACCTGGGGCGGATAACTCGCGACGCATTGATCATCCGCATCACCGACGCCATGAGCAAACTGGATGAAGAGATCGACGTGAAGTCAGCGGAGATCAGCACGTTTACCGAGTACCAGTTTTTCGGCATGGTCTTCGGACCTGCCGGGGCTATTGTCACCCACGCGATTTTTGGCAGCGACGCCAAGGCTGCCAAGGAAAGCAAGAACGCGCTACTTCGTCAACGCGACGAGCTCGCTCGCAGCCTGGACGCGGTCTCGCCGCAACTGGCCCAGCTGAAGAATCTGGTCAGCCTGATGGTTGATATGAAAGAGCGCTTGAGACACGTCAACACCTCGGCCTGGAACCTGCGCTGGGTGTTGCGCTCGCTGGGCAATCACATTTCCTTGAGCAAGCAGTCCCTGGCGGATATCGACACCGATGTCAGCCTGGAACGTTTCGTTCGCCGTTTCGAAAGGATCGTACGGCCGTGGCACATGATCGGCAACATCTCCGCGGAGTTGACTCAAGTATTCAACGATGTGGTGAAAAATTATGATCAGGAGTGATGATATGGAACGTCAACAAGATGTAATGCAGTATCCAAGCGTTCGCACGCAGCGCGCGCTTCAAGGCGACATCTCGCGGCTGGTGCACGGGCAGATGTCGGCCTTGCCCGCAGTGGTGCGTGAAAATGCTGGCGACTTGCTGCGCCTGATCAGAGAGTGCGACGGCCTGATGGGCGATAGTGTGCTTAACGCCTCGATTATGCTTACTCACCAGAACTGGCTTGAGATTCAGGCTGTTGCAGGCCCACAAGCCGCAGCCCATACGGCGGATCTTAGAAAAGACATCGAAGAAGATATGCTGCGCCTGCGTGGGCGATTGACGAGCCTATGCCAGGCGATCGGCAGCAAGGTGCAGACTGTACGCAGTTTTCCCCTGAGTGACTTGAGCGAGCGCCTGTTATCGCTGAATGCCACCCGACTGACTGTTGCGACGGACGTTGAGCGGATCGAGCAGACCCTTCAGCAACTGCAAGCGACCCGCCAGGATCTCGATGTAATTATCAAAACCTTCGAAGCGCCAAGCCTGCTGAGCGTGATCAAAGGCATGATTCCGACCGAGAGTGAAGTCGATTTGATGTTCAGTGTGGTGAAGAAGCCAACTGTCTCGAAGGAGCTGGTCACCGCCGCCCTGAACAAATTTGAAGCGAACATAGACGTCATCGGGGAAGGCCGTCGTTTCAGCGATCTGGTGGCTTCGAGGGAACGCCTCGTAGGGCGCATTCGCGAGCAGCAAACCGCGCTCGCGGCATTGCAGTCAGTACTGCAGCCCACCGAGCAGGAGTTGGCGCAGATTCCTCATATGGCAACGGTGGGCGCATTACGCGACAGCTGGGTGGCGGAAGCTGACAAGCTCGTCAGTTGCTGGCAGACCGGTCAGGACACGGCCAACGCGGCGACAGAACTTGCAGATCTCGCCAGCGCATTGAAGGCGTTGGCGGGCTATCTGGGAGGGGTGCGCAATTGTTACGAAGCGGGTTGATACCGCGTCTCAGCGCACGATGACCTTGCACTCGAACGTTTGCACGGGAACCACTTCTGGCGCCCACGGCTGTTGATACACCAGCAACAGCGTACCCTCGCCGCTGGCTGCGGCCTGGAAGCGCCAGGTGGACGAACCTGCGGTACCAACCATGCCATTCTGCTCAGGTGAACTGTAGACCTCCGCGCCGCGTGCCTGGAGGACTGCGGCGGCCGAGTCTTTCAGTGTCCAGCGATAGCCAGTGGTGGGGTTGCTGGGCAGGGTCACGGTCAAGCTCTGGCCAATCTGCAGGCGCTGTGGGCATTCACCTTCAGAGTTGAGCTCGATGCCACTCGGCCGATGGCTACACGCGGCAAGCATTGCCAGGCTCAGAGGAAGCAGCAGACGAAGGACGGTCATGGATACTCCAGCACAATTCAATGCGCTGAGGATAACCCAAGCATTTCAAACTGTAAGCTCGTTTGCAGCGGAGCCAGAACGGCTCCGCTGTTTTTGCCGTCCAGTGATTTAGAACAGGACCTTGGCCACGTCGGCAAAGCGCTTGGCAAAGTGCACGGTCAGGCCCTCACGCAGGTAGTCCGGCAGCTCTTCGAAGTCGCCGCGGTTGGCCTCGGGCAGGATCAGCTCGAAAATCTTCTGACGCTTGGCCGCGATGACTTTCTCGCGCACGCCACCAATCGGCAGCACCTGCCCGGTCAGGGTCAGCTCGCCGGTCATGGCCACGCCTTTTTTCGGCACCTGGTCACGGGCCAGGGATAGCAGCGCGCTGGCCATGGTGACCCCGGCGCTTGGGCCATCCTTGGGCGTCGCACCTTCAGGCACGTGCAGATGGATGAACGCCTCGTTGAAGAAGGCTGGGTCGCCGCCGAATTGCTTGAGGTTGGCGCTGACATAGCTGTAGGCGATTTCCGCTGACTCTTTCATCACGTCGCCGAGCTTGCCGGTCAGCTTGAAGCCACGGTTGAGGGTATGGATGCGGGTCGCTTCGATCGGCAGTGTAGCGCCACCCATGCTGGTCCAGGCCAGGCCGGTGATGACACCTTTGCCAGCCATCACTTGCTCGCTGCGGAACACTGGCATGCCCAGCGCTGTTTCAAGATCCTTGGGTCCAATCTTGAGCTTGGCGGTGGGATCCTCCAGCAGCTTCATGACCGACTTGCGTACCAGTTTGCCCAACTGCTTTTCCAACTGACGCACACCCGCCTCGCGGGCATAGCCGTCGATCACCAGGCGCAGTGCGGAGTCGCTGATCGTCAGGCTGGTCTTGGCCACTCCGGCTTTTTCCAGCTGCTTGGGCCACAGGTGCCGCTTGGCGATGGCCAGTTTTTCTTCGGTGATATAGCCAGACAGGCGAATCACTTCCATCCGGTCGAGCAGCGGCCCGGGGATCGAGTCAAGGGTGTTGGCGGTGCACACGAACAACACTTTGGACAGGTCCAGGCGCAGATCCAGGTAGTGGTCGAGGAAGTCGACGTTCTGCTCAGGGTCGAGGGTTTCCAGCAAGGCCGAGGCGGGGTCGCCCTGGTAGCTCTGGCCCATCTTGTCGATCTCATCGAGCATGATCACCGGGTTCATCACTTCGACATCTTTCAGCGCCTGCACCAATTTGCCCGGCTGGGCGCCGATGTAGGTGCGGCGGTGGCCCTTGATCTCGGCTTCGTCGCGCATGCCGCCGACACTGAAGCGGTAGAACGGCCGGCCGAGCGACTCGGCGATCGACTTGCCGATGCTGGTCTTGCCCACCCCGGGCGGGCCGACCAGCAACACGATCGAGCCACTGATCTCGCCTTTCCAGGCGCCGACGGCGAGGAACTCAAGAATGCGGTCCTTGATGTCATCCAGTCCGGCGTGATGCTGGTCGAGCACTTTGCGTGCGTGCTTGAGGTCAAGCTTGTCTTTGCCGTAAATGCCCCAGGGCAGGGCGCTGGCCCATTCCAGATAGTTGCGGGTGACGGCGTACTCCGGCGAGCCGGTTTCCAGAATCGCCAGCTTGCCCATCTCTTCATCGAGGCGTTTTTTTGCAGCCGGGGGCAGGGTCTTGCCCTCCAGACGCTGCTTGAACTGTTCAAGGTCGGCGCTGCGGTCGTCCTTGGTCAGGCCAAGCTCCTGCTGGATGACCTTGAGTTGCTCCTTGAGGAAAAACTCGCGCTGGTGCTCGCCGATCTGCCGGTTGACCTCTGCCGAGATCTCGTTCTGCAGGTGGGCGACTTCGACTTCCTTGCGCAGCATCGGCAAGACTTTTTCCATGCGTTTGAGCATGGGCACGCAGTCGAGTACTTCCTGCAGTTGCTTGCCGGTGGCCGAGGTCAGTGCCGCAGCAAAGTCGGTCAGCGGCGACGGGTCGTTGGGGCTGAAGCGGTTGAGGTAATTTTTCAGCTCTTCGCTGTACAGCGGATTGAGCGGCAGCAGCTCCTTGATCGCATTGATCAACGCCATGCCGTAGGCCTTTACCTCATCGGTCGGCTCGGTCGACTGACGCGGGTACTCGACTTCGACCAGATACGGCGGGCGGTGGTGTTTGAGCCAGGTGCGGATACGCACCCGGGTCAGGCCCTGAGCAACGAACTGCAGCTTGCCGTTCTCGCGGCTGGCGTGGTGAACCTTGACCAGCGTGCCGTACTCGGGCAATGCCGAGGTGTCGAAATGGCGGTGATCCTCGGGTGGGGTGTCCATGAAGAACAACGCCAGCGAGTGATGATCGGTCTTGGCCACCAGGTCGAGGGTTTCTGCCCACGGCTCTTCGTTGACGATCACCGGCAACACCTGCGCGGGGAAGAACGGGCGGTTATGGATCGGGATCACGTAGACTTTGTCCGGCAGCTGCTGGCCAGGCAGGGCCAGGGCATGGCCAGGGATGGCGGCGCCTTCGAGATGTTCGATTTCGCTGTGTTCGTCGGGGTGTTCCGAATGATCCTGCTGGTCGCTCATGAGGCACCTGAGTTAATGACTATGGTGCTTAGATGGGGCAAAGGCCGGTGGGTTTCAAGCCATCGCAGATGAAGACGTTAGCGCGCCATTTATTAGGGGCCAAAAAAAGCGGAACCGTAAAGGTTCCGCTTGTTTATGCTGGTGATGCGCTGGCGCGGGGTTTAGTCGGCCAGTTTGTAAGCGATGATGTAATCGCCCATCTTGGTGCCCAGCGAACCGTGGCCGCCGGCGGTTACCAGCACGTACTGCTTGCCGTCCTTGCCGGTGTAGGTCATCGGCGTGGCTTGGCCACCTGCGGGCAGGCGCGCCTTCCACAGCTCGGCACCGTTGTGCACGTCATAGGCACGCAAGTATTGGTCGAGGGTGCCGCTGAGGAAGCCGACGCCGCCCGCAGTGACCATCGAACCGCCCATGCTTGGCACGCCGACCGGCATACCGATCGGGATCGGCGTGCTGTCGCGGGTGGTGCCGTTCTTGTGCTTCCACACCACCTTGTTGGTGAACAGGTCGATTGCGGCCACATAGCCCCAGGCCGGCGCTTGGCACGGCACGCCCAGTGGCGACATGAACGGGTGCATGATTACGGCGTACGGAGCACCGCTGTTAGGCTGCACGCCGCTGGTTTCACTTTCGCGCTTGCTGTCGGCAGCGACTTGCTCGCGCGGCACCATCTTCGACACGAAGGCCATGTAGTTGGGCGAGGTGAACATCAATTGGCGCACCGGGTCGATCGACACGCTGCCCCAGTTGAACACACCGACGTTGCCGGGGTAGATCAGACTGCCCTGTTCCGACGGCGGGGTGTATTGGCCTTCGTAGCGCAGTTCACGGAACTGGATGCGGCAGAGCATCTGGTCAAACGGGGTGGCGCCCCACATGGCCTGTTCGGTCAGGTCCGGGCCCAGCAGGTTGAGGTCGGAGCGGGCCTGGGTCGGTGCAGTGTGGTCGCCCTTGACCGCGCCTTGCGGCACCGGGATCTCGCGGATCGGCACAATCGGCGTGCCGTCGCGACGGTCAAGCACATACAGGCTGCCCTGCTTGGTTGGCACGATCACCGCTGGCTTGATGCCGTCATCGGTCTTAAGGTGCATCAGGGTCGGCTGGCTGCCGACGTCCATGTCCCACAGGTCGTGGTGAGTGAACTGGTAGTTCCAGCGGGCCTTGCCGGTGGCCAGGTCCAGGGCAACGATGCCGGCGCTGTACTTCTCGGCGCCCGGGGTTCGATCCGCGCCCCACTGGTCAGGAGTCTGGTTGCCCAGTGGCAGGTAGATCATGCCCAGGTCTTCATCGACGCTGGCGATCGACCACATGTTGGCCGAGTTGCGGCTGTAGGTCTTGCCAGGTGCCAGTGGCTTGGTGTCGTCCGGGTTGTTGCTGTCCCAGTTCCACACCAGATGACCGTCGTGCACATCATAGGCGCGGATCACGCCGGACGGTTCATTGGTCGACTCGTTATCGGTGACATGGCCGCCGATGATCACCAGATCGCGGGTGATCGCAGCAGGCGAGGTCGAGTAGTAACCACCTGCGGTGAACGGGCCAATGCCGGTGGTCAGATCGATGACGCCCTGGTTGGCGAAGCCTTCGCAGACCTTGCCGGTGTCGGCGTTGATGGCGATCAGACGCGCATCGGCGGTCGGCAGATACAGGCGGCGCGGGCAGGCCTGGGCAACGACCTGGCCAGCATCGGAAATTTTCGGCGCCGGGCTGCCGTCACGGCTGACGTAGCGGTTCTCGTCATAGTAGGACGCGCCCCGGCAGGTCATGTGGGCGAAGCCTTTGAAGGTGCCTACCGGGCTTTTCACTTGCGGGTCGAAGCGCCAGATTTCGGCACCGGTGTCCGGGTCCAGGGCCAGCAGCTTGCTGTGAGCAGTGCACGCGTAGAGCATGCCGTTGACCTTCAGCGGCGTGTTCTGGTTGGTCAGCTCGACCGGGTCGTTTTCGGTCGGCAGGTCGCCGGTGCGGATGCGCCAGGCTTCTTCCAGGCGGTAGGCATTCTGCGCGGTGATCTGGCGCAGCGGCGAGTAGCGGTCGCCGTGCTCGGTACGGCCATACGCCTGCCAGTCGCCGTCAGGCATGGCCGGGGCGGTGCTGGCCATTTCGCTGCTGTCGCGATTGAACTCGCCGCGGATCTCGCCCGGGTGCGTGAACTGGCTGGCCAGCGCGGTGGCGCCGGAGGCAACTACGGCAACGCTGAGCAGCGCGGTGTTGACGCGGGAGGCCGGGCCCAGCAGCGGACGGCGTGCCCACGGCAGCAGCAGGACTACGCCAAGCGCAAACCAGATGGCCAGGCGCGGCACCAGTTGCCACCAGTCCAGGCCGACTTCCCACAGCGCCCAAGCGGTGCTGGCCAGCAGCACTACGCCGTACACGCCGAGGGCGATCTGCCGTTTGGCCAACAGCAGGATGCCGCTGACGGCAAAGCCGATGCCGGCCAGCAGGTAGTAAAGCGATCCGCCCAGCTGGCTGAGCTTGATACCGCCGGCCAGCAGGGCCAGGCCCATCAGCAACAGCAGCACGCCTAGCAGGCGCGGTAGCCAGCGGGTTCCGGTTTTGGCACCGTCAGTGCTCATCAAAGGTACTCCGTGAAAGTTGAGGTCAGAAACTGCTTTGAATCTTCAGGCCGGCGATCAGCGCGTCGTCGACTGCCGATACGCCGCCCGGATGGCGGATGTACTGCAGATTGGGACGCACAGTGAGCCAGTCGGCCAGGTGCACGCCGTAGTAAAGCTCGGCGCTGTATTCGGTGTCTTGCACAGGCAGGTAGCCGGGATTGTCGTAATCATCGATGCCGGCCGCCTGATTGGCCAGACGGGCGTTCTTGCGGTAGCCGGGGTTGACGTGCACGCGGGCGAGGGCGAAACCGATGTCGTCCTTGGCCCGGGCATCGAATGGCCCCTTGTACACCACACCTGCCTGAACATAGTTGTCGATGGCATTGGTCTTCTTGTCGTGCAACGTGGCATTGGCAAACAGGCTCAGGCCGCGTGACTGGTCGGACGCCTGCGAGGTTACCTGCTGCTGCGCGCCGAGCCAGAAACCGTGTTTGCTCGAGCGGCTGCGGTAGGCAGCGCCGCTGATCGCGGCGGGTTGGCCACTGCTGTCGCGCAGTACGTCCTGAGCCTTGGCATTACTGTAGTAGTAGCCGGCGCGATATTCCCCTGCAAGTCCATTGACCTGTGGGCTCCAGACCAGTTCGATCGGCATCACCGCGCCCTGGGTGCCGCTGCCGCTGAGCTTGAAGCCATTGCCCGATTCGAGGTTGGAAGGGTTTTGCTCGAACACGCCGACCTGGGCGTACAGCGTATCGCTGAGGTTGTAGCGCACGCGCAGGGCCCATTGGCTGACCGGCCAGTTGTACCAGATGCCGCCAACCCAGTTGCCGACCTGCGAGCCGCAGAACGCCAGGTTCTGGAAGTCGCAGGGGAAGCTGTTGAAGTCTTCGCCTTCACCGAAGCGGCCGAATTTCACGTCGAGGGCGCCGTCGAAGTACTTCTGCTTGATCCACAACTGGGTCAGGCGCCAGGTCTGACCACGGCCCCAGACTTCCTGGGCGGAGGTAAAGCCACCCACGCGCGGGTCATTGATGCGGTCGTTGCTGATGTTCTGGCCGTGGCGCTCGGTTACCGTCAGCTGCACCTCGGTGGCGTTCCAACCGAGGATCTTCTGCAGGTCCAGGTGGCTGCCAAAGGTGAACTGGTCGCTGTAGCGTGCGGTGCGGTCATGGTCGTAGCCGCCATGCAGGTTGCTGCCCATTTCACCGGTGTAGCCGAGGGTGAAGTCGTAGCCGCGCTCGCGCAGGTCAGTGCGGCTGCCGTTCCAGTCGCCAAGCATCCACGGTGAGTCACTGGCGAACATTTCACCGGCAAACGTGGCGGGGGCTGCGCCGCAGAGGAGGGCGGACACGCCTAGGGCGGCATAACGAATACGGGGTAGCTGGAGCATGAGATAGCGCTATCTTTGGGTGGGCAAAAAATAGCCAAGCGCATCGAAGAGCACGCTTTCGATGGCATATGGCTGCAAAAATATGAGGTGAAGCGATTCAGTGCGGCGGGAGGATATAGCGGAAGCGGGAATAAAAAAAGACAAAATGTCGCACTTGATTGTTACTCAGGCAGCAACAATCGAGCCGAGACACTGCCGTCGGCTCATCAAGCCGACAGCAATGCCCATCGTGCAATTACTCAGAACGTCGTGCGCAGGCCAACCTCGACACTCCGCCCAGGCGCTGGGGCAATGTCGCGCAGGATGGAGCTGGCGTAACGCACCGTCTGATTGGTCAGGTTCTCACCGCGAACAAATGCCAGCCACTCGCTCTGGCCGACATCGAAGCCGTAGCCGACGCTTGCGCCCAAGGTGGTGTAACCGTCAGTGCTGGTCTCGTTGGACGGCTTGCGCTGCTGCGAGGCTGCATGTTGCACATCGACCCTCGCCTGCCAGCGATCCAGCGACCAGAGCAGGCCGCTGTTGAGCCGTAGCGGCGCGATCCGTGGCAGCGGCTGACCACTGTCGAGGTTGTTGGCGCGGGTGTAATCACCTGACAGTTCCAGGGCAAAGCTGCCGTAGCGGTTTTCCAGCAGTTGCCAGCGATCCTGCGCTTCGATGCCATAGAAGCGCGCACGTACACCTTGGTACAGGTACTCGGGAATGTCGCCATGGTCATGATCGTGATCGTGATCGTGGTCATCATCGCCATCATGATGATGCCCCTCACGCAGATTGCCGCTGCCGATCAGGCCAATGTAATTGCGAAAGTGGCTATAGAACACGCCGACACTGCCCTTGTGCGTGCCATTGTCAAAACGCAAGGCCAGGTCGGCGGCGATTGCCTTTTCCTTGTTCAGGCTGGCATCACCTACTTCATAGGCACCGGTCGCTACGTGCGCACCATTGGCATACAGCTCATAGAAGGTCGGCGCGCGCTCGGTGTAGCCGAGGTTGGCGGCCAGCGACCAGATCGGGTCAAGCTGATACACCGCGCCTGAAGACAGGCTCACGGCGTTGAAGGTGCTGGTGCTGTCAGCGGCGGCGAAGTCCTCGTTGCCCTTGGCGTCCGGATCTACCCGGGTGTGTTCCAGGCGGGCACCGAAGCTCAGGTTCAAGCGCTCGCTGGCCTGCCACTGCTCCAGCAGAAACAGCGCCAGGCTGTCGGTGTCGGTATGCGGCACGAAGGCTTCTTCACCCAGCGCGGAGAACTGATTGCGGCTGACTTGCGCGCCAATCACCCCTTCCACTGGCCCAAGCGGCTGATGCCTGGCCTCGATGCGCGCCTCGTAGCCTTTGTTCTTGAAGGTGGTGTGCACTTCACCGCTTTCGATTTCGCGGTGCTGGTAATCGGTGTAGCCGGCGTCGACCTTGACCGAGCTGAACGGGCCGTCCAGATCGCGCAGTTCAGAGGCGAAACCATAGTGGTCCTGCTGCATGTCCAGACGCACGCCGGGCTCGGCAACCGAGCCGTAGTTGCTGTCGTAACGGCTGTAGGAAAACCCGCTGTAACCGTGCTCCCAGTGATAGGCGCCGCCAATCGCGCCGCCGTCCTGGCGCCCATCGCTGTTCTCCAGGCGGTGTTTGCTGCCCGGCTCGGCGCTGTCGCGAACCTTGCCGCTGCGCGCGTACCCGGGAATGCGCAGGTCATTGAACTGACGGCTGTTGGCATCCAGGTGCAAGGCGAAGCTGCCGTCACCGGCTTCGAGCTTGCCGGCGCTGCTGCGGGTGGTATCGGCGCCGCCGTAGCGCAGCTCACCTGAACCGTGAATGCCGTCGATGGGGGCATCGGGAATGCGGTTGTCGAAGGTGTTGACCACGCCGCCGATGGCATTGCCGCCATACAGCAGCGCCGCTGGGCCGCGGACGATTTCAACCCGCTCGACGGTGACCGGGTCCAGTGGCACCGCATGGTCATACGACAGCGACGAGGCATCCAGCGCGCCGACGCCGTTGCGCAGGATACGAATGCGATCACCGTCCAGCCCGCGAATCAC
Source organism: Pseudomonas shirazensis (assembly GCF_050496565.1). Lineage (GTDB taxonomy): Bacteria > Pseudomonadota > Gammaproteobacteria > Pseudomonadales > Pseudomonadaceae > Aquipseudomonas > Aquipseudomonas shirazensis_A. The sequence continues at coordinate 127,225 of NZ_JBNWAE010000010.1, forward strand.
CGGGCGGCTGGCCCCCGGGCCAAACCAGGTGGAAGCGACCCCAGGCTGCTTGTTGAGGGTTTCGCCGAGGCTGGCGTGCTGCTGGTGGAGTAGCTCGTCGCCCTCGAGCACTGTACTTGGCGCGGCGAGTTGAGCGTTGCCCAACGGATTGGCAGTAATAACCTGTGGCTGCAGTTCAACGGCGTGGCTGGCGGGGGAGGCCAACCAAAGGGCAGCGGCAAGCGGGGAAAGGCGCAGCGGTAGCGGCAACATGAGATCAAGCGTTCCTTGGCAAGGTATTAGTATTGTTACACTATAACATTGCTTGATTGGGCGCTGGCCAGAGGTTTTTGCTTCTACACTCGTGTAATCTGCGCCTCTTTTTACCGCAGGAGCCCCGCATGAGCACGGCCAACCACAACGCATTGCACGGCAAGACGCTCGAGCAGATCCTCACCGAGCTGGTGGCTCACTACCAGTGGCAAGGCCTGGCCGAACGCATCGACGTGCGTTGCTTCAAGAGTGATCCGTCGATCAAGTCGAGCCTGGCCTTTTTGCGCAAGACGCCGTGGGCACGAGAGAAGGTCGAGTACCTGTACATCAAACTGCAGCGCAAAAACTGAGTGCCTCGTCATCCATGGCTGAGCCTGGCAGCCCTGCTGGGCTGGTTCGGCTTGAGTGTGCAGCTGTACCTGGTGTTGCTGGCGCGCTGGCAAGAGCAGGCCAGCCTGATTGGCGGGTTGATCAATCTGTTCGGCTTTTTCACCGTTTTAAGCAACACGCTGGTGGCGACCGTGCTGAGTTACGCGGCGTTTGGCCACGCCACGGCGGCGCGGCGTTGGTTCCTGTCGCCGCGGGTCAGCTCAGGCATTGCCGCCAGCATTGTGCTGGTGTCGATTGCCTACAGCGTGCTGCTGCGTCACTTGTGGCATCCCCAGGGCTGGCAATGGATTGCGGACGAGTTGCTGCACGACGTGATGCCGCTGCTGTTTATAGTGTATTGGTGGCGAGTGGTGCCCAAGGGTGAGCTGCGCCTGGCTGACCTGGGCTGGTGGAGCCTGTATCCGGCGGTGTACTTCGCCTATACGTTGTGGCGTGGGCAGCAGATCGGGGTTTATCCCTATCCGTTCATTGATGTCGCCAGCCTTGGTTATGGGCAGGTGATGATCAATGCGCTGGTGGTGTTGGTTGCGTTTTGGGCGATCGGGCTGGTATTGCTCGGGCTGGATCGCTGGCGCGGTCGGCGAACGACGCGGTTCCCGTAGGAGCGGCCTTGCCGGGGCGCCGGACCGGTCGGAAAGGGCTGCGTAGCGGCCCCACACTTTCAGCTTCGCCGCTGATATCGCCGGGCCAGCTTCGCTGGCCTTTCGCGACACAAGGCCGCTCCTACAATGACCGCGCATGCCGATGGTACGCGGTCCCTGTAGGAGCGGCCTTGTGTCGCGAAAGGGCCGCAAAGCGGCCCCAGATCCGCAGATCCGCAGATCCCCAAATCCCAACAGAGACTACTCGTCATCAGTACTGCCCTCGGCACGCCAATAGGCGGCGGCCTTCAACGCATCCTCGTTAACGCCTTTTTCCAGCAGCAAGGCCTTGGCCTGCCGAGTCAAAGATTTCTCCAGCGCGACCCAGCTGTATAACTCGCCCTCAGGCAATGGCAACTCGCGGATCAGCGCCAGCAGATCCTGCTTGTCACGTTGCACCCAGATTACCTCGACCTCAGCCTTGCTCGGCAGCGGCTGGCGTTCCTGGTCGTCGGCAATCTGAATCAGCGCGACCACCTGGCGACCCGCCGGCAGCTCGTGCAAGCGCCGGGCAATGGCCGGGATCGCCGTCTCGTCACCAATCAGCAGGTAGCTGTCAAAAATGTCCGGCACCACCAGCGAAGCCCTTGGCCCGGCGATGTTCAGCACTTGGCCTGGCTCAGCCTGAGCAGCCCAGGTCGAGGCGGGGCCGTCGCCATGCAGGACGAAGTCGATATCCAGCTCGCCGCTGGCCAGGTCATAGCGGCGCGGGGTGTACTCGCGCATGGTCGGCCGAGCGCCACCGTCGCGGCCCGACTGACGCGCGTCGATGGCCGCCTGTTCGGCAGCGGTCACGCCGAACAACAGTTTGATATGGTCGTCGCTGCCGAGGCTGACAAAACCTGCCAGCTCAGGCCCGCCAAGGGTGATGCGGCGCATGCGCGGAGTCAGATCGGTCACCCGCAGTACCTGCAGCCGACGCTGTTTGATTTCGTGATTGACGCGGTGAATGCTGTTGTTCATCAAGTGTTCTCCGTGACGGAATCGGCCGGGCCGGCGGCAATGGCCTTGGCGGTGTCGTTGAGCAGGTTGCTGACCCGCTCGATCTCGGCGCTGCTCCAGCGGCCGCTGTGCATATGCAGCGCATGGCGCAGGTTGCCGACGGCCTCATGAATTTCCGCTGGGCGATCATGGCCGCGCAGTGCCCGCTTGCTGACTTCGATGCGCATACGCACGCCATCGACGGCAACGGCTTGCTCGGTCAGGGCGCAGCGACCGGCATCGGTAATGGCGTAAAGGCGTTTGCTGCCCTGGACCTGGCCGCTGATCAGTTCGGCTTCCTCAAGGAAATTCAGGGTTGGATAGATCACGCCCGGGCTCGGGCTGTAGCTGCCATCGAATAAAGCCTCGATCTGGCGAATCAGGTCATAACCATGCCCGGCCTGTTCGGCAAGCATGGCCAGCAGCAGCAATTTCAGATCGCCCGGGGCAAATACCCTCGGGCCGCGTTCGCCGCGGGCGGGGCGGCGGTCGAAGGGATCATGATCACGCATGGTATAAAGGCTCCGTCTGCGATATATCGTTAGATACTACTCAAGATATATCTTAAGACAAGCCAGAGATAGTGATGATTCTCATTTGATTATTCGATCAGTCACCCCCGGGTTGTCCGGACGGTGACTGTGCTGTCAGTGATTGACCGCTAACTGAGGTGGTTTGCACTCGGTGCTACTGCCCGGTTCGAGATACGGCATCAGGATCGGTGCCATCCCTTTCAGCGCCTGTACCGGCAACGCCGAAGTGAAAGTGAAGGCCTCCGCCGTGCGCCCTGGCACAAAGGCGGTGAGGGTGCCGAAGTGGTTGTCGCCCAGGAAGAACACGAAGGTTGCGGTGCGGTTCAGCGAGCGCGAACCAATCAGCCGACCGCCGGCACCAAAGCTCTCGATGCGGTTGTCGCCGGTACCGGTCTTGCCGCCCATCACCAGTGGCGTGCCATCGTGCAGCTTGAAGCTGCCGGAGATACGCCTTGCCGTACCGGCGTCTACCACTTGCGACATCGCGCCTTTAAGCGCGCGGGCGACTTCAACCGGCAGAATCCGCTTGCCGCGGTCCGGGTCGCTGATCAGCTTGGTCTCATACGGCGTGTTGGCGGCGAAATGCAGGGTGTCGAGACGCAGTGTCGGCAAGCGCACGCCGTCGTTCTGGATGATCCCGACCAGCTCGGACAGCGCCGCCGGGCGATCGCCCGAGCTGCCGATGGCGGTGGCCAACGATGGCACCAGGTGATCGAACGGATAGCCGACCTGCTTCCAGCGTTGATGGATATCGAGAAACGCCTCGATCTCGACCATGGTCCGAATGCGGCTGTCACGGGCACCCTGATGGCGGCTCTTGAACAGCCAGCCGTAGACTTCCTGGCGCTCAAAGCGGCCGGCATTGAGCATCTCGCTCAGGCTCGCGCCGGGGTTTTTCAGCAGGTAACCGAGCAGCCAAAGGTCAAGCGGGTGCACTTTGGCGATAAAACCCTGGTCGGGCAGGTCGTATTTGCCGGGGCCGTAGCTGTCGTACATCTGCGACAGGCGCCCGTCGTCGAGCTTGGCCAACGCCTTCTTGTCGTTTTTGCTGTGCGCGCGGACAAAGGCGTTGAAAGTCTCCTGGGAAGCCTCCGGGAACAGGTAGCGGTGCACTGCGGCCAGCCGCTGCGGGGTGACCCGCATGCTGTCGAGGAAGGTATCCAGGCGCTGTTGCGAGGTCTTGCGCTGGTACTTTTTCCAGAAGCGCATGAGGTAGTTGCTGCCTTCGCGATCAGCAAAGCGTGCCAGGTATTCCTGCCGGCGCGGGTCGCCGTCGTCCTTGAGCAGCATCGTCCGGTTGAACGGTTGCTGATAGGTGACATAGCGGACGATGTCGCGCATCAGGCGAATGAACGGCAGGTTGATCGACTCGCGCAGTGCGTCCTTGAGGGTCGGGTTGCGACCGTTGTCTTCCTTGCGGAAGTTGTTGAACACATGCATGCCGCCGCCGGTGAAGAATGCCTCGCCGGTATTGGCCGAGTATTTGCGCTCAAGTGCTGCGTCGAGCATCGCATCAAGGTTTTGATTCTTGCTGTTGAGGGTCAGCCATTCCAGCGACCATTGGGTCAACCGATCCAGCTCGGCGACCTCTACCTTCTTCAGCTCACTGACCGGCTTGCCGGCATATTTGTCGTGCAGCTCGGCGATGATCTGCAGGTAGGTAGTGAGCACCCGCAGCTTGGCGGTGGAGCCCAGCTCGAGCTTGCTGCCCTCGTTGATATCGAAGGCCTGGTCGGTACTGTCGGTTTGCACACGAACCCGCGAGCCATCGGCGGTACGTTCGAACAGAGTGAAGCTGTAGCGCACCTGGTCGGTGGTCTTGCTGGTCAGCAGGCGCTCGCCGATCAAGCCCATCTCCCCGGCAAAAGCCGGGTCGGAGAGTTTTTTCAGGTAGTCGCTGACCTGGTTCTGCAGATCACCCTGCAGGGTGCTGGTGGCCGACAGGTCGAGGCGGTCGAGGTCATACAGGGGCCGGTTGAGCATCCCGGCCAGGCGGTTGCGGGCCAGGCTGATGCCCTTGTTGGTGATGATCGGGACGATGGTCGGCTGCGCTACCCAATCGCGATAGCGCGCTTTGCTGGCCAGCGCGGCATCCGCCAGTGGCCGCTCGATGATATTCGCCGCCGCCAGCACGCGAATATGCGAGTCGGTCAGTTCGGCCAGCTCGACACGGCCTTTGGACAGGTAATGCGATGGCCGGCGCTGTGCGATCATCAACGACAGCACCTGGCGCAGGGCCAGGCCGCGTTCGGCGAGGCTGTCGGCATCGGTGGCGGTCGAGGCGAGGGCGCGGTTGACCTGATCGAAGTCGGCGCCGTACCAGACGCGCAGACCCTCGGCCATGCCGTGCACCTCACCGTGGCCAGGCACTGCCGACAGCGGCACGCTGTTGAGATAGTCGCGCACGATGCGCTGGCGCGATTCGGTGGTGTCAGGGCCGCCCTTGTACGCGCGCACGCTTGCCGAGAGCATCTGGCGCAGCTTTTCGCTCCCCGAGACGGTCAGGCCGTCCGGTGAGTGGCGGTATTTCTCCAGCTGGGTGGCCAGCGTGCTGCCGCCGGCCGACTGGCCGGGCAGGGCAAAGTACTTGGCAATCTGGCTGTAGGCGGCCTTGGCGAAGCGTGGCCAGTCCACTGCCGGGTTGTTGCGCGGGTCGGCCGGGTCGAGCAGGTCGCGGTTCTCGATAAACAGCAGGCTCTTGACCATCACCGGCGGGATCGCCGCAAAATCCGGGTACAGGTGCTGCGGGTAGTTGTACTGGTAGAGCATGTCACCGCGGCAATCGGTGATGGTCAAACCCGCCTGGATCTTTTCGACAAAAGGCACGAACAGGCCATGGTCGACATAGTCCATCAGCGCCGGAGAAAAGCGCACCTGCTCGCTGATCAGGTAATCGCGCTTGAGCAGACGCGGCAGGAATTCACCCAGCGCGCTGTAGCCCAGGCGCTTGTCGAAAGGCCCTTCACCGGGGTAGACGATGGCATCGCTCGGGCCCGGCTCCAGGCTGTAGGTCAAGGTCGCGGCCAGGCGGCTGAATTCGCGCGACTGCAGGTGCGAGGTCTGCATTTCGTCATAGGCCGCAAAGCCGATGGCGATCATCGCCAGCAGTACGATCAGAATGATCAATCGCCACCACAACCTGCGCTGACGCGGTGGTTTTGGCGGCGGAGCATTATCCAGACCTGCTTCAGGTGCTTGGGTGCTGGAGGGTTCCGATTGCCACTGTGCGCCCATAGTCATCTATCCGGCCAAGTAATTTCGTCTTGCGTGTCTGAAGCTTAGACGCTGACCGCAGCAGGTGAAAATTTTGTGAGCGGCAGCGCCAGCATGCCCCGCTGACACTGCCGACACCTGCTGCAAACGCTTAGGCGGCCTGCTCGCTGTGCGGCTCGAAGCTGTCGGCCCGGGCCAGTTGCCACATCCGCGAATAGAACTGGCCATCGACCTCGCCGGTGAGCAGCTCGCCCGGTTTGAGGAACACGTGCATCTGCGAGAACAGCTTGATTTCGGTTGCCGAAATCCGCCGTACCAAGTGCTTGGCCTCCAACTGCGCCGGGTGCTCCAGGCCGGCCGCCGCGAGCATTTCGGCCAGCGCGCGCAGGGTGTTGTGGTGGAAGTTGAGCACGCGGTTGGCTTTGTCCGGCACCACCAGCGCTCGCTGGCGCAGCGGATCCTGGGTGGCGACGCCAGTCGGGCACTTGTTGGTGTGGCAGCTTTGCGACTGAATGCAGCCGATGGCGAACATGAAGCCCCGCGCCGAGTTGGCCCAGTCGGCCCCAATGGCCAGCACGCTGGCGATGTCGAAGGCGCTGACGATCTTGCCGCTGGCGCCCAGCTTGATCTTGTCGCGCAGGTTCAGCCCTACCAGGGTGTTGTGCACGAACAGCAGACCCTCGCGCAGAGGCACGCCGATATGGTCGGTGAACTCCACGGGCGCTGCGCCGGTACCGCCTTCCTTGCCGTCGACGACGATGAAGTCGGGCAGGATGCCGGTCTCGAGCATGGCCTTGGCGATGCCCATGAATTCCCACGGGTGGCCCAGGCAGAACTTGAAACCAACCGGCTTGCCGCCGGACAGCTCGCGCAGTTGGGCAATGAACTGCATCAGCTCGATGGGCGTTGAGAAGGCGCTGTGACGGGACGGCGAGATGCAGTCTTCACCCATCAGAATGCCGCGAGTCTCGGCAATTTCGGCGGTGACCTTGTGCTTGGGCAGGATCCCGCCATGGCCGGGCTTGGCGCCCTGGCTCATCTTGATCTCGATCATCCGCACCTGCGGGTTGCGTGCCTGTTCGGCAAAGCGCTCGGGGTCAAAGCGGCCGTCGGCGGTGCGGCAGCCAAAGTAGCCGCTGCCCAGCTCCCAGGTCAGGTCGCCGCCGTGTTCGCGGTGATACGGGCTAATGCTGCCTTCCCCGGTGTCATGGGCGAAGTTGCCCAGCTTGGCGCCTTGGTTGAGTGCGCGAATGGCGTTGGCGCTAAGCGAGCCAAAGCTCATCGCCGAGATGTTGAAGATCGATGCAGAGTACGGCTGGGTGCACTGCGGGCCGCCGATGATGATCCGGAAACTGGCTGGGTCGGCCAGCGGCGCCGGGCGCATCGAATGGCCGATAAACTCGAAGCCCGACTGGTAGACGTCGATCAGGGTGCCGAAGGGCTTGTCCGACGCCTCGTTCTTGGCCCGCGCATACACCAGCGAGCGCTGCGCGCGGGAGAACGGCAGGGCGTCGCTGTCGGATTCCAGCAGGTACTGGCGGATTTCCGGGCGAATGGCCTCGACCAGGTAGCGAATGTTGCCCAGTATCGGGTAATTGCGGCGCACTGCATGGCGCTTTTGCAGCAGGTCGAATACGCCGATCAGGCTCAGTACGGCGCTGGTCAGAGTGAGCGGCCAGAGCCACTCATGATGGATAAACGGCAGGCTGGCGAAGGTGAACAGGACGGATGCGGCGAAGAAGGCATAGCGGCTGAGGAGTGACAGGCTCATACGAAATCCTTGCGATGGCTCGGTCAGGCTCAGGGCCTGGGGCAAACCACGACCATAGCGCTAACGCCCGGCACATGGCCAGCGCAGTCAGCCCCGCAGCAGTTTTTGCCGCCAGCTATCCTGCTCCTCGGCAGGTGCTTCAAGCAGAAAAACATAGCGCCCGCCGACCCGCGTCGCCACCGGCACACCGTCCTTGTACAGCAGCCGATTACCGGCCACTGCCGGCAGCTTGGCGCCCGGCAGCAGGGTGCCGAGCAGGTTCAGTGGATCGCTGCCGCTGATCAGCACCAGGTCGCCATCCAGCGGCCTGCGCCGGACCTGGCGCAGCAGCCCGACTGCGTCCGGCAGGGCGAATTGTTCGCCGGCCAGCCCGGCAATAAACCGCCCGCCGCGGATTTCGCCGCGGGCTTCCAGGCGCTGGTAGCAGCGCAGCAGCTCGCGCCAGCTTGGCAGCGCGTCCGATTCACGCGCCAGCAGACGCCAGCAGATCACCCCGTAGCGGCGCAGCAGCGCCCGCGCGATGTACTCCAGGCGCTGGTCGTGATCGGGCTCGTCGCTGTTGCGCCTGAGCAGTGCCCAGCGCCCGGCATGGGCCATGTCGCTGAACAACGGCGGCCGACCCCGCCGGCTGATACGGGGTTTGCGTTTGGCGGCGGGGGTGATCAGGCAACGCAAGCCGATGAAACTGTCGGCGCCAACCAGGCCGGCCCCGACCAATTCCTGCAAGGCTGTTTCCAGCTCGCTGGGCAGCAGGTGCGCCTCCTGTGAGAGCTCCTCGAAAAACAACGCCCCATGCGCCTGCAGTGCGGCATGCACGCGCTGTGCTCGTGGGCCGAGGCTGGCGACCTCGGGGGTGCTGGTCAGGCTGCGCCACAGGCTCAGGTGCTCGCGTGGCAACAGCGCCAGCGGTGTGCTCGCCAGGGTGCTGCTGGCCGCAGTCGACGCCAGCCGGCTCCAGGTCCATTGCCCGCTGCGGCAGGCGTCATCCAGCCATTGCGGGCTGTAATCGCTGATGCGCGCCGGCAGCAGGTCGGCCTCCCAGGCGCCGGCACCGCCGGGGAACCCTTGCAGTTGGCCGAGTATCTCGCCGAGCGCCTCGCGGCCACGCATGCGCTGGTCCTGCGCCAGGTGTTGCCAGTCGAACAGGAAACGCATGTAGTCCTGCAGGCTGACCGGTTCGATCTCCCGGCGCAGCCGCTTGACCGTGTAGCGATGAATGCGCGCCAGTAGATGCCGCTCACACCACTGCAGCGCCTGCGCGCCTGGGCTGAAATAGCCGCGCAACAGCACACCTTGTTGTTCAAGGGCGGCCAGGGCTTGTTCGACCTGCGCCGGCGGCAGGCCCAGTGGTGCGGCTATCTGTTCACGGCTTTGCGGGCCGCATCCGCTCAGGCGAGAGCGCAGCAGCTCGCGTAGGGCGCTGTCGGCATCGACCGGTGCATCGAAGCCTGGTAACAAGGTCACGGCCGGCTCGAGCAATGCCTGCGGGTACAGCGCGTTGAACAGGTTCAAGCGCTCACGGGCCAGCCACAGCGCCTGCTCGGGGCCGTCCAGACGGCTGCTGCGACCAGTCTTGGCCAGCCGTTGCAACAGCACCAGCCAGCCCGGATTGGCCGCTGCCTCGGCCTGGGTAATGCAACCCAGGCTCATCAGCGCATCGTGCATTTCGTCGCCGTTGCTCGGTTGCGGCCAGGCTTCCTGTGCCACGGCGGTGATGGCGTCGGCATCCAGCGCACCGAGGTCATCGGCGCTGTCGACCTCGCTCCAGCGCCGGTTCAGCACTGCCTGGGTGCGCCGCTCTTCCAGCGGCGCATCGTCCAGAAACGCATAGGGCCTGGCATTGAGAATGGCCGCTGCCAGCGGCGAAGGTGCCGGCAGATCGCGGCTGATCAGGCGCAACTGGCCGCCTTCCATACGTTTGAGCAGGGCCAGCCAGCCGTCGCTGTCCAAGGCTTCGTGCAGGCAATCGTGCAAGGTCTGGGCAACCAGCGGATGCTCAGGAATCTGCCGTTCGCCGGCGATGTTTTCCAGGCAGGCCAGTTGGTCGGGGAATACGGCTGCTACTAGGTCCTCGCTCTTCATCCGCTGAATCTGCGGTGCCACCTTGCGCCCGCCGACAAAGCGCGGCAAGGCCAGCGCGACCGAGGCAATCCAGCGCCAGCGCACGCCGAACAGAGGCGCATCGAGCACCGCCTGGATCAGGATCGCCTCGGCGCTGTTGCTCGAGAGGTAGCGCCACACTTCCTCCAGCTCGAAACTGTGGCCAGCCGACAGCGACAGCACGATCGCATCTTCACTGGCAGCCGCCTGCAGTTCGAAGTTGAAGGTGCGGCAAAAGCGTTTGCGCAGGGCCAAGCCCCAGGCGCGATTGATGCGGCTGCCATAGGGCGAGTGGATGATCAGTTGAGTGCCGCCGGACTCATCGAAAAAGCGCTCCATGATCAGCGTCTGCCGGGACGGCAAGGCGCCCAGCACCTGCCAGGTCCGGCCCAAATAATCGACCAGTTGGCTGACGCAGGCCTGATCCAGCTGATAAGTGCTCGCCAGCCATTGGCTGACCGGCTCCAGCGTCCCCTGGCTGGCTTGCAGCTGCTGGTCTAGTTGGCCTTGCAGGCGCGCGACTGCCGCCGACAGCTCATCGCTGCGCCCGGGCGCCTCGCCCAGCCAGAACGGGATGGTCGGCGGTAGGCCACGGGCATCCTCGACCCGTACCTTGCCGGCCTCGACCCGCAGGATGCGATAGGACGCATTGCCGAGCTGGAAGATATCGCCGGTGATGCTCTCGACCGCGAAGTCTTCGTTGACGCTGCCGATGTTCAGCGCCTGGGGTTCGAGCAGCACACTGTAGTCGGCGTTCTCGGGGATGGTGCCGCCGCTGGTCAAGGCGGTCAGCTGGCTACCGCGACGGCCGCGCAGCATGCCGCTGACCGCATCCCGGTGCACATAGGCACCGCGCACGCCGAGGCGGCCGTTGTAACCCTCGGCGAGCAGACGCAGCAGCGCCTGATAGTGCTCATACTTCAGTGCGGCAAATGGCGTGGCCTGGCGCAGGCAATCGAACAGCGCCTGCTCCGACCAGGGCTGGTTGCTGACTTCGGCAACGATCTGCTGGGCCAGCACATCCAGCGGCGCCTCGGGTATGTGCAGCTCGTCCAGTTCGCCGCGGCGCACGCACTCCAGCAGCGCCACGCATTCGATCAAGTCGTCGCGCGAGGTGGCGAACAGGCGCCCCTTGGGCGTGCCGTCGACCTGGTGGCCAGAGCGGCCAACGCGCTGGATGAACGCTGCGATCGACCCCGGCGATGCTATCTGGCAAACCAGCTCGACCTCGCCGATATCGATGCCCAGTTCCAGCGATGCGGTGGCGACCAGCACCTGCAGTTCGCCGGCCTTCAGGCGCTGTTCGGCCAGCAGGCGGTGCTCTTTGGCGAGGCTGCCGTGGTGCGCGGCGACCACCTGCTGGCCAAGCCGCTCGCCAAGGTGGCGAGTCAGGCGCTCGGCCAGCCGCCGTGTATTGACGAATACCAGCGTGGTGCGATGAGCGCGGGCCAGCTCCGCCAGGCGGTCGTAAATCAGGTTCCAGGCATCGCTGGCCATCACCGCGCCAAGCGGCACCGGCGGCACCTCTATGGCCAGGTCGCGCTGGCGCGTATGGCCGACGTCGACGATGGCGCAGGGCCGCTGCTGGCCGACCAGGAACTGCGCCACCCGCTCGACCGGACGCTGCGTGGCAGACAAACCAATGCGGCGTAATGGCTTGCCGGTAAGGGCTTGCAGGCGTTCCAGCGTCAGTGCCAGATGGCAGCCGCGCTTGTTGCCGGCCACGGCATGGATTTCATCGACGATGACCGTGTGCACGCTGCCCAGACCTGCGCGCCCGGACGCCGAGCCGAGCAGCACGTACAGTGATTCAGGCGTGGTCACCAGAATATGCGGCGCGCGCCGGCGCATCGCTGCGCGCTCTTTTTGCGGGGTGTCGCCGGTGCGCACCGCTGTGGTGATCCGTGGCGCCGGCAGCCCCTGGGCCTGCAAAACCTGGCTGATGCCTTCGAGCGGCGCCTGCAGATTCAGGCGGATGTCGTTGGACAGCGCCTTGAGTGGCGACACATAGATGACCTGGGTTTGCTCCGCCAGGAGGCCATCATTGGCCAGACCCTCGCGAAACAGCTCGTCGAGTACTGCCAAAAAAGCGCTGAGGGTTTTGCCCGAGCCGGTCGGCGCCGTCAGCAGTACCGACTGGCCGGCATGGATCAACGGCCAGGCGCGGGCCTGGGCGTCGGTAACCGTGGCGAAGCGCTGGCGGAACCAGCTGCTGACGGCGGGTTGAAACAGCGCGAGGGCAGGGTGCTGCGAGGTAGGCAGGTTCATGTTCTGGTTATGGCGCTCGAACGCGCACTTGGCAAGGGGCCGTTCGTCTAGCAGCGTGTGCTGATACACATGCAGACTGGATCGGCTATCCTCGCCGGCTTCGTCCAGCCTCAGAGTCACCCATGCCGAACATCATCCGCATTGCCGCTGCCCTGCTCATCGACCCACAAGGACGCACGCTGCTGGTGCGCAAGCGTGGCACTCAGGCGTTCATGCAGCCTGGCGGCAAGATCGATGCAGGGGAAACGCCGCTGGCGGCGCTGGGACGTGAGCTGGAAGAAGAGCTCGGCCTGCGCATCGATGCCGCTGCGGCCGAATACCTGGGCCAGTTCAGCGCGCCGGCAGCGAACGAACCGGGCTTCGAGGTGCAGTGCGAGCTGTTTCGGGTTGACTGCGCCGCGGCCGTAGCGCCCGCAGCGGAGATTGAAGAAGTGCTGTGGATGACCGCCGAGCAACCGTCGGCGCCACCGCTGGCGCCACTGACCCGCGACCTGATTCTGCCGCTGTACCGCCGGTTGCTCAACGCACCGCACTGACCCCATCCAGGGTGGCGAAGGAGGTGTCCTTGGCCGTCAGCAGGAAGTCGCGCATATACGGCGCATCGAGCATGTCGGTGCGTACCCCGGCGTAGAGCGTGGCAAACAGGCCCTTTTCACCCAGGCGCTTGCCCTTCACATAGCCGCGCGAGCTGTATTCGTGCAGCGCCCAATGCGGCATGCCGCAGACGCCGCGACCGCTGGCTACCAGCTGCATCATCATCACCGTCAGCTCCGAGGTGCGGATGGCGGCGGGCTCGATGTCGGCAGGCTCGAGGAAGCGGGTAAAAATGTCGAGACGGTCGCGCTCCACCGGATAGGTGATCAGGGTCTGGTCAATCAGGTCCTGCGGCACGATGTACGGCTTGCTCGCCAGTGCATGCTGGTTGGCTACCGCCAGCATTGCCTCATAGGTGAACAGCGGCACGTAGGTGATCCCGGCCAGGTCGAGTGGGTCGGAGGTCACCACCAGGTCGAGATCGCCGCGGGCCAGCGCCGGCAGCGGAGCAAAGGCAAAACCCGAAGCCAGGTCCAGCTCGACTTCCGGCCAGGCATCGCGGAACTGATCGATGGTCGGCATCAGCCATTGGAAGCAGCTGTGGCATTCGATCGCCATGTGCAGGCGCCCGGCAGTGCCGCCGGCCAGCCGGGCGATGTCGCGTTCGGCGCCGCGCAGCAAGGGCAGGGTGGCGTCAGCCAGTTGCAACAGGCGCAGGCCGGCGCTGGTAAAGCGAATCGGTTTGGTCTTGCGTGCGAACAGCGGCATGCCCAGGCGCTCTTCCAGCTCCTTGAACTGATGTGAAAGGGCCGACTGGGTCAGGTGCAGGCGCTCGGCGGCTTCGACCAGGCTGTCGGATTCGCGCAGTGCATGAAGGGTTTTCAGGTGACGAATTTCAAGCACAAACAACTCCGGAGCTAAACGCGATAGTGAGTGAGTTTCGCTCATGTTGGTGTGGCTTGTCGATCTGCCAGTGTCGCCCGGGCAGCCTTGATGGCCCGCCCGGGCAGTCTGTCAGAACACCGCCGCGAAGTGTTTCTCGGCGAGTGCACGACCAATGTCGCCGCGCCAGATGGCTTCAATGTGCTCGCTCTGCCACTCACGACCCAGGTAACGCTGTGCAGGCGTCTTCAAGTGAGCTTTGACGAAGTCGCTGAACCCAGGCTCGGCCTTGTTGAAGTGGAAGTGGGCATACCAGAGCGGCTGCGCGGGCTGCTGCTGCAGGTCCCGGACAACGAATTCCTGCATGAAGTCGCGGCGTCCGTCAGCCTGCTTGCGCAGTTCGACCAAAGTGCCCACGCGCTGGATGTCGACTGCCTTTTCCGTCAACAGATAATCAAGCCTGGCCGCCGTCGGTTGGCTGCTGGCCTTGTGCTGACGGATGTGCAGCGCGCGGCCTTCATTGATCAGCGTACTTGCCGAGTCCCTGAGCTGCGCCAGCAGTGGCTCTTCGCTGGTTTGCGCCTGGATGCGCCTGGCCAGGTCATTGAGGTCCTTGGCCTTGAACTGCAGCAGGTCGTCCAGGCTGGCACCGTCCATGTCCTGGCGCGCATAGCGCTCGACCTGAGCGCGGTAGTCGCTCAGTTCGGCCAGTTGCCGGTTGGCCTCGGCCCTGAGTTCTGCCAGCGAGCGCTGCCGGGTCGGCGGCAGCACTGGCGGGTTACTCAAAGTGAAGTTGCCGCTGCCATCCTGGACATAGATTTCGGTGTGGCCATTAACCCCGGTGATGCGGTAGGTATTGCTCTGCTGGACGCGCTCGCCGACCAGATACTGGTTATCGCTGGTGGCAAACACCCGCGGCTGGCTGGCGCCTTTAGTCTGGGTTTTGGGCAGCGCCTTGCTGCGGTCGAGCAGAAAACCGCGGAAGTGTTCCTGATAGGCCTGCAGGGTGGTGTCCAGACGCTGCGCCGAGGCGGCGTCTATGTAGCTGGCATAGCTTGACTGCCAGTAGCGCAGACTGGTGCGAAAGCTGTCGATCTGGCTCAGCGAAGCACTCAGGATCGCCTGGCGTTGGGCGGCGCTGGGCTTGGCTGCGGCCAATTCGTGTAGGGCATAGAGGGCGCGATCCAGATTCGCCCGAGGTTGACTGATCTGCCCTTGAAGTTTGAGCCAGGCAAGGTTTACCTGACTTACCGGGCTGGCTATCAGGCTGGTCAGTTGCGACAGGCTCATGTAGTCCAGCGCGGCATTGCTCAGGCCAGCCAGGTCATCATCGATGATGGCCACCAGGCCGGCCCGCTCGCCTGGCTTGTTGAACGCTACCCGCCAGATACGCAGGGCGTCCAGTTGCTCGCGCAGGACCTCGACTTCAGCCAGCATCTTCAAGCGCAGCGCGCGGGTTTGTGCATGCAGAGCCAGTACTTCGGCAATGATACGGTCAATTTCGCCAGTGTTGCTGGCGCTTGCCAGCTGTTGCGATTTGCTCTGCGAAGCAGGGGTCAACTCAAGGATTTCATCGAGCAGCTTGAGACTGCGTTTCTGGCTGAGCTTCTGCAGACGGTGATGACAGTCGCATATCAGCCCCGCCAGTTCATTGGCCTGGGCCTTCGCACTGGCTTGAACCCTGCCCGTCGATACGCGTTGAAACGCCAGGCAATCGTCATGTACGCGTTTGGCGTCATCAATGCATTTTTGCAAAGCGCGGGGAAGGCCTGGGTCGGTGACGGCATCGGTGTTGCGCAGACGTTGATTGATCGCGCGGCTCTCGCCCATGACCACGTCCATCTGGCTGCCAATGCGGTCGCGCAATTGCCCGTGGACGCGGTAGGCGCGATCACGCCACCAGCGTGGCAGGCGCTCGCGAATGGCGGCTGGCCAAAGTGGTTCGAGTGTGTCAGCGAGTGTGCCGATGGCCTGGCCACCCCCGGCACCGGCGCCCTGCAGGTGGTTGCCGTAGAGGGCGAAGTGAGTGTCCCAGCGACCGCTGGCATCCAGCGCCACCGCACGTTTCCAGCTGGTGTGCCGATTTCCGGCCAGGCGCCAGGTATTCATTGCCGCGTCCCACTGCACCTCGAACGGCTGCCCCTCGATGGCGATGAAGTTACCCTCGTCGAGGCAGTAGACGCCGCGCCAGCGCCCGTGACTACCCGCTTGCCGATTGGCCAGCGACAGCTGCTGCTGGTAGCCATAACCCTGCAGCCGCTGCAGCCGCTGGCTGGCTCCGGCATCCGGGCGCCAGCGATTGGCGCCGGTGCTGGCTAGATGCCGCAACTGGCGGCCACGGGCCATTTGCCGGGCACCGCTGGCGCTGAAACCAACGCCGGTAACCAAGTCCATTGCCGCATCGATGAACGCTACCAGTGCGGCCTCCAGTTCACTCATGCCGCGAGCGACCTCACCTTGCGTGAATGCGCTGACCGCCTGAGCAGCGGCATCGAAGAAGTCGTAGATACCAATGGCGGTTCCGACGAAGGGCACAAAACCGAACGCCATTTTCAGATAGTTGAAAACCATGCCGCTCTGGTAGGCGAAGTTTTCCAGCCAAAGGTCGTGGTTGGAGCGAGAGCTTGCCCGGTTGGCCTCGATCAGCCGCCCCATCTGTGCGTCCAGCAGCAGTTGCGCCAAAGAAGTCGTGGCTGGCCATTGCACGCCCAGGCCAATGATGCCGTTGAACTGGCGCAGATGAGCCTGTTGCAGGCGCGAACGATGGGCTGCCGGGTTGCCCAGCAATGCGCGGCTGGCCAGGTACTGCGCTTCATCCTCGTGCAGGGTGCGCTCGAACAGGCTCAGGCGCGCTTGCTCCAGGTTTGGATACTGGCGGATGGGCGTGCTCGGGTGGTCGGGCTGATAGAGCAGGGTGATGCCGCTGCTGCGGTCTTCGATGAAGGTGATGCCCGACAGCGTGACGGCTTGCTCGTTGGTGTCAGCGCCGCCGCTGGTCAATCGTGCGGCGACCAGGCGAATATCGTGGCCGCCTGCCTGGTATTGGGCGCCGCTGCTGGCATCGATCGCGATACGCAAAATGGCTTGGCTGGCGCTGTCCAGGTGGCCCTGCGCGTGCAGCAACAGGCTTTGCATCTGCAGCATCAGGCGCAGGGGCTCCAGCAGCGTCTCGCGGCGAAATGCTCGCGCATAATCGGTTTCGTGCAGGCCAATGAATGCTGCTCGGATGGCATCTTCATACTGCTGAGCCAGATCCAGCTCGCGCGCAAGGGTGGCCAGGTATGCAGGCGTCAGACCCGCAATCAGTGAGCTCTGGATGAGGGGGGCGGTGGTCGCCAGTTCGAGCTTGAGAAAGCCCAGCCGCGCGGTCATCTGCGCATCGATGTTGGTCAGCAGCAGGCTCAGCAGTGGCAGGCTTTCGCGCGTCTTGCTCGGCACAGCAACCTGTTTGAACGGCACACCGGGCGCACCGCTGCCGGCGATCGGGTCTTTTTCCAGTGACACACTGACGGGCAGGTTCAGGCTGATCTGGCTGTAGTCATAGTCGCTGAAGTCCTGTTTCAAGCGGCGGTTGAGCAAGGCCAGGCAGAAACTGTCTCGGCCCGGCAAATCGCGGCTGGTGAGTGCATGACTGGCCCGGATTGCCGGGCGGTAGGCCGCTACCAGCGCCACCAGCGCCGAACGTTCTTTTTTCGGCATGCTGCGCAGCCACTCGGGGGCTGCACCTGCCACGGCAAGCGTATCGCGTTGTTGCTCCAGCATGTAGCGGGCGATGTCGCGTGCGGCGTGCGCAGGCACCTGCAGGCCGGCTTGCAGCGTGGCCTTGGCCGCAGCGATAGCCTGATCGGCAGGGTCCGCCTCGGCGCCAAGCGTCGCCAGTGTGCTGCTGGTCTGAGCGTCGAGTACAGCCCGCAGGGGATCGCCGACAATTGGCTCCAGGCGCAAAGTCTCGGGCTGGTCTAAGGGCACGGCGAAACAGGCTTCGAGCGCTGCGCGGTCGGCGCAGCGGAGCAGGCCGCCTGACGCGCCTGGCCAGTACAGCAGCATGCTGTGGCTGCCGGTGCGCTGGTCGAGGGCTGCCTGGGTGGTGATGACCACGGCGTCCTGCAGGCGGTACTCGGTTGGCTGGTCGGTACTGGTAACGGTCGCCCCTTGCTTGAATACGATCAATGCCGCTACGGCAATATCGTGTGCCTGGTCAGGGCTCACTATGGCTTCTACCCAAGCCAATTCGTCGGAATCGATCTGGCCCAACAGTTGCTGAATCCGGGCGTGCTCGCGCAAGCCTTGGCGATGGGCCTGCAACAGCGCGTCGGTGGTGCCTGACAGGGTTGCCGAGGTGTGCCAGTCGGCAGCACCGAGTTGCTCGGCAACGGCTGCAGTGGCGTTGTCACGGGCCGTTTGCAGTGAAGCCTGGGCCGCATCGTAGCGCTGGCAATGCGCCGCATCGAGTGCCTCCAGCGCTTGCAGTTGGTGGTTGATCAAGCTGCGTCGGACCGAGGCTGGTACGTCCAGTCCCAACCGACCGAATTTGAACAGGCATGGCGAATCATCCGCCTCCAGCGCGCTCTCGCTGGCCAACGGTGATTTGGCCATCCACGCCGGAGCCTGCTTGCGCAAATCGAGCTCGTCGGCCTTGATCAGGGCGAAGCCTGCATGGGCCTGCAAATCACTCCCTGGGTCGTACTCAATGGCCACAGTCAGCGCCTGCAATTGCGCCTCCAGCAGCCGGGTGAAGCCACGCGCGATCATGTCCAGTGGTTCATAAAGCAGGCGTTCCCCGGGCTCAATCGCCAGTGCCGCCAGAAGTGTTTCTTCTGTGCTATGAACGGTTACCGGGGATTTCAGTGCGGGGCGGTAAAGTACCTGTGCGCTGTCCCCCGGCAGGCTGAACAGCAGCGCGCCCGGGTCGCTGCTGACGGTCTGCACAGTGACAGGCGCGTCGTCGCTGATTACGTCTTCTGGTGCCTCCAGCGCAGTCAGCAGCGGCTGCAGTTGCGCAGTGCCTAGCGTATTGCTCGCGCCGGCCAGCACCAGCGCCGCACGCAGATGCTGCAGATACTGCTCGCAGGCGAAGGCTCGCCGGCTCAGTGGCGAGCCTTTGGCCCGAGCGTCCCAGTAGCGGTGCCATTGCTGCCGGATCGCTGCGCTGATATCCAGCGCGGCAAGCGCTTCGAACAGTTGCTGGGCATTCATCAGGGCCAGCTTGGGCGCATCCGACGGTACGCCATGAAGGATCGCTTGTGCCGGGATGCGCGTCGCCGGGTGCTGCCTGGCAAACACGCTCAGCTCGAGCAGGCTGATGAAGTGCTGACCGTGCCCGTGCTTGAGCATCAGCCCGGTGATGGCGGGATCCACGTCATAGGTGCTGCGTAGAAGCGCGGCAATGGCCTGGCGTGCGCCCGGCGCTTTGGCAAACAGATCGTTGAACCGCTGCGACGCCAGTTGCCACTGTTCGCCAGCCGCATCGCTGCTGGCTGTTTCGGCAATAGCAGATAATCCGCTGTCAGCGGGCAGGGGCAGAAACGCCGGGGTGTCGTCCTCGATGGTCATTACGCTTTCCTTTCAGATCGTGGGCAGATATGCCTGGCCATTGAAAGGAACGCGCTGGATGCACGGGTGGTACTTAATACTGGCTGAGTGACCGTCTGGCAGGGTTCATCAAACTGTCACGCAAGTGTGGCAGCGCGCTTGAACCAACTTCATCAGACTGGCGCACTAATGGGGCTGTGCATGCTGGTGTTGGTCGATGCGTTTTTTCTTGTTTGTCTTGTTACTGTGGGGCAGTGCGCCGAGTGCGATGGCCGTGTCCCGCTGCGATGCCACGGTGGCGTTGCAGCGGGCCGAGCTGGGGGCGGTGAGCATGGCCTATCAAAGTGTTGGCGCGCCGTCAGACCCTGCGCTGTTGTTGGTAATGGGCCTGGGTGGACAACTCATTCACTGGCCTGATGACGTGGTTGAAGCCCTGTGCCGACAGGGCTTTCGGGTGATCCGCTACGACAACCGCGACGTCGGTCTGACCCGCTGGAACACAGCGCCGGCAGCCGCCAACCTCACGTTCGAGGCGCTGCGCTACAAGCTTGGTCTGACTGTGTCAGCCCCCTACAGCCTGACCGACATGGCCGCGGATGGTGTCCAGCTGATGGACGCGCTGCACATCGAGCAGTTTCATGTACTGGGCGTGAGCATGGGCGGCATGATTGCCCAGCACCTGGCTGCCATGCAGCCGCAGCGGGTGCGCAGCCTGACCTTGGTGATGTCCAGCTCCGGCGCGGCCGGTTTACCGCAGCCCAGTGCGGCGTTGCTGCAGTTGCTGGCGCGGCGCAGTGCCTCGAGCCGTGCCGTGGCCATCGAGCAGCAGGCCGACCTGCTCGCCGCGCTGGGCAGCCCGCAGGTGCCTGATCAGCGCCAGGAGCTGATTCAGCAGGCGACTCAGGCCTATGATCGGGCGTTCAACCCGGAAGGCGCCAAGCGCCAGATTCTGGCGATTCTGGCTGAACCGAGCCGGGTCGAGCTGCTCAATCAACTGCGCGTGCCGACCCTGGTGGTGCACGGAACGGCAGACCCGCTGTTGCCGGTGATGCATGGGGTGCACCTGGCAGCGCATATCCAGGGCAGCCAGTTACGCTTGATCCCGGGGCTGGCGCATCGTTTTCAAGCGCCGTTCAAGGCGCCTCTGCTGGGCGCGGTCCTGCCCTATCTGAAAGCCCAGCGCGAGCAACTCGGCCACCTCGCCAGGCTCTAGCAGCGGGCAATGTTCAGTGCAGGCGCACCCAGACCGTCACCAATACAGTCGCGGCGATCAGCCAGGCCAGGGTGGCCAGCGCCAGTGATGCTTCCAGGCGCATACGCTCGACCAGCACATACAGCGACAGCAGGTAGATGAAATAGGGGATGATCGACCACATGCCGAACAGGATGGTGGTCTTCAGGTCCTCGATCGAGCGGCCCTTGCCGACAATGTAGTGAGCGATCAGGGCGAAGGTCGGAAACAGCGGCACCAGCCCGGCAATATAGTAATTGCGAGTCTTCGACAAAATTGCCAGCAGAATCACCACACCGGCGCCCAGAGCCGCTTTGAATACCAGATCCACAGAATCTTCCCGTTGCAGTTGAGTTCAGCCGAGGCCGTATTTTTTGACCTTGTCGAACAGCGTGGTCTTGGCCATGCCCAGCTCCAGGCTGGCCTGGCTCAGGTTGCCGCCGCTGCGTTGCAGGGCGTCACTGAGCAGGTTGCGCTCGAACGCCTCGACCGCTTCGGCAAAGCCCAGGCCCTGGCTGGCGCCGCCGTTGGCGGTTTTCTTGAATGCTGGCAAACCAAGCGCGTAGCGTTCGGCAACGTTGCGCAGTTCGCGCACGTTGCCTGGCCAGTCGTGGGACATCAACCGCGACAGGGTCTGGCTGTCCAGCTCGGGTATTTCGCGATCAAAGCGCAGCGCCGACTGCTGCAGAAAATGCTCGAACAACTGCAGGATATCCTCGCGTCGTTCACGCAGCGGCGGCAGCTCAAGGGTCACCACGTTGAGCCGATAGTAGAGGTCGCTGCGGAACTGGCCGCTCTGGCCCAGCGCATTCAGATCAGACTTGGTCGCGGCAATCAGGCGGCAATCCACTGCAATGCTCTGGTTCGAGCCCAGCCGCTCCAGAGTTCGCTCCTGCAGGACGCGCAGCAGTTTGATCTGCAGGTTGATCGGCATGCTCTCGACTTCGTCGAGAAACAACGTGCCACCGTTGGCATGCTCGATCTTGCCGATGCGGCGCTTGCCAGCACCGGTGAAGGCATTGGCTTCGTGGCCGAAAATCTCACTCTCGAAGAGGTTCTCCGGCAACCCGCCGCAATTGAGCGCGACGAACGGCTGCGCCTGGCGCCGGCTGAAATCGTGCAGGCAGCGGGCAACCAGTTCCTTGCCGGTGCCGGTCTCGCCTTCGATCAATACATTGGCCGAGGTATCAGCGACATTGGCGATCAACTCGCGCAGCTCCTGCATGGCCGGCGAGCGGCCGATGATGCGCCCCTCCAGCGAGCTTTGGCCGGCCAGTTGGCGGCGCAGCGATACCACTTCGCGGGCCAGACCGCGCTGTTCCAGCGCGCGCCGCACCACCTCGACCAGGCGCTCCGGCGAGAACGGTTTTTCCATGAAGTCGTAGGCGCCGTTGCGCATTGCGCCGACTGCCATGTCGATGTCACCGTGACCGGTGATCAATACCACTGGCAGGCTGCGGTCGCGTGCCTTGAGCCGACTCAACAGCTCCAGGCCATCGATGCCCGGCAGGCGAATGTCGCTGACCACGATGCCGGCGAAGTCGTCGCCGATGCGCTCCAGGGCAAGCTCGGCGCTGCCCACGCCTTCGCAGGCGATATCTTCCAGGGCCAGCGCCTGCTGGCAGCCGAGCAGTACATGCGGGTCATCTTCGACGATCAGGACGGTCAAGGGTGCTTGGTTCATGGGGACCCTTCGCTCATGGCTGCTGTGGCGGTTCGGTGGGGGCGTTGACCAGCGGCAGGGCGAGGACGAACGCCGTGCCGCCGCTGACGGGGTGCTCGACGCTGAGTGAGCCCTTGGCGGCAGCCGCCAGGCTTGCCGACAGGGTCAGACCCAGGCCCAGGCCGTGTTCGCCCGGTTTGGTGGTGAAAAACGGTTCGAACAGGTGTTTGCGCGTGTCGTCATCGATACCGTGGCCATTGTCGCGGACAAACAGGCGGTACTTGTCCCCCTGAAGCTCGCCCTCCAGCCACAGTTGCGGCTGCGGCTGACTGGTCATGGCGTCCAGGGCATTGCCGATCAGGTTGACCAGGATCTGCTCGAGGCGAGTCTGATCGATGGCCAGCAACTGATCCTCGTACAGATTGTGCAACTGCACATGGCTGCCGGCAATCCGGTTGGCCAGGACCTGC
Organism: Pseudomonas shirazensis; assembly: GCF_050496565.1. Lineage (GTDB taxonomy): Bacteria > Pseudomonadota > Gammaproteobacteria > Pseudomonadales > Pseudomonadaceae > Aquipseudomonas > Aquipseudomonas shirazensis_A. The sequence continues at coordinate 149,686 of NZ_JBNWAE010000010.1, forward strand.
AGGCTGGCCTCGATGGCCTGGGCCAGCGAAGCCTGGCCACCGTCATCGGCGCGGCGGGCGAACGAGCGCAGGCTGGCGGTGATCCGCCCCATGCGGTCGATCAGGCCGTTGATGGTCTGCAGGTTGGCACTGGCGGTTTCCAGTGCGCCGCGCTCTAGGAAACGCACGGTATTGCCCGAGAGCGTGCGCAGCGCTGCCAGCGGTTGATTGAGTTCGTGGGCGATGCTGGTCGACATCTGGCCGATGGCCGCCAACTTGCCGGCCTGGACCAGCTCGTCCTGCGCCTGGCGCAGGGTCTGTTCGGCATGCCGGCGCTCACGAATCTGGCCCTTGAGGCGTTCGTTGCTGGCGCGCAGGTCGGCCGTGCGCTCGGCAATCTTGCGCTCGAGGTGGCTGTTGGCTTCTTCCAGTGCCTCACGTGCGGCCAGGCGCGTGGCAATCACCTTGCGCCGTTCGTTCCAGGCAATGCCAAGGATGGTCAGCAAGGCGAAGGCTACCGCGACCAGCACGCCCTGGATCATCGACTCGCGGCGCAGGTCCTGCAGTGGCGTGAGCAGGGTGAAGTGCCACGGCGTGTCGGCCAGGCGGCGGGTCTGCGCCAGATAGGTGACCTCGTGCGGCTTGCCTTGGGCGGTCTCGCTGTTGGCGGGGAAGGTCAGCTTCTCGACGCCATCGGCAAGGGTTTCGCGGGCCAGCGGCTCCAGCTCGTTCAGTGGCCACCAGTAGTATTGCAGGCTGCGCGCTAGGCGCTCTTTAGTCTGCGGGCTCAGCGCACGGACTGCCTTGAGCCGCCTCGCTGGGTCGCTGGAAAGAATGATGATGCCGTTTTCATCACTGACAAACGCCTCGAGGCGGGCACGCTGCCAGCGCTCTTCGAGGGTGTCCAGGCGGACCTTGATCACGGCCACGCCGATGATCTTGCCGTGCTCTTCCAGACCGTGGGCCAGGTAATAACCGGCCTCGCCGGTGGTGCTGCCGATGCCGTAGAAGCGCCCAGGCTCGCCTCGCACCGCGTCCTGGAAATAGGCACGGAACGACAGGTCTTCACCGAGGAATGAATCAGCGTCGCGCCAGTTGCTGGTCGCCTGGACTCGGCCACTGGTATCGAGGACGAAGATGGCCCGGCTGCGGCTGCGACGGTTGAGGCCTTCGAGGTATTCGTTGACGCTCTGGCGAGCACCGCCTTCGGGCTCGCTGAGCAACTGCGAGACGCTGTCTTCCAGCTCAAGCAGGCTTGGCAGATAGGTGTACTTGCTGATTTCGCTCTCGACCGTGCGCGCATGCAGTTCGAGTTGCCGTTCGCCGTTTTCGCTGAGGATACGAATACCGCTATTGTCACTGAGTACATAGCCGATCAGGCCCAGGCCGACCATCAGCAGGATGATCAGAGGTGGTAACAGCAGTTGGCGGATCAGACGGGATTTCACGGCAGGCAGGGCAGGGCGCAGGAGCGAGGGGTCGCATTTCATCACAGTGGCCTTGTCACGACCAGCACCCCCGGCCCGGATCGGACCGAACCAGGGGCGCTGCGGCCGGCTTAGTGTTGCAGGATTTTGCTGAGGAAGTGCTGAGTGCGCTGGTCGCGGGCCGTCTGATCACCGAAGAATTCGTCTTTGGTGCAGTCTTCGACGATGTTGCCCTTGTCCATGAAGATCACGCGATCGGCCACTTTGCGAGCAAAGCCCATCTCGTGGGTCACGCACATCATGGTCATGCCTTCGTGGGCGAGCTGGACCATTACGTCGAGTACTTCGCTGACCATTTCCGGGTCGAGCGCCGAGGTTGGTTCGTCGAACAGCATGACGATCGGGTCCATCGACAGGGCGCGGGCAATCGCCACACGTTGCTGCTGACCGCCGGAAAGCTGGCCTGGGTGCTTGTGGGCGTGGGCTGACAAGCCAACCCGCTCAAGCAGGGCCAAGCCCTTCTTGGTGGCTTCTTCCTTGCTTCGGCCAAGCACCTTGATCTGCGCGATGGTCAGGTTCTCGGTAATGGTCAGGTGCGGGAACAGCTCGAAGTGCTGGAACACCATGCCGACCCGCGAGCGCAGCTTGGGCAGGTTGGTCTTCGGGTCCGAGATCGAGGTGCCATCGACGACGATGTCGCCCTTCTGGAACGGCTCAAGCGCGTTGACGCATTTGATCAGGGTCGACTTGCCCGAACCGGACGGCCCGCAGACCACGACCACTTCACCTTTTTTGACATCGGTGGCGCAGTCGGTGAGCACCTGGAAGTCGCCGTACCACTTGTTGACGTTCTTGATGGAAATCATACGGTGATCCTTTTTTGCAGGCGCTTGACCAGCCATGAAGCGGAGAAGCTGATAATGAAGTAGACGAGACCAGCGAACAGCAGGAACTCATTCGCGCGGCCGACGATATCGCCACTGGCACGGGCCGAGTTGAGGAAGTCGACCAGGCCCACGGTGTACACCAGCGAGGTGTCCTGAAACAGGATGATGCTCTGCTGCAGCAGCAGTGGGGTCATCTTGCGAAACGCCTGCGGCAGGATGATCAGGCGCATGGTCTGGCCATAGGTCATGCCCAGCGCCTGGGCAGCGCCCATCTGACCCTTGGCGATCGACTGCACACCCGCGCGGACGATTTCGCAGAAGTACGCTGCTTCGAACATCATGAAGGCCACGACGCACGAGGTGAACGCACCGATTGGTGTGTCTTCGCCGGTGATCCAGCGCAGCACGAACGGTACTGCCAGGTAGAACCAGGTGATCACCAGCAGCAGCGGGATCGAGCGGAAGTAGTTGACGTAAGCGCCGGCAATGTTTGCCATCAGCTTGCTCGACGACAAGCGCATCAGGGCCAGCACGGTGCCCAGAGCGATACCGCCAACCACGCCCATGACCATCAGTTGCAGGGTCATCAGCATGCCGTTCCACAGGCCCGGCAGCGCGGGGATGATGTCCGAGAAGTCCAGTTCCATCACTTGCCTCCTACGGAAATCAGGCCAGGTACGGCCACTTTCTTCTCGACCATGCGCATCAGCAGCATCAGGCCCATGTTCAGGGTGAAGTAGATCAAGGTGGCCAAGGTGAAGGCCTCAAACAGGTTGGCCGAGAATTCAGCAGTCTGTTTGGTTTGCGCCAACAGCTCCATCAGGCCGATCAACGAGGCGACCGAGGAGTTCTTGAAGACGTTGAGAAATTCCGAGGTAAGCGGCGGAATGATGATCCGGTATGCTTGCGGCAGCAGTACGTTGCGATAGATCTGGGCCAGGCTGAAGCCCATTGCCCGAGCGGCGGATTCCTGCCCGCGTGGCAGTGCCTGGATACCGGTACGCACCTGTTCGCAGACCCGCGCTGCGGTGAACAGGCCCAGACAGATGACCACACTGATCAGTGCCGAGGTAGTCGGGTTGAGGTCCTGCTTGAACCATTCCTGCAAGCCTTCGGGCAACAGGTCGGGGATCAGGAAGTACCAGATGAACAGCTGCACCAGCAGCGGTACGTTGCGGAACAGTTCGACGTAGGCGGTAGCGATCCCTGATACCAGCCTGTTCGGTACGGTGCGCATGACGCCGAGCAGCGAGCCCAGCAGCAAGGCAATGATCCAGGCGCAGATGGCAATGGCGATGGTCCAGCCCAGGCCGGTGATATACCAGTCCAGGTAAGTTTCGCTGCCGACGCCAGTGGACTTGAAGAACACGCCCCAGTCCCAGTTGTAATTCATCGGGATTTCCCCTCGGATCGTTGTTTCACGGGCACCTTCGAACATCCAAGGGCGCGAGCGCCCTCGGATGAAAGGTTAGACACTAACTAGCTGCGGGTCAGGACTTCTTTTCGTCTGCCGCTTTGTCGGTAGGATTGGCAATCAGCTCTTTCAGCTCATCGCTCATCGGGAAGTTCAGGTTCAGGCCTTTTGGTGGGACTGGCTGGGTGAACCACTTGTCGTAAATCTTGTTGATCTCGCCCGACTTGTACAGCGCAACGATCGCGTCATCGACGGCTTTCTTGAACGGTGCATCACCCTTGCGCACCATGCAGCCGTAGATTTCATAGGATTGCGGGGTGCCGGTCACGGCCCAGAGGTTTGGATTCTTGGCCTTGGCCATTTCACCGGCGAGCAGGGCGTCATCCATCATGAAGGCGACTGCACGGCCGGATTCGAGCATCTGGAAGGCTTCACCGTGGTCCTTGGCGGAAATGACGTTCATGCCCATCTGCTTGTCGGCGTTCATGGCCTTGAGGATGCGCTCGGACGTGGTACCGGCGGTGGTCACCACGTTCTTGCCTTTCAGGTCAGCGAAATCCTTGTAGGAGGAATCTTTTTTCGACAGCAGGCGGGTGCCCACTTCGAAGATGCCTACCGAGAAATCGACCTGCTGTTGGCGCTCGACGTTGTTGGTGGTGGAACCACACTCGACGTCAACGGTGCCGTTCTGCACCAGCGGGATACGGGTCTGGGAGGTAACCAGGTTGTATTTGGCTTTCAGGTCAGGCTTGTTGAGCTCTTTTTTCAGGTGCTCGACGATAGCCAGTTGGATGTCGTGGGAGTAGCCGACCGGTTTGCCCGAGGCGTCGGCAATGTAGGAAAACGGAATGGAACCGTCGCGGTGGCCCAGGGTGATGGTGCCCGAGTCATTGATCTTCTTCAGGGTGCCGGTCAGCTCTGCAGCCATGGCCGGCGAAGCGATAACAGCAGCCGCGATAGCGGCGCCCAGCAATTGACGAACGATACGCATCAAATTTTCCTCGACATGTTTGTTTTTTTTATGGAGCCGTTGGCGGACTCTTCGTTCCACGAATACTGCAAAAGCAGTGCATTCGGCTACCAAGTGTAGAGCATGACTCGTGCCAAGCCCTCCAGTTGATCATAACGTCCCGAAAAGCCTGGGTATTAATCTTTTGTGATGCGAAATTTGCCCGAGGCTAACGACGGGTTACCGAATGAGTGGCGCAAAGCTGTTCGGGAATCCGAATGGAGCTGATCCGATCAACCCGAGTGGTGAGCGTTATCTAACGCGATTGCATCATCGTAACTTGCTCTTCTGGCGTTTTATCACCAGGAGTTGCCGCAGTGACTGTCCATCCGATTGCTCCAGATTCCATCGACGCGCTGATTGCCCAGCAGCTGCCCACGTGGCTCACCTCGACCCATATCGATCACCTGCTCAACCTGCACAAGGCGCTGCGTGCCCAGCAGGCAGCTGCAGAGCCGGTCAGGCAGCTATTTAAACGTATTCCGTCGCTCGAGGCGTTTGCCACACCGTTGATTGAACAGGCCTTGCGCGATGTTGGCCTGGCCAGCCCCGATATCAAAGGTATGCGCGCACGTATCAAAGAGAGCGTGCAACTGCCCACTGCCTCGCCGCACTTGCCTGCGCCATGGCTGACCCTGAATTCGCGGCGGCCACTGCTGCAGGCTGCACTGCACAACTTTCATGAAGCCGAGACGCGTCCTGTGCTGCATCGCCAGGCTTGGCTTGAAGATGCCAGAGGCGTCAGGCTGGCACTGAGTTTCGAGGCTTTTGCCACCTGCTGTCGGCAACTGGACTTGGGTGGTCGCTATCAGCAGATGCTGCGTGATCAGCTGTATCCAAAGGACCGTCCCGGAGCACCGCAAGGCTTTGCCCGGCAGGGCGTCGAGCAAAATCTCGAGGAAAACCTGCGTGCGCAGATGGACGTCGCGATACGGTTGGCCATGATCAAAGGGGAGTTGCAGCACCCGGTGTACCTGCGGTTGCTACCGGTGGTCGCTGCCAGCGCTATCGTGCCGCCAGTGCCTGGTACGGTGACGGCGCGTCAGTTGTTCTTGCTGGGCAAGCGCATCACTGGGGTCGCCACGCTGGAACTGCGTGATCTCGCAGCAGGGCCGGTGCATCGCGTGGTGGCCTGGGTTCCCTCGGATCCAGAACAGGCAGTGCGCTCTTTTCCTTCCTGGCAGGCCCTTTATGAACACTTCGCCGAGCGCTTGCGCGAGCCTGCGTTTCGACGGTTCTTTCTACGTTTTGTCGCAGAACGTGATCGGGCCTCCTTCGTCACGGTCTTGCTTGGGCAAATCAGCAGCAGTGCTGAAGCGCTGACTCTGGATGGTCGGCATTTTGCCCTGGACGAGCCGTTGTTCACGCATTTGCGCACCGAGCAGCAGCGCAAGCTGTTGGACGATGCGCGTACCCTGGCCGTGCCCACCGGGGATGAAACCGCGCTGGAGCGACATCTGCGCCTGCAGGGTATGCTTGGCGCAGGCTTCGATCTGCTCAGTCTGGCGGCCCTGCTGGTGCCTGTGCTCGGTGAGCTGATGCTGGCCGTGGCCGCTGTCGATGTGGCTCAGGAGGTCTATCAGGGCTACGCAGCGTGGAGGCTTGGTGACCGTCAGGCGGCGTTGGGGCACCTGTTTGGCGTTGCCGAGAATATTCTGCTCGGGGTGGCCGTGGGCGGCGCGCTGACAGGGGCCGGGCGGCTGCTCGAACGGGTGGCGTTGGTGGACGGACTGACCCCGGTGGCGGGGCCCGGCGGGCAGCTCAGGCTGGCTCACGGCCTGGCTGATATCCACCAGTTGGATGGCGTCGGGGCGTTGCTGCGGCAGTTTGGCGGGGACCTGGCGCAGCTCTCCGATCTGACCGCGCAGACCCTGGCAAGGACCACCGGCTTGAGCCCCGAGCAGTTGCGACGGCTACACCTGGAGCAGCTGCCAGCACCCGCACGCCTGCTTGATGCCTGCGAGCGCCATGAGCAGCATGACCTGTATCCGGAGCTGCGCGGTGAGGCATTCGAGCGTCATCTGCAGAACCGCGCCGAGCCGGTCTCAGAGGGCGTCGGGCAGTTACTGAAAAGCTTCCCCGGGCTGTCACCGCGCGGGGCTGCCGAGGTACTTGCACACGGTAATGGAGTGCAGGTCGAGGCAATTACGGCAGTTGCTCGCTTGCCCCTGGAAATCGCCGAGCGTGCCCGCTGGTACTTGCATGAGAGCCGGGTTGACCGCGCACTGGCGGGGCTTGAGCAAGACAGCGCGTGCAACAACGACAGTCAGCGGTTGGCCCTGCAGGTGCTTGAGCAGCTGGCGCCCTGGCCGGCGGCAGTGCGGGTCGAACTGCGCGAAGGTGAGCCAGGGGGACAATTGCTGACGGCTCAGGGGCCTGCCGATGCCGCTCGGGTCCATCAGATTGTGCGGACTGGCCACGGGTATTCAAACAGCGGCCCGGCGCAGCCGGCTGAACAAGGTCTGATGGAATGCCTGCTGCTGACCCTGAGTGAGCCGCAGCGGCTGGCGCTGGGTGGGGCACAGCTCGACGCACATACGCTGGCCGAGCAAATCGCCGCACACGCTGGTGCTGATCGCGCCGGCAGCGCCAGGATGCTTGCGATGCAGCCTATCGGCGAGCGCTATCGCCCGCCTCAACGCCTGGCCGACGGCCGCTTCGGATATCCACTCAGTGGCTCGGGAGAAAGCAGCCGACAGGCCATACGCCGCGGTATTCGGCAGATTTTCCCTAGCCTGAGCGAACCGCAACTGGACGCCTACATGCTTGATCTGGCCCGTCGACAGGTTGGCCTGTGGGCGCATCTGGCGCAGTTGCAAGAGCAACTTGGCGCACTGCGCGCTGCCCTGCATGCCTGGCAGGAGCAACGCAGCAGTTGGGTCGATGGCTTCCGCCGGCGACGGGTTGCCAACCACATTCGCCGGGCTTGGCGGCGCAAGACCATCGGCCGCAGTGATGACGACTTCATCCTGCAGATCAGCGGTGAGCATGTCGGCAGCTTGCCTGCGTTACCGGCCCAGATCGACTTCCAGCATGTCACTCGCCTGACTTTGCGCAACATGGCCCTGCCTTCACTGGATGAAGGCTTTCTGGGCAGGTTCAGCAACCTCGAGGAGCTTGATCTCAGGGATAACCTGCTCACCGAAATCCCGGCGGGGCTTGATCAGCTGGCGCGGCTGCGCCGCCTCAACCTTGGCAACAATCGCATCGTAATCGATGCGGACGGTGGCGCGCGCCTGAGCAGCTTGCGTCTGCTGGAGCGGCTCGACCTTAGCAGCAACCCTTTAGGCCAGGCCCCGGACCTGTCCGCGTTGCAACAGCTGCGCGATCTCTCCCTGCGGGCAACGCAGATTGCCGAGTTGCCTGCCAGCAATCAATTGCCATGGCGGGCCATGGTCGACATGCGGGACAACCAGATCAGCCAGCTCGAGGACGCCGCCGATACGCTGAGCCTGCGCCTGGAGCGTCTGGCATTGCATGACAATCCACTGGATCCAGTCAGCCGCGAGCGACTGGCCCAAGCCCGCTCCGTGGTGCATCCGCTGCGCAGCCCCTCTTACCAGCATGCGATTGCCAATAATGCCCTGCGCGATCAATGGCTGGCTGGCACTCGCGACACACTGCGTAACCAACGCCTGGCCATCTGGACGCAGCTGTCGCAAGAGCCAGGCGCAGCCGACTTGTTCCGCTTCCTCGCGGATTTTGCCGAGACTGAAGATTTCAGCGAGCTGCCGGCTTACTACCGCGCACGGGTGTGGCGGATTCTGGAACTGTGCGAAGCCAACAGCGATGCCCGCGAAGCGATATTCCTCGAAGTTGGCGGCATGCGAACCTGCGAGGACCAGATGCTGCTGATTCTCAGCCAGCTCGAGGTCAGAGCGCACATCGCCCTGTACGGTGACCTAGGTGCGACGGCCGCTGCTCAGCCTGGCTTGCTACGCCTGGGGCGCGCGTTGCATCGGCTGGATCAGGTCGATCAGATTGCCGCAGAGCACATCGCGCAGATACGCGAGGAGGCGGGCGCAGCGGTCGATGACATCGAAGTTTATCTGGCCTATCGGGTCAACCTGGCCGAGCCACTGCGGTTGCCAGCGCAGCCGCTGCAGATGCATTACCAGGAATACAGCGGTGTCAGCGCCGGGCACATCGAACATGCCGCGCAGCAGGTCCTCGCGGCAGAAAGCCGAGAAACCTTGAGCGTCGCACTGGCGGGACGGGAATTCTGGCAACGCTATGTGCGCGAGCGTCATGCATCACGTTACGCAGAGCTGGCGGCGCCATTTCATGAACAACTGGCTGGATTCGAGGCGCAGGCTCAGGTTGGCGGCGAGCAGGCCTACATCGAACAGGCCAACAGCTTGATGGCGCAGCTCAATGCCCAGGAGCGTGCGCTTGATCTACAGTTGGCCAGGCAGGCCTATAACGACGAGGATTGACTCAGCAGTGGGCAGCGACTGTGAGGTCAGCTGCCCGCCCGATCAGAGCGCCGCTGCTCACGCCGCGTCGGACTGGCCCGATTGCTTGGTCTGCTGCAGGTAGTCCATCAGCGCTTGTTGCTCTGCAGGGCTGGTGAACAGGCCCAGTTTGGTCCGCCGCCAGAGGATATCCTCGGCGCTCACCGCCCACTCATGCAGGCGCAGGTAATCAACCTCGCAGCCGAACAGCCCGCCGCCGATCGCCTGGCCGAGATCTTCCGGGCCATGTACCGCTTCGAGCAGGTGCCAGACGCGGTCGCCGTAGGTCACTGCCCAGCGCTTGGCAATATCTACCGCCAGCCACGGATGGCGGACGCGGATTGCATCGACCAAGGCTTGCGCGGTGGTCATGTTCTCGCCGCCCGGCAAGGTCGCCGACGCGGTCCAGCTGCCGCCCATCTTGCTGAAGAACGGTTTCAGTTCGGCCATGGCGGATTCGGCCAGCTTGCGGTAGGTGGTGAGCTTGCCGCCGAACACCGACAGCAGCGGTGCCTGGCCGTGGTCGGCAGACAGGGCCAGGGTGTAATCGCGGGTGACCGCCGAAGGGTTGTCGGACTCATCGTTGCACAATGGCCGCACACCGGAGTAGGTGTGCAGGATATCGGCGCGGCCGAGTTGCTGTTTGAAGTGCTGGTTGACCACATTCAGCAGATAATCGGTCTCTGCCTCACTGATGCTGACCTGGGACGGGTCGCCGCTCCACTCGCGGTCAGTGGTGCCGATCAGGGTGAAGCGCTCCAGATATGGAATGGCAAAGACGATGCGCTGGTCTTCATTCTGCAGAATGTAGGCATGCTCGCCTTCGTACATGCGCGGTACGATGATATGGCTGCCCTGGATCAAGCGAATGCCGTACGGCGCATCGAGCTTGAGGTCATCCTTGATGAAGCTGGCAACCCACGGGCCGGCAGCATTGACCAGCGCCCGGGTGTGGATGGTCTGTTGGCTGCCATCGGCATGCTGCAACAGCACCTGCCAGATACCGTCGACGCGTTCGGCCCGCAGGCAACGGGTACGGGTCGCGATCTGCGCGCCATGTTCGCGGGCGGCCATCGCATTGACCACTACCAGGCGCGCATCGTCGACGGCGCAGTCGGCATATTCGAAACCGCGGCTGATCGAAGCCTGCAATGGGCTGTTCGGGCCAAAGCGCAGGCTGCGCGAGGCGCCCAGGCGCTTGCGTTTGCCGAGATGATCATAGAGGAACAGACCGGCGCGGATCATCCACGCCGGGCGCAGGTGCGGCCGATGAGGCAACACGAAACGCATCGGTTTGACGATATGCGGGGCCTTCGCCAACAGCACTTCACGCTCGGCCAGTGCTTCGCGGACCAGGCGGAATTCGTAGTGCTCGAGGTAACGCAGGCCGCCGTGGATCAGCTTGCTGCTGGCCGAGGAGGTGTGTTGCGCCAGGTCGTCCTTTTCACAAAGGAACACCTTCAGGCCACGCCCGGCAGCGTCAGCGGCAATGCCCACACCATTGATACCGCCGCCAATCACGGCAACATCGTAGCAATCGGCAGGGACGGGCTGGGAGGAAACGGGCTGGGACACGGGCAAGGCCTCCTGAGGCTGATACCATCGAAAATGAACATCGATGTTCGTTTGCGAAAATACTAGCGCAACAAGCAAGCATTCGCCAGCGAGTCTTCATAGAAAACTTCAATAGGCGGGGCGAAATGAACAATAGCGAACATGACGCGGCGCTCAGGTCGGCGCCGCGCGCAGGTCACACCACTTCCAGGCGGACCTTGTTGTCGTTGAGCAACTGGCTCAGGGCGGGGGAGGGCGGCTGATCGGTCACCAGGCAATCGACCAGATTGATCGATCCGAGCCGGACCATCGCATTGCGCCCGTACTTGCTCGAGTCGGCCGCGAGGATGACCTGCCGCGCATTGGCGATGATCGCCTGGGAAACACGCACTTCCTGATAATCGAAATCCAGCAGGCTGCCGTCTTCATCGATGCCGCTGATGCCGACCAGAGCAAAATCGACCTTGAACTGGCTGATGAAGTCGACACTAGCCTGGCCGACCACGCCGCCGTCACGGCGCACCGTGCCGCCAGCGACCAGCACTTCGAAGTCATCCTTGGCACTGAGGATCGAGGCCACGTGCAGGTTGTTGGTGATGACCTTGAGGTGATTGTGGTTGAGCAGCGCGCGGGCAATCGACTCGGTGGTGGTGCCGATATTGATGAATACCGAGGCATGGTCCGGGATCTGCCGGGCCACGGCTTCGGCAATGCGCTGCTTCTCGTCGCGCATCTGGTCGGCGCGCATGGCGTAGGCGGTGTTCTCGATGCTCGAGTCATACGCCGCGCCGCCATGGTAGCGCCGCAGCAGGTTGCTCTCGGCAAGCTGGTTGATATCGCGGCGAATGGTTTGCGGGGTAACGACGAACAGCTGAGCCATTTCTTCGATACTGACGTAGCCGCGTTCGCGCACCAGTTCGAGGATTTGTTGTTGGCGCGGGGGCAGATTCATGGGCGGTCCTTGGGGGCTGCCGGAAAAATGCTGCAATGATGCCGTAGGAAAGGGATGACAGCCAGTGCGCGCAGTACAAACAAGTCGGTCGCCATGTGCTGCACATGGCGACCGAAGCGGGCCGGGCCGGAAATGCTGCAGTTTCAATCAGGCGTCGTGGTCTTCCCAGTCACGGGTACGCTCGACCGCTTTCTGCCAGCCGGCATAGAGCTTCTCTTTCTGCGCTTCATCCAGCTGCGGGCTGAACTCGCGTTCGATGATCGCCTTGTCGCGCAGCTCATCCAGGCTGCTCCAGAAGCCGCTGGCCAGCCCGGCCAGGTAGGCAGCGCCGAGGGCGGTGGTTTCGCGCATCTTCGGTCGCTCGACACAGCTGCCGAGGATGTCGGCCTGGAACTGCATGAGGAAGTTGTTGGCCACCGCGCCGCCATCCACGCGCAGTTCGCTCAGGCGCTGGCCGCAGTCCTGCTGCATGGCATCGAGGACGTCACGGGTCTGGTAGGCGATCGACTCCAGTGCGGCGCGGATGATGTGATCGACCTTGACCCCGCGGGTCAGGCCAAACAGTGCGCCGCGTGCGTACGGGTCCCAGTAGGGCGCGCCCAGCCCGGTGAAGGCAGGCACCAGATAGACACCGTTGCTGTCCTTGACCTTGCTGGCGAAGTACTCGGTGTCGAGCGCATCGTTGACGATCTTCAGTTCATCGCGCAGCCACTGCACGGTCGAGCCGCCGTTGAACACGGCGCCTTCCAGGGCGTAGGCGACTTCGCCGCGCGGGCCGCAAGCGATGGTGGTGAGCAGGCCGTGGGAGGAGCTGACGGCCTTGTCACCGGTGTTCATCAGCAGGAAGCAGCCGGTGCCATAGGTGTTCTTGGCCTGGCCTGGCTCGACGCACATCTGGCCGAACAGGGCCGATTGCTGGTCGCCGGCGATACCGGCGATATTGATACCGCTCTTGGTCTGGCCATACACCTCGGAGGAGCCGCGCACCTCTGGCAGCATCTGGCGTGGCACGCCGAGCAGCTCGAGCATCTTTTCATCCCACTGCAGCGTGTGGATGTTGAACATCAATGTGCGCGAGGCGTTGGTGTAGTCGGTGACATGTACCTTGCCGCCGGTGAATTTCCAGATCAGCCAGGTATCGATGGTGCCGAACAGCAATTCACCACGCTCGGCGCGCTCGCGGACACCTTCGACGTTGTCCAAGATCCATTTCAGCTTGGTCCCGGAGAAGTACGGGTCGGTGACCAGACCGGTGGTTTCGCGGATGTAGTCTTCATGGCCGTCGCGCTTGAGTTGGGCGCAGATCTCGGTACTGCGGCGGCACTGCCAGACGATGGCGTTGTACACCGGGCGGCCGCTTTCCTTGTCCCACACCACCGTGGTTTCACGCTGGTTGGTGATACCGATGGCGGCGACCTGGGCGTGGCTGATGCTGGCCTGGGCCAGGGCCTCGACCATGGTCGCGCTCTGGGTGGCGAAGATTTCCATCGGGTCATGCTCGACCCAGCCCGCCTGCGGATAATGCTGGACGAACTCGCGCTGGGAGGTGCCCACCACGTTGGCGTCACGGTCGAAGATGATCGCTCGCGAACTGGTGGTGCCCTGGTCCAGGGCGATGATGTAGTTCTTGTCCTGGGTATCTGTCATGTCAGTGGCCTTGCACAAAATAGGGGGAGGCCAGGCGGTATGCCTGGCTGTCGGCAGCGGCTCTCCGGTCAGGAGACCCGCGCATCGCTCTGGGAATTATCGTCTGCTTGCCCGAGTGCAACCTGCGCGGTGGGCAAGTTGCGGGCGATCAGGCCACGGTAGGCGGCGGCGCCCAGGCATGCACCCACAATGGGCGCGAATATCGGAATCAGGAAATACGGGATGTCACGCCCGCCAGTGAAGGCGATGTCACCCCAGCCTGCCAGGAACGTCATCAGCTTTGGACCAAAATCCCGCGCAGGGTTCATCGCAAAGCCGGTCAGCGGGCCCATGGCGCTGCCAATCACCGCGATCAGCAAGCCGATCAGCAGCGGTGCCATGGCCCCGCGTGGCAGGCCATTGTTGTCGTCGGTCAGGGCCATGATCACCGCCATAAGGATCGCGGTGATGATCATTTCAACCAGAAACGCCTGGCCGATCGACAGGGCCGGGTGCGCATAGGTGGAGAATACCGAGGCCAGCTCCAGGCTGGCCTGGCTACCGCGGACCATGGCGTGGGCTTGTTCGTAATCGAAGAACAGCGTGCTGTACAGGCTGTATACAAGCGCGGCGGCACAGAAGGCGCCAGCTACCTGGGCGAGGATGTAGAACGGCAGTTTGCGCTTTTCGAAACCGGCGAACAGGCTCAGGGCGATGCTCACGGCAGGGTTCAGGTGGGCGCCGGATACACCGGCTGTGAGATAGATCGCCATGCTCACGCCGACCCCCCAGATGATGCTGATTTCCCACAGGCCGAAGCTGGCGCCGGCGACCTTGAGCGCGGCGACGCAGCCGGTGCCGAAGAATATCAGTAGCGCGGTGCCGAAAAACTCGGCCATGCATTGGCCCCGAAGGGTGGGTTCGCGTAGTGCAGTCGTCATGTATGACCTCGGTTCTTGTTGTTGTGAGGCGCGGAGCGCTCGACAGCAAGGCCCAGAGTCGATCCCCATTGACCCCGGGCGGATAAGCGAAAGCGCACTTTAAGAGTGCACCATTTATTCAGAAGCGAAAAAATATAGGCAAGAAACGCTCATGTCAAAGGTCGAAAGTGAACGGTCAGCCACAATCTGACTCGCAGCCAGGTCTCTGACTATTCCGACAGCATCTGGCGATTTGCCGACAAGCTGGCTGGCTCGCGGCTTTTCACCTAAAGTAGCCGCCGAACTTCTCTGCTCGGAGCCCCGCATGACCCCCGCTCTCGACCTGCTGAAAAAAGCCCGCGCCGAACACCGCGTGCACAGTTACGAACATGATCCGAAGTCGGCCTCATATGGCCTGGAAGCCGCTGAAAAGCTCGGCATCGATCCTGTACAGGTGTTCAAGACGCTGCTCGCCAGCAGTGAAAAGGGCGAGTTGTTGGTGGCCGTAGTGCCGGTGGTGGGTACGCTGGACCTGAAGGCTCTGGCCCACGCGGCGGGGGTCAAGAAGTGTGAAATGGCTGACCCGGCGGCGGCGCAGCGGTCAACGGGGTATCTGGTCGGCGGGATCAGCCCACTGGGACAGAAGAAGCGCCTGCGCACCTTTATCGATCAATCCGCGCAACAGTTCGCAACCATTCACGTCAGTGCTGGCCGGCGCGGACTTGAGGTCGAATTGGCTGCTGCAGTATTGGCCGAGCATACCCAAGGGAAATTTGCCGAGATCGGCCGGGGCTGACAAGCGGGGTGACGCTGCCGTCACCCGTTATGATGTCTCAGCTCGCCGAGCTGTAGCGGCGAACGCCGTTTTCCTGGCGCGCGTGCTGAGTGGCGACGCTGCCCGGCACCGGGAACAGCACAAGGTGATCGGCTTTTACCACAATGCCGACGTCCTGACCGACCTGATGATCGATGTGGCTGGCGAAGATCGCTTCCAGCTGGCTGCCGGTCGCCAACTGCAGGCGATACAAGGTTGAGGCACCGAGGAAGCTCTTGCCGACCACGCTTGCGCGCAGGGCACTGTCTGGCGCGTGGACAATGTCGTCCGGACGCAGCAGTACGTCCACTGAACTGCCAACAGCCATGGTATAGGCGCGATTGCCCTGCAGCTCACCGAGTTCGGTGGTAACCGCTTCATGGCTGCTCATCTGGCCACGAATGAAGTAGCCCTGGCCGATGAAGCTGGCCACGAACGGCGTCTGCGGTTCGTGATACAGGTTGTAGGGGGTATCCCACTGCTCCAGCCGGCCTTCCTTGAACACGCCGACATGATCGCTGACGGCAAACGCCTCTTCCTGATCGTGAGTGACCAGGATGGCGCTGGTGCCACGGCTTTTGAGAATGTCGCGCACCTCATGGCTGAGGCGCCTGCGCAGTTCCACGTCAAGGTTGGAGAACGGCTCGTCGAGCAGCAGCAATTGCGGCTCCGGCGCCAGTGCGCGGGCCAGGGCCACGCGCTGTTGCTGGCCACCGGACAGCTCGTGCGGGTAACGCCCACCAAGCCCGCCGAGCTTGACCAGCTCGAGCATTTCTTCAACCACTGCGGCCTGACGCGGGTGCTTGCTGATGCCGAAGGCAATGTTTTGCGCGACGGTCAGGTGCGGGAACAGCGCGTAGTCCTGGAACACCATGCCGATCCGGCGCTTTTCCGGTGACAGGGTAAAACCAGCCCGCGAGATAACCTCGCCAGCGAGCTGGATTTCACCGTCGTGCACCGGCTCGAAGCCGGCAATCGCCCGCAGCGTGGTGGTCTTGCCGCAACCCGACGAGCCGAGCAGGCAACCGATGTCGCCTGCGTTGAGGTGCAGATTGAGGTTCTGGACGATGCGCTGGTCGCCATAGCCGCAGGCGAGGTTGCGCAGGTTGAGCAATAACGGATGACTCATGCGTGGTGGTAAGCCGGTTCGACAAGAAATTCGAGAAGGGCCTTTTGTGCATGCAGGCGGTTTTCAGCTTGATCCCATGCGACCGAACGTGGGTCGTCGAGCAGGTCCAGGCTGATTTCCTCACCACGATGGGCGGGCAGGCAGTGCATGAACAAGGCGTCGGGTGCAGCCAGGTCGAGCAGTTCGCGGGTGACCTGATACGGTGCGAAATGCGCCAGGCGCCGCGCAGTTTCCTCTTCCTGACCCATGGAAGTCCAGACATCGGTGGTGACCAGGTGGGCGCCGGCAATCGCTTGCTTGGGATCGCGCACGATCTGCACCCGCTCACCGGCCAGGGCAAGGAAGCGTGGATCAGGCTCGTAGCCTTCCGGGCAGGCGATGCGCAGCTGGAAGTCGAACTGCTGGGCGGCTTCGATGTAGGAGTTGCACATGTTGTAGCCGTCGCCGATCCAGGCCACGGTCTTGCCCTGGATCGAGCCACGGTGTTCGAGGAAGGTCTGCATGTCGGCCAGCAGCTGGCACGGGTGCGACTCATCGGACAGAGCGTTGATCACCGGCACCCGCGAGTTGGCCGCAAATTCGGTGAGGATGCTGTGGTGGTGAGTACGGATCATCACCGCATCGAGCATGCGCGACATGACGATGGCACTGTCGGCGATCGGTTCACCACGCCCCAGTTGAGTGTCACGTGGCGACAGGAAGATCGCCTGGCCGCCAAGCTGGATCATGCCGGCTTCGAACGACAGGCGGGTACGGGTCGAGGCTTTTTCGAAGATCATCCCCAGCACCCGGTTCTTCAGTGGCTCGAACAGCACGCCGCGGTTACGCAGGTCCTTCAGCTCGATGCCGCGACGGATCACGCCGAGCAATTCGTCAGCAGTGAAATCCATCAGGGAGAGAAAGTGCCTAGCGCTCATGATTGACTACCTTAATTGCAACGGTTCGCAGGCCAGCGTTGGCTTTAATTGACAACGGAAGAGACCTGCGGCGTAAGCCGCACGGAGCGGACGAAATAGGGAAAGGCGCAATACTATAATTAAATGTCGCGTGAAACCAAGGGGGTTGCGCGTGCGCCTGTATCAACGGATGTCCTAAGCCACTGGCCCGGCGCCGTTTTTTATTCATTACAGAGGTTTTACACGGCGGGTGAGGGGCTTGGCAAACCCGCTGTCGTTAATCGTGTGCCTGATGGCGCAAGATTCAGCCGGCGAAGTGCGCTGGCGAGCGTTAACCGCCCGGCCCATAGTTGACGCTCCCCTGAGCGGATCGAGACGACCATGGCCACCACTGTGCATCATCGCGCGTGCCACCTGTGCGAGGCCATCTGTGGCCTGAACATCGAGATCGATCAGCCTGTCGGTGCGCCTGCACGCATCGTGTCGATCAAAGGCGATCCACTCGATACGTTCAGTCGCGGCCACATCTGCCCCAAGGCTGTCGCGTTGGAGGATATACAGGACGATCCGGATCGCCTCCGGCAACCGCTGCAACGGGTCGGCGAGCGCTGGCAGCCGATCGCCTGGGAAGCTGCATTCGAGCTGGCTGCAGAAAAACTCTGGAGCATTCAGCAGGCGCACGGGCGCAACGCGGTGGCGGTGTATCAGGGCAACCCCAGCGTGCACAACTACGGGCTGATGACCCACAGCAACTACTTCCTTGGCCTGCTCAAGACCCGCAACCGCTTTTCGGCGACCTCGGTGGACCAACTGCCGCAGCACCTGACCAGCCATCTGATGTATGGCCACGGCCTGCTGCTGCCGATCCCGGACATTGATCACACCGACTTCATGCTGATTCTGGGCGGCAATCCGCTGGCCTCCAATGGCAGCATCATGACCGTGCCGGACGTGCACAAGCGCCTCAAGGCACTGCACGCCCGCGGCGGGCAACTGGTGGTGATCGATCCGCGTCGCAGCGAAACGGCGGCCATTGCCGATCAGCACCTGTTCATTCGCCCGGGCACCGACGCCGCCTTGTTGTGTGGTTTGCTCAATACTCTGTTTGCAGAGGATCTGGCCAAGGGTTCGCACCTGCCGGTCAACGGCCTGGAGCAGGTCCGCGCGGCAATCGCCCCGTTCGGGGTCGAGCGCATGAGCGCAGTGTGCGGGGTGCCTGCCGAGCAGATTCGGCAATTGGCGCGGGATTTCGCTGCAGCCGAACGGGCAGTCTGTTACGGCCGCATGGGAGTCTCGACCCAAGCCTTCGGCAGCCTTTGCCATTGGCTGATCCAGCTGATCAATCTGGTGACCGGCAATCTTGATCGGGTCGGAGGGGCGTTGTGCACCGAGCCTGCGGTGGATGTGGTCGCTACGACCTCAGGCGGCCATTTCAATGTCTGGCAAAGTCGCGTCTCTGGCTTGCCGGAGTACGCCGGCGAGCTACCTGTGGCTGCCTTGGCCGAGGAGATGCTCGTGCCCGGTGCTGACCAGGTGCGGGCGCTGATCACCGTAGCGGGTAATCCGGTACTGTCGACGCCCAATGGCCGCCAACTGGACCATGCCCTGGGCGGCCTTGAGTTCATGCTCAGCATCGACCTGTATCTGAATGAAACCACGCGTCACGCTGACCTGATTTTGCCGTCGACCACGGCACTGGAAAACGACCACTACGACACTACCTTCAACCTGCTGGCAGTGCGCAATGTCACCCGTTTCAATCGGCCCGTGCTGGCCAAACCTGCCGGTGCACTGCATAACTGGGAGATCTTCGTCGGCCTGGCCAAGGCGTTTGCCCGGCGCGCGCAGTTGGAGCTGAAACCGACCATGCCCCCGGCGCAGATGATCGACCTGGCGTTGCGCCACGGCCGCTATGGTCAAGCGTCGCCGTGGGCGCTGTCACTGGACGCCTTGGATCAGCATCCCCACGGCCTCGACCTGGGCCCGCTACGCGCCAACCTGGCAGCACGTCTGGCGACGTCCAGCAAAGCGGTCGAGGCGGCGCCGGCGCAACTGCTCGAAGATTTGCAGCGCCTTGCCAGGCAAGCCCCGGCAGCCCCAGACGAGCTGCTGTTGATCGGTCGCCGGCACGTGCGCAGCAACAACTCGTGGATGCATAACTTTCATCGCCTGGTAAAAGGCAAGCCGCGCCATCACTTGTTGATGCATCCCGATGATATGCAGCAGCGTCAGTTGAGTGATGGCCAGCGCGTGAGCATTCAATCGCGCACGGGTGTGGTCGAGGTGGAAGTGCAGGCCAGCAGTGAGCTCATGCCCGGCGTTGTCAGCCTGCCCCATGGCTTCGGCCATCGCCGCCCCGGCGCGCAATTGCAGATTGCCGCTGAGCAGCCCGGGGTCAGTGCCAATGATCTTACCGACGAACTGCAGCGTGACGCTGTGTCGGGAAATGCCGCATTGAATGGTGTGCCGGTGCGGGTCGCGGCCGTTTGAGCGCGGTCTGCTGATCCGACCGCGTGCAGGTCGACCCACGGCGGGGCTTTCCGATACAATGGCTGACCGTGCCGACCATCGAGTCGGAAAGTTCAGACGAGGTGCTTCATGGATATCATCGAAACAATCAAAGAGCAGATTGCCAACAACACCATTCTGCTTTACATGAAAGGCTCGCCGAACGCGCCTCAGTGCGGCTTCTCGTCCAAGGCGGCCCAAGCTGTTATGGGCTGTGGCGAGAAATTCGCCTATGTCGACATCCTGCAGAACCCGGAAATCCGCGCCAACCTGCCCAAGTACGCCAACTGGCCGACCTTCCCACAGCTGTGGGTTGCCGGTGAACTGGTCGGCGGTAGCGACATCATGATCGAGATGTTCGAGAACGGTGAGCTGCAAAAGCTGGTCAAGGAAGCGGCTGCCAATGCTGCCAAGGCTTCCGAAGCCTGATTGACCTTGCTGGGCAAGCAGCCAACGCTGCTTGCCCAGGCATGAAAAAGCCCCGCTCTTGGCGGGGCTTTTTCGTATGGGCTGAGAATTACTCTTCGCCCATCTGCGACTGCAGGTAGTTCTCGATGCTGATCTTGTCGATCAGGCTCAGCTGAGTTTCCAGCCAGTCAATGTGCTCTTCCTTGGATTCAAGGATGTCTTCGAGCATCTCCCGCGAGCCGAAGTCGCCAGAAGTTTCGCAGTGCGCAATAGCTGCCTTGAGATCGATCAGGCCGCTTTGCTCGATCTTCAGGTCGCACTCGAGCATCTCTTTGGAGTGCTCGCCGATCAGCAGCTTGCCCAAGTCCTGCACGTTAGGCAGGCCTTCGAGGAAGAGGATGCGCTTGATCAGCTTGTCTGCGTCCTTCATCGCCTCGATGGACTCTTTGTACTCGCGCTTGCCCAGGGCGTTGAGGCCCCAGTCTTCATACATACGCGCGTGCAGGAAGTACTGGTTGATAGCGACCAGCTCGTTCCCGAGGATCTTGTTGAGATGCTGGATGACGCTGACGTCGCCTTTCATGTCCGTATTCCTGCCGTGTTGAGTGTGTCAATGCACGAAGTTTGAGCCGGACAACTTCTAGTGTCAAACCTAAGTTATTGAATAATAAATGAAATTTAATCGGAATAAGAATGTTTGTGAACCGCGTTGGCACGCTAACTTATTGAATTAACGGCATAAAAAAACCGGACACGAGGTCCGGTTCTTCGAAATACGGGGGAAATCAGACTGCATTAAATTCGACGGGATAGGGCAGGGCGGGCTGCTGGCTGACCTGAAGGCCGGTCAACGTCTCACGCACCACCTGCTTGGCAAGGCACGCGCACTTGCCGCATTGGCTCGCCACGTTGGTGGCCGCCCGGACTTCCTTGTAGCTACAGCATCCCTCGTAGATCGCATCGCGAATCTGCCCGTCGGTGACGCCGACACAAAGACACACATACATAGAGGCTGACCATCGTCGTTGAGTCGATGCGTTGGAGAGTAATAGTAATGAGAATGCTTGTCAAAGCGGTTTCTGAAACTAAATGTGCAAGGGCGACCGGCGGTTGGATTCGGCCTGTCACCTTAACCTGTGTATGATGGTCAGCCTTTGCTGGAAGCTTGGCGGGTTTGCCGCCGGGCAACGTTTTTTCACCTTCATCAGGAGATAACGATGAGCGTACTCGTTGGTAAACAAGCCCCCGACTTCACCGTTCCAGCTGTGCTGGGCAACGGCGAAATCGTCGACAGCTTCAACCTCGCTTCGGCGATCAAGGGCAAGTACGGCCTGGTATTCTTCTACCCGCTGGACTTCACCTTCGTCTGCCCGTCCGAGCTGATCGCGCTGGACAACCGCATCCCGGACTTCGCTGCGCGCAACGTCGAAGTGATCGGCGTGTCGATCGATTCGCACTTCACTCACAATGCCTGGCGTAACACCCCGGTCAACAACGGCGGCATCGGCCAGGTCAAGTACACCCTGGCGGCTGACATCACCCACGAAATCTGCAAGGCCTACGACGTTGAGTCCGAAGGCGGCGTAGCCTTCCGTGGCGCCTTCCTGATCGACCTGAACGGCGTTGTTCGCTCGCAGATCATCAACGACCTGCCACTGGGCCGTAACATGGACGAGCTGCTGCGTCTGGTTGACGCTCTGCAATTCCACGAAGAGCACGGCGAAGTCTGCCCTGCCAACTGGAAAAAAGGCGACAAGGGCATGAACGCTTCGCCAGAAGGCGTTGCTGCCTACCTGAGCGAGAATGCTGGCAAGCTGTAATAGCCACGCATAAAAAAACCGGCCCAAGTGGCCGGTTTTTTTGTGCCCGCTGCGCGCCTCACAAACACCGCGCCCTCTGTAGGAGCGGCCTTGTGTCGCGAAAGGGTCGCGCAGCGGCCCCAAGATTTGATGCTCACTGCAAGATTGCTGGGGCTGCTCTGCAGCCCTTTCGCGACACAAGGCCGCTCCTACAGGCTGCAATCAATCCCGCCAGCCGCCCAGATCCTTCCAGCGGTTGACGATGCCGCAGAACAGCTCGGCAGTCTTCTCGGTGTCATAACGCGCCGAATGCGCCTCACGGCCGTCGAAATCGATGTCGGCGCTCTGGCACGCTCGCGCCAGTACGGTCTGCCCGTAGGCGAGGCCGGCCAGGGTGGCAGTGTCGAAGCTGGAGAACGGGTGGAACGGATTGCGCTTGAGGTCATTGCGCGCAACCGCAGCGTTGAGGAAGCCCAGGTCAAAGCTGCTGTTGTGGCCGACCAGAATCGCCCGTTTGCAGCCGTTGGACTTGAGCGACTTGCGAACGCTGCGGAAGATCTCAGTCAACGCGCTCTCTTCGCTCACTGCCATGCGCAGCGGGTGGTCGAGCTTGATCCCGGTGAACTCCAGTGCCGCCGCTTCGATGTTGGCGCCTTCAAACGGCTCGACGCGGAAGAAGTGCGTGTGCTCAGGAAACAGGAAGCCCTTCTCGTCCATGCCGATGGTGACCGCGGCGATCTCCAGCAAGGCATCGGTGGCGCTGTTGAAGCCGCCGGTCTCGACATCGATGACAACCGGCAGGTAACCGCGGAAGCGCTCGGCCATCGGGTGGCGTGGGCCGCCGCTGGAAACTTCCTGGTCGTCTTCGTACAGATCTTCGCTCACGCGTTTTCCTCCAGCAGGCGCCAGCGCAGTTTTTCACCGGCGCGCAGCGGAATCACAAGGTTGTCGCCAAACGGCAGGCTGCTTGGCGCAGTCCATTCTTCACGGACCAGAGTAATCCGGTCGGTGTTTGCTGGCAGGCCGTAGAACGCTGGGCCATGCAGGCTGGCAAAACCTTCCAGCTTGTCCAGCGCGTTGCGCTGTTCGAACGCTTCGGCGTACATCTCGATCGCCGCATACGCGGTGTAGCAACCGGCGCAGCCACAGGCGGCTTCCTTGGCGTGCTGGGCGTGGGGCGCCGAGTCGGTGCCAAGGAAGAACTTGCGATTGCCGCTGGTGGCCGCGTCCAGCAGGGCCACCTGGTGGGTGTTGCGCTTGAGGATCGGCAGGCAATAGAAGTGCGGGCGAATACCGCCGACCAGCATGTGGTTGCGGTTGTACAGCAAGTGCTGAGCAGTGATGGTCGCACCGACATTGGCCGGCGCTTCACTGACGAACTGCGCGGCATCGGCCGTAGTGATGTGTTCGAACACCACCTTGAGCGTCGGGAAACGCTCGACCAGACGGCGCATGTGCTCGTCGATAAAGCGTTTTTCGCGGTCGAATACATCGACATCGGCATGCGTCACTTCACCGTGCACCAGCAGCGGCATGCCGGTTTCGGCAAGGGCTTCGATGGCCGGGAAGATCTTGTCGATGCTGGTCACGCCGGAATCGGAGTTGGTCGTGGCGCCAGCCGGGTACAGCTTGGCGGCATAGACAAAACCACTGGCCTTGGCCGCGCGGATGTCATCGGCACTGGTACGGTCGGTAAGGTACAGCACCATCAGCGGCTCGAAGCGGCTGCCAGCCGGGCGCGCGGCAAGGATCCGCTCGCGGTAGGCACCCGCTTCAGCGGCATCGCGCACCGGCGGAACGGTGTTGGGCATGACAATGGCGCGGGCGAAGGTACGCGCTACGTCGCCAACAGTGTGGGGCAGGACAGCACCATCGCGCAGATGGATATGCCAGTCATCGGGACGCAGGAGGGTCAGGCGGTCGGACATTGGGGATTCCAGGCGGGTCGAACTCAAGTGCGAATGCTACCGGAAAACCCTTGGTCGAGCACGGCTATCAAGTTTTCCGGCACGCGACCGATAGCCTGCAGGTAAGCCGTCAGAATTTGTGGAGCCGCCCGTGCGCCAGCGTTACCTAGCCCTGTTCACCTTGTTTGCCAGCCTGCCGGCAGGCGCATTGACCTTCCAGACCCGGATGGAGAACATCGCCTGGACGGTCGAAGGCGATCAGTTCGAATGCCGCCTGGTCCAGCCGATAGACGGCTTTGGCAGTGGCGAGTTCGTGCGTCGCGCAGGCGAGCAGCCAACCTTCCGTCTGCGCTCGGACACCAACCTGCTCGGCGCCGGCTCTGCCACCTTGCTCGCCGCCGCTGCGCCATGGCAGCCGGGGCGCAGTGATGTCAGTCTCGGTGCCGTACGCCTGGCCCGCACTGGGGTGTTGTTCACCTCCTCGCAAGGCCAGGCCAGTCGTTTGATCAACGGCCTGATGGATGGGCGCAGCACGGTCGTGCGCAACCATGCCGGCGAGGGTGGTCGAGCAATGGAAGTGCGCGTGCTGCCCGTCAGCTTTGCCAAAGCGTTCAACGACTATCAGCTGTGCGCGAGCAAGCTGTTGCCGATGAACTACGACCAGATTCGCCAGACCCAGGTCGCTTTCCCCCGTGGGGTCGAACTGGACAGCAATGGCCGGGCTCGGCTGGACGTGATTCTCGATTACCTGAAGGCCGACCCGACGGTCAATCACATCGAACTCAACGGTCACTCCGACAACGGCGGCAATCGTCTGGCCAATCGCGAGGACTCGCGGCGCCGGGCGCTGGCGGTTGCCGAGTATCTGGTCGCGCATGGTGTGCCTGAGACGCAGATCATCGTGCGCTTCCATGGCGAGCGCTACCCGCTGGCGAAGAACAACAGCGCGGCCAATCGGGCGCGTAACCGTCGCGTCAACATCGAACTGGATCGCGTCACGCCTGTGGTCAAACCGGTGGAAAAAGCGGCCGAGCCGTCCGCAGCTGGCGCTGCTGTTGCCCCTGCGCCTGCAGCCAAGCAACTGTAAGCCATAGGATATGTGACCGTTGGTCGCTGTATCGAAAGTTCTTGTCGCTTTGTCGTCAGAAGCTGTCGCCCCACTGTAAATTTGCCCACGAGGCCGGTAGAATCGACGGCTTTCCGTAAAACCCCGTGGAGTGATGGCATGGCGGACGTAAATAAGGTCGTACTGGCGTATTCCGGCGGCCTTGATACTTCGGTGATTCTCAAGTGGCTGCAGGACACCTACAACTGCGAAGTGGTGACCTTCACCGCTGACCTCGGCCAGGGCGAAGAGGTCGAACCGGCCCGCGCCAAGGCTCAGGCAATGGGCGTGAAAGAAATCTACATCGATGACCTGCGCGAAGAATTCGTGCGTGACTTCGTGTTCCCGATGTTCCGCGCCAACACCGTCTACGAAGGCGAGTACCTGCTGGGTACTTCCATCGCGCGTCCGCTGATCGCCAAACGTCTGATCGAGATCGCCAACGAAACTGGCGCTGACGCCATTTCCCACGGTGCGACCGGCAAGGGCAACGACCAGGTTCGCTTCGAACTCGGCGCCTACGCGCTCAAGCCAGGCGTCAAGGTCATCGCGCCATGGCGCGAGTGGGACCTGCTGTCCCGCGAGAAGCTGATGGACTACGCCGAGAAGCACGGCATCCCGATCGAGCGCCACGGCAAGAAGAAGTCGCCGTACTCGATGGACGCCAACCTGCTGCACATCTCCTATGAAGGCGGCGTGCTGGAAGACACCTGGACCGAGCACGAAGAAGACATGTGGAAGTGGAGCGTCTCCCCGGAGAACGCCCCTGACCAGGCGACCTACCTCGAGCTGACCTTCCGCAACGGCGACATCGTTGCCATCGACGGTGTCGACAAGTCGCCAGCTACCGTGCTGGCCGACCTCAACCGCATCGGCGGCGCCAACGGCATCGGCCGTCTGGACATCGTCGAAAATCGTTACGTCGGCATGAAGTCGCGTGGCTGCTACGAGACCCCTGGCGGCACCATCATGCTGCGCGCTCACCGCGCCATCGAGTCGATCACCCTCGACCGTGAAGTGGCTCACCTGAAAGACGAGCTGATGCCCAAGTACGCCAGCCTGATCTACACCGGCTACTGGTGGAGCCCGGAGCGGATCATGCTGCAGCAGATGATCGACGCCTCGCAGGTCAACGTGAACGGCGTAGTGCGCTTGAAACTGTACAAGGGCAACGTCACCGTGGTCGGCCGCAAATCCGACGACTCGTTGTTCGATGCCAACATTGCAACCTTCGAGGAAGATGGCGGCGCCTACAATCAGGCCGACGCTGCTGGCTTCATCAAGCTCAACGCACTGCGTATGCGGATCGCCGCAAACAAAGGTCGTTCGCTGCTCTGATCGACTGCCAGATGGCGTGATCAACCCCGGCCTAGCGCCGGGGTTTTTTTTGCCCGCCGCTCTCGAACAGCAATGACTGAGGGATAGCGGTGAGTGGCTCGACCGCCAGATAGATCTGTTTGTGCGAATCCAGGTTGTACAGCGTCAGGCTACGCGCACCAGGCTGGGGATCGGCCAGCGTCCGGTGGATGTGCTGTTCGATCAGATCGGCAGCGCCTGGCCCAGAGAATGCGATGGCCGCAGAGGGCTGCCCGTGGCTTTGCTGGAGTGCGTCCGCGGGCTGCTTCTCGGTCGATTCATGTGCAGCGGGCAGGTAAAGGGTCTGATGATTGAAGTTCAGGGTCAGAAAGAACAGCACCGTAAGAAAAAATGGAAAGCCAACCAGAAACCATGTGTAGATCAACTGGCTGTTTTCGCTCAGGAACGGCAACGAAGCGAGGGCCGATGCCTCGACGATGCCAGCGAAAATCGCTATGAGCGTCAAGGGGCTCAGACCTTTTTCGTTATTCATGGTGGCAGACCCCCTCCGATTTAGCTCCTGTTTACCTGTTGCAGGCTGAGCCGAAAAGGTAGCTGAGTTCCTCGCTTGGCTGGAGTGCCGTCGTGCCCGCAGGCCCTCGCTGGGATGTCTGGCGTATAGCACCGATTAATCCTGCAAGCACCGCAGGTGATACGGCTTGATCAGCGCCAGGGCTGCTCGGCTATTGTCTGGTCAGCAGCGGGAATCATTTCTCAAGGCGCCAGTTTGTAGGAAATTTCCTTGATTGATGTAGGTTCCATCTCTGCGTGTCCTGCGGGCCCCAACCCTTGCGCTATTTGGCTTTGCGCTCGGTTATGGTGGTGCCTGGATAAAAAAACAAATCAATGGATATCGCATGAATAAAGTGCTTATCGTGGATGATCACCCGGTCATTCGCCTTGCTGTGCGCATGCTGATGGAGCGGCATGGCTATGACGTAGTGGCAGAAACCGACAACGGCGTCGATGCGCTGCAACTGACCCGGGACTACCTGCCAGATATCGTGGTCCTGGACATCGGTATACCCAAGCTCGATGGGCTCGAGGTGATTGGCCGCATTGGCCTGGCCAGCCCCGGCAGCAAAGTGCTGGTGCTGACGTCGCAAGCGCCTGGGCATTTCTCCATGCGCTGCATGCAGGCTGGCGCAGCGGGCTATGTCTGCAAGCAGCAGGAGCTGACTGAATTGCTCAGTGCCATCAAGGCGGTGCTCTCAGGCTACAGCTATTTCCCCAACCAGGCTCTGCACAAGGCCCGGAGTACCATCAGCCGTGGCACCGAGACGGAAATGGTCGAGCGCCTCTCGGCGCGCGAGATGATGGTGCTGCAGCAGTTGGCCAGGGGCAAGAGCAACAAGGACATCGCCGAAAGCATGTTCCTCAGCAACAAGACCGTCAGCACCTATAAAACCCGGCTGCTGCTCAAGCTCAATGCTCGCTCACTGGTCGATCTGATCGAGCTTGCCCAGCGTCACGGGCTGGCCTGAGCAGGCTGAGGGTCGGCCTGTTTTCAGATCGTGGTGTTACAGGTCGTAGTCGTAATCGGCGAGTTGCCGCTGAAGGCGTCGTTCCTCCAGCAAGTTGTCAATGGTGCGACGCTTGTCCAGGTTGGTCTTGGCAACTTCTACCCGCGGTTCCGGCTCGTCATCGGTGCTCAGTACCAGATCGTCATCGATCACCAGGTCTTCTTTGTCAGTGCTCATGAGTTACTCCAAGCCAAGGGGCCATTGGCCGACCTTATAACGAGAATCTCTGGTCTGGTAAAAAAGATTTTTTCAATCAGGCAAGGGGGTTTTTGCCTATCGGCTCAATCGTCCGAGGTTTTCAGGCGGTATTCGCACAAGTCTTCGATGCGGCAGCTGCCGCAGCGTGGCTTGCGCGCCTGGCATACGTAGCGGCCGTGGAGGATCAGCCAGTGGTGAGCGTCGAGCAGGTAATCCTTGGGAACGAAGCGCATCAGCTTCTTTTCCACTTCCAGCACGGTCTTGCCAGGGGCGATCCCGGTGCGGTTGCTGACGCGGAAGATATGCGTGTCGACGGCCATGGCGGGCTGCCTGAACGCAGTATTGAGCACCACATTGGCGGTCTTGCGGCCCACGCCTGGCAGCGCCTCGAGTGCTTCGCGGTTGTCGGGGACCACGCTGCCATGCTGCTCAATCAGCAGCCTGCAGGTTTCGATGACGTTTTTCGCCTTGCTGTTGTACAAGCCGATGGTGCGGATGTAGGCGCTCAGCCCGTCCACGCCGAGGGCGTAGATTGCCTCGGGTGTATTGGCAACCGGATACAGGCGCGCCGTGGCCTTGTTGACGCCGACATCGGTAGCCTGTGCTGACAGGATCACCGCAATCAGCAATTCAAACGGTGTGGTGTAGGCGAGTTCGGTCTTGGGCTCTGGGTTGTCTTCGTGCAGCCGACGAAAGATCTCCAGGCGTTTGGCGGCGTTCATGAAAGGCTAGGCTCTCGTTTGAGGCGGGGAGGCTGGTCGCTGGCCATGTGGGCCAAAACAGCGCCCCGGCACTTGGCCGGGGCGTTGTTGCTTACTTGATGCGCTGGCCTGGCTTGGCGCCGCTGTCCGGGCTGAGCAGATAGATCTCTTCGCCGCCAGGGCCGGCGGCCATGACCATGCCCTCGGAGATACCGAAGCGCATCTTGCGGGGCTTGAGGTTGGCTACCATCATGGTCAGGCGGCCTTCCAGCAGCGATGGGTCAGGGTAGGCCGACTTGATCCCGGAGAACACGTTGCGACGCTCGTCGCCGATGTCCAGGGTCAGTTGCAGCAGCTTGTCTGCACCCGGTACTGCTTCGGCTTTGACGATCAGGGCTACGCGCAGGTCGACTGCGGCAAAGGTGTCGAATTCGATTTCCGCAGCCAGCGGATCCTTGCTCAGTTCACCATTGCCAGCAGGGGCGCTGGGGGCCTGGGAGGCGAGCAGGTCTTCCTTGCTGGCGGCGATCATGGCTTCGACCTTGGCCGGTTCGATGCGGCTCATCAGTGGCTTGAACGCATTCAGCTGATGGTTTTCCAGGCGTGACTGGTGATCGTCCCAGCGCAGCGGCGCGACGTTGAGGAAGGCCTCGGCGTCTGCTGCCAGCACTGGCAACACCGGTTTGAGGAAGATCACCAGCTGGCGGAACAGATTGACGCCCTGGGCGCAGATGGCCTGCACCTCGTCCTGCTTGCCTTCCTGCTTGGCCAGCGACCAGGGTGCCTTGTCGGCAATCCAGGCGTTGGCGCGGTCGGCCAGGGCCATGATTTCGCGCATGGCGCGGGCAAAGTCGCGTGCCTCGTAGGCTTCGGCGATCGATGGCGCGGCGACGGCAAAGGCTTCGGTCAGTTCAGGCGCAGCGTCACCGCCGACCATCACACCGTCATTGCCTTTGTGGATGAAGCCTGCGCAACGGCTGGCAATGTTCACCACTTTGCCGACCAGGTCGGAGTTGACCTTCTGGATGAAGTCTTCCAGGTTGAGGTCGAGGTCATCGACGCCGCGGCCAAGTTTGGCGGCGTAGTAATAACGCAGGTATTCCGGCGCCAGGTGGTCGAGGTAAGTACGCGCCTTGATGAAGGTTCCACGCGATTTCGACATCTTCGCGCCGTTGACCGTCAGGTAGCCGTGCACGTTGATCGCGGTCGGCTTGCGCAGGCCTGCGCCTTCGAGCATGGCCGGCCAGAACAGGGCGTGGAAGTTGACGATGTCCTTGCCGATGAAGTGATACAGCTCGGTGGTCGAGTCGGCCTTCCAGTACGCATCGAAGTCCAGCTCCGGGCGGCGTGCGCAGAGGTTCTTGAAGCTGGCCATGTAGCCGATGGGTGCGTCCAGCCAGACATAGAAGTACTTGCCAGGCTCATCCGGGATTTCGAAACCGAAATACGGTGCGTCGCGGGAGATGTCCCACTCCTGCAAACCGGAGTCGAGCCACTCGGCGAGTTTGTTGGCTACCGCGTCCTGCAGGGTGCCACTGCGGGTCCACTGCTGCAGCATGGCCTGGAAGTCAGGCAGCTTGAAGAAGAAGTGCTTGGAGTCCTTGAGTACTGGCGTGGCGCCAGAGATCGCCGACTTGGGGTTCTTCAGTTCGGTCGGGGCGTAGGTTGCGCCGCACTTCTCGCAGTTGTCGCCGTACTGGTCTTCCGCCGCGCACTTGGGGCAGGTGCCCTTGATGAAGCGGTCAGCCAGGAACATGCCTTTTTCCGGGTCGAAGTACTGTGTGACCGAACGGTTGGCGATGTGCCCGGCGTCGCGCAGGCGGGTGTAGATCATGCTCGACAGTTCGCGGTTTTCATCGCTGTGGGTCGAGTGGAAGTTGTCGAAGTCGACCAGGAATTCGGCGAAGTCACTGCTGTGCTCGGCCTGCACGTCGGCGATCAACTGCTCGGGGGTGATGCCTTCCTTTTCGGCGCGCAGCATGATCGCCGAGCCGTGGGCGTCGTCGGCGCAGACGTAGGTGCACTGGTTGCCACGCAGCTTTTGGAAGCGAACCCACATGTCCGTCTGGATGTACTCGAGCATATGGCCAAGGTGAATGGAACCGTTGGCATAGGGCAGGGCGCTGGTGACGAGAATCTGACGTGGCTCGGACATGGTGGCTCGGCTATTACTCTGGCTAGACGGGATACAAAGTTGATCGGCCACTATAAAGCGACAGCGAATATATTTCACCCCATCGACGTACCTGCTGACGATTGACGGGTTAGCATAGGCGCCTGTTTCACCTTCAGATCTTGCCTATGGGAGCCTCCATGAGTGCCGTCACACGTGCCGATGTCGAAGCCGCGCTTCGTCAGTACACCGATCCCTACCTGAACCAGGACCCGGTCAGCGCCGGTTGCGTACGCGCGATCGACATCCAGGGCAGCCAGGTCAGCGTGCAGCTGCAATTGGGCTACGCCGCCGGGCTGTTCAAGCATGGCTGGGCGCAGGTATTGCAGACCGCTGTCGAGAACCTGGAGGGCGTGACTGCGGCCAAGGTCTCGATCGACTGCGTGATCAGCGCACACAAGGCCCAGGCGCAAGTGCCTGGCATGGCCAACGTGAAGAACATCATCGCCGTTGCCTCGGGCAAAGGTGGCGTAGGCAAGTCGACTACTTCGGCCAACCTGGCCTTGGCGCTGGCGCGTGAAGGGGCGCGGGTGGGTATTCTCGATGCCGATATCTATGGCCCAAGCCAGGGCGTGATGTTCGGTATCGCCGAAGGCACTCGACCGCAGATTCGTGAGCAGAAGTGGTTTGTGCCGATCAAGGCGCACGGCGTCGAAGTGATGTCGATGGCATTCCTGACCGATGACAACACGCCGATGGTCTGGCGCGGGCCGATGGTCTCCGGCGCCCTGCTGCAACTGGTGACTCAGACGGCCTGGGATGATCTGGATTACCTGGTCATCGACATGCCGCCTGGCACTGGCGATATCCAGCTGACCCTGGCGCAGAAAGTCCCGGTGGCTGGCTCGGTGATCGTGACCACGCCGCAGGACCTGGCCCTGCTCGATGCGCGCAAGGGTGTGGAGATGTTCCGCAAGGTCAACATCCCGGTGCTTGGGGTGGTGGAGAACATGGCCGTGCACATCTGCTCCAACTGTGGCCATGCCGAGCACCTGTTCGGTGAGGGCGGCGGTGCCAAGCTGGCCTCGCAATACGGTGTCGACCTGCTGGCGTCGCTGCCGCTGTCGATGCTGATTCGCGAGCAGGCCGACAGCGGCAAGCCGACTGCGATTGCCGAGCCGGAAAGCCAGATTGCCATGGTCTACCAGGAGCTGGCACGGCAGGTCGGTGCGCGCATCGTGCTGCAGGAAGCAGCCGCCCCTGCCATGCCGAGCATCACTATCAGCGAAGACTGATTTTTCGGCATCCCTGCGTAAGCGGGGATGCCGTTCACGCTGGTCCGATAGCTAAATTGCAGGCATAAAAAAACCCGCCGAAGCGGGTTTTTTTGAAGCCAGCTGGAATTAACCCAGTTGAACTTCTTCAGCCTGCATACCTTTCTGGCCGCGGGTAGCGACGAAAGTTACGGCTTGGCCTTCTTTCAGAGTTTTGAAGCCGTCAGCTTGGATGGCTTTGAAGTGCACGAACAGGTCGTCACCCGATTGAGGGGTGATGAAGCCGTAGCCTTTTTCATCGTTGAACCACTTGACGGTACCGTTTTGACGGTTGGACATGTGTCTGTCTCCTTGGACAAAGTAATTATCGGCGCAGGAAATGCCCTGGCCGGACTGAGTGCAAAGAGTCGGAAAATTCAGCGATGGGCAGATTGGGATCGTGCATCTAACTAGAGTTCTCGGTGTCACGTGCAGCACAGTGACGTCACCATACCCCACTTTCTTCAGCCTGCCAATGGCCAAACGCGGCTTTGCTCAAAATCGGATCGGCGGCGGCTGCAAGCCCCGTCTGGCGCGGGATCCGGCCGGGGAACTTTAACCCGCAGGCCAGGACCGGTAAGATGCGCATCTCGTTTTTTACCTTGCAGCCTTCAGGACACCCGCCATGAGCATCAAATCAGACAAGTGGATTCGCCGCATGGCGCAGGAACACGGCATGATCGAACCCTTCGTTGAGCGCCAGGTGCGCGGTGACGAAGCCAGCCGGGTGATTTCCTTCGGCGTTTCCAGCTACGGCTACGACGTGCGCTGCGCAGACGAATTCAAGGTCTTCACCAACATCAATTCGGCCACCGTCGACCCGAAAAACTTCGATGCCGGCAGCTTTGTCGACGTAAAAAGCGATGTCTGCATCATCCCGCCGAACTCGTTCGCCCTGGCCCGCACCGTCGAGTACTTCCGCATCCCGCGCAACGTGCTGACCATCTGCCTGGGCAAAAGCACTTACGCGCGCTGCGGCATCATCGTCAACGTCACCCCGCTCGAGCCGGAGTGGGAAGGCCATGTGACCCTGGAGTTCTCCAACACCACCACCTTGCCGGCAAAGATCTACGCCAACGAAGGCGTGGCGCAGATGCTGTTCCTCGAGTCTGATGAAGAGTGCGAAGTCTCTTATAAAGACCGTGGCGGCAAGTACCAGGGCCAGCGTGGCGTCACCCTGCCGCGGACCTGAGCCGACGAGCGCGGGGAATTAGTTGCCCGCAAGGCACTCCAACGGGGTAACAGTTACGGCGTGCATGACGTACGCCGGCCCCCGTAAGGAGCTGCCTATGAAACTCCATACCACTGTCAGTGCCCAGCTGGCTCATCTCCAGCCCAACCAGATCGGCCTGCTGGCCTGGTCGCTGTTGGCGCAGCCACCACTGCCTGTGCAGGCAGGAGGGGTGCCGGGCCAGCCGGACCCGGACAGCCCGCAGCCACCGCAGCCGACCGAGCCGGGCGTACCGACCCAGCCGGACGAACCTCCGCCCACGCCTGTTGCGTAATTAACGCTGCACTGCCCAGACCCGCTCAGCCCCTGCCAGAAACACGCGGGTGGCTGCGTCGGGTTCGACCGTCCATCCGCCGGTGAACTCTCCGAATGCGGGCAACAGGCAGACCTGGTCATTGATAAGAAAGCACGGCAAGCGCAGCCGTTGCCGAGCCCTGCCGCGTAATACGTAAACTGGATGCACATGCCCGGCGAGCACCGTATGCGGGGGATTTGCCGTGGGCTCGTGCTGCAGGGCAAACGGGCCGTATAGCCATGGCTCTTCCCTGATCTCGATATTCAGCTCTGCTGGCGGGTCGCCGGCGTGGCGGTCATGGTTGCCGCGCACCAGTATCATCTGCACCTGAGCATGCCGCTCGCGCCAGGCCTTGAGCTTGGCGATGATCGCTGGCGCCTGTGCGTGGCGGGCGTGCAAAAAATCGCCAAGAACAATCAATTGCTCGCAAGCATGCTCGGTAAGCAGTGCATCAAGGCGAGCGAGGGTGGCATCGGTGGTGCCGCGCGGCACCGGCTGATTCAATGCGCGGTAGCTTGCCGCCTTGCCGATATGTACGTCTGCGACCAGCAGTGCTCGCTGCGCTGGCCAGTAAATCGCCTTGTCTG
Organism: Pseudomonas shirazensis; assembly: GCF_050496565.1. GTDB lineage: Bacteria > Pseudomonadota > Gammaproteobacteria > Pseudomonadales > Pseudomonadaceae > Aquipseudomonas > Aquipseudomonas shirazensis_A. Next base: position 183,791 of record NZ_JBNWAE010000010.1, read on the forward strand.
GCAGCAGCCAGAGCGTTTCGCCGCAGTGTTCGATTTCCAGATGCTGCATATCAGTCCTTGTATTCAGGGCGAGGCTCAGCTCCCGCGTCGGGTTCGCCCCTTGGGTGCGTCAGCGACTTTTTCCAGATCCGCCACCATTCGCGCGATACGGTCGGCCAATTTCTCGGTGCTGAGGGTTTCTCGCATGCCCTCTACCAACAGCGCAAAAGCCAACGGCCCGGGGCGACGCAGGTCGTGCAGGTCCAGGCGCAACGTGCTCAGTTTGAGCAGCTGCCGATGCAGCCGCTCGATTTCCAGTTCTTCGCGCAACACCTCATCCCGCGCCTGGCCGAGCAACAGGTTGTCGGCGTCGTGCTTGCGAAATACCTCGTAGAACAATCCGCTGGAGGCCTGAATCTGTCGAGTGCTCTTCTGCGCGGCCGGGTAGCCGCCGAACACCAGCCCGGAAATCTGCGCGATTTCGCGAAAGCGCCGTAGCGCCATTTCTCCCGCATTCAAACTGGCCAGGGCATCTTCGAGCAGACCATCCGTGCTCAGCGCCAGCGGCAGATAGGTGGCCCAGTCGACCGAGCTGGGGCTGACCAGCTCGAAGCCGTAATCATTGACCGCGATGGACACCGACAGCGGCTGCACCCGGCTCACGCGCCACGCTATCAGGTTGGCCAGACCCAGGTTGGCCATGCGCCCGGCGAATGGGTACAGGAACAAGTGCGAGCCTTGTCTTGAAGTGAATGTCTCGGCCAGCAGGGTGTGCTGGGTGGGCAGCGCCGACCAGGTCGCCTGCAATGCCAGCAGTGGCCTGACGGCGCGCATTTCCGGGCCATCGAAGTGGTCGTGGGCTGCGGCATCCAGGCGCTCGACCAAGGCGTCCGCCAGTTCGCTCGACAGCGGCATACGGCCGCCATTCCAGCGGGCAATCGCCGCCTTGCGTGCCGTGCTGCGGCGCACATAAGCGGTCATGTTCTCGACCCGCACCAGTTCCAGCACGCGGCCGGCAAACACCAGCGTATCGCCAGGTTTGAGGCGCGCGATGAACGATTCCTCTACGCTGCCCAGCTGTTTGCCACCGCCGCCCTTGCTCCAGTATTTGAGCTGGATACTGGCATCGCTGACGATGGTGCCGATGCCCATCCGATGGCGCCGCGCCAGGCGCTCGTTGGCCACGCGCCAGATGCCATCGGCGTGGGCTTCGACGCGCTGGTAGTCAGGGTAGGCCGTCAGCGAACTGCCGCCGTGGCAGACGAAATCCAGCGCCCATTGCCACTGGCTGTCGCGCAGTTCGCGAAAAGCCCAGGTGCTGCGCACTTCCTCGAGCAGTTCTGCTGGGCGAAAGCCGCTGCCCAGCGCCATGCTGACCAGATGCTGCACCAGCACATCCATGCTCAGCCGCGGCGACTGGCGTGCCTCGATCTGGCCGGCGGTCAGGGCATGCCGAGCAGCGGCGGCCTCGACCAGCTCCAGGCTGTGAGTCGGCACCAGGGTAATCCGCGAGGCGCGCCCGGGCGCATGCCCAGATCGACCCGCACGCTGCATCAAACGCGCGATGCCCTTGGCCGAGCCAATCTGCAGTACCCGCTCGACTGGCAGAAAATCCACCCCCAGATCCAGGCTTGACGTGCAGATCACCGCCTTGAGCGAGCCCTGCTTGAGGCTGCGCTCGACCCAGTCGCGGGTCTGGCGCGCCAATGAGGCATGGTGCAGGGCGATCAAGCCGGCCCAGTCAGGGCGGTGCTCGAGAAGTGCCTGATACCACAGCTCGGCTTGCGCGCGGGTATTGGTGAAGACCAGGCAGCTTTCGCTGGCGTCGATTTCGGCACTGACCTGCTTGAGCATTTTCAGGCCCATGTGACCGGCCCAGGGGAAGCGCTCGATTGCCTCCGGCAGTAATGTGTCGACGACAAAGCGCTTGTCCTGACGGCCTTTGACCAGCGAGCCGCCGGCGGGCAGCAGTACATCGCGGGCGTGTTCGAGGTTGCCCAGCGTCGCCGACAGCCCCCACACCACCAGCCCGGGATGCCAGCGGCGCAAGCGCGCCAGCGCCAACTGGAGCTGCACGCCACGCTTGTTACCGAGCAGCTCGTGCCATTCGTCGACCACCACCATGCGCAGCTGCGCAAAGTCTTCATGGGCCTGGGCGCGGGTCAGCAACAGGGTCAGGCTTTCTGGAGTGGTCACCAGCGTGCTGGGCAGTCGCCGGGCCTGGCGGGCGCGCTCGGCCGAGCTGGTATCCCCGCTGCGCACGCCGACGTTCCAGTTCAGTTCCAGGTCATCCAGCGGCGCCTGCAGGGCCCGCGCGGTATCTGCTGCCAGGGCGCGCATCGGCGTGATCCACAGCACCTGCAACGGCGCCGGCTTGCCGGTCGGGTTGGCCGTCCGCGCATAGGCGCGCAGGGCGGCCAGCCATACCGCGTAGGTTTTGCCCGAGCCGGTACTGGCATGCACCAGCCCCGACTCGCCACGCTCGACGGCGGCCCAGACCTGACGCTGAAAGGCAAAGGGCTTGAATCCACGCGTGGCAAACCAGGCGTTGGCAAGGTCGGTCGTGGCGGGCATGCGCGGGATCCGTCAGAGGCTGTGCTTCTACAGACCGCCGCGCGTGCCGATTGGTTTACCCGTCAGTTGCCCAATAGGTAACCGCTGCGGCAAATCTGCTCGCCCGCCACGTGGGCGACGACCATGCCGCTGGTGGCCATGCGCCGAACGCTACGGGCATACAGCAGCCCTGCCTGTTGATTGCGCAGCGAACTGACCTGATCGGTGAGTGGGTCGATCACTTCGGCAATCAGTTGCCCCGCTTGCAGGTATTGGCCGGGCTTGGCATGGAATACCAGCAGCCCGCCGTGGGGTGTGCTGACGGGTTCCACCGCGGCCAGTGGCGTTGCCGGATGGAGCAGCGCCGGTAATTCGGCCGGTTGCCCTTCGATAACGCCAGCATGGGTGAGGAAGTCAATGATCGCCTGGCAGTCCTTGGTCGCCAGCGCGTGGCAGACGTCGGCCTGCCCGCGCAGCTCCAGCGTAACCGAAATACCACCGTCGGGGATCGGGTAGCGCTTGCCGAAGCGCTGCTGCAATTGCCACCAGACCAGGCTGAAGCACTCATCGAACGACTGCCCGCCCGAGTCGGTCGCGAGCAGGCTGGCCTGCGCCCCGAGGTAGCGCGCCAGTGGCTCGACCCGCGGCCAGGCCTGCGGCGTGGTGTACAGGTGCTCGACCGCTTCGAAGTCGCAGTGCAGGTCGAGGACCATGTCGGCATCGCACGCCAGCCGTTGCAGGCACAGGCGCTGGGACTGCAGCGCGGTACGTACCGGGTGTGCGTCCAGGCCCCGGCGCAGGTGCTCGCGGATCAGCTCGAGGTTGTGCTGCGGGTCCTGCGTCAATTGGCCTTCGACCTGGTCGCCAATGGTGTCCGAAAGGTCGACGAAGTTGCGGTTGAAGTTCTCTCCGCTGTGCAGCTCGAAGCGGCCCATCGGCGCATCCAGCAGCACTTGCTCGATGCCCAATGGGTTGGCCACTGGCACCAGCAGGACCTGCTGACGCAACAGGCCTTGCTGTTCCAGTTCGAGCAGGCGCTGCTTGAGGTGCCAGGCGACCAGCATGCCGGGCAACTCGTCGGCATGCAGCGAGGCCTGGATATAGACTTTGCCGGCGCCGGCCGGGCCGAACAGGAAGCTGTGCAGGTGCCGGCTGATGCCGGGCGCGGGGCTGAGCAGGCTGTGGGTCGAGTGGTGCATGGGGGTCCTGGGCGCTGATTGATGATCGGGCTGCGACTGAAGATAGAAGCACAAACTTCAGCGTTGCGCATGTGCGCAGGCATATCCCGACCACTGTTTTAGCTCAGCAGGGCCTGCAAGGTGGCCAGGTCGTCGGCTTCCTCGACCGGCTTGTCCAGGCGCCAGCGCAGCATCCGCGGGAAGCGCACGGCGATGCCGCTCTTGTGCCGCTTGGACAGGGCGATGCCTTCAAAGCCCAGTTCGAACACCAGCGTCGGGGTGACGCTGCGCACCGGGCCGAAGGTTTCCACGGTGGTTTTGCGCACGATTGCATCGACCTTGCGCATTTCTTCATCGCTGAGGCCTGAATAGGCCTTGGCGAACGGCACCAAGGCACGTCCGGGCGTGCCTGCTGGCGCGTCCCACACGGCAAAGGTGTAGTCACTGTAGAGGCTCGCACGTCGGCCATGGCCGCGCTGGGCGTAGATCAATACGGCATCGACGCTGAACGGGTCGATCTTCCACTTCCACCACAGGCCCATGTCCTTGGTCCGGCCAACCCCGTAAAGCGCGTCGCGCTGCTTGAGCATCAGCCCCTCGACACCGAGGTTGCGCGACTTTTCGCGCTGTTCGGCGAGGTTGGCCCAGCTGTCGCCGGTCAGTAGCGGTGACAGCAGCAGCGGCGCCTGCGGGTAGTCGGCGACCACCTGCTCCAGCTGCGCACGCCGTTCGTGCTGCGGGCGGCTGCGCCAGTCGTGGTCCTGCCATTCGAGCAGGTCGTAGGCCTGCAGCACCACTGGCGCATCTCCGAGCAGCTTCTTGCCCAGGGTCTTGCGGCCGAGGCGTTGTTGCAGCAGGGCGAATGGCTGCACGGCGACATCCTCGCTGCTGGAGCCGGGCTTCCACACCAGAATCTCGCCGTCGAGCACGGTGCCGTCCGGCAGGCTGCTGGCCAGGCTGTGCAGCTCGGGGAAACGGTCGGTTACCAGCTCTTCGCCACGCGACCAGATCCACAACTGGCCCTCGCGTTTGACTACCTGCGCGCGGATGCCGTCCCACTTCCACTCCGCCTGCCAGTCGCTGACCGGGCCGAGCAGGGCGTCGAATTGCTCGGTCGGCGCTTGCAGCGCGTGGGCCAGAAAGAACGGATACGGCTGGCCGCCGCGCTGGCTGTGCTCGTCGGCCGACTCGGCGGCGATCAGCTTGAGGTAGCTGGCCGGGGTCGGTTTATGGCTGAGATCGGTATAGCCGACCATGCGCTGGGCCACGCGCTTGGCATCAAGATCGGCCAACTGCGCCAGCGCGCGGGTGACCAGCAGTTTCGACACGCCCACGCGGAAACTGCCGGTGATCAGTTTCAGGCAGAGCATCAGGCTCTGCCGGTCAAGTTGCGCCCACAGCACTGGCAGGCGGGCCCGCACTTCTTCCTGAGGCTGGCCGCGCAAGGGCAGCAGATGCTGCTCGATCCATTCAGCCAGGCCCTGATCGCTGGCGTGGAGGCTGTCTGGGAGCAGCAACGAAATGGTTTCGGCCAGGTCGCCCACTGACTGATAGCTCTCTTCGAACAGCCAATCGGGCAGGCCAGACAGTTCAATCGCCAGTTCACGTAGCAGACGCGTTGGCACCAGTTGCCGCGGCCGGCCGCCGGCAAGAAAGTACACTGCCCAGGCAGCGTCTTGCGCAGGCGCCTGGCTGAAGTATTCGCGCAAGGCCAGCAACTTGGCGTTGCTCGAAGTGGTGCCGTCCAGGCGCAGGTACAGCTCGGCAAAAGCCTTCATGGCTGCACCTCGCGGGTGTCGTCTTCCTCGCCGTATTCGGTGACGAAGGCCCGCGCGTCCAGACCTCGCTCGGACAAATAGCGCACCAGCACATTGACCGAACCATGGGTGACCATGACCCGTTCGGCGCCGGTCTGGGCAATCGCCCAAAGCAGCCCCGGCCAGTCAGCGTGGTCAGACAGCACAAAGCCGCGATCGACCCCGCGCCGCCGGCGGGTGCCGCGCAGGCGCATCCAGCCGCTGGCGAAGGCATCGCTGTAGTCGCCAAAGCGCTTCATCCAGCTGCTGCCACCGGCCGACGGCGGCGCCATGATCAACGCCTCGCGCAGCAGCGGATCGTTGCGGGCAAAGTCACCGGCGTAATGGGTCTCCGGCAGGGCCACCCCGGCTTCGCGATAGACCCGATTCAATGGCTCGACGGCGCCATGTACCAGAATTGGCCCAATGCTGGCGTCCAGGCCGTAGAGGATGCGCTGGGCCTTGCCGAAGGCATAGCAGAACAACACGCTAGCCTTGCCTTGCTCACGGTTGGCCCGCCACCACTGGTTGATCTCGGCGAAAATCACCGCTTGCGGGGGCCAGCGGTAGATCGGCAGGCCGAATGTCGACTCGGTGATGAAGGTGTGGCAACGCACCGGCTCGAACGGCGCGCAGGTGCCGTCGGGCTCGACCTTGTAGTCACCAGAGGCGACCCAGACCTCGCCCTGGTACTCAAGGCGCACCTGCGCCGAGCCGAGCACATGCCCGGCCGGGTGGAAGCTCAAGGTTACGCCGTGGTGCTCCAGGCGTTCGCCGTAGGGCAGGGTCTGCAGATTGATGTGCTGGCCGAGCCGGCTGCGCAGGATGCCGGCACCGGGCGCTGCGGTCAGGTAGTGATTGTTGCCCGAGCGTGAGTGATCACCGTGACCGTGGGTGATCACAGCGCGATCAACCGGGCGCCACGGGTCGATGTAGAAATCACCGGGTGGGCAATACAGGCCTTCGGGGCGAGCGATCACGAGGTCCATGGCAGGCCGCTGGCTAGGGAGTTATAGCTAGGAGCGTTGCTGGCGCGATGAAGTTCGGATTGTCTGGCTGAGGTTACCCGCACAGACAGGGCTGTGCGGGCAGTCGGGCGTTGGCTTACTTGCCTGGGACCAGGGTCAGGCGCTGACTGCCGTAGGCACGGGCGAAGTTCTGCGGTTGCAGTGGCAGGCTCATGAAGCGGCCTTTGAACCAGGCGTCCAGGCCGTCAGTGTGGTGACGGCTGGCCGGGTTGCCGGACTGACCACTGCTGGTCAGCAGTTGCAGCGGTTCGGCCTGGCCAAAGTCGACGATCATCCGCGCCGAAGCCGGCAGTTGCGTGTCGAAGTTGCTGCCCCACGCGTACGGCGTCAGGGCCAGGGTGCTGAAGTCGCCGCCGGCCGCCATTGGCGCGCGGCTGAGGTTGTCACCCAGGCCGTGGTAGGCCGGTGCTGGCCAACGGTACTGGTGCAGCTTGCCCCACTGCCAGGCCTTGCGGTCGGCGCCGAGCAGCGCGGTGCCGGTGTCAACCGCGCCAGCCAGGCTGCGCGCCAGGATCGCCGGTTTGTCTTCCTTCTGCGCGGTGCTGCGGTCATCCCAGAATGGGCTGTCCTCGCGGCCCAGCAGGTGATCGGCCTGGGCCGAGTAGGACAGCTGCGCGTTGCTGACAAAAGCCTGCCAGGCAGGGCTGGACTCAGGCCCCAGATCGTCGAGGAAAGTCTGTCGGGCCACTTCCTGAAGGAACAGCTGATACAGCGCGGCATCTGCCGACACCGGACTCAGGCGACCATCGAAGGCTTGCAGCCGAGCCAGCGCGGCATTGGCCTTATCGCGCTGGGCAGGTGGCAGTGCCGCGATCGCCTGCTTGAGCGGCTGAGCCATGCCGGGTGCGTTGAACATCTGCTTGAGCTTGTCGGCGAACAAGGTGACTTGATCGTTTTGCAGGGCCATCAGGCTACGGCTGTCATGGCGACCATTGCCTGCCAGCTGACCGAGGCGCTCGGCGCGCTCGGGGTAGTACCAGGTGTTGGACAGCTGCATACCGTAGCCCTTGGCCAGGCTGCGCTCGTTGGCATGGCCGAGCCAGCCGGACGGTGGGTCCTGGTCGTAGGGGTGGAGCATGGCGTCGGCATAGCCATCCCAGTCATAGCGCCCGTCCCAGCCTGGCGAGGGCAGCAAGCCCTGGCCTTCACGGCGGTTCGGGTAGCGCCCACTGACCTGCCAACCGATGTGCTGTGGCTCAGCAAAAACGAAGTTGAGCGCCGCTGCGCCAACCTCGCGGGTGCTGTCGAAGGCGCGTTCTACGGAAGTAGCGCGGGTCAAGTCGAACAAGGCGTCGAGGCTGCGATCACCCTTCAGTTGCGGCAGGCTAAGGGCCAGGCCAAGGCTACTGCCGGCAGGCTGGCCGAGCAGGGTGCCGTGGCGGGTGTCGTAAAGCACTTCGCGCAGAGGCTGCTGGCCGCGGGCGAAGAAGGTCTCGCTGCGGGCACGTGTCGGCAGCCATTTGCCGTCGGCCAGGTAAGTGACCTGGTTGCCTTGGCGGCGCAGTTGCTCAAGGTAAAGGTCCTGGTTATCGGCCATGACCGCGCTGCTGCTCCAGGCCAGTTTGCCGTTGTAGCCGGCCAGCACGATTGGCAGGCCCGGCAACGACAGCCCGGCAACCTGATACTTGCCGGTGTGGATCTGTACCGGGCTCAAGGCCCAGGCGGCGCGGCCGTCGCTGGCCAGCAGGCTTTTGCCGCTGCGGCTGCGTTGTGGGCCGAGGGCCAGGTTGGCCGAGCCCGGGCTGCCGAGCAGGCCCAGGTCGGCGAGCTTCTGGCTGGCGTTGGCCAGGGCAGGCAGGCCAGGCAGCTGGCTGGCCAGGTTGATGCCCTTGAGTTTGTCGACTTCGCCTTCAGCCAACGGCTCGTCAGGCGCACCCGGCAGGAGCCAGGCGAGCTTGTCGCTGCCGACTTTTTGCGCGAGGGTCAGGGCGCTGAGCTCTTCCTGCAGATTGACCGACTGGCTGAAGGCATACAGGCTGAAGATCAGCGCGCTGTCTTCGGCCTTCCAGTATTCAGGGCGATAACCATTGCGGGCGAGCTCACCCGGTAGCTTGTCGCGGTAGCGGTACAGGTAGGCGTTGACCCCGCGCGCATACACTTCAAAAAAGCGCTTGAGCCGCGGAGAGGCGTCGGCATACAGAGCATTGGCGCTCTGCTTGAGATTGGCCGCACGCATCAAACGGTCGATATCCAGCGCTTCAGGCCCGGCCAGTTCAGCCAGGCGGCCCTGAGCCAGCAGGCGCATGCCGAGCATCTGCTCGATGCGGTCGCCGGCGTGCACGTAACCCAGGGTGAACAGTGCATCGTGGAAGCTGCTGCTTTCGATCAGCGGTGCGCCCATGGCATTACGTCGCAGCGAAACGTTCTGCGCGAGGCCCTTGAGCGGTTGCACGCCGGTGGTCGGCGGCACGCTGTCTTGCACGGCGCTCATCTGGCAGCCGCCAAGACCAAGCAGACCTAGCAGCGCCAGGCTGGCGAAGCGGGGACGCAAAGGAGGAAAAGCGGGGGCGGCCATTGAAGAGGCTCCTGCAAGGTGTGACAAAAAGGGATTTGGCTGGATCGGAAAGCATCAACCGCAAGCAATCACGGCCAAAGGCGGCGATTGCTTGCGGCGGGGGTCAGCGAGCGAAGATCAGGCGCCGTGGCACTTCTTGAACTTCTTGTCGCTGCCGCACGGGCATGGGTCGTTGCGGCCAACGTCTTTCAAGGCGTTGCGCACCGGCTCCTGGTGGCCGTGGTTGCAGTGTGGACCGTGCACATGGCCGTGGTCATGATCATGCTGATGATCGTGATCGTGGTTGCAGTCAGGGCCATGAACATGCGGTTGCTGAGTCATTGCAGGTTACTCCGGTAAGAAATCGCCGGGCATTATCTCATCACTGCGCGACAAGTGCAGGCCCCGCCAGATGATCAGCCCGGTATTCAGCTCGGCCTGCAGTGAATAACGCAGCGGTTGCCTGCTCTTGAGCAGCTTGGCCAGCGGTTTGAGCTGCTTCCACAGGTTGGTGCGGGCAGTGATCTTGAAGGTCCGCCCCTCGTGAGCGGCGACGCTGCGCCAGATGCTCGCCTCATCGTCGACCAGCAGCAGCTGGTTGAGCCGCACCGAGTAATTCAGGTTGCGGATGAACAGGCGGCTGTCATTGGGATTGTCGACCCGCAGGTGAATGACGAACTCCTGTTGCAGCAGGCGCGCCTTGACTGTCTCGACCTTGACCAGATGCACCTGTGGTTCGCGCCATTGCTCGCCGCTCCAGCCTGCGCAGCCGGCCAGCAGCAGGATGCAGCTGGTCAGGAGCAGGCGGGCGAAGGCGTTCATGGTCAAGTACCGACGTAACTGGAACAGCACTTCTTGAACTTCTGCCCGCTGGCACAGGGGCAGGGGTCGTTGCGTGTGGCCTTGAGGCCGACCGTTGGGTCAATGAAGTACCAACGGCCATCGCGCTGCACGAAAGCCGAACGCTCACGGTGGGCGTGTTCGCCTTGAGCGTCGTGCCAGCGCGCGATGAAGGTGACAAACGCATGCTCAGGCTGACCGCCAAGCACCTCGGCGCTTTCCACCTCAAGCCCCAGCCAGGTGCTTTGCGCGCTCCAGGCGGCAATCGCGGCGCGGTCCAGGCCGTCTTGTTGGGCTGGCAGGGTGGTCGCGACCAGGTAATCGATCAGGCCCAGCACGTAAGCGCTGTAGCGCGAGCGCATCAATGCCTGGGCATCTGGCGCCGGGGTGCCGGCATGATAATGCCCGCAGCAGGCGTCGAGCAGGTTGCCGCTGCCGCAAGGGCAAACCGAGACACTCATCACATCACCACCAGTACTTGCCGAAGTTTTCAGGGTTGGCCCAGAACCTGGCGTTGAGCCAGTCCGGGACCTGCTTGTAGTCATGTAGATCATAGGTGAACAGGCTCAACACCTGTTGCTCACGGCTGAATTTCTCGCTGGCCGACATTGCCAGCGAGAAAAACTCGGTGTCTTGCCAGCCGCAGGCGCTCAAGTCGGCCAGCACTGCCAGGCGACTGGCATTCAGATTGCGAATGCCTGCCAGCAGTTCCAGGCCGGTGCGCTTGGGCAGGTGCTCAAGGCAGTCGACCAGCACCGCCAGGTCGAAGCGCTGGGCCGCGAGTGGCCCCGGCAGTACGCCTGGCGCTGCCACTTCGATGACCACCTGCGGGTGCGCCTGGGCAAACGCCTCCAGCGCCGGGAAGCGCGTGCCCACCAGCAGCAGGCGCTGCGGTTGCACCCGCTCGAGCAAGGCGGCGAGGGCTTGTTGCGGCGTGCGTTGGGAAAAACCGTCGGTCATTGCCTATCTCCGTTCAGGGTCGCTCAGCCTAGCTGGCTAGAGCTTGCCGGCAAAGGGCTGCTGCACACCAGCATGGCTCATTGCTGGCAGATCGGGAATGCGCGGTCTTTACTGGCACAGATCGGCCTTATGCCGATTCCCCCTAGGAGATGCAACAGATGAGCATAGTTCGCACGGCGATACCCTTGGTGCTGCTGACCAGTGTGTTGACTGGTTGTGCAGGTTTGCAGAAAACCGACTGGCCGACATGTGCTGCCGTCGGGGGTGTGGGCGGCGCTGCCCTTGGCGCTATTGAAAGCTCGAGTTGGGCCGGCTGGGGCGCGCTGCTTGGCGGCGGGCTGGCGGCCGGCTATTGCTGGGCCAATGGCGACGGTGACGAAGATGGCGATGGCGTGCCGGACAGTCGTGACAAGTGCCCGGGCACCCCGCGTGGGGTCCAGGTCGATGCCAATGGCTGCCCACCTGAGCCGGTGGCGGTGATCGAAGAGGTGGTAGTGGTCAAGGAAGAAGTCATCGTCATCCGTGACGTGCACTTCGAATTCGACTCGGCGCGGCTGACTGCGGCCGACAAGGAACGCCTCAATACCATCGCCACCCGCCTCAAGCAGGAAGCGGCCAGCACCCGACTGAGTGTCACCGGGCATACCGACAGCGTTGGCTCCGACACTTACAACCAGAAGTTGTCCGAGCGCCGCGCGCATTCGGTGACTGACTATCTGGTCGAAAGCGGCGTGCCGCGCAGCAGTGTGGTGTCGGTAGGCGGTGCCGGCGAAACCCAGCCAGTGGCCGACAACGCTACTGCTGAGGGGCGTGCCATGAACCGCCGGACCGAGATCAAGATCGAGCGTTGACCGTGGGCTGCAGATGGAGGACGCCTGGCAGTCTGTCCTCCAACTGCACGATCAACTCTACTGCGGCCCCGCCAGGGCTGATACAAGGTCTGGCGGGTGCCCCTTGATAACGTTACTGTGGACGCAGCGGCCCGTTTGCATGGGCCGTTGCGACAAAAAACAAGATGGGGGCGGGGTATGAAATTTATCCTGGGGCTGGGCAAGGCCCTGACGGTTGTGTTCTGGTGGGTGGTGCTGGTCAATCTGCTGATGCCGCAGCCGCTGCCGTTCAATCTCCTGATCAATGCAGCGGGCATCCTTTTGCTTGGCCTGCATATGCTCGAAGTACTGTTTTTCAACGCCAGCCTGCGCAACCGTAGCCACCGCTGGTTCGATCGTCTGCAGATTTTGCTGACAGGAATTTTTCACGTGATGTCGATTCCCAAGCCTCAGGAGGCGCCCCGCCGTGCGTAAATTGATGTTGTTGGTGGCCTTGGCCAGCCCATGGGCCCAGGCAGACAGCCTGGATGTTGCTGCCAACTCGGTGATGCGCCTGGCCAACAAGGCCGGCAGTGTTCATCTGCAACACCTGCGGGTGGCGGATTCGGCAACCTTGCTGTTGCCGGCGTCACTGACCTCGCTCAAGGTCGAGCAACTGGAACTTGGCCAGGATGCGCGCATTGCCGTCGCCCCGGCCGACACGGAATTGACCATCGAAGCCGGCTCGGCGCGCTTCGCCAGTGGCAGCGAGATCAGCGCCAACGGCGCGCCCGGTACCTATGAACGCGCCGCCCACAGCGGCCGCAGCCTTGACCTGCAGTTGCACGCACTGGACGCCGAGCAGTTGTCGATCGACGCCCGTGGTGGCGCCGGTGCGCCGGGCTATGTCGGCCTGGATGGTGCCAATGGCAAGGCCGGTGGCTGCACCTGGGGCCAGGCCAGCCGCGGCGCTGATGGCGACAATGGTGGCAACGGCCATGACGGCGCAGCGGGCGGGCGAATCCGTCTGGCGGTGCCGGCTGACTACCCCGAGCAGCGCATTGTCGTCCGCCTGCACGGCGGTGTACCGGGCAAGCCGGGCGCTGCGGGCAAGCCTGGCGCAGGTGGCGCGAGCAAGGGTTGTCTGGTGTATAGCACCGACGCTGGGGCCAAGGGCCGGCCGGGCGTTGAAGGCCAGGCCGGCCTGGCCGGCGCAGACGGTGTGTTGATTCGGCGCCCCCTTAACCCGGACTTCCCGCCGCGCAGTTGGCCGGCGCGGCGGCACCGTTCAGAGCGGGAGACGCAGGCTGGCAATCGCCACAACGGCCAGCCCCAGAAGCAGGTTGATACCCACCAGCCGGCGAATCCGCCCCAGCGCAGCAGCACCTGCCGGCCAATCCTCGGCCTGCACTGCGGCACGCAAGTCAGGCAGCAGCAAGGCCTGCACGCGCAGGAACAAGGCGAACATCACGATCGCTCCGCCCATCATCACTTGCACATACTTGGGCGCCGTCTCGAAGCCGCTGAAACGCATGTGCAACATGCCGATACCACTGATCGCCAAAATCGCCACAGCGATCCAGACCCAGACAAAGAAGCGTCGGAAAACTTCCAGCCACAAGCGCAAGCGTGCCGGCCCCTCCAGGGCTGCAACCGTTGCCGGGCGCAGGATCAGCCAGGCGAAGAACATCCCGCCGACCCAGACCAGGGCGGCTAGTACATGCAGGGTGTAGGGTAGGGCAAAGCTCAGCATCGGGATCTCCATGCGGCATAAAGGGCGCGAGCGAGGTATGATAGCCGCCCATGCAAAACACTGAAAATATATCCAGCCCTTCGGGCGCCTGCAGACCATGATCAGCAACGAACTCAAAGTCACCATCCAGGGCGCCTATTCGCGTTTTCTCGAAGCCAAGAGCCTCAAGCCGCGTTACGGCCAGCGCCTGATGATTGCCGAAGTGGCGAAAGTGCTTGGCGATATTGCCTGCGACGACGAAGGTCGACGCTCGGGTGACCCCGCTGTGGTTGCCGTCGAGGCGGGCACTGGTACCGGCAAGACGGTCGCCTACGCCCTGGCGGCCATCCCGGCTGCCAAGGTCGCCGGCAAGCGCCTGGTGATTGCCACCGCTACCGTGGCGCTGCAGGAGCAGATCGTCTTCAAGGATCTGCCTGACCTGATGCGCAACAGCGGTCTGAACTTCAGCTTTGCTCTGGCCAAAGGCCGTGGCCGCTATCTGTGCCTGTCCAAGCTCGATGTGCTGTTGCAGGAAGGCCACGCCCAGTCGGCCACTGCGCAGCTGTTCGAGGAAGAAGGCTTTCATATCGAAGTCGACGAGCGCAGCCAGAAGCTGTTCAACAGCATGATCGAGAAGCTCGCCGGCAACCGCTGGGATGGCGACCGTGACAGCTGGTCGGAGACCATCGAAGACCCGGACTGGGCGCGCCTGACCACTGACCACAGCCAATGCACCGGCCGCCACTGCCCGAACTTCCAGCAGTGCGTGTTCTACAAGGCCCGAGAAGGCATGGGCAAGGTTGATGTGATCGTCACCAACCACGACATGGTCCTGGCTGACCTGGCCCTGGGCGGCGGCGCGGTGCTGCCTGACCCGCGCGACACCATTTACGTGTTCGACGAAGGCCATCACCTGCCGGACAAGGCGATTGGGCATTTTGCCCATTATTCGCGGCTGCGCTCGACCGCCGACTGGCTTGAGCAGACGGCCAAGAACCTGACCAAGTTGCTCGCCCAGCACCCGCTGCCGGGCGATCTGGGCAAGTACATCGAACAGGTGCCGGAGCTGGCGCGGGAAATCCGCACCCAGCAGCAGTTCATGTTCACCCTCTGTGAGCAGATTGCAGACTTCAAGCCCGGTGAAGACACCGAAGGCCGCGAGCGCCCACGTTACCGCTTCGAGGGCGGGGTAGTACCGGAGCATATCCGCGAAGTCGGCATCGAGCTGAAAAAGGGTTTTTCCCAGCTCAACGACCTGTTCACGCGCCTGGCAGACCTGCTCAAGGAAGGCATGGATGGCGAGAAGAACATCGGTATCGCCAGCCACCAGGCCGAAGAGTGGTATCCGCTGTTCGGCAGCCTGGTCACGCGGGCTCAGGGCAACTGGGAGCTGTGGACGGCGTTCACCGCCGAGGACCCGGAGGACAGCCCGCCGATGGCGCGTTGGCTGACCCTGGCCGAGACCGGTGCGTTGTTCGACATCGAGGTCAACGCCAGCCCGATCCTGGCGGCGGAGATGCTTCGGCGCAGCCTGTGGAGCGTTGCCCATGGCGCCTTGGTGACCTCGGCAACGCTGACCGCGCTGGGCAAGTTCGACCGCTTCCGCATGCGCTCCGGCCTGCCAAGGGACGCAGTAACCTGTGTGGTGCCGAGCCCGTTCGTGCACGGCGATGCCGGGTTGCTGCGGGTGCCTGATCTGGGTGCCGATCCGCGCGATGCTGCCGGGCACACTGCAGCGATCATCCGTGAACTGCCGGCGATGCTTGAAGAGGCGCGGGGTGCGCTGGTGCTGTTCTCGTCGCGCAAGCAGATGCAGGACGTATTCGATGGCCTTGATCGTGACTGGCGCAAGCTGGTGCTGATTCAGGGCAACCTGTCCAAGCAGGAAACGCTGAACAAGCACAAGGCGCGGGTCGACGACGGCCAGCACAGCGTGCTGTTCGGCCTGGCCAGTTTCTCCGAAGGGGTCGACTTGCCTGGCGCTTACTGCGAGCACGTAGTGATTGCCAAGATCCCGTTCTCGGTGCCGGATGATCCGGTCGAGGCTGCCCTGGCCGAGTGGATCGAAGCGCGCGGGGGTAATCCATTCATGGAAATCTCCGTACCCGACGCCTCGCTGAAGCTGATCCAGGCCTGTGGTCGCCTGCTGCGCACCGAACAGGACCGCGGCGTGATCACCTTGCTCGATCGGCGCCTGGTCACTCAGCGCTACGGCAAGGCTATCCTCAACGCGCTACCGCCGTTTCGGCGGGAAATTTCCTGACGGCTGGAGCGTGCAGCTCCGGCCTGTTGTCCATTACTCAGTCACGGGCTCCCCGCGGCCCTGAAGGAGAGCTTTAGCTCTATGATTCGACGCACCTTGCCCGCAGTCTTCACGCTGCTGTTCTGCTCACCCTTGCTGGCTGGGCAGCAGACGCTGTTCAGCTTCGTGCGGCCGGCCTCGGTGGTCAATGTCGTCACCGCCGACGCCGGCATGCCGCAATACAACGCCGAACAGACCGCCGAGGGCGAGGTGTTGCGCCGCGTCGTGTTCAATCCAGCGGAACGCCCAAGCCTGGGCCTGAGCCCGCAAGGTGGGGCGTGGGACTGGTCGGCCGGCAAGGCCCTGACCTTGCGCCTGCAAAGTGCAATGGATTGGGCGCTGACGGTCGACGTCACGGTGCAAAGCAGCGATGGCCGCACCCTAACCAGCCGCATCGACCTGCCGGCCGGGCCTGCGCAAACGGTGATGGTGCCGCTTACCGCCAGCTCGCCGCTGAGCCAAGGCATGCGTGCCGGCCCACCGATGCCGTGGACCTACGACGGGCAGCGCGTTCTGCTGACCAGCAGTGTCGGCGAGGTGGACCTGAAGCAGATCAGCTCGGTGACTCTGAGCATCCCCAAGCCCAACGTGGCGCAAAGCCTGCTGATCGAGAGGGTCGGCCTGCAGGATGACGATCTCGCCTTCAAGGCGGCCTATGCCGATCTGATCGACGCTTACGGCCAGTCGACGCGGGGCCGCTGGCCGGAGCGAATCGTCAGCGATGACCAGCTCAAAGCTGCTGGTAGCCGTGAGCAGGCGCAGCTCAAGACCTGGCTGTCCGAGCGCGGCAAGCAAGCGCTTGACCCGTACGGTGGGCTGCTGGCCGGGCCTGCGTTCGAGGCTCAGGGCTTCTTCCGTACTGAGAAGCGCGATGGCCGCTGGTTCCTGGTGACGCCTGAAGGTCATCCGTTCTTCTCGTTGGGCGTCAACGCTGTGGCCGCTGATGGCGGGCGTACCTATGTCGCCGGCCGCGAAGGCATGTTCACTGCGTTGCCCGGCGTCAACGAGCCCCTCGCCGCGTTCTATGGCGAAGGCAACAATGATGATGGCAATGCCTCTTCGCAAGGGCGCGCATTCAAGAAAGGCCGCTGGTTCGACTTCTACGCAGCCAACCTGCAACGCAGCCATGGCCAAAGCTGTGCCCCGGCCGCCGGCGAACCGACCAGCCAGGCGTGCCCGCCGATGGCGATCGATACCGCCCGTTGGCAGGCGCATGCTCTGGATCGCTTGCAGGCGTGGGGCTTCAATACCCTCGGCAACTGGAGCGACCCTGAGCTGGGCCTGGCCAAGCGAGTGCCTTACACCCTGCCGCTGTCGATCGTCGGCGACTACGCCAGCATCAGCACCGGCATGGACTGGTGGGGGCGCATGCCCGATCCGTTCGACCCACGTTTTGCCATGGCCACCGAGCGTGCTGTAGCGATTGCTGCCCGTGACCATCGCGATGACCCGTGGTTGATCGGCTACTTTGCCGACAACGAACTCGCCTGGGCCGCACCTGGTGATGATCCGCGGGCCCGCTATGGCCTCGCTTTCGGCACCCTGCGCCTGACCACCGACGTGCCGGCCAAACGCGCGTTCCTCAAGCAGCTGCGCGACAAGTACCGCAATCAGGAAGGGCTGTCCAAGGCCTGGGGCATCGAGCTGCAGGCGTGGGAGCTGATGGAAGACCCAGGCTTCGAAGCACCGCTGCCCAACCCCGAACACCCGGAAATCGAACGCGATTACCAGTACTTCCAACAGGTGTTCGCCGACACTTACTTCAAGACCATTGCTGACTCGCTCAGCTGGCATGCGCCCAATCACCTGCTGCTCGGTGGCCGCTTCGCCCTGAGCAGCCCGCAGGCGGTCAAGGCCTGCGCCGAGTTCTGCGATGTGCTCAGTTTCAACTTCTATACCCTCAAGCCTGACGACGGCTACGACTTTGCTCGCCTGGCCGAGCTGGACAAGCCGGTGCTGGTGTCCGAATTCCAGTTCGGTTCGCGCGATCGCGGGCCGTTCTGGCCGGGGCCGGTGGAGCTGGCGCGTGAAGAAGACCGTGGCCCGGCTTATTCCAACTTCCTCAAGGCCGCCATGGCCCAGCCGATGATCGTCGGTGCGCATTGGTTCCAGTACCTGGATCAGCCTGCCAGTGGCCGCTTGCTCGATGGCGAAAATGGGCATCTTGGGTTGGTGGCGATCACCGATGTGGCCTATCCGGGCTTTGTAGAGGCGGTGCGGCGCAGCAATCAGCAGGTAATCGACGGGCTGCGCACGGTGGTCAGCAAGCCCGCGCCATGAGGCGCTTGGGCCTGGTTGCAGAGCTGTTTGGCAACGTTGCCTGACAACCATCCAGCCACATTCAGTAGGCAAAATGGCCAACTACTGAAACAATGCACGCCTTTGCAAACTCGAGTCGTACGGAGAGCTGGCGGTGCAGATTCAGGGTCACTATGAGCTGAAGTTCGAGGCGGTGCGTGAAGCATTCGCCGCCTTGTTCGAGGATTCCCAGGAGCGCGGTGCCGCATTGTGCATCCAGGTCGGTGGCGACACCGTGATCGACCTGTGGGCCGGCAGTGCCGACAAGGATGGGCAGCAGGCCTGGCATAGCGACACCATTGCCAATCTGTTCTCCTGCACCAAGACGTTCACCGCCGTGACTGCCCTGCAACTGGTAGGTGAGGGCAAGCTGGCGCTGGATGCCCCGGTAGCACGCTACTGGCCGGAGTTCGCTCAGGCCGGTAAAGAAGCCGTGACCCTGCGTCAGTTGCTTAGCCACCGCGCTGGCCTGCCGGCAATCCGCGAGCTGCTCCCCGCCGAGGCGTTGTACGACTGGGAAGTGATGACTGCCGCGTTGGCCGCAGAAACGCCGTGGTGGACCCCAGGCACCGAGCATGGCTACGCGGCGATCACCTATGGCTGGCTGATCGGCGAGCTGATTCGCCGAGCTGACGGCCGCGGTCCGGGTGAGTCGATCGTCGCCCGCACGGCCAAGCCGTTGGGGCTGGATTTTCATATCGGCCTGGCGGATGAAGAATTCTACCGTGTGGCACATATCGCCCGCGGCAAGGGCAACTCAGGCGATGCGGCTGCTCAGCGCCTGCTGCAGGTGACGATGCGCGAGCCAGAGGCGCTTTCGACCCGTGCGTTCACCAACCCGCCAGCAATCCTTACCAGCACCAACAAACCCGAATGGCGACGCATGCAGCAGCCTGCGGCCAACGGCCATGGCAACGCGCGCAGCCTCGCCGGTTTTTATGCCGGCCTGCTCGACGGCAGCTTGCTCGAATCGGAGCTGCTGGATGAACTGACCCGCGAGCACAGTCTCGGTGAAGACCGCACCTTGCTGACCCAGACCCGCTTCGGCCTGGGTTGCATGCTGGACCAGCCAACCGTAGCCAACGCCACCTTCGGCCTTGGCGCACGTGCCTTTGGTCACCCGGGCGCGGGTGGTTCGGTCGGTTTCGCCGACCCCGAGCACGATGTTGCCTTTGGCTTCGTCACCAATACCCTCGGCCCCTACGTGCTGATGGACCCAAGAGCGCAGAAGCTGGTGCGGGTGCTCGCCAGTTGCCTTTGATCGGCTAGTGCGGGTAATGCCCGTACGGTTTGACTATGCTCAATGCCAATGCCTGCGGTTGCAGGCAAAATTTCCTTCAATTTCATGGTGTATCGCTGATGTCTTCACAAAAAACCTTAGCACTCGCCCTGTGCCTGGCCATGACCGGTTGTGCCAGCCAATCGCAGGATGCCTCCTCGACTAGCGGTCACAGCTGGTGGCCGTTTGGCTCGGACAAGGTTGCCGATCAGGAAGTGAAGCAGGCGGTGACCGAAAAAGTTGCCAAGGCCGACGCCAAGTCTGAAAGCAGCAGCCGCTGGTGGTGGCCGTTCGGCTCTGAAGAGACCCAGGCCAAGGGGCCAGTCGTTCCCAAGATCGACCACAAGGCCACCCAGGCCTGGCTTGACCAGTATGAGCCTAAGCTGCGCGAAGCGGTCAAGGACAGCAAGTTTGAAGTGGAGCGCCGCGAAGACCTGCTGGCCGTGACCATTCCGGTCGACAGCTCGTACAACCCGGACCGCCCGAACATGCTGTTGCCGGCGAGCCTGGGGCCGATCACCCGCCTGGCCAAGGCCATTGAGGTCGACCCGAAAACTGCCGTGCTGATTCTCGGTCACGCCGACAGCAGCGGTGCCGCTGCCGCCAACCAGAAGCTCAGCCTTGAGCGTGCTGCTTCGGTCTCGGCGATCTTCCGTTTGAGTGGCCTGCAGCGCGACCGTTTGAGCCTCAAAGGCATGGGCTCGGTGATGCCACGCGCCGCCAACGACAGCCTCGAAGGCCGCGCCTTGAACCGCCGCGTCGAATTGCTGATGACGCCGCAGAACACCATGCTGGCCCTGTTGGCCAAATACCAGCAGCCGAACCTGGCGCCGGCCCCGGCCGCTGTGGTCGCCACTCAAGACAGCAAAGCCCCGGTGGCCAAGCCTGCAGCGAGCAAGCCTGCTGCCAAGACCGCTGTCAAGCCAGCGGCGAAGAAAGCCGTGGCCAAAGCCCCGGTCAAAAAGGCCGCAGCCAAGACTGCTGCGAAGAAGCCGGCGGCCAAGCCGGCCGCGAAAAAAACCACGGCCGACAAGAAAGTCGCTGCCAACAGCCCTGCGAAGACCAACTGATCGTCAAGGAAGTGCTGTCATGACTCAATCTCTGGCCGATATGCGCCGCGACTACACCCGTGATGGCCTGGCCGAAAGCCAGGCGCCGGATGAGCCGTTTGCGCTGTTCCACCAGTGGTTTGCCGATGCTGTAAAAACCGAACAGGCACCGGTCGAGGCCAATGCCATGACGCTGGCTACGGTCGATGCAGATGGGCGTCCGCATTGCCGAGTGTTGCTGTTGAAGGGCCTGGATGCTCAGGGGTTCACCTTTTTCAGCAACTATGACAGTGCCAAGGGGCAGCATTTGCGGGCTAACCCGTTTGCGGCGATGACCTTCTTCTGGCCGGCGCTGGAGCGTCAGGTACGGATTGAGGGGCGAGTTGAGAAGGTTACTGCGCAGGAGTCCGATGACTATTACCAGGTGCGGCCGCTGGGGAGTCGCCTGGGGGCTTGGGCTTCGCCGCAGAGTCGGGTGATTGCTGGGCGCGAAGAGCTGGAGGCTTTGGTCAAGGCTACTGAAGAGCGGTTTTCGCAGACTCAGCCGCATTGTCCTGAGCATTGGGGGGGGTATCGTTTGCTGCCGGAGCGGGTTGAGTTTTGGCAGGGTAGGGCTAGCCGGTTGCATGATCGGCTGAATTATCTTTTGGTGGCGGGGCAGTGGGGTCGGGAGCGGTTGGCTCCCTGATCGCGGTTATTGTGAGCTTATCCGGTTCTTGTGGTGGTTTTGCGGGCCCCTTTCGCCCTTACGGCGAGTCACTTTTTTGGCAAACGCCCCAAAAAAGTAACCAAAAAAGGGCTTGGCTCCACATCCGGCCCCTTCGCTGCGCTGCGGGGTTCCCTCGCTCCGGCCTTGCTCCCGGGAGGACCGCGCTGAACGGGCCCTCCTGGCCCGCAGCGCTTGACGGGCATCCATGCCCGTCACCTCCCTTCGCAAGACCTGCGCTCGGCCTCCTGAGTCGCCGGTAGATCAAGATCAAGATCAAGAGCACGCCTCGCTGCGCTGGCGCAGATCAAGAGCGGGGCCGCTTTGCGGCCCTTCGCGGCGGTCCGGCGTCCCGGTAAACCCGCTCCCACAAGTTGGCGCCGCTTCCTGTGGGAGCGGGTTTACCCGCGAAGGGCTGCGCAGCAGCCCCGGCAATCTCAAACCAGACAAAAATCAGGCAGCCACACCAATCTCGCTCTGCGCCAGCGCAGCGAGGCGTGCTCTTGATCTACCAGCGACTTCAGGAGGCCGAGCGCAGGTCTTGCGGAGAGAGGTGCCGGCCATGGATGGCCGGCAAGCGCTGCGGGCCAGGATGGCCCGTACAGCGCGGTCCTCCCGGGAGCAAGGCCGGAGTGAGGGAACCCCGGAGCGCAGCGCAGGGGCCGTATGTGGGAGCGAGCCCTTTTTTGGTTACTTTTTTGGGGCGTTTGCCAAAAAAGTGACTCGCCGTAAAGGCGAAAGGGGCCAGCACTGCCAACATACAGAATGGATAAGTCCCCAATACCCAATCCCAAACCCAATGCAGTAATCCAAGCCAATCCAAGGTCTGACTATCAAGCGTCAACACACACCCTGTACCGACGCTGAATGAATGCTTTTTTGTTACGTATGCACCGTGACAGCCGTCAACCTGCAGCGTCTAATGGTCACCTGTCTTATGGAGATACAACCCATGCGTAAATCTGTTCTGGTGGTAGCGTTCACCACCATGTCGCTGCTGCTCGGCGGTTGTGCCTCGAGCCTGACCGGTGACAGCTACTCCCGTGATGAAGCCCGCCGCGTGCAGACAGTACGCATGGGCACCATCGAAGCCCTGCGCCCAGTCAAGATCGAAGGCACCAAGACCCCAATCGGCGGCGGCGCTGGTGCTGTGGTCGGCGGTGTGGCCGGTAGTGCCATCGGCGGCGGTCGCGGCAGCATCGTTGCCGCTGTAATCGGTGCTGTAGCCGGCGGCCTGGCAGGTTCGGCTGCCGAAGAAGGCATCACCCGTACCCAGGGCGTCGAAGTCACCGTACGTGAAGATGACGGCAGCACCCGCGCTTACGTGCAGGCCGTGCAGGAGAATGAAATCTTCCGTGTGGGCGAGCGTGTCCGCATCATGACTGTAGATGGCACCAGCCGCGTCACTCACTGATAGCCGCGCTGAAAGCAAAAACCCCGATCGGCAGTGCCGATCGGGGTTTTTTACGCCTGGTTTTCAGCTCACTGCAGCCCGAGGATATCCCGCGCCACGGCTTCGGCGATGCGAATGCCGTCGACACCTGCCGACAGAATACCGCCCGCGTAACCTGCACCTTCACCGGCCGGGAACAGGCCCTTGACGTTGATGCTCTGGAAGCTGGCATCACGGGTGATGCGCAGTGGTGACGAGGTGCGCGTCTCGAGCCCGGTCAGTACCGCGTCATGCAGGTTGTAACCCTTGATCTGCCGGTCGAACGCCGGCAGCGCTTCGCGGATGGCCTCGATCGCGAAATCAGGCAGGCTCAACGCCAGATCACCCAGGGTCACGCCCGGCTTGTACGAAGGCTCGACACTGCCCAGCGCGGTCGAAGGCCGACCGGCGACAAAGTCGCCAACCAGTTGCGCCGGCGCCTGGTAATTGCTGCCGCCCAGCTCATAGGCGAGTGTCTCAAGCCGCTCCTGCAGCTCGATGCCGGCAAGCGGCCCGCCCGGGTAATCCCGTTCCGGGTCGATGCCGACGACGATGCCTGAGTTGGCGTTGCGCTCGTTACGCGAGTACTGGCTCATGCCGTTGGTCACGACTCGGCCTGGCTCGCTGGTGGCCGCAACCACAGTGCCGCCCGGGCACATGCAGAAGCTGTATACCGAGCGGCCGTTCTTGGCGTGATAGACCAGCTTGTAGTCCGCGGCGCCGAGTTTCGGGTGGCCGGCGTATTTGCCCAGGCGCGCCTTGTCGATCAAGGTTTGTGGGTGCTCGATGCGGAAACCGACCGAGAACGGCTTGGCTTCCATGAACACACCCTTGGCGTGCAGCATACGGAAGGTATCACGCGCACTGTGGCCAAGAGCCAGCACCACGTGCCGCGAGTGCAGCTGTTCGCCGCTGTCGAGGACCACACCGGTGAGCTGTTCGCCGTCGAGGAGCAAGTCGCTGACTTTTTGCTCGAAGCGCACTTCGCCACCGAGGGCGATGATCTGCTCGCGCATGTTCTCGACCATGCCGGTCAGGCGGAAGGTACCGATGTGCGGCTTGTTGATGAACAGGATCTCGTCTGGCGCGCCGGCCTTGACGAACTCTTCCAGCACCTTGCGGCCGTGGTGCAGTGGGTCCTTGATCTGGCTGTACAGCTTGCCGTCGGAAAAAGTCCCGGCGCCGCCTTCACCAAACTGTACGTTGGACTCGGGGTTGAGCACGCTTTTGCGCCACAGGCCCCAGGTGTCCTTGGTCCGCTGGCGGACTTCCTTGCCGCGCTCGAGCACAATCGGCTTGAAGCCCATCTGCGCCAGCAACAGCCCGGCAAAGATACCGCACGGGCCGAAGCCGACGACCAGCGGCCGCTCCTGCAGCTCGGCAGGCGCCTGGCCGACGTACTTGTAGCTGACGTCGGGGGCAACGCTGATGTTGTGATCGTCGGCGAATTTGTGCAGCAATTCAGCTTCGTTGCTGGCGTGCAGGTCGATGGTGTAGATGAACAGCAGTTCGCTGTTCTTCTTGCGGGCATCGTAGCTGCGCTTGAACAGGGTGAAGCTCAGCAACTGCTCATCGGCAATGCCCAGGCGCTGGAGAATGGCCTCGCGCAGGGCTTCGTCAGGATGGTCCAGGGGCAGCTTCAGTTCAGTGATTCGTAACATGGCAGGGTCCAGTATCCCGGCCTCTGGCGGCCGGCGGCTTTACACAAACCGCCAAGTATAAGCTGTTCGCCGGGCTCAAAGGCAGGATAAAAACCACCAGGCGATCAGTTGTCGCGGGCCCCGCCATAGTAAGCGCAGCCGTGCACGGTCTGGCCATCGACGCGCAACTCGGCACGCAAGTGGCGTACGGCGCCGTTGACGCTGTCGACGCAGCGCTGCGGGGCGAGCCACAGTTCGATGCGCTGGCCATTGGCTTCGCTGGACAGGTTGAGGCCGCCGCCGGGCATCTGCTCTTCAAGGAACGGCAGTGGCAGTGGCGGCTGGCCGGCGCGGTTGAGGACCATGCCCTTGCCGCTGGCCTTGATATCCCACTCCGGTGCATGGCCGCCGGCGCGCAGGGTCAGTTGCTTGAAGTTGGGGTCTTCGCAGGCACTGGCCGAAGGCTCCAGGCGATACAGCCGGCGAACATCCAGCTGGCCGTCGCTGTTGGCCTGCTTGCTGCCGGCAAGGCGCCCGCGCACATCGGCGAACAGCTTGTCGCCAGCGCCGTGGGCCAGGCTCGAGGCTTCCTGCAGGATGCCCGTGGCGCCGGCATCATTGACCACGAACGAGCGGCTTTCGCTGCAGGGTTTGAACAGCAGATGACCGCCGCTGGCGCTCAGTTCGCCCTGCATGCGCGTGGTGCCAAGGTCAGGGTCGACCGGTTTGTCGGCCAGCATCTGGCAGCCGGCGAACAGTGGCAGCAGGGTGGCGAGCAGCAGAGGAGGGGTGCAACGCATGGGTGAGGCTCCGGGGACGCGGCGGGTGAAGTGCGCACGTTACCGAGCAGTACCGGGGATCACAAGGGGTGGTGAAACGATTGGGGCCGCAAAACGGCCCCAATGGATTACACGAAGGATCAACCGCCCAGATAGGCGTCTCGCACCTTCGGGTCACTCAGCAACGCTTCGCCAGAGCCCTGCATGACCACGTGACCGTTCTCCAATACATAGGCACGGTCTGCGATCTTCAGCGCCTGGTTGGCGTTTTGTTCGACCAGGAATACCGTAACGCCATCCCGGCGCAGCTGTTCGATGATGTCGAAGATCTGCTGGATGATGATCGGCGCCAAGCCCAGCGAAGGCTCATCTAGCAGCAGCAACTTGGGCTTGCTCATCAGCGCACGACCAATCGCCAGCATCTGCTGTTCGCCACCGGACATGGTGCCGCCACGCTGTGAGTAGCGCTCTTTCAAGCGCGGAAACAGCTGCAGAACCTTGTCCAGTTGCTCCTGGTAATCGCCCTTGTCGGTAAAGAAACCGCCCATGGCCAGGTTTTCTTCGACAGTCAGACGGGCAAATACCCGGCGGCCTTCGGGGACCACGGCGATGCTTTTGCGCATGATGTGCGAAGACGGCTGGCCGACCAGCTCTTCGCCCAGGTACTTGATGCTGCCGCTATGTGCCTGCGGCGAGCCGCACAGGGTCATCAACAAGGTCGACTTGCCGGCGCCATTGGCGCCGATCAGGGTGACGATCTCGCCCTGGTTGATCTCGACGTTGACGCCATGCAGCGCCTGGATCTTGCCGTAGAAGGTGGAAACGTTTTCGAACTTGAGCATTACGCTTCCCCCAGGTAGGCCTTGATCACATCAGGATTGTCACGGATCTGCTCCGGGGTACCGTCGGCCAGGGGAGTGCCCTGGTTGATCACGACGATATGGTCGGAGATGCTCATCACCAGTTTCATGTCGTGCTCGATCAGCAGCACAGTCACGTTGTGGGATTCGCGCAGGTAGCCGATCAATGCCTTGAGGTCTTCGGTTTCCTTGGGGTTCAAGCCGGCGGCGGGCTCGTCGAGCATGATGATCCGCGGTTGGGTCATCATGCAGCGGGCGATTTCCAGGCGGCGTTGCTGGCCGTAGGCGAGGGTGCCGGCAGTGCGGTTGGCAAACTCGGTCAGGTTGACCTTGTCCAGCCAGTACTGCGCGCGCTCCATGGCTTCGTGTTCGCTGCGGCGGAAACTCGGGGTCTTGAACAGGCCGGCAAAGAAGTTGGTGTTCAAGTGCCGGTGCTGGGCGATCAGGAGGTTTTCCAGCGCTGTCATCTCTTTGAACAGCCGCACGTTCTGGAAGGTCCGCACCACACCCTTGCGGGCGATCTGATGGCCGGCCAGGCCCTGAATCGGCTGGCCGTCGAGCAGAATGGTGCCGCCACTTGGCTTGTAGAAGCCGGTCAGGCAATTGAACACCGTGGTCTTGCCGGCGCCGTTCGGGCCGATCAGCGCCACCACTTGTTTTTCCTTGACGGTCAGGGCCACGCCGTTGACCGCCAACAAGCCGCCGAAGCGCATGCTCAGGCCGCTGACTTGCAGAATTTCGCGGCTCATCGACGCAGCTCCATATGTGGTCGTTGCATAGGCAGCAAGCCCTGCGGACGCCAGATCATCATCAAGACCATCAGCGCACCGAACATCAACATGCGGTACTCGCTGAACTCACGCATCAGCTCCGGCAGCAGGATCATCACGATGGCCGCGAGAATCACGCCCAACTGCGAACCCATACCGCCCAGCACAACGATGGCGAGGATGATTGCCGACTCGATGAAGGTGAACGACTCCGGTGTCACCAGCCCTTGCCGTGCGGCGAAGAAGCTACCGGCAAAACCGGCGAAGCAGGCGCCCAGGGTGAATGCCGAGAGCTTGATCACGGTGGGGTTGAGGCCCAGCGCGCGGCAGGCGATCTCGTCTTCACGCAGTGCTTCCCACGCCCGGCCAATTGGCATGCGCAGCAGGCGGTTGATCACGAACAGAGCCAGCAAGGCCAGCAGCAACGCCACCAGATAGAGGAAGATGACCTTGTTGATCGAGTTGTACTCGATGCCGAAGTACTCGTGGAAGGTCTGCATGCCTTCAGCCGCGCGGCGCTCGAACGAGAGCCCGAAGAAGGTCGGCTTGGGAATGTTGCTGATGCCGTTGGGGCCGCCGGTGAGGTCGGTCAGGTTACGCAGGAACAGCCGGATGATCTCACCGAAACCGAGGGTCACGATCGCCAGGTAGTCACCGCGCAAGCGCAATACCGGGAAGCCCAGCAAGAAGCCGAAGGTGGCTGCCATCAGGCCGGCAATCGGCAGGCAGATCCAGAAGCTCAGCCCATAGTAGTGCGACAGCATGGCGTAGCTGTAGGCACCCACTGCGTAGAAGCCGACATAACCCAGGTCGAGCAGGCCGGCCAGTCCCACGACAATGTTCAGGCCCAGGCCGAGCATCACGTAGATCAGGATCAACGTGGCAATGTCGACCGCGCCGCGTGAGCCGAAGAACGGCCAGACCAATGCCACCACGATCAGGCCGAGGATGATCCAGCGCTGGGTCTTGGGCAAGGTCAGGAAGTTGCTTACGGCTGGCGAGATCAGCTTGCGGTCCGAGCCACGGGCAGTCACTGCGCTCCACTGCTTGTCGAACAGCACCCGCAGGAACATCAACACCGAACACACCGCAATCACGGTGATGGTGAACGGCCCCTGGCTATGCACGATCAGGTTGATGCCATCGATGCTCAGCTTCAGGCCGAGTACCGGGAAGGCCACGGCCCAGACCAGCAGGGCGCTGAAAAACGCTTGTTTGATATTCTTGTTCATACTTTCTCAACCTCCGGACGGCCCAGAATGCCGGTCGGCCGGAACAACAGCACCAGAACCAACAGCCCGAACGCCACGACGTCCTTGTACTGGTCACCGAAGATATCGGCGCCAAAGGCTTCGGCCACACCCAGCACCAGGCCACCGAGCATGGCGCCCGGAATACTGCCGATGCCGCCCAGGACTGCCGCGGTGAAGGCTTTCAAGCCCACCAGGAAGCCGGCGTTGGGGTTGATCACCCCGTATTGCATGCTCAGCAACACGGCTGCCACTGCCGCCAGTGCGGCGCCAATGACGAAGGTCAGGGCAATAATGTTGTTGGTGTTGATACCGAGCAGGTTGGCCATCTTGATGTCCTCGGCGCAGGCGCGGCAGGCGCGGCCCAGGCGGGAACGGGAGATGAACAGGGTCAACAGGGTCATGGCCACCAGAGTGACGACGAACACCAGTACCTGCATGTAGGAAATCAGCACTTCCTCTGCGCCGCCCGGGCCGAAGGAGAAACTCCCAGGGATCAGGTTGGGGATCGACTTGTCCTTGGAGTCCTGTGACAGCAGCACAGTGTTCTGCAGGAAGATCGACATGCCGATGGCAGAGATCAGCGGGATCAGACGGTTACTGTTGCGCAGCGGGCGGTAGGCAACGCGCTCGATGCTGTAGCCATAGGCACTGGTTACGCAGATCGTGGCGATGAAGGCCACGGTCATCAGTATCGGCAGGGAATGGATGCCCATCATGGCCAGCCCGGCGAGTGCAATGAATGCCACGTAGGACCCGATCATGTACACCTCGCCGTGGGCGAAGTTGATCATGCCAATGATGCCGTACACCATCGTGTAACCGATGGCGATCAAGGCATAGGTGCTGCCGATGGTCAATCCATTAACCAGTTGTTGGAAGAAATGGTAGATCTCAGGCATTACAGCGCTCCTAAAAACCTGATTGCATTCGCTGGCGGGGGGTAACCCGGCGCGCCTCGTGGTCTGTGCAACGATGGCAGGGCTCGGCCAGTGAACCGCGGGTGACGGTTTTAAGATTTTCAGGTGAGGCGGCTGCCGGATCACGGCAATCGGTCTCATGAACCTCGTAAAACAAAGCCCACTGCTCGCACAGTGGGCTTTTCGGTCAGCTATTGATCACGCAGTTACTGCGGGGAGACTTCGGTCTTCGGCTTGTCGAAGTGCCATTCGTAAACCACGAACTTGAAGTCTTTCAGGTCGCCCTTGGCGTCATACGACAGGTCGCCGGTCGGGGTCTTGAAGGTACCAGCATGGATGGCTGCAGCCACCTTGTCGGCGTCTTCGGACTTGGCTGCAACGATGCCGTCAGCGATCAGCTGTACAGCGGAGTAGGCCGGGAATACGAACGGGCCGCTTGGGTCCTTGCCGTCAGCCTTGATGGCATCGGCAATGGCCTTGTTCGCAGGGTCTGCGTCGAACGACTTCGGCAGGGTCACCAGCAGGCCTTCCGACGCGCCTTGGGCGATCTGCGAGATGGAGTCGTTGCCGACACCTTCTGGACCCATGAACTTGGCTTTCAGCCCTTTTTCCTGAGCCTGGCGCAGGATGAGGCCCAGCTCTGGGTGGTAGCCGCCGTAGTAGACGAAGTCGACGTTGTTCTGCTTGAGCTTCTGGATGATCGAGGAGAAGTCCTTGTCACCCGCGTTGAGGCCTTCGAACACGGCAACTTTGGTGCCTTTGCTTTCCAGGGTCTGCTTGACCGCGGTAGCGATGCCTTCACCGTACTGCTGCTTGTCGTGCAGTACTGCAACAACCTTGGGCTTGACGTGGTCGGCGATGTAGTTGCCGGCAGCCGGGCCTTGCGCGCTGTCCAGGCCGATGGTGCGGAAGATCATCTTGTAGCCACGGGCGGTGATTTCCGGGCTGGTGGCAGCCGGGGTGATCATGATCACGCCTTCGTCTTCGTAGATGTCGGATGCAGGCTGGGTGGAGCTGGAGCACAGGTGACCGATTACGTACTTGACGCCATCGTTGACCACTTTGTTGGCAACGGCCACTGCTTGTTTAGGGTCGCAAGCGTCGTCATATTCCTTGGCCTCAAGCATCTTGCCATCGACGCCGCCCTTGGCGTTGATGTCCTTGATAGCTTGCTTGGCGCCGATGAACTGCATGTCGCCGTACTGGGTGACGGGACCGGTTTTCGGGCCAGCGATACCAATCTTGATGGTATCGGCGGCAAACGAATGGCTGGCTACGCCGGCCAGTACCATTGCAGCGAACAGCTTGGAAATCTTGATCATAGTGCTCCACTCATTCTGTTGTAATTCTTATAGTCCTGGCGGTCAGGGCTACAGACCGGGCGGGATGTGCAATGGCCACGCCATATGCACGCCCACCTTCCCCCGGAACATGTCCCGGAACTGTACCGGTACAGTGTAGAGCGCTGGCTCGATGCTTGAAAAGCCATCAAAAAGCGTCTGTTTCGTGGGGTGTCGCGTGATCGACATAAACATACAGAATAGCGCCATCAAATAGCCTCTATTCAGCGTTGCATCCCCCATACGCGGGAGCCGTAGAGCAAATTACATATTTGCAACCGGGTTTTTCTGCAAAAATAGCGGCCTTTAAGTTGGCCGATTGTTGCTGGTAGGAACCCATGACTGATCAAACAAGCACCCTCTATGCCAAATTGCTTGGTGAGACTGCAATCATTGAGTGGAAAGCGCTGGAGCGTTTCTGGGCAAAGGGTGACCTGATTTGGGTCGACCCCGATCTGGACCTGATTACCGTCGCTGCAGCGATGGCCGAAAACCAAGGCGAAATGTTCGCCAAATGGCGGGCGGATCGCACTGTCGGCCCGGTATCGGCAGAGCAGGCGCTAGACATGCAGGCCCGTGATCCGCAAATCTGGGCTGTGGTGGTTTCGCCGTTTGTGCTCATGCAGACAAAGCCCGCTACAAATCAGTGAGCTTTTTTGGTGCGTAGAAACAGGCAGGCGGCTGCTTATGGTGCGCGTTGACGTGCACGTAAGGTAGAAGTAAGTAACACCGCAAGCCGCGTTCGGCACAGCGGTAACAGTTTACGGAATGCGTAATAAAGGTGCAGGGCGCTCGCCACTGCGCTCAGGTCGAGGCCAGGGTGGCGCCGTCACTTGCTGGTTGCTGCTGCACACACTGTTGATGGAGTTGCTATGAGTAGTGCATTGCCTGCGTTGGGTTTCGCCGGGATTGGCTTGATGGGCCTGCCGATGTGCCGTCGCCTGTTGGCTGCCGGTTATCCATTGACGGTATGGAACCGCAGCCCGCACAAGTGCGCCGAGTTGGTCGCTGCCGGCGCGCGGCTGGCGGCAAGCCCTGCAGAGCTGAGCCAGCACAGCGACATGGTGCTGTTGTGCCTGGCGGACACCAGCGTGGTCCGCGAGGTGGTATTTGGTGAACAGGGGGTTGCCGCCGGTGGCCGGCACGGGCAGTTGCTGGTCGACCTGTCCAGCCTTGAGCCCAGTGCGACACGGGCAATGGCAGCCGAGCTGGCCGTGCGTTGTGGCATGGCCTGGCTGGATGCGCCAGTGTCTGGCGGCACAGCCGGGGCTAGCGCCGGCAGCCTGGCGATCATGGTTGGCGGCGCAGCGCAGGATCTGGCCCGGGCACGGCCGGTGCTGATGCAGCTCGGTCAGCGTGTGACCCACATGGGCGCGGTAGGCGCAGGCCAGGTCACCAAGGCCTGCAATCAGATGATCGTTGCCTGCAATGCCTTGGTGATCGCCGAAGTGGTCGCCCTCGCCGAGCGCGCCGGCGTCGACGCCAGTTTGATCGCCGAAGCGCTGGCTGGTGGCTTTGCCGATTCCAAGCCGCTGCAGATCCTTGCGCCGCAGATGGCAGCGAGCGAGTTCGAACCGGTCAAGTGGCATGTACGCACGCTGCTCAAGGACCTCGATGGCGCCGTCAAACTGTCCCACGAACAGGGCTCGGCCGCACCGATCAGTGGCCTCGCCGCGCAACTGATGCGCTTGCACGGTAGCCAGGGCTACCTGGAAAAAGATCCGGCAACTCTGGTTGAGCTGTATCGGAATCTGCCTTGAGCGTCAGTTGCTGGCGATCGAGGCGCTCCAGTACCGGGTACAGCTCGGTCAACGGCACCGGTCGGCTGAGCAGGTAGCCTTGCAGGTAATCACAACTGTGGCCGACCAGAAACTGCTGCTGCTCCACGGTTTCGACGCCTTCGGTGACTACCTGCAGGTGCAGGGTGTGGGCCATCATGATGATTGCCTGGACGATCTCGCGGTCTTTCTGGCTGACCGGGACTTCCTGGATGAATGAGCGATCGATCTTCAGCACGTCCAGCGGCAGGCGCTTGAGGTAGGCCAGCGACGAATAGCCGGTGCCGAAGTCATCGATCGACAGCGCCACGCCTTGCGCGCGAATCCGCTTGAGCAGGTTGATGACCTGCTGAATGTCGCCCATCAGGGCGTTTTCAGTGACCTCAAGTTCCAGTTGTCGCGGCGCCAGGCCAGCCTGGAACAAGGCCTGTTCGACATCCTCTGGCAGCTCTTCGCGGGCCAGTGCCAGCGCCGAGCAATTGACCGTGACCCTGAGGCTGGCGTAACCATGCTGATTGAGCCGGGCGAGGTCGGCGCAGGCGCGGCGCAGCACCCACAGATCCAGTTCGGCGATCAGCCCGTTGGCTTCGGCGATGCCGATGAAGCGGTCGGGCCCGAGCAGACCGTGCTGCGGATGTTGCCAGCGCACCAGCGCTTCCAGCTTGGCCACTTGACCGCTGCGTACGTCGAAAATCGGTTGGTAGTGCACGCACAGGCCGCGCTCTTCGAGCAAGGCAACCCGCAGTTCTTCCTCCAACTGCAGCTCCAGGGTCGCGCGAACACGCAGGCTGCTATTGAAGAAGTTGAGGTTATTGCGTCCGCAGCCTTTGGACTGATAAAGCGCCAGGTCGGCGTTTTTCAGCAATTCTTCGGCATTGCGGCCGTCGTCCGGATAGATGCTGATGCCGATACTGGTGGTCATGACCATGCGCCGCCCGCCCAGGTCGATCGGCTCCTTCATCCGCTGCATGATCCGCTGCGCCAGGTGACGGGCCTCGTCGCGGCTGTGCAGGCTGGTGACGATGCAGAATTCGTCGCCGCCAAACCGCGCCACCAGATCCTGGCTGCGGGTTGCGGCTTTGATGTGATCGGCGATGACCTTGAGCAGGTCGTCGCCGGCGGCGTGGCCGAGGCTGTCGTTGATCCGCTTGAAGTGGTCGATGTCGAGGAACATCACCGCCAGCATGCCTTCATTGGCGGCATGCTCGGCGAGGCGTTCGGCAAACACTTGGTTGAAACCACGGCGGTTGATCAGGTTGGTCAGTGCATCGTAGTGCGCGGCCTGCTGCAGCGACACCCGGGCCTGGTCAAGTTGGCTGAGCAGCACACTGACCCGGCGCAGGTCGTGCTCCTTGCTTTGCAGTTTTTTGTCGGCGAGTGCCGCGCTGATGCTGCTGGCGCTGATCAGCAGGGTGATGCAGGCAACGGTCAGGCCCAACTGCAGGCTGTTGTCAGTGGATGGCAGGCTCAGCGCGGCGTCTGCCGGGATCACCAGGGTCATGGCCGCCATCCCGGTGAAATGGGTTGCGACGATACCGCCGGCCATCAGCAGGCTGGCGCCGTACTTCATGGCCAGATGCAGGGTGCCGCTGCCGTTGCGAAAGTAACGCGCCATGACTAGCGCGAGCAGGCTGGCGACGATGGCAATCAGCAACGAGGCCAGTAGCAGGCTGGTCTGGTAGTACTGCACGGCGCTGGTCTTCATTGCCGCCATGCCGACGTAGTGCATCAAGGTCACACCGAGGCCGATGAATGTGGCCGCTTGCAGGTAATGACGCGGGCTCATCACATGGCGCTCAAGGCTGTGCATGGCAAACCACGAGGCGAGCAGGGCAAGCAGCAATGACAGCCCGGTCAGCGCGGCGTCATAGTGGGTTTCCAGCGGCGCGTGAAACGCCAGCATGCTGATGAAATGCAAAGCCCAGATACCCCCGGCCAGGCAGCATGCGCCAAGAATCCGCCATTGCCGGCGAGCGTTGTCGTTTTCGCTGTGGCACTGGCGCTCAGCCATGTCCAGGGTGGCAAACGCCGCAGCACTGACGACGATATAGGCGAGGATGATCAGCAATGGCTCGTGACGGCAGTCAACAATGATCTGTCCGGTTGCCGGTAGCTCGGCGAACAATTGCAGTCCCAGCCACTCCATCGCGCCTCTCCGTGGTGCCCTGGATCCGTCTCCGAAGGAGACTCATGAACAGGCAGTATAGGAAAAGGTAGTTAACCCTTCCTGATTAATGGCAATTTGGTTGCTACGATTTGGTTATCGCTTTGATAGCGGGCGGGAATAAAAAAGGGCGCCGTTTGGCGCCCTTTTGATGTTGCTTGAAGTTGCGCTGAAGCTGATCAGCCAGCAACCAGCACCCGAATCGCTTCCAGGCGCAAAGCCGCCTTGTCGAGCATGGCCAAGCCCTGCTCACGCTGTGCACGCAGGGCGTCGATTTCGCTGTCACGTACCGTCGGGTTGACGGCCTTGAGTGCGGTCAGGCGTGCCAACTCTTCATCCGCTTCGGCAGCCAGGCGACGCTGCGCCTCGGCCACGCGCTCGACGTGCACCGGCTCGATCTTGGCTTCGGCACCACTGATGCGCTGGGCCAATACATCGCGCTGCGCCTGGATGAACTTGTTGGCGCTGGCTCGCGGTACGCTTTCGAGCTGCTCGTTGAGCGTCTCGAAGGCCACCCGTGCAGCCAGATCGTTGCCGTTGGCATCGAGCAAACAGCGCAGGGCTGCGGTCGGCAGGTAACGGCCCAGTTGCAGGCTGCGCGGCGCGACCACTTCACTGACATAGAGCAGTTCGAGCAGGACGGTGCCTGGCTTGAGCGCCTTGTTCTTGATCAAGGCTACGGCGGTGTTGCCCATCGACCCGGACAGCACCAGGTCCATGCCACCCTGCACCATCGGGTGTTCCCAGGTCAGGAACTGCATGTCTTCGCGCGACAATGCCTGGGCTCGGTCGTAGGTGATGGTCACGCCTTCGTCGTCACCCAGCGGGAAGCTGGCGTCGAGCATCTTTTCGCTCGGCTTGAGGATCAGGGCGTTTTCCGAATGGTCCTCGCTGTCGATACCAAAGGCATCGAACAGGGTTTCCATATAGATAGGCAGGGCGAACTGGTCGTCTTGCTCCAGGATCGCCTCGACCAGTGCCTGACCTTCGCCAGCACCGCCGGAGTTGAGTTCGAGCAAGCGGTCGCGGCCGCTGTGCAGCTCGGACTCAAGGCGCTCGCGGTCAGCGCGGGCTTCTTCCACCAAGCTGTCCCAGGCGCTGGCTTCGCCATTGCCGAGCAGCGCCAGCAGGCGCGAACCATGGCGATGCTGCAGGGCGTTGCCGGTCGGGCAGGTTGCAAGGAAGGCATTCAGCGCCAGGTGGTACCACTGGAACAGGCGCTCTTGCGGGCTGTCCTGCAGGTACGGGATGTGCAGCTCGATGGTGTGCTTCTGGCCGATCCGGTCGAGACGGCCAATGCGCTGCTCGAGCAGGTCGGGGTGGGCTGGCAAATCGAACATCACCAGGTGATGAGCGAACTGGAAGTTGCGGCCCTCACTGCCGATCTCGGAGCAAATCAGCACCTGCGCGCCGAACTCTTCATCAGCGAAGTAGGCTGCCGCGCGATCCCGCTCAAGGATGCTCATGCCTTCATGGAATACCGTGGTCGGGATGCCGGAGCGCACGCGCAGGGCGTCTTCCAGATCCATCGCGGTTTCGGCGTGGGCGCAAATCACCAGCACCTTGGTGCGCTTGAGCATTTTCAGCGTGTCGATCAGCCAGTCGACCCGTGGGTCGAAGCGCCACCAGCGTTGCTCGTCATCGCCCGGGCCCTGGGCCTGGAAGGCCACTTCCGGATACAGCTCGGCGCGCTCGCCGGCCGGCAGGGCGCTGTACTGCTCAGGGTTGGGCAGCGGGTAGGGGTGCAGATGGCGCTCGGGGAAGCCTTGCACGGCAGCACGGGTGTTACGGAACAGCACGCGGCCGGTACCGTGGCGATCGAGCAGCTCGCGGATCAGGCGCGCGCTGGCTTCGCTGTCGCCATCGTTGACCGCCGTCAGCAAGGCTTCGCCTTCGGCACCGAGGAAACCGTGGATAGTGGTATGGGCCTTGGGCGACAGGCGGCCTTGTTCGAGCAGCTCTTGCACTGCTTCGGCGACCGGGCGGTAGTTCTCGCTCTCCGCGCGGAAGGCTGCCAGGTCGTGGAAACGATGCGGGTCGAGCAGACGCAGGCGCGCGAAGTGGCTGTCCTGGCCAAGTTGCTCAGGGGTCGCGGTCAGCAGCAGCACGCCAGGGATGACCTCGGCCAGTTGCTCGACCAGGGAATATTCCGCGCTGGCGTTTTCTTCATGCCAAACCAGGTGGTGCGCTTCGTCGACCACCATCAGGTCCCAGCCGGCGGCGAACAGCGCGTCCTGAGCCTTCTCGTCTTCGACCAGCCACTCCAGCGCGACCAACGCCAGCTGAGCGTCTTCGAATGGGTTACTGGCATCGCTTTCAATGAAGCGTTCGGCGTCGAACAGCGCTACCTGCAGGTTGAAGCGCCGGCGCATTTCCACCAGCCACTGGTGCTGGAGGTTTTCTGGAACCAGGATCAGCACCCGGTTGGCGCGGCCGGTGAGTAGTTGGCGGTGAATCACCAGGCCCGCTTCGATGGTCTTGCCCAGGCCTACTTCGTCGGCCAGCAGAACCCGCGGAGCGATCCGGTCGGCGACCTCGCGGGCGATGTGCAACTGGTGCGCGATCGGTTGCGCGCGGCAGCCGCCCAGCCCCCACAGGCTCGACAGCATCTGTTTGCTGTTGTGCTGCAGGGTGTTGTAACGCAGCGAGAACCACGCCAGCTGGTCGATCTGCCCGGCGAACAGGCGGTCGCTGGCCAGGCGGAACTGGATGAAGTTGGACAGCTGGGTTTCCGGCAGGGTGCGCGGCTGGTTCTGGGCGTCGAGGCCGTGGTAGACCATCAAGCCGTCGACGTCGTCGACCTCGCGCACGGTCAGCTTCCAGCCCTCGAAATGCGTGATCTGGTCGCCCGGCGAGAAGCGCACGCGGGTCAGCGGCGCATTGCGCAGGGAATATTGACGGGTGTCGCCAGTGGCCGGGTACAGCACGGTCAGCAAGCGGCCATCCTGTGCCAGGATGGTACCCAGGCCGAGCTCGGCTTCGCTGTCGCTGATCCAGCGTTGCCCCGGTTGATACTGCTGCGCCATACTGCCTGAACTCCCGCCGATGAAAAGCCGGCTATGTTAACGGATAGACCGGGCAGACCAAAGAGTTAACAGACTAGCCGTTTCATCGACGCCCACCCGCAGCGACGAGGATACCCAGCCCCATGCCTGCCAAGTACCGTTGGTTGACCGCTTCCGTGGGCCTGGGCAGCTTGCTGCTGATGGCCGGTTGCGAGCAGAACAATTTCCAGTCCTTGGCGCCGATCGCCGCCGAGCAGCTCGAGGTGCTGGGTGTGCGTACACCGATCAGGAGCGTGCATTTTCGCGACCACGACGGCGAAGGCCTGCTGGTGCTGAGCCGTACCGATGGCCAGGCCAGTGACCCCGAGAGCGAGCAGGAAGTCGACAAGGTGGTGCTCAAAGCCACCCTGTACGGGCGCACTGCCGGCAGCGAAGCGTTCAAACCACGCTGGCAGATCGAGCAAGAGACCACCTGCCCGGGGCTGGATCTGGATGTCGACTTCTATACCGATGTCAGTGACGTCAGCGATCTGAATGGCGACGGCGTTGCCGAGGTGACAGTGGCCAGCCACGCATTCTGCGGCGGTGGTATCGACCCGCACGACATTGCAATCGAACTGCGTGAAGGCGCTTCGGTCTACAGCATCACCGGCCAGTCCTTGATCAGCCCGGCGGGTGAACAACCTATCGGCGGTGAGCGGGTCGACAGCGCGTCGCTGAAGAATGCCCCGCAGGTTCTGCGCGAT
The DNA here is from genome assembly GCF_050496565.1 of Pseudomonas shirazensis. Classification (GTDB taxonomy): domain Bacteria; phylum Pseudomonadota; class Gammaproteobacteria; order Pseudomonadales; family Pseudomonadaceae; genus Aquipseudomonas; species Aquipseudomonas shirazensis_A. The sequence continues at coordinate 221,478 of NZ_JBNWAE010000010.1, forward strand.
CATCTGGATGCGGTGTGGCAGAAGGTCTACAAACGGCCGTGGAGCGAAGTCAGCCCCGAGCCGGATGGCGCAGATGACGATCTACCCGATTAAGCAAGCCTGGCTGGCGGCGCTCCCTTCCCGTAGTGAGGCACTCAAGGCCGGTTCACACCGGCCGATACAGTAGTGACAGGAGAACCTTAATGCTGCCGCCGATCATTCCACTCAGTGCCATGCCCGTGACCACCCAGCACGACCCGGTCAAACAGACACCGGACATCCGCCCGGTTGTCCCTGCGCAGCCAGCTCCCGACGACAGCTCGATCAACCTCAAGCAGCAGCGCGACCCCAACGAGCAGGCCTTGCTCCTGCGCGATGAACAGCGTCGCCAGCATCAGCGCCGCCACGATGAGGACGACGAGCGTTACGAGGCACTCGCCGGTGAGGAACTCAACGCCGACAACACCGTGCCTGTAGCGCCGTTGGGCGAGCGCCCGCGCCAGGGTTTGCTGGTCGATATCGAAGTCTGACTGGCCAATAGCGACGCCTGGCGGCATCATGCAGCTATCTGCTGACAGTCGGGCCCGCCCATGAGTGAAGACAACCTGATCGACTTCGGCGCCGAGCGCGCCAAACGTATCCATGACCTCAAGGACAAGCGCCTCGATGAAATGCGCCAGGCCTTCGAGCAAGCCATGCCGCTGACGGCTGGTAAAAAGAAAAAGCCCAAGAACAAACCCAAGAAGCGCTGAAACTTGACGCAGGTCAACCCTGCGCCCGCCTCCAGTGCCCGGTCCCGGGCACTATTGACCCCGGTCAATTTCCTCCCTGCTCCCATTCGTTACCTTACATCCATCGGACGACGGCAGATAAACAGGGAGCGCCGACATGTTCTTCGACAATGTGGTTATCGCAGGTGTTGTGACGGTCGGTTTGATGCTGGTCTTCTTCGCCGGTCTGGGCATTTTCATCTGGAAGGATTCGCACAAGCGCAAACAGCGTTGATCTTTCCCGATTCATGAGCACGCAAGGCATTTAGGGCGACTTCGGTCGCCCATTTTTTTGCCTGTATTTTCTTGCTGGCGCAGCGCGGCTTACTGTTCCGGTAAAAGTGCTTGAACAGCCGTCTCAGGACGATCAACGGCCAGGTGAAAGCTGAACACTGTTCCGCCCTCAAGGCTTGATGCCACTTGCATGTGCCCGCCGTGGGCGAGGGCGATCTGGTTGGCAATGTACAGGCCGAGGCCCAGGCCTTGCTGATGGGCTGTGGCGCGTGTTCGGGTGAAGGGCTGAAACAGCTGAGCGAGGGTCTGCGCGGGGATCGGCTCGCCGACGTTGTGTACGCTCAGCAGGAAGTGACCGTCATGAATGCTTGCATCCACCGTCACTACACCCTGCGGGTCACCATGCACCAGAGCGTTGGCGATCAGGTTGGATAACAACTGGGCAATCCGCTCAGGGTCACAATGCAAACCGCCGATCTCGCCCAGTTGCAGCTGCAATTGGCGCTGTGGGTGGACGCGTTGCAGTTCCGAGGCAACGTGCCGCAGTACCTCGGCCAGGTCATGGCACGGTTGCTGCGCAAGGGCGATACCGCTGCCCAGGCGGCCGCGGGCGAAGTCCAGCACATCACGCACAAGATTGCTGGCCCGTTGACCGCAGGTGAGGATGTGCTTGGCCAACGCCTGGTGTTTTTGCTCGGTCAGGCGCTGCACCAGCAGCTCTGCGCCGGCGGTGATGGCGAACAGCGGGTTGCGCAGGTCGTGGCCCAGCACGGCAATGAACTGCTCGCGCACCTCTGCCATTGCTCGCTCCTGCTGTAGGGCGTGTTCGGTACGCTGCGCCTGTTCTTCATGTTCTATCTGCACCGACAGCAGGCGGGCAAAGCCCTCGACCATTGGCTGTACCGCGCTGTTTTTCAGCGCAAACGGCTCGGGATCAAGCGCGCAGATGGTGCCGAAGAAACTGCCGTCCTGGCGGTACACCGGCACAGAGATGTAACTCTCGAACTTGTATTGCTTGGGGATGGGATGCTGGCAGTAGAGCTGGTCCTCACTGGCCTTGTCGATGACGATGGCCTGATGTGAGCTGCGGATTACATTGCAAAAGGTGGTGGCGATGTCCAACTCGCCACCTACATCCATGCCGAACCCGAGGCTGTCCAGCACCGCGCAGGCGGTCCAGCTGTGCTCGGTGACCCGCGCTACGGCAGCAAAGCGCATGCCGGTGCTCTGGCAGATAACCTGAAGAATCGCCGGCACCGCACTGATGCGGCCAATGGTGGCGATGTCGGAACTTACCGCGTTGTTCATGCAGGGTTCCACGGCCCCTTGGGCCACATCAATGATTTGCAGGGTATTCTACCGGGCTTGCCAGGAGCAGATCAAAAAGCTTGGCGAAGCGCTGGCCAGTTGCGCTAGGCTGGCAGCTGCGCGTGGCCCGCCAGAGGCCGCCGCAGGCTTTGCGTGCGTCACTCCCTTAATTAGCGAGGTACGCCATGGCCATCACTTCTCAAGACATCTGCAGCGCCGCCGACCAGCTCAATGGCTTTGTCGGTTATCACGCCAAGCGCGGCAGTCATATCGTGCGCTTTTCCGAAGATGCCTTTGGCATGGATGTGGCGGACGACAGCATTACACCGTGTAGCGAATTCGTCTGGCGGGCTGAGTCCGGGCAGCGCATGGCGTTGTGCCGTGAGCGCCTGGCGCTGCTGCTCGGCCAGCATGTGGACGACCGCCTGAATATCGCCGAGCCGTTGCGCATCTATCTGCAGCGCAGCGATCTGCCGGAGATAGTCGCCGAGCGCCGTCTACGTTGAGCGGGCGGGCCCCGCTCAGTCTGGGTATGCCAGCCTGAGCGGGGCAGCGGGCGCGTGATTAAAGCTGACCTGGTCGCGGCCCTGATGTTTGGCGGCATAGAGTGCTTTGTCGGCGTGCTCCAGCCAGTGTTCAGGCGACTTCAAAAGCTCATCATAGGCTGCCAGACCAATGCTCAGACTGATCCGTAACATCGGCAATTGCGGGTTGCGGTAGGCATTGACCCGGTCACGCAGCGCTTCCATCGCCAGCCCGGCCCGGGCTTGGTCAGCCCCTGGGAATATCACGCAGAACTCGTCTCCACCGTAGCGCCCGGCCTGATCATCCGGGCCGAGGCTGCGCTGCAGTTCCTGGCTCAAATGGCGCAGCACGCAGTCGCCGACGACGTGACCATAGGTGTCATTGATGACCTTGAAATGGTCGATGTCGATCAGGGCGATCATTGCCGGCAGGCGCTGTTGGCGGCTGATCTGGAACTTGAGCAGGAGCAGGTCCTTCCAGGAGCCGTGATTGAGCAAGCCAGTCAAGCTGTCGGTTCGGCTCAATGCACTAAGCTGACGTTTATGGTCGGCCAGGTTGATCGCCAGGCGATAACACACCCATCCCAGCGCCATGGGGTACAGAGCCAGCATTGGCAGGCACGCCCAGACCTGCAGGGCGCTGGTCTGCAACTGTAGGCCGCTGCCCAGGATCGCGCTGGCGAGCAGCATCCCGGCCGATTGCCCGAGCAGCCCACGCACCAGCAAGGGTTTGCCGCCGGCGGCAACATTGTTCATGGTCATCATCGACAGGATGGTCACGGTCGGCAGCGGATTGAAGTGCATGGCCGCCGCCCAGAACCCGCCCATCAGTGATTCCAGCAGCAGATTGCGTTGTTCGGCGCGGTAGGGCGCAGTCGAATGCTTTGCCCATAGATAAGCAACGTGTGGCCACAGCAAGCCATTGACCAGTATCAACGCCCAGATCCAGCCGGGAGGGTGCAGCGGCGCCATGGCGGCCATCACGCTGAACAGGCCGATGGCCATGCCGAGAATCCTGGGCAGGTAGATGCGCCTGACGAATGAGAGTCCCTTGCCGCTTCTGTTGTCGATCATGATCGTGGTTCTTCCGTGGGGCGCCGTTTATCGCATAAATCGCGTGAATATTGTTCAACAGACTTACCTCGGCGAAAAATGACCTTACAAGCCATTTCACGGTTGATCCAACGCAGTGAGGTAATATGAAGGCCTTGTTTCTCTGCACTGGGATTCTGCTCATGCTGCCCACGGACTCCACTGCCGGTGAACCGGCGCGTTATCAGGATGGGCGCTTTCACAACCAGGCGGCCCTGCCACAGGACGGCATGCTGAAAAAACTGCGCATCGGTCTCAAATACCTGTTCTTGCGCAAACCACCGCAAACGCGGCCAGCGACGGCTATTACCTTGCAGCCGATGAGCCGGCAGCAGGTGCTTGATTCGCCAGACCACAGTCTGTGGCGGCTGGGGCACTCGACGATACTGCTCAAACTGCGTGGGCGCTTTTTCCTCACCGACCCGGTATTTGCCGAGCGCGCCTCGCCGGTGCAGTGGGCCGGGCCGCAGCGCTTTCACCCTTCGCCGTTGGCGGCCAACGAGATTCCGCCGTTGGCAGCGGTGATTCTGTCCCATGATCACTTCGATCACCTCGACGAGCATGCCATCCGCCAGTTGGCGCCGCGCACAGACGTTTTCCTGGTGCCGCTAGGGGTAGGTGATCGCCTGATCGGGTGGGGTGTGCCAGCGGGCAAGGTGCGCCAACTCGATTGGTGGCAGGAGGCAGAGGTGGCGGGCGTGCGCTTTGCCGCCACACCTGCGCAGCACTTCTCCGGGCGCGGTCTGTTCGACAGCAATCAGACGTTGTGGGCGTCGTGGGTGATCATCGATGAAGGGCTGCGGCTGTTTTTCAGTGGCGATACCGGTTACTTCGATGGCTTTCGCCAGATCGGCGAGCGCTACGGTCCGTTCGACCTCACGCTGATTGAGACCGGCGCCTACAATCTGGCCTGGCCCAGCGTGCACATGCAGCCCGAACAGAGCTTGCAGGCGCACCTGGATCTGCGGGGGCGTTGGATGCTGCCTATCCACAATGGCACCTTTGATTTGTCCACCCATACCTGGCAGGAGCCGTTCGAGCGTATTCTCGCGCTGGCCGGCGCTGCTCAGGTCAAGCTGAGCACGCCGCAGATGGGCGAGCGTGTCAGCCTCGACTCACCCCACGCCGGGCAGAACTGGTGGCAGCCGCGCCCCCTGCGTCAGCAGGGCAGGGCGCAACCCAGTTCAGTTGTCTCGCGTTAGCTATTAAAGACGCGGCTCCTGGCGATCGTTATTTTGGTTGGCCTCCTTCAATAGCTTGGACGGTGGCTTGCCGCTGTCGCTGCGTACCTGGGCGTGGCTGATCAAGGCAAAGATGAAGCTGCCACCGATGATGTTGCCGGCCAAGGTAGGCAGGGCAAACTCGAACAGAAAAGCCTGCCAGGTTTCATCGCCAGCCCAGACCAGGTAGGAAATCTCAACCGAGCCCACCACGATGTGGGTGAAGTCGCCGAGGGCCATCAGGTAGGTGATCAGCAGGATGATCCAGATCTTGGCGTTCTCCATTGCCGGGATCATCCAGACCATGGTTGCGATCATCCAGCCCGAGATGATGCCTTTGGCAAACATCTGGCTGATGTCGTTGTGCATGACCTTGCGGCCTATCTCCAGGAATGCCACGTCTGCCTTGCTGTCGAAGATCGGCAACTCGAGCATGACCCAGGACACCAGCAGCGTGCCGGCCATATTGCCCAGCAGCACCACACTCCATAACCGCAACAAGCGGCCGAGGTTGCCCAGGGTCGGGGTAGTCATCACTGGCAGCACGGCAGTCAGGGTGTTTTCGGTGAACAACTGCTGGCGCGCCAGGATCACAGCGAGAAACCCGGCGCAGTAGCCAAGGCTGGCGATGACCTGTGCACTGTCACCCTCTGGCAGTCGGGCATAGAACAAGCCCATGGCCATCAGTGACAGGCCCATGCTCAGGCCTGCGGCAAGTGCCGACCACCACAGCGCGGCAAGGGTGCGCTCCAGCTCCTGGTCGCCTTGGGCACGGATGATCTCGTGCAGGACCGCTGCCCGGGGCGGTTGGTTATGGCTGATTTCCTGTTCTTCATCCGCCGACAGGCCAGGGGTTTTGTCGCTGTGCGCATCGCTCATTACCGCTGTGCTCCTCTGGGTGTTTCTCTACAGATCAATTGCGCTGCTGTTTAGTTGCCGGGAAGGGCGTTGTCAGCGCGAAAGTTTTTTCAGATCAAGGTGTTGACTCAAAATTCAGATCGCGTATTATTCGCCACCTCGCAGCGATGCAGTCGCAGCGAGGCAAGTGTTAAACGCTTGAGGTTGGTGGTAGCAAAAAGGCAGTTGACAGCAGGTTGTAACGCTGTAGAATTCGCCTCCCGCTACGAGAGATCGCAAGCGAGTCAAGTGTTTGAAGTTGAACGAGTTTCTCGCAAAATACTTCGAAATAAGCGCTTGACAGACACT
>NZ_JBNWAE010000011.1:0-193781 GCF_050496565.1 Pseudomonas shirazensis
GCCGCAAAGCGGCCCCGGCTATCCCAATTAGATCAGGGATGTTTCATGATTCGCAAAAATCTCGAAAGGGATGCGGCTAAGGCTAGAGGACTGGGTCAACTGCGGCGCAGGGTCTTCTGCTTGAGGATGTACAGGCTCACCAGCACCGCGCTGGTGAGCATGAATAGCCGCGCCCAGAACAACGGCACCAGATAGCAGGACAAACCGATACTGGCCCACATCAGGCCAATCGCGTAGACCTTGCCCTTGAGCGGGATCCCCTCACCACCGAGGTAGTCGCGGATCCACGGTCCCAGCTGCGGGTGAGTGACCAGCCAGGCGTGGAAGCGCGGCGAGCTGCGGGCGAAACAGGCGGCCGCCAGCAGTAGAAAGGGGGTGGTCGGCAACACCGGCAGGAAAATCCCCACCACCCCCAGCGCAACGCTGAGCCAGCCAGCGGCCAGCAACAGGTAGCGCACGGCTGCTGTCAGTGATGGCGCGGCTTGAGCAGCGCTGGCTTTTCTTCCGGGGCGTGCAGCAGCAGGTACAGTGCGGTCAGGGCTTCCGGAATCTGCACGATCATGTCGTCCTGCAGATTGGCGTCCTTGGCGATGTCTTCAAACTCTGGCTGCTCGTCGAACAGACCCGAACCGACCATGATCGGCAGCAGCATTTCGCTGACTTCTTCTTCGGCGTTCTCGAACCAGGCTTCTTCACGCAGGAACACGCCTTCCATGAAGCCGATGCACCAGCCGCGCAGTTCGGAATCGTCCGGGTCTTCACCCAAGTCGAGGTCGCACGGCAGCTCGAACTCTTCGTCACTGGCCAGTTGACGGCTGATGTGAGCCTTGAGGGCGACCAGTGTGGCTTCGATTTCGACGCGCTGGGCGTCGCTGCTGTATTTGGGCTCTTCGGCAAACAGCGCGTCGATCCATTCGCGGTCAGGAACGACCTCGGAAGTGATCGAAAGCGCGGTCAGGTAGCCGTGGGCGGCGACGTAATCCAGCGCTTCTTCGTGCAGCTCGTCGGCATCGAGGAAGACTTGCAGGCGGGTCAGTTGCTCGGCGAAGGACATTACGGGGCTACCTTGAAGAATAAACGATAACGAATTCTAGCACCTTGCTGCGATCACGGGGCAAAGGGAACGTCTGTCACCGTAGCGTCCTGTAGCACTCGTCGCTGGGGTATAATCCGCGGTTTTCAGCCGGGCACAGTGTTTGTGCGGCCCTTGGCAAAAGCTGCTTACGCATTCGCGCGTGTGCCGGACGAGTTTATCGTCCAGCCTGTGTTCGGGAATGATACGGCGATTTCGGAGTTTGCAATGCTCGAACAGGCTCAGCGCGTCCTCAAGGACATCTTCGGCTACGACAGTTTCCGGGGGCGCCAGGCAGCGATCATCGAATGTGTGGCCAATGGTGGCGACGCCCTGGTACTGATGCCTACCGGCGGCGGCAAGTCGCTGTGCTTCCAGGTGCCTGGGTTGTTGCGCCCGGGTTTGACCGTAGTGGTATCGCCGCTGATCGCCTTGATGGACGATCAGGTTGCCACCCTCGATGAACTTGGCGTGGCCGCGGCAGCCCTGAACTCGACCCTGAGCGCCGAGCAGCAACGTGAACTGGCCGGGCGCTTGCGCCGCGGCGAGGTCAAGATGCTCTACCTGGCCCCCGAGCGGCTGGTGCAGCCACGTATGCTCGAGTTCCTGCAGGGCCTCGACGTGTCGCTGTTTGCCATCGACGAAGCGCACTGCGTATCGCAGTGGGGCCATGACTTCCGGCCTGAGTACCTGCAACTGGGGCAGTTGGCCGAGCAGTTCCCGCATGTGCCGCGTATTGCCCTGACCGCCACCGCCGACATGCGTACCCGCGAAGAAATCGTACAGCGTCTGCACCTGCAGGGCGCCGAGCGCTTTCTGTCGAGCTTCGACCGACCGAATATCTTTTACCGCATCGTGCCCAAGGAAGCGCCGCGCAAACAGCTGATGGCGTTTCTTGGCGAGCGCCGCGGCAACGCCGGGATCGTCTACTGCCTGTCACGCAAGAAGGTTGACGAAACTGCGGCGTTTCTCTGCGAACAGGGCTTTCCGGCACTGTCCTACCATGCCGGCCTGGCTGCCGAAACCCGTGCCAGCAACCAGCGCCGCTTCCTCAACGAGGAAGGCCTGATCATGGTTGCGACCATTGCCTTTGGCATGGGCATCGACAAACCCAACGTGCGCTTCGTGGCCCATCTTGACCTGCCCAAATCGCTCGAGGCTTATTACCAGGAGACCGGTCGTGCCGGTCGTGACGGTTTGCCCGCCGACGCCTGGATGGCTTACGGCCTGCAAGACATGGTCATGCTCAAGCAGATGTTGCAGAACTCCGAAGGTGACGAGCGTCACAAACGGGTCGAGCAGCACAAACTCGACGCCATGCTGGCCCTGTGTGAAGAAACCCGCTGCCGCCGACAGTCGCTGCTGGCCTACTTCGACGAAGTCCTCGAACAGCCTTGCGGTCACTGTGACAACTGCGTCGACAAGGTGCAGACCTGGGACGCAACCGAGCCCGCGCGCCAGGCCCTGTCGGCGGTGTTTCGTACCGGTCAGCGCTACGGCGTTGGTCATCTGGTCGATGTGCTGCTGGGCAAGGACAACGAGAAGATCCGCAGTTTTGGCCACGAGAAGCTCTCGGTCTACGGCGTCGGCAAATCCCTGAGTGAGCATGAGTGGCGCTCGCTGTTCCGCCAACTTGTCGCACGCGGCCTGGTCGACATCGACCTGGAAGGCTACGGCGGCTTGCGTCTGTCCGACAGCTGCCGGCCGTTGCTGCGTGGCGAGGTCAACCTGCAGCTGCGCCGCGACCTCAAACCGCAGACCAGCGCCAAGAGCTCCAGCGGCGGCAGCCCGGCCAGCCAGCTGGTGCGTGGCGAAGAGCGCGAAATGTGGGAGGCCTTGCGCACCCTGCGGCGCAAGTTGGCCGAAGAGCACAGCGTACCGCCGTACGTCATCTTTCCCGATTCGACCTTGCTGGAAATGCTCCGCAGCCAGCCTGCCAGCCTTGCCGATATGGGCCAGGTCAGTGGCGTTGGTGCGCGCAAGCTGGAGCGCTATGGCCAGGCGTTTCTTGAGGTGCTCAACGGTGGCGAGAGCGCGCCGGCGCCGAAGGCGGTGCCCGACCTGCGCCATGAACTGGTAAGCCTGGCACGGGCGGGCATGACGCCGATGCAGATTGCCAGCCAGCTTAACTGCAGCGAGAAGAATGTCTACAGCCTGTTGGCCGAGGCGCTCGGCCGGCAGGAACTGAGCCTTGACCAGGCGTTGGATTTGCCCGAAGACCTGATGATGGAAGTGCAGGATGCCTTCCTCGATGGCGAGGGCGAGCTACCCGCGGTGGCAGCTATTGCACCTCAATTTGCCCAGCGCGTGCCGGAGGGTGTGCTGTATTGCATCCGCGCTGCGCTGGCGGCAGAGTTTGAGCTGTAACCAGGCGCGATGCCGCTGGGTGCGGCATCTGGCTGATCCTTGTCATATTTTTTGATGATTATCGGACATTTCCGTGGCGGCCAGCCTTGCCTGGAGCGCAATGCCATGATTAGCTGGCTAATAATTAGTTCTATCCATCGAGTTGTTTATGCCGCTTACCGACAACCAACACCGCTTTGGCATGCAACTGGCCCAGATGTCCCGGGGCTGGCGCGCTGAACTGGATCGCCGACTGGCCGGGCTGAATCTGTCTCAGGCTCGCTGGTTGGTGCTGTTGCACCTCGCTCGCTTCGCCGAGGCGCCGACCCAGCGTGAACTGGCGCAGAGCGTCGGCGTTGAAGGCCCGACCCTGGCGCGCCTGCTCGACAGCCTGGAAACCCAGGGTCTGGTGCGCCGCCAGGCGGTGCTGGAAGATCGTCGTGCCAAAAAAATTCTGCTCTGCCCACCCGCCAAGCCACTGATCGAGCAAATCGAAACCATCGCCAACCAGCTGCGTACCGAACTGTTCAGTGGGGTAGACGAGGCTGACCTGGATATCTGCATGCGCGTCCACGCAAAGATTCTCGGTAACCTGGAAAAATCCTGAGGCGACGCCAGGGCTGCCATGCAGAGACAGCCCCGGCCGCGTTCAATCAGAACGTGTGGCCCAGATTCAGATACACCGCTTTCTGCTGCTCGCTGTTGGCCCCATAACTGAGGTTCAACGGCCCTAGCGGCGTCTCCAACCCTAAAAATATGCTCGCGGCATTGATGTAGCCACTGTCGAACTCGTTGTCGTTGTTCCAGGCCCGGCCGCGTTCGAGCGAGCCGCCGATGTACAGCGGGAAGTCCAGCGGCAGGTAGGCGCGTGGCGTCAGGCGCCGGTAATAGACCATTCGCATCAGGCTGATGTTCTGCCCCGACACCGAATCCTGACGGAAGCCCGACAGTTGCCGTGCACCACCGAGCACGAAGCTTGAGGTAACCACGTCGGCGTCGTTCAGCGTGCGCCCGTAGCGCCCGCCAAGCACCAGCGTATCGGCGCCGCTGCTGAGTGCCTTGTCCACGTTCAGCTCCCACTGACGATAGTTGCTGTCCGAATCCAGCGACTTGTCGTAGTTGCGCAGGGTCAGGCCGATGTCTTCGCCGCTGTGCGGGAAGTACACGTTGTCCAGCGTGTCGAACGAGTACCTGAGCTCGTAGTAGCCCTCGTTGAAGCTGACCGAGGGCAGGTCCTGATCGCCAATGCGAACTTCGGCTTTGCCCCAGGCCTTGCCCACCCCTGCACGCACTTCACCATAGGTACCGATCTGGCGCCCGAGGTTGATGCCGAAGGCGTAACGCTCCAGGCGATACTCGGCGATCGGGTCGCTGTCCAGCGTGGCTTCGATGTTCTGTGAGCCCAGATCCAAATACGGCGCGACGAAATATCGCGAGCCGATGTCCAGTGGCTGGTAGAACTCGCTGTACAGCTCTTGCTGGTCGCCGATCTGCGCCCGCGTCAGCCATTCGCCGCCCAGCCGATTGATGCCGTTGATGCGGTAGCTGGCGCCGAGGTTGAAGGCGCTGTCGCCGCGCATGTCGTCCGACAGGTTGAGGCCCAGGCGTAGGTAGTCGGTACCGCCGCGTTTGCCGCTGGCCTTGATCACCAGGGTGTTGTCGTCGCCCTTGTGCACCACGCGGTACTGCACACCGTCAAAGTAATCCAGGCCATACAGGGTACCCATGTCGGTCTGCAGACGCTCCAGCTCCAGTGGCTCGCCAATCGGCTGGCGAACGTAGTAGCGGATCACGTCGTCACTGACCTTCGAATCATTCTCGACCTTGATTGCGGTAATCACCGGGGTGCGCTGGCGCGGTGAACGGGCCATGGCTAGCTGGGTATCGCCCTCAGCCTGGCGCAGCGTAGCCAGCCGGGCATCGAGGGCGCGGGTGGCGCGGTAGCCGGCCTCGATCATCTCGGCGGTGCGGCCGAAGTCAGTGACGCCGAATGCCGCCAAGGGCGGCTGAATCAGGATGTCATCGCGGTGCAGGTTGGCCAGTTGCTCTTCGGAGTTGCGCCGGGTCATCAGGGTGATCGACTGGTTGAGCACATCCACCACCGTGTTCAATTGCTTGCGGTCGCGCAACGGCGTACCGATGTCGACCACAATGGCCAGATCGACGCCCATCCCGCGGGCGACATCCAGCGGGATGTTGTCGACCATGCCGCCGTCGACCAGCAGGCGCCCGTCCATCTCGACCGGGGCGAACACCGCCGGGATCGACATGCTGGCGCGGATCACCTGCGGCAGGTGGCCACGGCGGAACACCACTTTTTCGCCACTGGCGATATCGGTTGCGACGGCGCGAAAGGGGATGGGCAATTTGTCGAAGTCGCGGGTATCTGCGGTGTGGGCCAGTTTGCTTTCCAGCAGCAAGGCGAGGTTCTGCCCCTGGATCACACCCAGCGGCAGGCCCAGGCTGCCGTCGTCGCGAAAGCTCAGCTTCTGCTTGACCAGAAAGTCGCGGTCATCCTGCTTGCGCCGGAACGGCACGTCCTTGCGCGGTGGCGCATCGGACAGCGCCTGCTGCCAGTCGAGTGTGGTGGCGAGTTTTTCCAGCTCTTCGACGCTGTAGCCCGACGCATACAGGCCACCAATGACCGCACCCATGCTGGTGCCGGCAATGGCATCGACGCGCACGCCTTGCTCTTCCAGCGCCTTGAGCACGCCGATGTGCGCCAGGCCCCTGGCCGCGCCGCCAGACAGCACCAGGCCGACCTTGGGGCGGGTATTTTCGGCAGCTGTGATCGGCAGGCAGGTGAGCAGCAGCATCAGGCACAACAGCAAGCGGTGCATCGTCCAGTCTCAAAGCAGAGGGAAAGGCCGCTAGTATAAGCGGCCACCACTCTGGAGATACGTGATCATGCCTGCGAGCAAGCCCGAAATAGTTATCAATTATTGCACCCAGTGCCAATGGCTGCTGCGCGCCGCCTGGCTGGCGCAGGAGTTGCTCAGCACCTTTGCCGACGATCTGGCCCGGGTCGCGCTGGAGCCGGGCACCGGTGGCGTGTTCCGGGTCAGCTGCAACGGTGTGCAGATCTGGGAGCGCAAGGCCGATGGCGGCTTCCCTGAGGCCAAGCAGCTCAAGCAGCGCGTACGCGACCAGATCGACCCGCAGCGCGACCTCGGCCACAACGATCGCTGATCAGCTGTTCTGGGTTGCAGGCTTGGCGGCGCTGGCCGGCTCGCTGGCCAGGCGGCTGGAGAGAATGATCGCCAGCACGATCAAGGCGCCTCCGGCGAGCATGGTCAGCGAGGGCCGCTCGGCAAATAGCGCCCAGGCCACGGCGATGCCATACACCGGCTCCATGCCGAACACCACGGCGGCGGTGCGCGCCTTGATCACCGCCAGCGCAGCGACGAACAGGCTGTGTGCAATGCCCGTGCAGAACACCCCAAGCAGGCCGATCCAGAGCCAGTCGACGGCGCGAACGTCGGCCAGGCCTGGGGCTGCAAACGGCAGCAGGCACAACGCTACCACCAGGTTCTGCCAGAGCGCTGCCTGCGCCGCCGGCAAGCGGGCGCCACCCGCGCGGTTGGTCAGCGACAACAGTGAGAACAGCAACCCCGACAGCAAGGCCCAGAGCAAGCCACTGGTGGCCTCGCTGGCCAGGTCGAAGGCGGGTGTGACGAGGATCAGGCCGATGCTCACCAGCACGACCAGCATCAGCTCGTTGCGACGGATACGCTCGCGAAACAACAATCCTTCGAGGATTACCGTGAAGGCCGGGAAGCTGGCAAAGCCCAGGGTAGCGATAGCCACACCGGCAACCTTGACCGCGATGAAGAAGCTCACCCAATGGCCGGCCAGCAACACGCCCCCAAGCAGCAAACGGCGCACATCAGGGCCTTTGAGTGGTTGCCAGGTCTGGCGCGTGAGCTGGGCAAACAGGCCGAGCGCCAGCACGGCAAAAGCGGCACGACCAAAAACGATGATGGCCGGGCTGGCCGAGACAGCGAGCTTGCCGAAAACACCGGTCAGGCCGAACAGCAGCGCGCCGATGTGCAGAGCGCCGAGCGCGGTGCGGGGTGTCATGGGAGTCCTTGATGCGGACCGCTGGCGATCACGTATGACGTGTGGAGCAGCGGTAGCTAGAGACAGGTGCAAGCCAGTTTAAGCGCAAGCGGGGGCGCTGTCTGTCGCAGATTTCCTGCCCCAATGCTACGCATCAACGCATACGCGGCGTCCAGGACGCTACAAGCTGACTTTGCCCAGCAGAATATCGCGGAACATGGCGAAATCGCCGATCAGGCTATACCAGGGATGCTGGAACGTCGCCGGACGGTTCTTCTCGAAGACAAAGTGCCCGATCCAGGCGAAGCCATAGCCGGCAACCGGGATCAATAACAGCAGCAACCATTTGCCGCTGGCAATGGTGTAGGCGAGCAGTGCTATCACCAGGCTTGTGCCGACGAAGTGCAGACGCCTGCAGGTGGGGTTGCTGTGCTCGCCGAGGTAGAAGGGGTAGAACTCGGCAAAACTGCGAAACTGCGCTGTGCGGTCCATTACTCTGCTCCCTGAACAACTGCTTATGGCGTGGGTACACGGCGTGGAGCCTGATTAGAGTCTAGAGTCATAGGCAAAGCGGGCCAGTGACAATAAGCGCCAATTGAGTATCCTTGGCATTCACCGCAGGAGCGGTCAGCACAAGAAGCCGGTTATGAGTGAGAGAACCACATCCGCCAGTTGGGCATCGGGCATCGTCAAGGCCCTCGAGCTGGAAGGCCTCGACTGCCGGGCCATGTTCAAGGAGCTCGGCCTGGACTTCGCCGCGCTGGATGACCCGGACGCGCGCTTCCCGCAGGATTCAATGACCCGTCTGTGGCAATTGGCGGTCGAGCTGTCGGGTAACCAGGCGATCGGCTTGAACATGGCACGGGTGGTACGTCCTGCATCCTTTCATGTGGTCGGTTATGCGCTGATGTCCAGCCGTACCCTGGCCGAGGGCTTCGAGCGGCTGGTGCGCTACCAGCGGATCATCGCTGAAAGCTCGGACCTGAGCTTCCGCCTCGGGCCTGAGGGTTACTCGCTGGTGCTGACCGTGCACGGCGACCACCTGCCGCCAACCCGCCACAGTGCCGAAGCCTCGCTGGCGTGCGCGCTGGCGCTGAGCAAATGGTTGAGCGGGCGACCGATCCAGCCGCGGCGCGTGCTTATCCAAGGGCCACAGCCTGACGACATCGAGCCTTACAAGGTGGCGTTTCATTCGCCGCTGGTATTTGGCGCTGCACAAGACGCGTTGGTGTTCGAGCGGGCTGACATGGAAGCGCCGCTGCCCACTGCCAATGAAGCCATGGCGGTGTTGCATGACCGCTTTGCCGGCGAATATCTGGCCCGCTTCTCGGAAAGCCGCGTCACCCACCGGGTGCGTCAGGTGTTGTGCCGGATCCTGCCCCAGGGCGAGCCCAAGCGCGAAACCGTGGCGCAGGCGCTGCACATGTCCCAGCGCACCCTGCAGCGGCGTTTGCAGGAGGAGGGCACCAGTTTCCAGACGCTGCTCGACGACACCCGTCGCGAGTTGGCCGAGCAGTACCTGGCCCAGTCAGGCATGACCCTGCTCGAAACCGCCTACCTGCTTGGCTTCTCCGACCCGAGCAATTTCTACCGGGCGTTTCGCCGCTGGTTCGACGCCACCCCCAGCGAGTACCGCTCGCGCTTGGGCGCCGAGGCCGTCAGTGACGCCAGAACGCCGGCATACATAGAACCAGCACGGTGATGATTTCCAGCCGGCCGAGCAGCATGCCGCCGGCCAGGATCCACTTGGCGGCATCCGGTAACGTTGCGTAATTGCCCGCAGGGCCAATCACCTCACCCAAGCCCGGGCCTACGCCGGACACAGTGCCGGCTGCGCCGGTCAGCGCCGTCATCCAGTCCACCCCCAACAGCGACAGCAGCAGGGCGATCACGCAGATGGTGATGGCGAAGAAGAACGAGAAGGTCAGAATCGAGCGGACGATCTCTTCATCCAGACGATGGCCGTTGTACTTCTGCTTGATCACCGCACGCGGGTGAATCAGCTGATTGAGGCTGGCCTTGAGCAGGATGTAGGCGACCTGAAAGCGGAAGATCTTGATCCCGCCGGCCGTCGAGCCGGAGCAGCCACCGATAAAGCCCAGGTAGAAAAACAGCATCAGCGAGAAATTGCCCCACAGGCTGTAATCGCCCAGGGCGAAACCGGTGGTGGTGACGATCGAGGTAACGTTCAGCGCGACGTGGCGCAGGGCATCCAGCCAGTGCAGTTCGGTAGTTGCCCAGTACCAGGTGCCCAGTACCAGCCAGGTTGCTACCAGCAGGCCCAGCAAGCCCTGCACCTGTTGATCCTTGAACAGCGCCCGGCGGTTGCCGCGCAGCGTCGCCACATACAGCGTGAACGGCATGCTGCCGAAGATCATCACCACCACTGCAACCCAGTGCACCGCTGGGATGTCCCACTTGGCCAGGGACAGGTCCGAGGTGGAAAAACCGCCGGTGGAGATCGCCGACATGGCGTGGTTGATCGCATCGAACAGGCTCATGCCTGCCCACCAGAATGCCAGGCTGCCGAGGAAGGTAATGCCGACGTACACCAGCACGATCGACTTGGCGACCATGTGCGAGCGCGGCATGACCTTCTCCGAGCGGTCCGAGGACTCGGTCTGGAACAGGCGCATGCCACCGATGCGCAGCAGCGGCAAGATCGCCACCGCCATCGCGATGAAGCCGATACCACCCAGCCAGTGCAGCATCGAGCGCCACATGAGAATGCCAGGGGACATGGTGTCCAGCCCGCTCAACACCGTGGCACCGGTGGCGGTAATCCCCGACATGCTCTCGAAGAAGGCGTTGGTATAGCTGATGTGCTGAGTCAACAGGAACGGCAAGGCTGCGAACACACAGACGATCAGCCAGCTGCTGACCGTGAGCAGGTACATGTCCCGTGGGCGCAGGTGCACATGTTCGGGGCGGCCGGGGATGATCAGCGCCAGCCCGGCAATAAACGTGATCAGGCTCGACCAGAGAAACGACGGCATGTCGCCGGTGCGTTCGAACACCAGCAGTGTGGCCATCGGTACGACCATGCTGACCGCCAGGGTGATCAGGAAGATGCCGATGATGAAACCAATGATTCTTAAGGTCGGCAACGCCATGTGATCTGCTCTGACTCGAATCGGAAAGGGCGCCATTCTACCTGTGGGGCTGGTTAAGTAAACGCCCTTGGCGAATGGCGCGGTGCTGCCATGGCAGGCGCCGATAGTGCAGAATGGCAGCACTTTTTATCTGCCAGGAGGGTAGCCGATGGAGGCTCTCGACGCATTGCTCAACCGTGTATCCGTGCCACGCCTGACCGAGCCGGCGCCCAATGCGGCTCAACGCGAGGGGTTGTTCCAGGCGGCGTTGCGCGCGCCTGACCACGGCCAGTTGCGCCCATGGCGCTTCTTGACCATCGAGGGCGAGGGGCTGGCAAAGCTCGGTGAGCTGTTTGCCGAAGCTGTGGCCAAAAAGGGCGACGCCAGCCAGGCCGCACTGGACAAGGCGCGCGCCATGCCGTTGCGCGCGCCACTGCTGATCGTGGTCATTGCGCGCCTGCAGGAGCACTTCAAAGTGCCCAAGTCCGAGCAGCGGCTGGCCGCCGGTTGCGCAGCCCACGGCATCCTCATCGCCGCCCATGCGCAAGGCATCGGCGCTGTCTGGCGCACCGGCGACCTGGCCTTCGACGCCCATGTTCACCAAGGCCTGGGGCTTGAGCCCAACGAGGAGTTAATCGGCTACCTGTACCTCGGCACGCCGCTCAACGAGCCACGCACCCCGCCTGTGCTGGACACGGCCGACTTCGTCCGCGCCTGGGGCTGAGTCGTGCAAGGGGCGCCCTGCGCCCCGTCGCTTTCTGTGTAAAGGAGCGCTCGATCAACTGCCGACGACGGCCGTGACCGGGAACTCCAGACGAGCAACGAAGCCTCCCTGGGCATGGTTGCTCAGGATCAGGCTGCCCCCATGCCGCTCGGCAGCACGCCGGGCAATCGCCAGGCCCAGTCCGTGGCCGGCGGAATCCTGCCCCGGTGCACGGAAGAACGGCTCGCCGAGTTGCGCCAGATACTCCGGCGCAACCCCTGGGCCATGGTCACGCACGGTAATCAGCACCCGCTGCTGCTCGAGCCTGGCGCTGATCTCGATCGGTTTGCCGCTGGGATTGAAGCGCAAGGCGTTGCGCACCAGGTTATCCACGGCGCGCTCGACCAGCGTCGGCCAGCCCTGCAAGGAAAGCCCCGGCGCGGCTTCCAGGCGAATCTCCTGCTCCGGCGCACTCAGTTGGGCATCCTTGCGCACACTGCCCAGCAGCGCGTTGACGTCAATCGGCTCGACCAATGCCTGTTCGGCATCGACTCGGGCCAGGGCAAGAATCTCGCTAATCAGGTCTTCCAGCCGGTCGCATTCGCGGGTCAGGCGCGGCCACAGGGCTTGGCGCTGCTCGGGTTCCGCGCGTTCGGCCAGCGCCAGGGCGATGCGCAGGCGCGCCAGCGGTGAGCGCAGCTCATGTGAGACGTCGCGCAGCAACTGGCGCTGGCTGCCGATCAAACTCTGCAG
The DNA here is from genome assembly GCF_050496565.1 of Pseudomonas shirazensis. Taxonomy (GTDB): domain Bacteria; phylum Pseudomonadota; class Gammaproteobacteria; order Pseudomonadales; family Pseudomonadaceae; genus Aquipseudomonas; species Aquipseudomonas shirazensis_A. The sequence continues at coordinate 12,026 of NZ_JBNWAE010000011.1, forward strand.
GCGCGCGCCCATCTTGTTGAAGTCGGTCGCCAGCACGCCGAACTCGTCACGCCGGGCCGCCAGTTGGGCCAGGCTGTTCTGCTGGTAGCTGGTCTGTCCAAGGTCATGCACAGCGCCGCGCAGGCGGCTCAGCGGGCGGGTAATCGACAGCGTCACCAGCAGGCTGAACAAGGTCAGCACCACCAGGGCGATGCCGAGCGCGCTGAGTGGCCAGAGCAGGCTCTCGCGGTGCCAGGCATCCAGCTCCGGGTGCGGGATACGGTAGATCAGCAGGTAGGTCTCGCCGCTGTTGGGGCTGGTGTATTCCTCGGTCAATCGGCGCCACGGCAAGCGTCGCTGGTCATTGTGCTGGCGCGCTTCAAAATCCGCCGCACGGCGTGGGAAGGTGCCCGGCACCACGGCATCACCGGCGTCGTTGAGCACCTGCACATCGACCTTGTAGCGCTGCTTGCGCCGTTCCAGAAAACGCTGGGCCGAGGCCACGCCATCCTGTTCATAGTGCTGCGCCCAGCCGCTGGCCAGGGTATTCAGGCCCGGGTGACGGCTGAGGATCCAGTTGTCCTGGTTGAGCATATGACCAAGCAGGATCGACAGCCCTGCGACCAGGGCGATGGCTAGCCAGAAACTGGCCAGGATGCGCCAGAACAATGAACGCAAGACGCGCACCTCCACAAACGAGAAAAGCCCGGCCCGCTTCTGAGCGGGCCGGGCAGTGGGTTACAGCTTACTGAGCCTTGCCGGCTTTTTCAGCTTTCCAGGCCTGGAATTCCTTCCATTCAGCCTTGCGTGCAGCGCGTTCTTTCTGCTGCGCGTCGAACATCTTCTGTTGCTCGGGCTTGAGCAGGCCGCGGATCTCGCTGTCGGTCTTGTCGTGACGGGCCTTGAGCTCGTCCTGCATGGCCTTTTTATCGGCCGCCGGCAGTTTGTCCAGGTAGCGCTTGGTGATCTCGCGCTGGGCTTTCATGCCATCGCCCTTGAGCTTGCCGATCTGCTGGCGTTGCTCCGGGGTCAGCTCGAGCTGGGCGTAAGGCGCATTGCCGCGGTGATGCGGGCCGTCGTGACGTGGGCCGCCGTCTGGCATGGCCATGGCTACGGTTGGCAGGGCAGCGGCGAACATCAGAGCGATCAGGGTCTTGCGCATGGTGTTTCTCCTCTCATGGGCCGGTTGTTACCGGATGAGCCCAGTTTAGGGAGATCAAGGTCAGGCGCAGTCAGGTCTAGGTAAAGGCAAGGTAAAGAGGTTGCAGGGCGTTGTGGCGCTCTAGAGCCATCGCTTTCAAGATCTTTGGAATTGATTCTCGACTTTAGTCTGCTGGGCCCGCTTTGCGGGCCTTTCGCGACACAAGGCCGCTCCTACACTGACCGCGTATTACCTACTGGCGCGGTCCCCTGTAGGAGCGGCCTTGCCGGGGCGCCGGGCCGGTCGGAAAGGGCTGCAAAGCAGCCCCAGCTATCCCAGATTGGATCAACGATATCTCGTAACGCGCATTGCCTGGATCTGCTGCAACGCTCAGAGGCTGTAGTAATAGCCACGGCTGCGCAGGGCGACGATGCGCGGGCGGCCGTCGGGGTGGGGGCCGACTTTACGGCGCAGGTTGCTGACGTGCATGTCCAGGCTGCGGTCATACAGCGTCAGTTTGCGGCCAAGGCTGATCTGGGCCAGCTCCTGCTTATCCAGCGGCTCACCCGGCTGGCGCAACAGCGCCTCCAGAATGCGGCTCTCGGACAGGGTCAAGGTCATCTCGCGACCTTCGACGCTGACCACGCCACGGGCCGGGCTGAACGCCAGGTCGCCGATTTCCACCTGGCTGCTCGGCGCTGCCGGATGGCTGCGGCGCAATACAGCGCGCAGCCGGGCGGTCAGCTCGCGCGGGTCGCAGGGTTTGGCCAGGTAATCGTCGGCGCCCAGTTCCAGGCCGAGGATCCGGTCCAATGGCTCGCCACGTGCCGAGAGCATCAGCACCGGCAGTTCGGCGTGCTCGCTGCGCAACTGCTTGAGCAGCTCAAGACCGCTGCCATCAGGCAGCATCACGTCCAGCACCACGGCCGCTGGCGCGCATTCGGCCAGGGCCTGACGCGCACTGCGGCCATCATGGCAAGCCCGCACTACAAAACCTTCCTGGGTCAGCCAGCTGCAAAGCAGCTCGCAGAGCTCCTGGTCATCATCAATCAGTAACAGCTCGCTCATGACTCACTCAATTCAACCATTGACGGCGTCTTCTGTGTCCGCCAGTGGCAAAGATACCGCAGACTACCGAGAACAGTGCAACGTCTGCGCCAATTACGCAGCACATTTGTAGGTTCGGCGGTGTTTACTGAGGGGGTATCGGCCGCTCGTCGGATTGGATGAGGGCGATTGGATGCCGGCCCGGTGGGCAGGGCCGGCAGATACAGCGGGTTATGGCATGACCTGCTTGAACGGCTTGACCACTACCTTGTCATACACGCCCGCAGCCACGTACGGGTCAGCATCGGCCCAGGCTTGCGCTGCCGCCAGGCTATCGAACTCGGCGACGATCAGGCTGCCGGTGAAGCCGGCAGCGCCCGGGTCATTGCTGTCGATGGCCGGGTGCGGCCCGGCCAGGACCACGCGGCCTTCACCCTGCAGCTGCTGTAGGCGCTCGATATGCGCAGGGCGCGCGGCCAGGCGTTTGTCCAGAGAGTTGGCGACGTCGCTGGCGATGATGGCGTAGAGCATGTCAATCCTCGGTCTTGGGGGTAGTTGAGTCGCTGTCGTGCAGGTGGCGCGACAGGTAAACGCCTTGGGCGACCAGGAAGATCACGGTCATGCCGAGGCTGCCGAACACTTTGAAGTCCACCCAGAAGTCCTGGAAGGTAAAGGCCACGAACAGGTTGGCCGCACCGCAGATCAGGAAGAAGCAGATCCAGGCCATGTTCAGCCGTGCCCAGATCGCGTCCGGCAGGGTCAGGGCGTGGCCCATGATGCGTTTGATCAGCACCCGGTCACCGATGAAGTAGCTGCCGGCAAAGGCCAGGGCAAACAGCCAGTTGACCACCGGGGCTTTCCATTTAAGGAAGGTTTCGCTGTGGAAGGCCAGGGTCAGACCGCCAAACAGCAGGCAGGCCACCAAGGTCAGCCATTGGCCTTTTTCCAGCTTGCGCTGGCGGATCAACAGCGCGCCGTAGACCACCAGCGAGCTTGCGATCAGTACCGCAGTGGCGCTGTAGATACCGCCGAATTCGAAGCTGTGACCGGCCACTTCGAGTGGGCGTGGGTCGAGCTTGTAGACGATGAAAAACAGCAGCAACGGAATGAAATCGACGAATTGTTTCACAATGGCAGCCAGAAGCGGGATGTGACGGCATAATATCAAACATCGATTCCAGCGAAAGCGCTCCTCCATGAATGTTGATCTGCACTGTCACAGCACGGCCTCCGACGGCGCCCTGGCGCCTTCGATTCTGGTCGCCCGGGCCCACGAGCACGGCGTGCAGACCTTCGCCTTGACCGATCACGATACTATCGAAGGCCTGCCCGAGGCCCGCCAGGCCTGCCTTGAGCGGGGTATGCACTGGGTCAGCGGCATCGAGTTGTCGTGCACCTGGGGCGGCGCGACCATTCACATATTGGGTTACGATTTTCCCCTCGATGCACCGCCGTTGCTCAGCGCCATCGAAGCCTTGCACCGTGGTCGCTGGCTGCGCGCCGAAGAAATCGATCGACGCCTGGCTGCCAAGGGCATGCCCAACACCCTCGAAGGTGCTCGCGCGGTGCAGCAGGAGCTCGGCGACAGCGGCAATGCTCCGGCGCGGCCGCACTTTGCCGACTATCTGGTACGTGCCGGACACGTCAAGGACCGCGGCGAAGCGTTTCGCAAGTGGCTGGGTGCCGGCAAGTTGGGCGATGTGAAGCTGCATTGGCCTACACTCGAGGAAACTGTCGCGACCCTGCGCCAGTCCAACGCATGGGTAAGTCTGGCGCATCCGATGCACTACGAGCTGACCCGCAGCAAGCGTAGACGGCTGATTGCCGACTATATTCAAGCAGGCGGGCAGGCACTTGAAGTGGTCAACGGCATGATGCCGGCTGAGCAGGTGGGCACCATGTCCATCCTTACCCGTGAGTTCGGCCTGCTGGCAAGCGCTGGCAGTGATTTCCACGGCCCCGGCACCTGGGGCGAGATCGGTGCCTATCGGCCATTGCCTGAGGACCTGCCACCTCTGTGGCGTCGATTCAAGCATGAGCAGCCTATGGCGGTTTGAACAGGACGACTTAGTGAGCCAATTTTTCCAGATTCATGCGGAGAACCCGCAAGCGCGCCTGATCAAACAGGCCGTTGAAATCATTCGCAAGGGTGGGGTGGTGGTCTATCCAACCGACTCCGCCTATGCCATGGGTTGCCAGATCGGCGATAAGAGCGCCATCGAACGGGTGCGCCGTTTGCGCCAGCTCGACAAGAACCACAACTTCACCCTGCTGTGCTGCGACCTGTCGCAAATGGGCCTGTTTGCCAAGATCGACACCTCCACGTTCCGCCTGCTCAAGGCGCACGTACCGGGGCCGTATACCTTCATCCTCAATGCCACGCGCGAAGTGCCGCGCCTGCTGCTGCATGAAAAGCGCCGCACCATCGGCTTGCGCGTGCCGTCCAATCCGATCGCGCTGGCGTTGCTGGCCGAGCTGGGCGAGCCATTGATGAGCGTCAGCCTGATCATGCCCGGCGACGAAGAGCCAATGAATGACCCCTACGAGATCCGCCAGGCGCTGGAACATCACGTCGACCTGATCATTGATGGCGGTTTTGGCAATGTCGAAGGGTCGACGGTGATCAACCTCAGCGGTGACGAGCCTGAAGTAATCCGGGTTGGCTGCGGCGATCCGACGCCGTTCCTGGTGGATGCGTGAATCAACTGGCGCAGCCCGAAGCGGCGGCCAGCGACCTTTCGGTACCGCAACAGCTACAGCTAGCGCTGGTGTATGGCGAGGCGGTTACCGAACTGCCGCTGGACCTGTACATCCCGCCGCATGCGCTTGAAGTGATTCTTGAGGCATTTGAAGGCCCGCTCGATCTTCTGCTGTACCTGATTCGCAAGCAGAACATCGACATCCTCGACATTCCCGTCGCGGAAATCACCCGCCAGTACATGACCTACGTCGAGCTGATGAAGTCGGTGCGCCTCGAACTGGCCGCAGAATACCTGCTGATGGCCGCCATGCTGGCCGAGATCAAGTCGCGCATGCTGTTGCCGCGTTCCAGCGAGATTGAAGAGGAGGAGGGCGACCCGCGGGCCGAGCTGATCCGCCGCTTGCAGGAGTACGAGCGCTTCAAGGCCGCAGCCGAGGGTATCGACACCCTCGCTCGGGTTGGCCGCGACGTAATCATTCCCAAGCTCGACGCACCGCAGGCACAGGTGCGCAAGCTGCTGCCTGACGTCAGCCTGGAAGAGATTCTGCTGTCGATGGCTGAAGTCATGCGCCGCAATGACCTGTTCGAGAGCCACCAGATCAGCCGCGAAACACTCTCCACCCGCGAGCGCATGAGTGAGGTGCTGGAGCGCCTCAAGGGCGGGGCTTTTGTGCCCTTTGTCGAGCTGTTCAGCGTCGAAGAGGGCAAACTCGGCGTGGTGGTCACCTTCATGGCGATTCTGGAGCTGGTTAAGGAATCGCTGATCGAACTGGTGCAGAATGAGCCCTTCGCCCCGATCCACGTCCGTGCGCGGACCGACTGAAACAAGCCGACCCAACCCCAATGAACCTGAATGAACCGCGCGACCTGGCGTCGCTGATCGAGGCCTTTCTGCTGGCCTCGGGCAAGCCGCAATCGCTTGAACGGCTGTACGAGCTGCTCGATGAAACCGAGCGTCCGGCACCGGCTGTCTTCAAGAAAGCCCTTGATCTGCTGGCCAAGTCCTGCAATGGCCGCGCCTTTGAGCTCAAAGAGGTCGCCAGTGGCTATCGTCTGCAGGTCCGCGAGAACTTTGCGCCGTGGGTGGGCCGGCTGTGGGAAGAGCGGCCTCAGCGCTATTCCCGCGCCTTGCTTGAAACCATGGCGCTGATAGCCTATCGCCAACCCATCACTCGCGGCGAGATCGAAGACGTGCGTGGTGTGGCGGTCAACACCAACATCGTCAAAACGCTGATGGAGCGCGAGTGGATCCGCATCGTCGGTTACCGCGAAGTGCCGGGGCGGCCAGCGATGTTTGCCACTACCAAGGCGTTTCTCGATCATTTCAATCTGAAGAGCCTCGACCAGTTGCCGGCTCTGGCCGAGCTTCGCGAGATGGAGCCCGAGCCCCTGCTTGACCCTGACGACGCCCCGGTGCCAGCGCATCTGCAGGCGTTGGCTGATGCCAGTCTGGGCGAGCAAGAGGCGGGCGAGGCGCCGACCGAAACCAGCTTCCGCAGCCTGTTGGTCGAGCTGGATGCGATGGAAGAAGGTCTGAAAATTGATTTTGAAGACCTGCCCGAGGCGCAGCCGGATCCGTTGCCCGAAGATGACGCCGAACTGAGTTGACCGTTCGGCGCAAAGCCTGGCTGCCTGCGTAAAAGGCGCTACTCTGCAGTGCGCCTGGCTGATGAACCGCGTATAGTGCGCGCCCCTCTGGCTCATTCGTGGCCAGATACCGCATTTCATTCTTACACCGGGAGGTGCCCAGATGAGTGACAAAGAGCTGCTCGATACCCAACCTATTCCTCCATCCGGCGAAAAACTGCAAAAAGTTCTCGCCCGCATCGGCGTGGGCTCGCGTCGGGATGTCGAGGCCTGGATCAGCCAGGGCCGGATCAAGGTCAACGGCGTTGCCGCAACCCTTGGCCAGCGTGTCGACATGCATGACGCGATCTCGGTCGATGGCAAGCTGATCAAGCGTGTGGAGGCTTCCGAAGCCACCCGCCGGGTGATCATGTACAACAAGCCCGATGGCGAGATCTGCACCCGTGACGACCCGGAAGGCCGTCCAACCGTGTTCGATCGCCTGCCGCGCCCGAAAGAGGGCCGCTGGATCAACATCGGTCGCCTCGACATCAACACCACCGGCCTGCTGCTGTTCACCACTGACGGCGAATTGGCCAACCGCCTGATGCACCCATCCTACGAGATGGACCGCGAGTACGCGGTGCGTGTGCGCGGCGAAGTCGATGACGAAATGCTCGACCGCCTGAAGGCTGGTGTAGTGCTTGAAGATGGTCCGGCAAAGTTCACCGACATCCAGAAAGCGCCGGGTGGCGAAGGCTTCAACCATTGGTACCACTGCGTGGTGATGGAAGGCCGTAACCGCGAAGTACGTCGCCTGTGGGAGTCGCAAGGAGTGATCGTCAGCCGTCTGAAGCGCGTGCGCTTCGGTCCGGTGTTCCTCAACTCCGACCTGCCGATGGGCCGCTGGCGCGAAATGAGCCAGTACGAAATCGACATCCTTGCCGCTGAAGTGGGCCTGCAGCCGGTGGCGCTGCCGACCTTGAACCTCAAGGCCAAGGACAAGATGGAGCGTATGCAGCGCAAGTCCAGCCGTCCGCTGGGCCGTGGCGAGCGTGTACGCAATCTGCGCCCAGCGCAGGAAGGCCAGGCCGAGCGCCCGGCCCGTGCGCCGCGTGAAGACAGCGCTGCTGCGCGCAAGGGCAGCCGTGCTCCGGCCGCCAGTGCGGTGGCCGAGCGTCCAAGCGATGTCCGCAAGCGCAGCAACAAGCCTGATGGTGCCCGCACCAGTGGCGGTCGTCCAACCGGTGGCAAGCCTGCTGGTGGTGGTCGCGGCAAGCCGCGCGGCTGATAGCGTGTGATCTGGGGCGCGCAGCGGCCCCAGTTCGCTCAAGCCCAAACACCCAGGCGCAATGCCTGGCAACTTTTCCATCCGCCTCGTAAAGAAATCCTTACGCAATCACCCGATTCTCAAAGCTAACGCCCAGCGCGTAACGCAAACTTGCCAAACCCCCGCCCCAGAGCCCTCCCTGCACCCAATCAGCCCCTTGCCCAGTCCCCCGCAACACGCTGATATAGCCCCATGCCCTGTGCACAGCCCGGCCAAAGAGCCCGGCTAATAAAACAACAAATGGAGGCGCAATGTACGCCGATCAGTTTGCCACAACTGGCTATTCCCACCGGATCGGTGCGCTTTTCCTACAGGAAATGACGCATCGCGTTGACGCCTGCGCGCTTGCGAGGGTATACAATGCGCCGCGTTTTACCTGTGACCCCCTTGCGTACCGCGCATTTCTGCTGACTCCCGGCTGACCGATCCTGGGCCTGTTGCCCGTCGCGTCCCGTGAATCCAGAAAAAATCCAAGGTAACCACCTTGCCCATTCCGCTGCGCCACGAGTGCGGTGGGTCCGATTCCGTCACAGATAAAAACAAGCAGGTGACTTCGTTCATGAGTGGACAAATCAAGCAGTCAGGCGAGCTCAAGCGGGGCCTGAAAAACCGCCACATCCAGTTGATCGCCCTCGGCGGCGCGATTGGTACCGGCCTGTTCCTCGGCTCGGCCGGGGTAATGGCCTCTGCCGGACCATCGATGATCCTCGGCTACGCCATCTGCGGCTTCATTGCCTTCATGATCATGCGCCAGCTCGGCGAGATGATCGTCGAGGAGCCTGTGGCAGGTTCCTTCAGCCACTTTGCGCACAAGTACTGGGGCGGTTTTGCCGGCTTCCTGTCGGGCTGGAACTGCTGGGTGCTGTACATCCTGGTGGGCATGTCGGAGCTGTCGGCAGTGGGCAAGTATGTCCATTACTGGTGGCCCGAGATCCCGACCTGGGTCACTGCGGCGGCGTTCTTCCTGCTGATCAACGCCATCAACCTGATGAACGTGAAGGTGTTCGGCGAGACCGAGTTCTGGTTCGCGATCATCAAGGTCGTGGCCATCGTCGGCATGATCGGCCTGGGCGCCTACATGCTCACCTCGGGCAGCGGTGGCCCGGAAGCGTCGGTCACCAACCTGTGGGTGCACGGCGGATTCTTCCCCAATGGCGTCACGGGGCTGGTGATGGCGCTGGCGATCATCATGTTCTCGTTTGGCGGCCTGGAGATGCTCGGTTTCACAGCGGCCGAGGCTGACAAGCCGAAAACCGTTATCCCCAAGGCGATCAACCAGGTCATCTACCGCATCCTGATCTTCTATATCGGTGCGCTGGTGATCCTGCTCTCGCTGACCCCTTGGAACGCCCTAGTCGCAAGCATCGAAGCCGCCGGCGGCAGCTATGGCAGCAGCCCATTCGTGCAGGTGTTCTCGCTGCTGGGTAGCGACGTCGCCGCGCACCTGCTCAACTTCGTGGTCCTGACTGCGGCGCTGTCGGTGTACAACAGCGGCACCTACTGCAACGCACGCATGCTCTACGGCATGGCCGAGCAGGGCGATGCGCCGGCCGGCCTGGCCAAGATCGACAAGCGCGGCGTGCCCGTTCGTTCGATCCTGGCTTCGGCTGCGGTCACCCTGGTAGCGGTCCTGCTCAACTACTTCATGCCGCAGCATGCGCTCGAGCTGCTGATGTCGCTAGTCGTGGCCGCGCTGGTGATCAACTGGGCGATGATCAGCTTCTCGCACCTCAAGTTCCGCCAGCACCTTGACCGTACTGGCCAGAAACCGCTGTTCAAGGCGTTGTGGTACCCCTACGGCAACTACCTGGTGATGGCTTTTGTGGTGCTGATTCTCGGTACCATGCTGATGATCCCGGGTATCCAGGTCTCGGTCTACGCCATCCCGGTATGGTTGCTGGTGATGTATGTGGCCTATGTCCTCAAGGGCGGCAAACGTGCCGGTCCTGCCGAGGCAGCTGTGGAAAGCGTGGCCAAGTAGCGCTCGCGGCCTTACGCAAAACCCGATGTCAGGTCACTGGCATCGGGTTTTTTATTGGCTGGGGTTCAGATCTGCGCCAGCAACCAGCTACGGAATGCCCGCAGCGATGGCAGCGCTTCGTTGCGCGGCGGATAGATCAGGTAGTAGCTGCGCTGGCTGGCAAAGGCTGCCCCCGGGCTGTACAGCTCGCCCTTGGCCAACTCTTCTTCGACCAGAATCCGCGGCACCAGGCCAATGCCGATGCCGGCGCGCACCGCCTGGATCAGGTGTGAGGTCAGCTCGAAGCTCGGCCCCAGGCGCATCGATCGGTGTGGCAGCTCGTGATGGGAGAACCACTCGCCCCATGCATGAGGGTTGTTGGCCACGTTCAACAGTACTTCCTGGCTGATCCGCGTTGGGTCCCACTGCTGGCCGTCGCGGGCAGCGTCCGGCGGCAAGATCACCAGCAGTTGCTCGGCATGCAGGCGATGGCAGATCAGGCCGGGCACGTCATTGCTGGCCACGCCGATGGCGGCGTCGATCTCGCTGGTGTCGAAATTGATCGCTTCGATGCGCGAATGAATATGCACCAGCATGCCCGGGTGCGCCGCGTAGAACTCATGCAAGCGCGGCAGCAGCCATTTCGAGCCGAAGGTGGGCAGGGTGGCCAAGCGCAGGGTGCCCACGCCGGACTGGTAGGCCAAGGCCTGCAGGGTCGCGCTGCGAATGCGCCCGAGCGCCTCGCTGAGCTCGCCCTGGTACAGCCGGCCGACGTCGGTGAGCTGCACCTGGCGGCCCTCGCGGCGAAACAGGGTCAGGCCCAGTTGCTGTTCCAGCGCCTGGACCTGGCGGCTGACCGCGCTCTGGGTCAGTGACAGCTCGGCGGCGGCGCGGGTGTAGCTCTCATGCCGTGCAGCTGCCTCGAAGGCCAGCAGCAGTGACATCGATGGCGTCAGGTGGCGGTAATTCATTCATAAAGCTCATCAATAGCGGCAGGAATATCCGTTTGCCCCCAGCGGCAAACTACAGGAACATTGGCCTATTCGTCATCAGTGCCTGCGCGATGCATGCCGCAATGACAGGTTTACCGTGAATCAGCCCATATCAAAAGGCCATCCAACGATGATCGCCCAGTTGCACACCAGCGCGCCTGCCGCCAATTATCCAGAATTCCTCGAAGCCCTGCGTGGCAGTGGCTTCGCCGGCCAGATCAGCGCCGATTACGCCACCCGTACCGTGCTTGCGACCGACAACTCGATCTATCAGCGCCTGCCGCAGGCGGCGGTGTTCCCGTTGCACGCAGACGACGTGGCCAAGGTCGCAGCCCTGATGAGCGAGCCGCGCTTTGCCGGCATCAAGCTGACCCCGCGCGGCGGCGGCACCGGTACCAATGGCCAGTCGCTGACCGATGGCATCATCGTCGACCTGTCGCGGCACATGAACAACATTCTCGAAATCAACGTCGAAGAGCGTTGGGTGCGGGTCCAGGCGGGCGTGGTCAAAGACCAGCTCAATGCTGCACTCAAACCGCACGGGCTGTTCTTCGCGCCCGAGCTGTCTACCTCCAACCGCGCCACCGTCGGCGGCATGATCAACACCGATGCCAGCGGCCAGGGCAGTTGCACCTACGGCAAGACCCGTGACCACGTGCTCGAACTGCACAGCGTGCTGCTCGGCGGCGAGCGCCTGCACAGCCTGCCGATCGATGACGCGGCGCTTGAGCAGGCCTGTGCCGCACCCGGCCGCGCCGGTGAGGTGTACCGCATTGCTCGCGACATTCACGAAACCCAGGCAGAACTGATCGAGACGACTTTCCCCAAGCTCAATCGCTGCCTGACCGGCTACGATCTAGCGCACCTGCGCGACGAGCAGGGCCGTTTCAACCTCAACAGCGTGCTGTGCGGCGCCGAGGGCTCGCTGGGCTATGTGGTCGAAGCCAAGCTCAACGTGCTGCCGATCCCCAAATACGCAGTGCTGGTCAACGTGCGCTACAGCAGCTTCATGGACGCCCTGCGCGATGCCAATGCGCTGATGGCGCACAAGCCGCTGTCGATTGAAACGGTCGATTCCAAGGTACTGCTGCTGGCGATGCAGGATATCGTCTGGCACAGCGTCGCCGAGTACTTCCCGGCGGATGCCGAGCGGCCAACCCTGGGCATCAACCTGATCGAGTTCTGCGGTGATGACCCTGCCGAGGTGAATGCCCGGGTACAGGCCTTCATCGGCCATCTGCAGACTGACAAGGGTGTAGAACGGCTCGGCCACACCCTGGCCGAGGGCGCCGAGGCAGTCACTCGCGTGTACACCATGCGCAAGCGCTCGGTCGGCCTGCTGGGCAATGTCGAGGGCGAAGTACGCCCGCAGCCGTTTGTCGAAGACACCGCCGTGCCGCCTGAGCAGTTGGCCGACTACATCGCCGAGTTCCGCGCGCTGCTCGACAGCTATGGCCTGGCCTATGGCATGTTCGGCCACGTCGATGCCGGTGTATTGCACGTGCGCCCGGCACTGGACATGAAAGACCCGGCCCAGGCGGCGCTGGTCAAACCGATCTCGGATGCGGTGGCAGCACTGACCAAGCGCTATGGCGGCCTGCTCTGGGGCGAGCATGGCAAAGGCCTGCGCTCGGAATACGTGCCGGAGTATTTCGGCGCGCTGTACCCAGCCTTGCAGCGCCTGAAGGGCGCATTCGACCCGCATAACCAGCTCAACCCGGGCAAGATCTGCACCCCGCCGGACAGCGCCGAAGGCCTGACCAAGGTCGATGGCGTGACCCTGCGTGGCGACCTCGACCGGACCATCGACGAGCGCGTCTGGCAGAGCTTTGGCAGCGCGGTGCACTGCAACGGCAACGGCGCCTGCTACAACTACGACCCCAACGACGCCATGTGCCCGTCCTGGAAGGCCACCCGCGAGCGCCAGCATTCGCCCAAGGGCCGTGCCTCTTTGATGCGCGAGTGGCTGCGCCTGCAAGGGGCGGCGGATATCGACGTGCTGGCGGCGGCGCGCAACAAGGTCTCCTGGCTCAAGGGCTTGCCGATGCGGCTGCGCAACAACCGTGCGCAGCAGCAGGGTCAGGTCGACTTTTCCCACGAGGTGTACGACGCCATGGCTGGTTGCCTGGCCTGTAAATCCTGCGCAGGGCAGTGTCCGATCAAGGTCAACGTGCCGGACTTCCGCTCACGCTTCCTTGAGCTGTACCACGGCCGTTACCAGCGGCCACTGCGCGACTACCTGATTGGCTCGCTGGAATTCAGCATCCCGTACCTGGCCCACGCGCCCGGTCTGTACAACGCGGTGATGGGCTCGAAGTGGGTCAGCAAGCTGCTGGCCGACAAGGTCGGCATGGTCGACAGCCCATTGATCAGCCGCTTCAACTTCCAGGCGACGCTGACCCGTTGCCGCGTGCAGATGGCCACTGTGCCGACCCTGCGCGAATTGACCCCGGCCCAGCGTGAGCGCAGCATCGTGCTGGTGCAGGATGCCTTCACCCGCTACTTCGAAACGCCGCTGCTGGCCTCGTTCATCGAGCTTGCCCATCGCCTCGGTCATCGAGTTTTCCTCGCGCCCTACAGCGCCAACGGCAAGCCGCTGCACGTGCAGGGCTTCCTCGGAGCGTTCGCCAAGGCGGCGATTCGCAACGGCAGCCAGCTCAAGGCGCTGGCCGACTGTGGCGTGCCATTGGTGGGCCTGGACCCGGCCATGACCCTGGTGTATCGCCAGGAATACCAGAAGGTCGAGGGGCTGCAGGACTGCCCGAAAGTGCTGTTGCCGCAGGAGTGGCTGATAAATGTGTTGCCTGAACAAGCGCCAGCCGCTGGCGCCAGCTTCCGCTTGATGGCGCACTGCACCGAGAAAACCAACGTACCGGCCAGCACTCGGCAATGGGAGCAGGTCTTTGCACGTATGGGCCTGACATTGGTCACCGAGGCCACCGGCTGCTGTGGCATGTCTGGCACTTATGGGCATGAGGCGCGCAACCAGCAGACCTCACGGACTATCTTCGAGCAGTCGTGGGCGACCAAGCTGGATAAACAGGGCGAGCCCCTGGCGACTGGCTATTCCTGCCGCAGTCAGGTCAAGCGCCTGGCTGACAAACAGTTGCGCCATCCGCTCGAAGTCGTGCTGCAGTTTGCCCTTCGCTGAGTTTCAGCGAGGGTAGGCGGGAGTCATGGAGAGGTGACCGCAGGAGGGCGCGGTAGGTCTGGCTGATGAGGCTGGGCTTGCCGGCGGCATTCTGGACGGTGTGAAAACGTGATGAAGTGGGGTTTCCCGTGTTCAGCCGTTTTCACACTGCCGTGCGCGGTTATTCCTGATCAGCGCTGGATGTATCGTCGCCATTCTGCTCGACGGCTGGCGTCGGTTCAGCGTGGGCGGCAACGGTGTGCTCTTCGGGGTTCAGGCTTGGGAAGGGATGATTCGGGATCTCATGCATCTCGTCGTCCTCGCAAGTGTGAGTTGAAAAGGCTGCGCCAGGCGCGTGTGTGGCTTTGAAAAAGCTTGGGCAGGATACAGCAGTCGACATGACAGTTTGAACTTTTTGCCGATCAGCTGTCGGCTAGCGTCTCGGCCGGGTCGGTCGTTAGTCTGGATCTTGTGGCCCCTCAGCTATCTTACGGCCAGCCCTTTCAAGGTTTTCATACTCCCTGAAATGCTGTGGGCGCTTCTTCTCCAACCCCGCGCATCAACGCCGTACGCGGTGCCCGTAGGAGCGGCCTTGCGTCGCGAAAGGGGCGCGTAGCGTCCCCAGATTCTCAGGTCCGCCGCAAAATCCCCGGGCCCGCCTTGCGGGCCTTTCGCGACGCAAGGCCGCTCCTACGGGGACCGCGTACGGCGCTATGCGGGTGGCGGCCCTGTCGATATCGGACAGGACGCCATTGCGAGGGTTTACTTGCGGCCTTCGGCGTTCTTGGCCACTTCATCGGTGCGGGCGCACATGATGAAGTCATTGCGATGCAGGCCTTTGATCGAATGGCTCCACCAGGTCACGGTGACTTTGCCCCATTCGGTCATAAGGCCTGGGTGGTGGCCTTCGGCTTCGGCGATTTCGCCAACGGCATTGGTAAAGGCCAGGGCGTGCTTGAAGTTCTTGAACAGGAATACCCGTTCCAGCTCCATGTGGCCGTCACGCACTTCGATGTTCCAGTCGGGGATCTGCCGGATCAGCTCGGGCAGTTCGGCTTCGCTGACCTGCGGGGCGTCGGCGCGGCAGGCTTCGCAGTGGGCTTGGTTCAAGGCATTCATGGTGTGGTTCCAATTCGAGTTGTTATCGTCAAGGTGGCTTCAGGCAGCGACCTTGGGTGGAAACTTGGGTGCATGCAGGCCCAACTGCATGCCTTGATGGACCATGCCCATGATGTCTTCATGGGCCAGGTCGAACAGGCGCTTGAGGTTGGGCAGGACGAAGTACACCGGCTGCAGGATGTCGATGCGATAAGGCGTACGCATCGCCTCGATCGGGTCGAAGGCTTGATGCTCGGGCTCGCTGGACAGACTGTAGACCGTCTCTTTGGGCGAGGAGAGGATGCCGCCGCCATAGATACGTTGGCCTTGCGCGGTATCCATCAAGCCGAATTCGATGGTCATCCAGTACAGCCGGGCCAGGTACACCCGCTCTTCCTTGGTCGCAGCCAGGCCAAGCTTGCCATAGGTGTGGGTGAACTCGGCGAACCATGGGTTGGTCAGCAGCGGGCAGTGGCCGAAGATTTCATGAAAGATATCCGGCTCTTGCAAGTAGTCCAGTTCTTCACGGGTGCGGATGAAGGTGGCCACCGGGAAGCGCTTGCTGGCGAGCAATTCGAAAAAGGTCTGGAACGGGATCAATGCCGGTACGCGTGCAACCTGCCAGCCTGTAGTGGCGCCAAGCACTTTGTTGATCTCGCCCAATTGGGGGATGCGCTCATGGGGCAGTTTGAGCTGCTCGATGCCGTCCAGGTACTCCTGGCACGCACGGCCTTCGATTACCTTTAACTGGCGGGTAATCAAAGTATTCCAGACTGCGTGCTCGTCTTGCGGGTAGTCGATAAAACCGTTCGCATCGGGCTCGCGGGCCACGTAGTGCGTCTGTTTCATGTGGCTCTCCTGGTGAGGGCTTTATTGTTTTGATTGCGACTGCCCCTAGGAATATCCCGTTGCCGAAGGTTTTGCACCGGGTTTACGCGCGCGTTAACCTGTTTCTGGCTATGGTTTCGTAACGTTAATTTTACAAAATGCCAGTGATCCCGGAAAATCACGGCCATGTGCGCTAGCCAAGCGCTATTTTTGTCAGCTTATCTTTACGACTTTTCTGCATGCCGGCTAGAAATCGGCAGCTACGAGACCTCTACATGCGTATCAAAGTGCATTGCCAGAACCGCATCGGCATCCTGCGGGACATCCTCAACCTGCTGGTGGAGTACGGCATCAACGTGCTGCGCGGTGAGGTAGGCGGCGACCATGGCAATGCGATCTACCTGCATTGCCCAAATCTGGTGAACCTGCAATTTCAGGCGTTACGGCCCAAATTCGAGGCCATCACTGGCGTATTCGGCGTCAAGCGCGTCGGCTTGATGCCCAGTGAGCGCCGGCACATGGAATTGAATGCGCTGCTGGGCGCGCTCGAGTTTCCGGTGCTGTCGGTGGACATGGGCGGCAGCATCGTCGCCGCCAACCGCGCCGCCGCGCAGTTGCTGGGCGTGCGTGTGGACGAGGTGCCGGGCTTGCCGCTGGCGCGCTATGTCGAGGACTTCGACCTGCCTGAACTGGTCCGCGCCAACCAGTCGCGGATCAACGGCCTGCGGGTCAAGCTCAAGGGCGATGTGTTTCTGGCAGATATCGCGCCGCTGCAGTCCGAGCACGATGAAAGCGAAGCGCTGGCCGGTGCCGTACTGACCCTGCACCGTGCCGATCGCATCGGCGAGCGTATCTACAATGTGCGCAAGCAGGAGCTGCGCGGCTTTGACAGTATCTTCCAAAGCTCGAAAGTAATGGCGGCAGTAGTGCGCGAGGCGCGGCGCATGGCGCCACTGGATGCGCCGCTGCTGATCGAAGGTGAAACCGGCACGGGCAAGGAGCTGTTGGCGCGCGCCTGTCACCTGGCCAGCCCGCGCGGTCAGGCGCCATTGATGGCGCTCAACTGTGCCGGCTTGCCGGAGTCGATGGCCGAGACCGAGCTGTTTGGCTACGGGCCGGGTGCATTCGAAGGTGCCCGCGCCGAGGGCAAACTCGGTCTGCTCGAGCTGACCGCAGGCGGTACCCTGTTCCTCGATGGCGTGGCCGAGATGAGCCCGCGTCTGCAGGTCAAGCTGCTGCGCTTTTTGCAGGACGGTTGCTTTCGTCGGGTCGGCAGTGATGAAGAGGTATACCTGGATGTGCGGGTCATCTGCGCGACCCAGGTAGACTTGTCCGAGTTGTGCGCGCGGGGTGAGTTCCGCCAGGACCTGTACCACCGCTTGAACGTGCTCTCGCTGCACATTCCGCCGCTGCGTGAATGCATGGATGGCCTGGACGGCTTGGTCGAGCATTTTCTGGATCAAGCCAGTCGGCAGATTGGCTGCCCACTGCCCAAGTTGCTGTCGGCGGCCATGGATAAACTTGCACACTATCATTGGCCGGGCAATGTGCGGCAACTTGAGAACGTACTGTTTCAAGCCGTTTCATTGTGTGAGGGTGGTGTAGTTAAAAGCGAGCATATCCGTTTGCCGGATTATGGTGTGCGCCAACCGTTAGGCGAGTTTTCCCTGGAGGGGCAACTTGCCGATATTGTCGGGCGTTTTGAAAGGGCGGTGTTGGAGTCGTTGTTGGCGGAGTTTCCAAGTAGTCGTGCGTTGGGTAAACGCCTGGGTGTTTCACATACGACGATCGCCAACAAGTTGCGAGAATACGCGTTGGGTAAATCAGCGGATCAATAGGGCGGATTAAGCGAAAGGGGCCTTGCGGGCCCCTGTTTCATGCTGCTTAACCGTTCGAGCAGCCGTTGCCCATTACTCGGTATTCGAGAATGTGCTGTTGGCCCTGCGAGTCTTCATAGGTCATGCGGGCCGGTACCACTTCGCAGACATTGGGCACAGCGCTCATCGAGATAACACGGGCGATGTCCAGGTGCTGCGAGTAGTTGTACTGTTCAACCGGGATCTGCTTGGCGCTGTTTGCAAGGTCGTCGGCCAGTGCCGCGGTGCTGCAAAGAGTGCCAAGTGCCAATACCAGTAACGCTTTCATTTTCGATTTACCTATACAGGGGCGAGAGGGTGCACGCAGCGCGTGTGGCGCTGCGCGTAAAACGATAATCAAGGGTTTTAATTATCTTGGGATTAACACCTGCTGGGTGGGGGCTACTGTCGGAAGTTAATCGCCTTGCCGTTGTTGGCGAGAGGAATTCTAGGCCGCGTTGTACGGCTGAAACAGAGCGGGTTTTGATAAAGACTGTTGGCAGATTCTGTAACAATCCCGCGCCGCTGTGCTGTGGCGAGGCTGGCGAAGTGCTGGCATGGCTGATCTAGAGCCATCGCTGAGGGCGCAGTGGGTAAAGGAGGGGGGCGCTACTACCAACGTCGAATGGCCCTGAGCACTCTGTTACAGTTAAAAACGGTTCCATACAAAAACAACTATTACACCGAGGTATCACAGATGAGTGCGGCTCCACTGTATCCCGTTCGTCCCGAGGTTGCGGCGACCACCCTGACCGACGAGGCCACCTACAAGGCCATGTACCAGCAGTCGGTGATCAACCCCGACGGTTTCTGGCGCGAGCAGGCTCAGCGGCTGGACTGGATCAAGCCGTTCACCAAGGTCAAGCAGACCTCGTTCGACGACCACCATGTCGACATCAAGTGGTTCGCCGATGGCACCCTCAACGTTTCCTACAACTGCCTGGACCGTCACCTTGAAGAGCGTGGCGATCAGGTAGCAATCATCTGGGAAGGCGACGACCCTTCCGAGAGCCGCAACATCACCTACCGCGAACTGCACGAGCAGGTCTGCAAATTCGCCAACGCCTTGCGTGGCCAGGACGTGCACCGCGGTGACGTGGTGACCATCTACATGCCGATGATCCCCGAAGCTGTGGTCGCCATGCTGGCCTGTGCCCGTATCGGTGCGATCCATTCGGTGGTGTTCGGTGGCTTCTCGCCAGAAGCGCTGGCGGGGCGGATCATCGACTGCAAGTCGAAGGTCGTCATCACTGCCGACGAGGGCCTGCGTGGCGGTCGCCGTACCCCGCTCAAGGGTAACGTCGACCTGGCGCTGACCAACCCGGAAACCAGCAGCGTGCAGAAGATCATCGTCTGCAAGCGCACCGGTGGCGACATCGCCTGGCACCAGCATCGCGATATCTGGTACGAAGACCTGATGAAGGTTGCTTCGAGCCACTGCGCCCCGAAAGAAATGGGCGCCGAAGAAGCGCTGTTCATCCTCTACACCTCAGGCTCCACCGGCAAGCCAAAGGGCGTGCTGCACACCACCGGCGGCTACATGGTTTACGCCGCGCTGACCCATGAGCGGGTATTCGACTACCGCCCGGGTGAAGTCTACTGGTGCACCGCCGATGTCGGCTGGGTCACTGGCCACAGCTACATCGTCTACGGCCCGCTGGCCAACGGCGCTACCACCGTGCTGTTCGAGGGTGTGCCGAACTATCCGGACATCACTCGTGTGTCGAAGATCATCGACAAGCACAAGGTCAATATCCTTTACACCGCACCGACCGCGATCCGCGCAATGATGGCCGAAGGTCAGGCTGCGGTCGAAGGTGCCGATGGCTCCAGCCTGCGCCTGCTCGGCTCGGTCGGCGAGCCGATCAACCCGGAAGCCTGGAACTGGTACCACCAGGCCGTAGGCAAAGGCCGTTGCCCGATCGTCGATACCTGGTGGCAGACCGAAACCGGCGGCATCCTCATCAGCCCGCTGCCGGGTGCGACTGGCCTCAAGCCGGGCTCGGCGACGCGGCCGTTCTTCGGTGTGGTGCCGGCACTGGTCGATAACCTCGGCAACCTGATCGATGGTGCGGCCGAGGGTAACCTGGTGATTCTCGATTCGTGGCCAGGTCAGTCGCGCTCGCTGTATGGCGACCATGATCGTTTCGTCGACACCTACTTCAAGACCTTCCGCGGCATGTACTTCACCGGTGACGGCGCCCGTCGCGACGAAGATGGTTACTACTGGATCACCGGTCGTGTGGATGACGTGCTCAACGTTTCCGGCCACCGCATGGGCACCGCCGAGATCGAAAGCGCGATGGTCGCTCATCCCAAGGTCGCCGAGGCGGCGGTGGTGGGTGTGCCGCACGACATCAAAGGGCAGGGTATCTATGTCTATGTCACCCTCAATTCCGGTATCGAGCCTAGTGAGCAGCTACGCCTTGAGCTGAAAAACTGGGTGCGCAAGGAGATCGGCCCAATTGCTTCGCCGGATGTCATCCAGTGGGCGCCAGGGCTGCCGAAGACCCGCTCGGGCAAGATCATGCGGCGGATCCTGCGCAAGATCGCCACGGCTGAGTACGATGCTCTGGGTGACATTTCGACCCTTGCGGATCCTGGGGTGGTGCAGCATTTGATCGATACGCACAAGTCGATGAACCTGGCTTCGGCCTGATTGATCGGTGTACTGGGGCTGCTTTGCAGCCCTATCGCGACACGAGGCCGCTCCTACAGTTGACCGCGTAAGATGCATGTACGCGGTCCCCGTAGGAGCGGCCTTGTGTCGCGAAAGGGCTGCAAAGCAGCCCCAATCCACAAAACCCCGCCTCGGCGGGGTTTTTGCATTCTGTTACTTCGACATTCATCGGTAACCGATTCTGTCACCGCTGTCGCACCAGGGCGGGGCATGGCTACCCAAACGAGCCCCAAAACAGGGCTTAAGACGCCGTCGGCAAAACCGATGACACGCTACACTTGCCGTATTACAAGGCTTTGCCAATAATAGGCGCACTTATTGCTTCGTTTACAGGTTGTTTCCTTTTCGCTCTTGCATAAACCGTAAGGGCTGTCAATATCGCCCGCTGCTGTTTCATGCGCTTCTATAACTAGTTGTCGCTTTGAAGAAATATCGACTAACGGGCTGTCGTTAGAATGCCACTCACTCGCTCGTGGTCTGCGGCCCTGGTCGATACCTCTCGCGGCTTGCGTTGTACCCATTCGCATTCGGGCAGCTGTTACCACCTGCCTTGTATCGTACCGATGGAGTTACCTGATGAAGAAGCTTGCACTGCTTGGCGCCTTGGCGCTGTCCGTGTTTTCCCTGGTATCGCACGCCGATGAAAAACCGCTGAAAATCGGTATCGAGGCCGCTTACCCTCCTTTTGCCTTCAAGCAGCCTGACGGCAGCATCGCTGGCTTTGACTACGACATCGGCAATGCCCTGTGCACCGAGATGAAGGTCAAGTGCACCTGGGTCGAGCAAGAGTTCGACGGCCTGATCCCGGCACTCAAAGTGCGCAAGATCGACGCGATCCTATCGTCGATGTCGATCACCGACGATCGCAAGAAGTCGGTCGACTTCACCAATCGCTACTACCTGACCCCGGCACGTCTGGTGATGAAGGACGGCACCACCGTCAGCGACTCGCTGGCCGAGCTCAAGGGCAAGAAGATCGGCGTGCAGCGCGGCTCGATCCACAACCGCTTCGCCAATGAAGTGCTGGCCCCGCAAGGCGCAACTGTCGTGCCTTACGGCACTCAGAACGAAATCTACCTGGATGTCGCTGCCGGTCGTCTCGATGGCACCGTCGCCGACGCCACCCTGCTTGAAGACGGCTTCCTCAAGACCGACGCCGGCAAGGGCTTTGCCTTTGTAGGTCCGGCCTTCACCGACGCCAAGTACTTCGGCGACGGTATCGGTATTGCTGTGCGCAAGGGTGACAAGGAAAACCTTGACCGGATCAACGCTGCCATTGCCGCGATTCGCGCCAACGGCGAGTACAAGAAGATCCAGGACAAGTACTTCAATTTCGACATCTACGGGCCTGAGGCCAAGTAAGACGTCGGACCGCAACTGTGCAATGGTGCAAACAGCAGAGGCTCTGAGGTTTGCACCATTTTTCATTCCCTAGGTCTGAGGAATCCCAATCATGTTGAAAGGCTACGGGGCAGTCATCCTCGATGGGGCGTGGCTGACGCTACAGCTCGCCCTGTCGTCGATGGCCCTGGCCATCGTGCTCGGTCTGATCGGCGTGGCGCTGCGCCTGTCGCCGGTGCGCTGGCTGGCCTGGCTCGGCGATATGTATGCCACGGTCATCCGCGGCATCCCGGATCTGGTGTTGATCCTGCTGATTTTCTACGGCGGCCAGGACTTGCTCAATCGGCTGGCGCCGCTGCTGGGCTATGACGACTACATCGACCTCAACCCGCTGGCTGCCGGTATCGGTACGCTGGGGTTCATCTTTGGCGCGTACCTGTCGGAAACCTTCCGCGGCGCGTTCCTGGGCATTCCCAAGGGGCAGGCCGAGGCCGGTGTGGCGTACGGCATGAGCAGTCGCCAGGTGTTCTTCAGGGTGATGGTGCCGCAGATGATCCGCCTGGCCATTCCGGGCTTCACCAACAACTGGCTGGTACTGACCAAGGCCACCGCGTTGATCTCGGTAGTGGGTCTGCAAGACATGATGTTCAAGGCCAAGCAGGCGGCTGATGCCACCCGCGAACCCTTCACTTTCTTCCTGGCGGTGGCTGCGCTGTACCTGGTGCTTACCAGTGTTTCGCTGCTGGCGTTGAAATACCTTGAACGGCGCTACTCGGTAGGCGTCAAGGCGGCAGAACTATGATCTTTGACTACAACGTCATCTGGGAAGCCATGCCGCTGTACCTGGGCGGCTTGCTGACCACCCTGAAACTGCTGGCGTTCTCGCTGCTGTTCGGTTTGCTGGCAGCGGTACCGCTGGGGCTGATGCGAGTGTCCAAGCAGCCGCTGGTGAATGTGCCGGCATGGCTCTACACCTATGTCATTCGCGGCACGCCAATGCTGGTGCAGCTGTTCTTGATCTACTACGGTCTGGCTCAGTTCGAGGCAGTGCGCGAGAGTATCTTCTGGCCGTGGCTGTCCAGCGCGACCTTCTGCGCGTGCCTGGCATTTGCCGTCAATACCAGCGCCTACACCGCTGAAATCATCGCCGGCAGCCTCAAGGCCACGCCCCATGGCGAGATCGAAGCAGCCAAGGCGATGGGCATGTCGCGCTACAAGATGTACCGCCGTATCCTGCTGCCGTCGGCCATGCGCCGGGCACTGCCGCAGTACAGCAACGAAGTGATCATGATGCTGCAGACCACCAGCCTGGCCTCGATCGTGACCCTGATCGACATCACCGGCGCGGCGCGCACCGTCAACGCCCAGTACTACCTGCCTTTCGAGGCCTACATCACCGCGGGTGTGTTCTACCTGTGCCTGACCTTCATTCTGGTGCGCCTGTTCAAGATGGCTGAACGCCGCTGGCTGGGCTACCTGGCGCCGCGCAAGCACTGACCGCTCTGTGAGAACCGACAGCATGTACAAACTCGAAGTCCAAGACCTGCACAAGCGCTATGGCAGCCATGAAGTGCTCAAGGGTGTTTCCCTGGCGGCCAAGGCTGGCGATGTGATCAGCATCATCGGCTCCAGCGGTTCAGGCAAGTCGACCTTTCTGCGTTGCATCAACCTGCTCGAGCAACCGCACGCGGGCAAGATTCTGCTCAACAACGAAGAGCTCAAACTGGTTGCCGGCAAGGAAGGCGCGCTCAAGGCGGCCGACCCGCGCCAGCTGCAACGGATGCGTTCGCGCCTGTCGATGGTGTTCCAGCATTTCAATCTGTGGGCGCACATGACCGCGCTCGAGAACATCATCGAAGCGCCGGTGCATGTGCTCGGCATGAACAAGAAAGAAGCCCTGGAAAAAGCCGAGCATTACCTGGCCAAGGTCGGCGTTTCGCACCGCAAGGACGCCTACCCTGGGCATATGTCCGGTGGTGAGCAGCAACGTGTGGCGATTGCCCGTGCGCTGGCCATGGAGCCGGAAGTGATGCTGTTCGACGAACCCACTTCGGCACTCGACCCGGAGCTGGTCGGTGACGTGCTCAAGGTCATGCAGTCGCTGGCCCAGGAAGGCCGCACCATGGTCGTGGTGACCCACGAAATGGGCTTTGCCCGCGAGGTCTCCAATCAGCTGGTGTTCCTGCATAAAGGGATCGTCGAGGAGCGTGGCAATCCGCGTGAAGTGCTGGTCAATCCGCAGTCGGAACGGCTCCAGCAGTTTCTCTCGGGCAGCTTGAAGTAACGCTGCACCTTTGCACCAGAATAGGGCATGCTGCGCAGCGAGCGCAGCCATCCCTGGCGCAACTGACGCCACCTCTTCTCAGGTTTCGGACCACGCCCTATGACCACCCAGCGTATCGGCTTTCTTATCTGGCCCAGCACCCGGCCGCTGACCTTGGCTTTGGCCGAAGAAGCACTGCTGGTGGCCCAGCGGGTACATCCGGAAGTTATCTACGATCTGGTGTTTCTCCAGGCCGAACCTGTCGAGCAGCAGGGCTGGCAGTTGCCGGGTGAGGCCTGGAACGGCCGTCTCGAAGGTTTCCAGAAACTCTTCGTGCTGGCTGATGAGCCGCCGCAGACGGTCACAGCCGCGCTGTCGTCCGGGCTCAAGCAGCTGGCTCGCAGCGGTTGCGTGATCGCCGGGTTGTCGGCGGGCGTCTATCCCCTCGCGCAGCTGGGCCTGCTCGATGGTTATCGCGCCGCGGTGCACTGGCGCTGGCAGGATGATTTTGCCGAACGCTTCCCCAAGGTGATTGCCACCAGCCATCTGTTTGACTGGGACCGTGATCGCCTGACCGCCTGTGGTGGCATGGCCGTGGTCGACCTGCTGCTGGCCGTGCTGGCCCGTGACCATGGCGCCGAGCTTGCCGGTGCGGTATCCGAGGAGCTGGTGGTCGAGCGCATTCGTGAGGGTGGTGAGCGCCAGCGTATCCCGCTGCAGAACCGCCTTGGCTCAAGCCACCCCAAGCTGACCCAGGCCGTGCTGTTGATGGAAGCCAACATCGAAGAGCCGCTGACCACCGATGAGATCGCCCAGCATGTGTGCGTGTCGCGGCGCCAGTTGGAGCGGATCTTCAAGCAGTACCTCAATCGCGTGCCGAGTCAGTATTACCTCGAGCTGCGCTTGAACAAGGCGCGACAGATGTTGATGCAGACCAGCAAGTCGATCATCCAGATCGGTCTGTCGTGCGGGTTCTCATCGGGGCCGCATTTTTCCAGCGCCTACCGCAACTTCTTCGGCGCGACGCCGCGGGAAGACCGTAACCAGCGGCGCAACAACAGCCCTTTCGAGCTTAGTTCGGCGCCTTCGGTCGACAAGTAGCGCCTAGGGGCCGCAAAACGGCCCCGGCAAGCATGTGAACAACTGTTCTCTCAATTACCCACCACCTCTCCCCGACGCAGCGTCCCTCCTTTACACTGCGCGATTGCGACAGTGTTTGTCGCATTGCCGAAAACCTCTGTGCAACACGGTTTGGCGCTGTAACAAGTTGTCGCTTGGCCGCAAGGACAGGCGCTGATCAGTCCTTACAATCCCCCCATCGCTCGCCAATCCCAGGCCAGCGTTTCTCTTCAGGAGACTCAGATGTCCGTTGAGCAAGCCCCGGTGCAACGTGCCGATTTCGACCAGGTCATGGTTCCCAACTACGCCCCGGCGGCGTTCATTCCGGTGCGAGGCGAGGGCTCTCGAGTCTGGGACCAGGCGGGTCGCGAACTGATCGACTTTGCCGGCGGCATCGCGGTAAACGCCCTGGGTCATTGCCACCCGGCGCTGGTCAAGGCATTGACCGAGCAGGCCAATACCCTCTGGCATGTGTCCAACGTATTCACCAACGAGCCGGCCTTGCGTCTTGCGCACAAGCTGGTCGACGCGACCTTTGCCGACAAGGCGTTCTTCTGCAACTCTGGCGCCGAGGCCAACGAGGCTGCGTTCAAGCTGGCCCGTCGTGTCGCCCATGATCGCTTCGGCCCGGACAAGCACGAAATCATCTCCACCGTGAACAGCTTCCACGGTCGCACCCTGTTTACCGTCAGCGTCGGTGGCCAGCCGAAGTACTCCGACGGTTTTGGTCCGAAGATCACCGGCATCAGCCATGTGCCTTACAACGACCTTGAAGCGCTCAAGGCACAGATCTCCGACAAGACCTGCGCGGTGGTGATCGAGCCGATCCAGGGCGAGAGCGGCGTAGTGCCGGCTGACCTGGCTTACCTGGAAGGTGCGCGCAAGCTGTGTGACGAGCACAACGCGCTGCTGATCTTCGACGAAGTGCAGACCGGTGTCGGCCGTACCGGCCACCTGTATGCCTACCAGCATTACGGCGTGACCCCAGACATCCTCTCCAGCGCCAAGAGCCTGGGCGGCGGCTTCCCGATCGGCGCCATGCTGACCACCGACGACATCGCCAAGCACCTGGTCGCCGGCACCCACGGCACCACCTACGGCGGCAACCCGCTGGGCTGCGCCGTGGCCTGTGCAGTGCTGGATGTGATCAACACGCCGCAGACCCTGGCCGCCGTCACTGCCAAGCATGAGCGCTTCAAGGCACGCCTGGAGAAGATCGAGCTGTTCAGTCTCGTCCGTGGTGTCGGTTTGCTGATCGGTTGCGTGCTGACCGATGCCTGGAAAGGCAAGGCCAAGGACGTGCTCAATGCCGCAGAAAAAGAAGGCCTGATGGTGTTGCAGGCTGGCCCGGACGTAGTGCGTTTTGCACCGAGCCTGGTCGTCGAGGATGCCGATATCGACGAAGGCCTGGACCGCTTCGAGCGTGCCGTGGCCAAGCTGCTGCAGGGCTGACCTTCAGCGATTCTGTCGCCGTTGTCAGCAGTGCCAGCGGCGACAGCAGAATTTCAGCGCGGGTGCCTTGCCTCAGGCGGGCACCCGCCGTTTTGCCGCACCACGCTGTGCGGCCTGTATTCCCGAAAGGAGTGACACCATGCTGGTAATGCGCCCCGCGCAAATGGCTGACCTGAATGAAGTGCAGCGCATGGCTGCGGACAGCCCGGTTGGTGTCACTTCGCTGCCTGATGACGCTGCGCGTCTGGGCGACAAGATTGCCGCATCGGAAACCTCGTTTGCCGCCGAGGTTAGCTTCAATGGCGAAGAGAGCTACTTCTTCGTGCTCGAAGACACCAGCACCGGCAAGCTGGCCGGCTGCTCGGCCATCGTTGCCTCGGCGGGCTACTCGGAGCCGTTCTACAGCTTCCGCAACGAGACCTTTGTGCATGCTTCGCGCGAGCTGAAGATCCACAACAAGATCCACGTCCTGTCGCTGTGCCACGACCTCACCGGCAACAGCCTGCTGACCAGCTTCTACGTGTTGCCGGAGTTGGTTGCCAGCGGCTTTGCCGAACTCAATTCGCGCGGCCGCCTGCTGTTCATGGCCGCCCACCCGGAGCGCTTTGCCGACTCGGTGGTTACCGAGATCGTCGGCTACAGCGACGAGCAGGGTGAGTCGCCGTTCTGGGATTCGATCGGGCGTAATTTCTTCGACCTGAACTATTCCGACGCCGAGCGCCTGTGCGGGTTGAAGAGCCGGACCTTCCTCGCCGAGCTGATGCCGCATTACCCGATCTATGTGCCGCTGCTTCCGGACCACGCCCAGGAGGCGATGGGCCAGGTGCATCCGCGGGCGCAGATCACCTTCGATATCCTCATGCGCGAAGGTTTCGAGACCGAGCATTACATCGACATCTTCGACGGTGGCCCGACCCTGCACGCACGTGCCTCGGGGATTCGTTCGATCAGCCAGAGCCGAGTGGTCCCGGTCAAGCTCGACGATGCCGCGGTCAAGGGTGGTCGCGCCTATCTGGTCTGCAATGGCCAGCTGCAGGATTACCGCGCCGTGTTGCTGGAACTGGACTGGGTGCCGGGCAAGCCGGTCAGCCTGAGTAGTGAAGCGGCCGATGCCCTGGGCGTCGGTGAAGGTGCCAGCGTGCGCCTGGTCGCTGTGTGACTGGCCTGGCCGTAGCGCCAGCGCCCGCGACCCGCACCCGTCTTGCGGCCGGCACAGACCGCCGCTCAAGGAGATAGCATGATCGTTCGTCCCGTACGCAGCAGCGATTTACCCGCGCTCATCGAAATGGCGCGCAGCGCCGGTACCACTGGCCTGACCACCTTGCCGGCCAACGAAGAGCGGCTGGCTCAGCGCGTGCGCTGGGCTGAAAAGAGCTTCACCGGTGAAGCCGGGCGGGCCGACACCGATTACCTGTTCGTGCTGGAAAACGATGAAGGCCTGGTGGTCGGCATCAGTGCCATCGCCGGCGCCGTCGGCCTGCGTGAGCCCTGGTACAACTACCGGGTCGGCCTGACGGTGAGCGCTTCGCAGGAGCTGAATATCTACCGCGAGATCCCGACACTGTTCCTGGCCAACGACCTCACCGGCAACTCCGAGTTGTGTTCGTTGTTCCTGCGCAGTGATCACCGCAATGGCCTCAACGGTCGCTTGCTGTCGAAGGCGCGCATGCTGTTCATCGCCGAGTTTCCTGAGCTGTTCGGCAAGAAGGTCATCGCCGAAATGCGCGGTATCTCTGACGCCGCAGGCCGTTCGCCGTTCTGGGAGTCGCTGGGCCGGCACTTCTTCAAGATGGAGTTCAGCCAGGCAGACTATCTGACTGGCGTGGGCAACAAGGCCTTCATCGCCGAATTGATGCCCAAGTTCCCGCTGTACACCTGCTTCCTTTCCGAGGCTGCGCGCAGTGTGGTCGGCCGGGTGCACACCGACACCGAGCCGGCGCTGGCCATGCTCGAGCGCGAAGGCTTCAACTACCAGGGCTACGTCGACATCTTCGATGCAGGCCCGGCAATCGAATGCGACACGGCAAAGATCCGTGCTGTGCGCGAAAGTCAGAACCTAGTGCTGGCAATTGGCACCCCGGGCGAAGATGCCACGCCGTACCTGATCCACAACCGCAAACGTGAAGACTGCCGCATCACCGCAGCGCCAGCACGGCTGGCGGCCGGCACGCTGGTGGTTGACGCGCTGACGGCGAAACGCCTGCGCCTGGGCGTGGGTGACCACGTGCGCGCAGTCACCTTGTCCGCCAGCCGGGAGGCGCAGTGATGACAACCCATTACATCGCAGGGCAATGGCAGGCCGGCCAGGGTGAGGCGCTGCAGTCGCTGAACCCGGTCACCCAGGCGGTCGTCTGGGCAGGGCAGGGCGCTGCTGCTGGCCAGGTTGCAGATGCAGTAGCCGCAGCTCGCCAAGCTTTTCCGGCCTGGGCTCTGCTCAGCCTGGAGGCACGCATCGCGGTGCTGGAAGCCTTCGCCGAGCAGCTCAAGGCCAATGCTGACGAACTGGCCCGCTGCATCGGTGAAGAAACCGGTAAACCGTTGTGGGAGTCGGCCACCGAAGTCACCAGCATGGTCAACAAGGTGGCGATTTCGGTGCAGAGCTATCGTGAACGCACCGGTGAAAAAAGCGGCCCGCTCGGCGATGCGACTGCCGTGCTGCGGCACAAGCCCCATGGCGTAGTGGCGGTGTTCGGCCCGTACAACTTCCCCGGCCACTTGCCCAACGGGCATATCGTGCCGGCGCTGCTGGCTGGCAACTGCGTGGTGTTCAAGCCCAGCGAGCTGACCCCGAGAGTGGCCGAGCTGACGGTCAAATGCTGGATCGCGGCGGGTTTGCCTGCGGGCGTGCTCAATCTGGTTCAGGGCGCCCGCGAGACTGGCGTGGCGCTGGCTGCCGATACCGGTATCGACGGTTTGTTCTTCACCGGCTCCAGCCGCACCGGCAACTTGTTGCACCAGCAATTTGCCGGGCGCCCGGAGAAGATTCTGGCGCTGGAAATGGGCGGCAACAATCCGTTGGTGGTCGATCAGGTCAAGGACCTCGACGCGGCCGTCTACACCATCATTCAGTCGGCGTTCATTTCTGCTGGTCAGCGCTGCACCTGTGCGCGTCGCTTGCTGGTGCCCGAGGGCGCCTGGGGTGACAGCCTGCTGGCGCGGCTGGTCGAGGTCTGCCGCAGCATCACGGTTGGCGCCTATGACCAGCAACCGGCGCCGTTCATGGGGTCGGTGATTTCCCTGGCGGCAGCCCAGGCCCTGCTTGATGCTCAACAAGCGCTGATCGGCAAGGGTGCGCTGGCACTGCTGGCGATGACTCAGCCGCAAGCAAGCGCAGCGCTGCTGACGCCTGGCATCATCGACGTCACAGGCGTTGCAGAACGCCCAGACGAAGAATTCTTCGGGCCGTTGCTGCAGGTCATTCGTTACGCCGACTTCGACAGCGCGATCGACCAGGCCAACGCCACTCAATACGGCTTGGCCGCCGGTTTGTTGTCCGATTCGCATGCGCGCTACCAGCACTTCTGGCTGCGTAGCCGCGCCGGTATCGTCAACTGGAACAAGCAGCTCACCGGTGCCGCCAGCAGTGCGCCATTCGGTGGCGTCGGCGCCAGCGGCAACCACCGCGCCAGCGCTTACTACGCAGCCGACTACTGCGCTTACCCCGTGGCATCGCTGGAGACCGCCAGCCTCGCCTTGCCGGCGACATTGACGCCGGGCGTCACCCTATAACAAATGGTCTCGGAGCCTTGCCGATGAAATCCTATGAAGTGAATTTTGATGGCCTGGTAGGGCCGACCCACAACTACGGCGGCCTGTCGTACGGCAACGTGGCCTCGCAGAGCAACAGCCAACAGTGCTCCAACCCGCGTGAAGCGGCGCGTCAGGGCCTGGCCAAGATGAAGGCGCTGAGCGACATGGGCTTCAAGCAGGGCGTGCTCGCCCCGCAGGAGCGCCCGGACGTTGCTGCCCTGCGCCGGCTCGGCTTCAGCGGCAGTGACGCCGAGGTGATCCGCCGCGCCGCCCAGGAGGCCATGCCGTTGCTGGTCGCCAGTTGCTCGGCCTCGAGCATGTGGGTAGCCAACGCGGCCACGGTCAGCCCGAGCGCCGACACCGCCGATGGCCGCGTGCATTTCACTGCCGCCAACCTCAACTGCAAGTACCACCGCAGCATCGAGCACCCGACCACCAGCCGCGTACTGGCGGCGATGTTCGCCGATGAGCAGGTATTCGCCCACCACCAGGCGCTGCCGGCGGTGGCCCAGTTTGGTGATGAAGGCGCAGCCAACCACACGCGCTTCTGCCGCAGCTATGGCGAGCCTGGTGTGGAGTTTTTTGTCTACGGCCGCAGTGCCTTCGACAGCCGCTACCCGGCGCCGCAGAAGTACCCGGCACGCCAGACCCTGGAAGCTTCGCAGGCCGTCGCTCGCTTGCACGGCCTCAGCGCTGACGGGGTGGTCTACGCTCAACAGAATCCAGCGGTGATCGACCAGGGCGTGTTCCATAACGACGTGATTTCGGTAGGTAACGGCGAAGTGCTGTTCTACCACGAGGATGCCTTCCTCGAGACCGATGCGGTGCTTGCTCAGCTGCAGGCCAAACTGGCCAGCAAGGGCGGCAGGTTCCAGGGCATCTGCGTGCCACGGGCGGCGGTGGCAGTGGAGGACGCGGTGCGTTCCTACCTGTTCAACAGCCAGCTGCTGTCACGCGAAGACGGCTCGATGCTGCTGGTGGTGCCAGAAGAGTGCCGCAACAACCCGCGGGTCTGGGACTACCTGAGCCAGTTGACCAGCCAGGGTGGCCCGGTCAAGGAGGTCAAGGTGTTCGATCTCAAGCAGAGCATGCAGAACGGCGGCGGCCCGGCGTGCCTGCGTCTGCGCGTGGCCTTGAAAGAATCCGAGCTGGCGGCGGTCAATCCAGGGGTTATCATGTCGGCGCCGCTGTACGACAGCCTTATCCAGTGGGTCGATCGGCACTATCGCGATCGCATGAGCGACAGCGACCTGGCCGACCCACAACTGCTCAACGAATGCCGTACGGCCATGGATGACCTGACCCAGCTGCTCAAGCTGGGCTCGGTCTATCCGTTCCAACGCCAACCCTGAAGAGAGAATTAAGTAAATGTCTGACGCCCTGCAGTTGATCCTTGAAGATACTGATGGCACCCAGCTGGAAACCTCCTGCACGCGCTTTGCAATCCTCTGGCAGGGCAAGGAAGTCTGGATTCAGCAGGACGGCCGCGGCCAACTGCTGATCGGTGTGGATGTCGCTGAAGGCGATGCCGAGTTCGCCAACCTGCTGCTGCGCCCGATGGCCACCAACCTGGTCAGCCTGCAGCTGGAGATGGAGCCGGCGGAGCTGGGCGACGACGATGAGGATGGCCACGTGCACGGCCCGGATTGCGGTCACCACCACTAAGGATGTGCCTATGCTCGCCCTCGGCAAACTGCTTGACCTGACGCTTGGCGGCCGTGAGCCGGGCGAGAAGACTCAATCGACATCAGCAGGCCTGCGCCTGCGCTGGCTGGGGGAGGGCGCGCTGGAAGTGACGCCGCCGAAGGTGGAAGACGGTACCTTGCACCTGCTGCTGTCGGCGGGTATCCACGGTAACGAGACCGCGCCGATCGAGTTGCTCGATCAGCTGCTGCAGGGCATCGCCAGGGGCGAGATCGTGCCGCAGGCGCGGATACTGTTTCTGTTCGGCAGCCCCCTGGCGATGCGCGCCGGCCAGCGCTATATCGAGCAGGACCTGAACCGTCTGTTCAATGGCCGGTACGAATCGTCGAGCGGTTTCGAAGCGCTGCGGGCCGCCGAGCTGGAGCAGTACGCGCGGACCTTTTTCGGTAGCGCAGGGCGCAATCGCCTGCATTACGACCTGCACACCGCGATCCGCGGTTCCAAGATCGAGCAGTTCGCCTTGTATCCGTACAAGGATGGCCGGCAGCACTCGCGGCGTGAACTGGCGCGCCTGAGCCAGGCCGGGATGCAGGCGGTGTTGCTGCAGAGCAAGACCTCGATCACCTTTAGTGCCTTCACCTACGAGCAGCTCGAGGCCGAGGCGTTTACCCTCGAACTGGGCAAGGCGCGCCCATTTGGGCAGAACGAAGAGGTCAACCTTGATCGCCTGCACAAGCGCCTGGTGCAGATCATCGAAGGCGAGGAGCCCACGGGCGATGACAGCTTGAACGGCTTGCAGCTGTTCAGCGTGGCTCGCGAGATCATCAAGCACAGCGACCACTTCCACCTGCACCTGCCGGATGACATCGAAAACTTCTCCGAGCTGAGCAAGGGCTACCTGCTTGCAGAAGATCTGGCTGAAACCCGCTGGATCGTCGAGGAGGAGGGCGCGCGGATCATTTTCCCCAACCCCAAGGTGCGCAACGGCCTGCGTGCGGGCATTCTGATCGTGCCTGATTCGGGGCAGCGCCTGAGCTGATCCGTACCATTTGTCGCTGGCTGTGCGCTGCGCGGCCAGCCTCGATCAACGCATCCCGGCTGATTTTCCCTGCCCCAGCGGTAATTGGCTTGCCAGCGGCCAAACCCTCGCCTTAGCATCCCCTTCAAGTTTTTAGCCGTGCTGACCTGAAATTGCCTGCAAACGACCTTTCAGGGCGCATAAACACACTGCATCCAGCTTGCAGGACCGATATAATGCGGCCCTTTGCCGTCGTTTCGACGTGTTTGCCTTAACGGCCGCCGTTTCCGTGGAAGAACCTATGAAAAGCGCAGAAATCCGTGAAGCCTTCCTTCGCTTCTTCGAGGAGCAGGGCCACACCCGTGTTGCCTCCAGCTCCCTGATCCCGGGCAACGACCCGACCCTGCTGTTCACCAATGCCGGCATGAACCAGTTCAAGGACTGCTTCCTTGGCCAGGAGAAGCGCGCCTACACCCGCGCCGCCAGCAGCCAGAAGTGCGTCCGCGCCGGCGGCAAGCACAACGACCTGGAAAACGTCGGGTACACCGCGCGTCACCACACCTTCTTCGAAATGCTGGGCAACTTCAGCTTCGGTGACTACTTCAAGCGTGACGCGATCACCTACGCCTGGACCTTCCTGACTTCGCCGCAGTGGCTGAACCTGCCCCAGGAAAAACTCTGGGTCACGGTCTATGCCAGCGATGACGAAGCCTACGATATCTGGACCAAGGAAATCGGCGTGCCAGCCGAGCGCATGGTGCGCATTGGCGACAACAAGGGCGCGCCTTACGCTTCGGACAACTTCTGGACCATGGGCGACACCGGCCCGTGCGGCCCGTGCACCGAGATCTTCTTTGACCACGGCGCCGATATCTGGGGCGGTCCACCCGGCTCGCCAGAAGAAGACGGCGACCGCTACATCGAGATCTGGAACAACGTCTTCATGCAGTTCAACCGCACCGCCGATGGCGTCCTGCACCCGCTGCCAGCGCCGTCGGTGGATACCGGCATGGGCCTGGAGCGGATCAGTGCGGTGATGCAGCATGTGCACTCGAACTACGAGATCGACCTGTTCCAGAACCTGCTGGTAGCCGCGGCCCAGGCCATCGGTTGCAGCAATGACGGCCAGCCATCGCTGAAAGTCGTCGCCGACCACATTCGTTCGTGCGGTTTCCTCATCGCCGATGGCGTGCTGCCGTCCAACGAAGGCCGTGGCTACGTGCTGCGCCGGATCATTCGCCGTGCTTGCCGTCACGGCAACAAGCTCGGTGCCAAGGGCAGCTTCTTCTACCAGATCGTCGCCGCCCTGGTTGCCGAGATGGGCCAGGCCTTCCCTGAGTTGAGCAGCCAGCAGGCGCACATCGAGCGCGTGCTCAAAAGCGAAGAAGAGCAGTTCGCCAAGACCCTCGAGCAGGGCCTGCGCATCCTCGAGCAGGACCTGGCCCAGCTGCAGGGCACTACCGTTCCGGGTGACGTGGTGTTCAAGCTGTATGACACCTATGGCTTCCCGATGGACCTGACTGCCGACATCGCCCGTGAG
Organism: Pseudomonas shirazensis; assembly: GCF_050496565.1. Lineage (GTDB taxonomy): Bacteria > Pseudomonadota > Gammaproteobacteria > Pseudomonadales > Pseudomonadaceae > Aquipseudomonas > Aquipseudomonas shirazensis_A. The sequence continues at coordinate 46,461 of NZ_JBNWAE010000011.1, forward strand.
CGTGAGCTGACCATCGACGAAGCCGGTTTCGAGCGCGAGATGGAAGCCCAGCGCGAGCGCGCCCGCTCCGCCAGCGCCTTTGGCATGGACTACAACAGCCTGGTCAAGGTTGATGTCGCTACCGAGTTCCTCGGATACAAGGCGACCACGGCCCGGGCCAAGGTCGTCGCGCTGTACAAGGACGGCCAGGCTGTCGAGCAACTGCATGAAGGCGACGAAGGCGTGGTGGTGCTTGATCGCACGCCGTTCTACGCCGAGTCCGGCGGCCAGATCGGCGATGCCGGCTACCTGCAGGCCGCCGACGTGCGCTTCGATGTGCGTGATACCACCAAGACCGCCGGTGCATTCCTGCACCACGGTGTAGTCGCCAGCGGCGCGCTGCGCGTAGGCGCCGAGGTTGAAGCGCAGGTGGATGCCGAAGTGCAGCACGCCACCTCGCTGAACCACTCCGCGACTCACCTGCTGCACGCGGCGCTGCGCCAGGTGCTCGGTGATCACGTCCAGCAGAAAGGCTCGCTGGTCGACAGCCAGCGCCTGCGCTTTGACTTCAGCCACTTCGAGGCGGTCAAGCCTGAGCAGCTCAAGGCGCTGGAAGACATCGTCAACCGCGAAGTGCGCAAGAACTCCGAAGTGCAAACCGAAGAGACTGATATCGAAACCGCCAAGCGCAAAGGTGCAATGGCGTTGTTCGGCGAAAAATACGGCGACAGCGTGCGCGTGTTGAGCATGGGCGGTGATTTTTCGGTGGAGCTGTGCGGTGGCATCCATGCCAAGCGCACCGGCGACATCAGCCTGTTCAAGATCATCAGCGAAGGCGGCGTGGCCTCTGGCGTGCGCCGTATCGAAGCGATCACCGGGGCTGCGGCGCTGGCCTACCTGAACACTGCTGAAGAGCAGGTCAAGGAAGCTGCGCAACTGGTCAAGGGTAACCGTGACAACCTGATCGACAAGCTGGCGGCGGTGCTCGAGCGCAACCGTCAGCTGGAAAAACAGCTTGAACAGCTGCAGGCCAAGGCCGCCAGCGCTGCCGGAGACGATCTCTCCAATGCAGCCGTTGAGGTCAAAGGCGCCAAGGTCCTCGCCGCCCGCCTTGATGGGCAGGATGGCAAGGCTCTGCTGGCGCTGGTCGATCAATTGAAGAACAAGCTCGGCCACGCAGTGATCCTGCTGGGCAGTGAGCATGAGGGCAAGGTCGTGCTGGTGGCTGGCGTGACCAAAGACCTCTCCGGCCAACTCAAGGCCGGCGATCTGATGAAGCAGGCCGCTGCAGCGGTTGGCGGTAAAGGCGGTGGTCGTCCGGACATGGCCCAGGGTGGCGGCGTCGACGTCGCTGCACTGGACAGTGCCCTGGCCCTTGCTGTGCCGTTCGCCGAACAGCGGCTTTGAGATGAAACGGCCCGCTAGCGATAGCGGGCCGTTTCAGGTTGGATTGTTTATTGGGTGCCCATCACGGGCAGAGGCAGCTTTGAAATGGCGTTGATCGTACAGAAATTTGGCGGCACCTCTGTCGGATCCATCGAGCGGATCGAGCAGGTTGCCGACAAGGTCAAGAAATTCCGCGAGGCAGGCGATGACCTGGTCGTGGTCCTGTCGGCCATGAGCGGGGAGACCAACCGCTTGCTGGACCTGGCCAAGCAGATTAGCGACAAGCCGGTTCCGCGTGAACTGGACGTGATCGTGTCGACTGGCGAGCAGGTGACCATTGCCCTGCTGGCCATGGCCTTGATCAAGCGCGGCGTGCCAGCGGTGTCCTACACCGGCAACCAGGTGCGCATTCTCACCGACAGCGCACACAACAAGGCGCGCATCCTGCAGATCGACGACCAGAAGATTCGCGCCGACCTCAAGGCCGGCCGTGTGGTTGTCGTGGCGGGCTTCCAGGGCGTCGACGAGAACGGCAGCATCACCACCCTCGGCCGTGGCGGCTCAGACACCACTGGTGTGGCCCTGGCGGCTGCGCTGAAGGCAGACGAGTGCCAGATCTACACCGACGTCGATGGTGTCTACACCACCGACCCGCGGGTGGTACCGCAGGCGCGCCGTCTGGAGAAGATCACCTTCGAAGAGATGCTGGAAATGGCCAGCCTCGGTTCCAAGGTGCTGCAGATCCGCTCTGTCGAATTCGCCGGCAAGTACAACGTCCCGTTGCGCGTGCTGCACAGTTTCAAAGAGGGTCCAGGTACCCTCATTACCATTGATGAAGAGGAATCCATGGAACAGCCGATCATTTCCGGTATCGCCTTCAACCGTGATGAAGCCAAGCTGACCATTCGTGGCGTGCCGGATACCCCAGGCGTTGCCTTCAAGATCCTCGGCCCGATCAGCGCTTCGAACATCGAAGTCGACATGATCGTGCAGAACGTTGCCCACGATAACACCACCGATTTCACCTTCACCGTGCACCGCAACGAGTACGAAGCGGCGCACAAGGTGCTGGAAAACACTGCGCGCGAAATCGGCGCGCGTGAAGTGATCGGCGACACCAAGATTGCCAAGGTATCGATCGTCGGCGTCGGCATGCGCTCGCACGCCGGCGTTGCCAGCCGCATGTTCGAAGCGCTGGCCAAGGAGACCATCAACATCCAGATGATCTCCACGTCCGAAATCAAGGTTTCGGTGGTAATCGAAGAGAAGTACCTCGAACTGGCCGTGCGCGCCCTGCACACCGCCTTCGAGCTGGATGCGCCTGCCCGCCAAGGCGAGTAACGCGTAGCCAGGAGGAGGGCGCGGCTTGCCGCGCCCTTCGCGTTTCCGGCCGCCGGATAGGCCCTGTCCTGTCCTCTCTGGCAGCCACACACGCTGACTGTGCGTCCCGCAGCCAGCGCGCTACCTCAGACTGTTGTCCCTGATTGAACTGCGTAAGGAGAAAGCTATGTTGATTCTGACTCGTCGGTGCGCCGAGAGCCTGATCATTGGTGACGGTGAGATCACCATTACGGTGCTGGGTGTCAAAGGCAACCAGGTACGAATTGGCGTTAGCGCGCCCAAGGAAGTCGCGGTTCACCGCGAAGAAATCTACCTGCGAATCAAGAAAGAGAAGGACGAAGAACCAACCCTTTAATTTTTATCAGATTTTTTTTAAAAAAGGGTTTGCAAACGGGGAGGGCTCTGGTTATAGTACGCCCCGTGTTGCGGTGAGGTGGCCGAGTGGCCGAAGGCGCTCCCCTGCTAAGGGAGTATACCTCATAAGGGTATCGGGGGTTCGAATCCCCCCTTCACCGCCATTATTCGCTTAGGGCGCTTCAACTGGCCAAGATCACTAAGTCGTTGAAATTAAACGAAAAAGTGCTTGGCAAATCGGTAAAGCGATCTATAATGCGCGGCAAGACATGGACTCATAGCTCAGCTGGATAGAGTACTCGGCTACGAACCGAGCGGTCGCAGGTTCGAATCCTGCTGAGTCCACCATACAACATGAAGGTTTTGCTTGCAGAGCCGGATTGTTCAACCAGTGGTAATCTGGTCTAAAACTACCAACTGGACTCATAGCTCAGCTGGATAGAGTACTCGGCTACGAACCGAGCGGTCGCAGGTTCGAATCCTGCTGAGTCCACCATATAGCACGGTGGTTGTGCTTGCACAGGCACCTTGTTTCAACCAGTGGTAACCTGGTCTAAAACTACCAACTTGGACTCATAGCTCAGCTGGATAGAGTACTCGGCTACGAACCGAGCGGTCGCAGGTTCGAATCCTGCTGAGTCCACCATCTTCATCAAGAGGCCCGCTTTTATAGCGGGCTTTTTGTTGTCTGCAATTCACCGAATTGTCAGTAAGCCGGACTAGACTGTGCGAGTAGGGCGCCCATGCGACAGGCCCTGCACCTATGTGCTTTTTCTCTGACGCCCACCGTCGCACTGATAGCTTTGCGCGTTGTCATAAGATAATCGCGTAAACGATTGTTCTGACCAAAAATTTAAGCAATCCGACAGCTCTTGCAGTGTATGATTGCGCCCGTCAGCCCCGCCGGGGCTTGTGGAATACCACCATGGACTTACCCAGTAGTTACCCCTTAATCCGATTTGCCAAAATAGATCTGATCGATTGATCTCCCCGGCGTGCTCCGCTGCTGGGAGTGGAGTTCGCCTATGACCGAAGTCGAAGTAAAGAAAAGCCAAGACAGCCTGCAGGATCGCCTGGCCCAGGTGATCGACCTGCTGCAGCGTCAGCGTGTTGTTGAAGACCTGACCCACCGTCAGGAGGGGCAGCACAATACCCTGGTGGAGAGCCTCGTCCACCGCCAGAACCTGGTCGAGCTGCAACGCAAGCTCGATGACCTGCACCCTGCCGACATCGCCTACATTCTCGAAGCACTGCCGCTCGACGACCGCCTGACGGTCTGGCAGTTGGTGCGCTCCGATCGTGACGGCGACATCCTCCTGGAAGTATCCGACGCCGTCCGCCAGACCCTGATCGCCGACATGGACGATCACGAGCTGCTGGCCGCTGCCAAGGAAATGGACGCCGACGAACTCGCTGACCTGGCTCCCGAGCTGCCGCGTGACGTTGTCCACGAGCTGATGGAAACCCTCGACGCCCAGCAGCGCGAGCGGGTCCGCTCGGCGCTGAGCTACGACGAGGATCAGGTCGGTGCACTGATGGACTTCGAGATGGTCACCATCCGCGAAGACGTCAGCCTGGAAGTGGTACTGCGTTACCTGCGCCGGCTCAAGGAGTTGCCAGGCCACACCGACAAACTGTTCGTGGTCGACTCCGATGGCATGCTCAAGGGCGTGTTGCCGATCAAGCGCCTGCTGGTCAATGATCCGGACAAGCAGGTGGCTGAGGTCATGGCCACCGACCCGGTCAGTTTCCACCCTGACGACGACGCCTACGACGCCGCGCAAGCGTTCGAGCGTTACGACCTGGTATCTGCCCCTGTAGTCGACAAGAGCGATCGCCTGATCGGCCGTCTGACCATCGACGAGATGGTCGACCTGATCCGTGAGGAAAGCGAAAGCGAAGTCCTCAACATGGCCGGTCTGCGCGAAGAAGAAGACATTTTCGCCTCGGTCTGGCGCTCGCTGCGCAACCGTTGGGCATGGCTGGCGATCAACCTGATTACCGCGTTTCTTGCCTCTCGCGTAATTGGCCTGTTCGAAGGCTCGATCGAGAAGCTGGTGGCCTTGGCGGCATTGATGCCGATCGTTGCTGGTATCGGCGGCAACTCGGGCAACCAGACCATCACCATGATCGTCCGCGCCATGGCGCTGGACCAGGTCAGCCCGGGCAACACCTCGCGATTGATGCGCAAGGAGCTGGCGGTTTCCTTGATCAACGGCCTGGTCTGGGGTGGTGTGATCGGGGTAGTGGCGTACCTGCTCTATGGCAGCTGGTCGCTGGGCCTGGTGATGACCGGGGCAATGACTCTGAACCTGCTGTTGGCGGCGCTGATGGGGGTATTGATCCCGATGACCCTGGTGCGCCTTGGCCGTGACCCGGCAATGGGTGCCAGCGTGATGATCACGGCAGTGACAGACAGTGGCGGCTTCTTCATCTTCCTTGGCCTGGCCACGATATTCCTGATGTAAAACCACTGCCGGCGCCTGCTTGAGGGGCGCCGGCAGCCAGAAACAACAAAGCCAGCTTGCGCTGGCTTTGTTGTTTCTGGCGGTTTGATCAGGACGCGTCGGCGGCCATTTCCACATCGTGGGCGATCAAGGCTACCAGAGCGTTTTGTTGGCGGTGGGAGAGCTGGCGGAAGCGTTGCAGCAGCTCTCGCTCGTGCAGGCTCAGCTCAGGGCTGTCCAGGCGCATGCTCAGCTCGTCGCCCAGTGCACCTTCCTGGATAAGGCTCTGTTCCAGGCGGGCAATGATCTCGGAGTTCATGCTGCGGTGATGGTTGCGGGCTACCTCGGCAATGCGCTCACGCATCCCGTCTGGCAGACGAACGACAAACTTGTCAGCGGTGCGGCTTGAATAAATAGCCTGTTTCAATGGGCGCATATAAATTGACCGGTTTACTGGTTCAGGGGAAGCGGTTGTCAAATGCCGCGCGGTGGAAATCTGACCGTCGCGACGGCAAAATGTTCAACCGTCGTGTATTTTTGGCGTTCATCTTGCCTCAAATCTGCCGTTTCCTTGGCGTCAATTCTGTGACAAATAGTGATCCGCATAAAGGCTTTTTGCCAGTACCAATTATCAGAAATGAGCACTGGTTTGAAAAGTCTAGCGTTTGTCGGATCTACTGAACGTCAGACCTTTGCCGTCAAAATCTGGTAACAGTCGGAAAAGGGCAGGGAAAACACCTAGAATGCGCTCGGTCCCTAACAGTGAGCATAGTGGCTATGCAATATGACGCAAGCGGCAGTCCATCGACAGTAGGTAGGCTGATATTCATCGTTGGACCCTCCGGATCAGGAAAAGATTCCCTGATCGACGCGTCCCGGGCGAAATTGACCGAGCACGGCATCATGGTTGCCCGCCGCGTCATTACCCGCTCGCCCGAAGCACAGGGCGAGGCCGCGCAGGGTGTCAGCCCTGAGCAATTCGAGCAGATGCGCGCAGAGGGGCATTTTGCCATGTATTGGCAGGCAAATGCTCTGGCATATGGCATTCCGGCGCAGATTGATCAGTCGCTGCAAGCCGGCAAGCATGTTCTGGTGAATGGTTCGCGGGCCTACCTGGCCGAAGCGCGGCGGCGTTACCCGGACCTGTTGGCAATCCGCCTCGAAGTAAATGCGGCGGTATTGCGTCAGCGTCTGCTGGCGCGTGGCCGAGAGACCCCGCAAGCCATCGAGCAGCGTTTGCAACGCAGCGCCGAACTGCAGGTGATCGACGCCGACAACGTGCATGTGTTGGACAACTCGCACACGCTGGAGCAATCGGTCACCAGCCTGTTTGCCTTGCTGCAGGCCGAGGGCTTACTGCGCGCCTGACTCCACTGTGACAAGTCTTACGCAGCAAAAGCCTGAATCGGGCATGACAAACGGTCTGGCGCTGGTTAACATGCTCGCCGTCACGCTCATCGGCGCTCGCCGGTGACACTGGTCCCAGTAGCTCAATTGGATAGAGCATCCCCCTCCTAAGGGGAAGGTTGGCCGTTCGAACCGGCCCTGGGACACCAATATTCAGCCAATAGGCTTAATTTTCTCTAGCTTTCTCGGCAGCGATTTCTGTTTAGTCCTTCACATTAGCCCTCGCCTGTCCATTTGTAACTGAAGCGCGTCGACGCCGATCAATCCTGAAATGTTTCCGCGCAGGGAATCTTGGGAAGGGTAACGTCGCAGCCTGAATCAGCGCGTAATGGCGATCAGTGCAAAAATTTCACGCGATAGCGACTAAATGAGGATTTCTACGCATCAGTGAAAAAATCGTCTGGAAGGCAGCCCACATGAAAGAAACTGCCGCCGTAGCGCCGCGCTGGAAACTTCAGAAAAAATCGTGATACTGGCGAAATCTGAAAATTTTCGTCGCGCGCTGAAGAAAATATCGGCGAGCCCACGTGTATTGAAGGAAATAATCCATGCGTTCAGCGGGCTGAAGAAGCGCCCACCGAGCAAAAGGCCCGGCGCTTTATCCAGCTCATGCGCCAAGCGCATGAGCGGCTGCCGCTGACCGAGGACTATCTGGTCCAATTGCAGAACGCCACCGTCTCGAACCCGTTTGATCTGGCGGCAGCGTTTCGTCATGAGCAGAACCACTTGGCCAACGGGCTGCAAGGGGCGGCAGGCGTTAGCTATGTCCCGCCGCCACCGGATCTGTGCCGTGACTTGATGGAAGGCTTGATGCGTTTCGCCAATACAGCGCCCCAGCAGGTCGATCCTTTGGTTGCCGCGAGCATCATCTCTTTCGGCTTCGTGTTCATTCACCCTTTCATGGATGGCAACGGGCGATTGTCTCGATTCTTGATTCATCACGCTCTCTGCCAAAGCGGAGCCCTGAATTACGGGCTGCTCTTACCGGTATCGGTAGCGATGAAGAGGGAGGAACGTATGTACCTGGAGACGCTGCAGGCGTTCTCCAGGCCGGTCCGGGAGTTCTGGCAGGTCAATTGGATCGATTTCGAACAGTACGGGTTTGAGTTCCAAGGCTCGGACGCAGTGTACCGCTATTGGGACGCGACACCGAGCGTGGTGTTTACCTGTCAGATGGCCAAACGTGCGCTTGAAGTAGAACTGCGCGAAGAAACTGCATTCCTGGAGAGCTATGACACCGTTTACAAGGCGGTAGATGAGCAATTCGACGTTCGTGGCAGTGATCTCGCGGCCTTGGTGATGATGTGCCTGACAAATGGCGGGGTTGTCTCGAACAACCGGCGTAAGCAGTACCTCCACAGAGTGCCGGAGTCGATCTTCGACTGCATCGAGGAGGCCGCCCAAGGCGTGCTTGCCGCAAGGCGTGCGGCAATTGAAGAGTCACCAGAGGCTGAGGGTTAGCCACCCGTTGAGCCAAGCAATGGCTGATGGCGGGTAGGCCGTTCGAACCGGTCCTGGGACACCATCTCCTCGCGCAGCAACCGACCACGTACCGCCGTCGGCCAATCCAGACATTTCCCGCCCGACCCGGCACTTTCATGCTAGATTCTCGGAAATTCTCGACCATTTCCATGCTGCAACGCCCAACTTGATCCCAACCGATCGGGATTACTGCGCTGGGCACGCTTATTCACTACTCTGTGGAAGACATCACAATGCAGCAATCTCCTGCCGACGAGACCATTCGTGCGGCATTGCAGAGGTCCCATGCGCGGCTTCATCGCCAGCATGAGTTGGTGGTCGAGTTTGGCGTCGCCTCGCTCAAAGCGAGTGACCTTGACCTGTTGCTTACCCAGGCCTGCGTCGTGGTTGCCGAAGGCATGCAGACGCGCTTTGCCAAGGTGCTGACGCCGCTGCCCGACAGTGAAGGCTTGCTGCTGTCGCACGGGGTTGGCTGGGACGAAGCCGATATCGGTCACGCGACGCTGGGTGGTGATGTCGCCAGCCCGGCGGGTTATGCCATCGCCACCTACCGCCCGGTGCTGTCCAATCACCTTGGTCAGGAGCACCGCTTCCGTACCCCTGAGCTGCTGAAGAAGTACGGTATCGAACGTGCCATCAACGTGCCGATTCGTGGTGCGATGACGCCGTTCGGCGTACTTGAGGCCGACAGCACTGACGGTGATGATTTCATCGAGAGCGATATCGTCTTTCTCGAAGGCATCGCCAACGTGCTGTCGATGGCAGTCGAGCGGCTGGCGGCAGGTAACGCCGAGGCGCTGCCCGATCCGTATTCGGAGAGCATGCTCAACGCCAGCCCGGACTGCGTGAAGGTACTGTCGACCGATGGCGAAATCGAGTTCATGAACGATGCCGGCATGTGCCTGATGCAGGTCGGTGACCTGGCCAAGGTCAAAGGCAAGCCTTGGCCGCAGCTGTGGCCAGAAGAGTCCAAGGATCTTGTGCTGAGCGTTATCGAGAAGGTCAGCAGCGGCGAATCCGCTCGCTTTGAAGCGTTCTGCCCGACTGCCAGCAATGAGCCCCGGTGGTGGGATGTCACCGTGGCGCCGATCGTCAGCGCGGATGGCGAGATCAGCAAGCTGATCGCGGTGTCCCGCGACATCACCGAGCGCCATCACCATGAGGCCCAGCTGCTGTCACTGATCGCCGCGCAGAACTCCAAGCTCGACGAAAGTGACCTGTTCCTTGAAGAGATTCACCACCGGGTAAAAAACAGCCTGCACCTGGTCAACACCTTGCTTATGTTGCAGGCCAACCTGACCGCGGACGAAGCGGTCAAGCTCCAGCTGGAGACTGCCGCTGGGCGCGTGGTGACGATTGCCAGCGTGCACGAGCGCTTGTACCAGGCGACAGAAAGCCAGGACATCGATGTGGTTGAGTATCTGGGTGCGCTGCTGGGTGATCTGGGCAGCGCGCTGGGTGATCGCAAGATCTCGTTGGAGGCTACGTCGTTTGTGCTGGCGCAAGAAAGAATGGCGCCGCTGGGGATGGTGGTGTCCGAGCTGATCACCAATGCGCTCAAGTACGGCAAGGGCAAAATCGAGGTCAGCCTGCACAAGGCTGAGGATCATGCCTTGATCACCGTGACCGACCAGGGTGACGGCTTCCCGGAGACCTTTCCCAAACCCAGTGGCACCGGGTTGGGCATGCGCCTGGTCAAGAGTTACTCGGGTTACGGCGACAGCGCGATTTCGGTTGATCGGCTGGAAGGCAAAAGTACTATCCAGGTCCGCTTCAAACTGTGATCCAAAGCCAAGCATGCACCGCGCAGCGCGGTGCACGCCGGTTCTGCCTTTAGATATGCAATGCCTGCCCCAAGGCCCGCAACGCGGCTTCCTGCACCGCCTCGCCCAGGGTTGGGTGGGCATGGATGGTGCCGGCAATGTCCTCCAGCCGCGCGCCCATCTCCAGCGACTGAGCAAACGCCGTCGACAGTTCTGAAACAGCCACGCCCACTGCCTGCCAACCCACGATCAGATGGTTGTCGCGCCGCGCGACCACGCGCACGAAGCCGGTCTTGGATTCGAGGGTCATGGCTCGACCATTGGCGGCGAACGGGAACTGCGCAACGATGCAGTCCAGCCCTTGCTGGCTGGCTTGCTCAGGCGTTTGCCCAACTACCACCAGCTCCGGATCGGTAAAGCACACCGCGGCAATTGCGGTGGGCGCAAAGCGCCGCGCGTGGCCGGCGATCAGTTCAGCGACCATTTCGCCCTGGGCCATGGCGCGGTGCGCCAGCATCGGCTCACCCGCCACATCACCGATCGCCCAGACGTTGCGCATGCTGGTCTGGCAGCGCTCATCAATGGCCACGGCAGCGCCGTTCATGCTCAGCCCCAGACTTTCCAGATTGAAGCCTCGCGTGCGTGGCCGACGGCCGACGGCGACCAGTATCTGATCAGCCTCCAGCTTTAGCTGCTGGCCGTCGGCAGTGCACGCCTGCAAGGAGCCGCCCTCATAGCCTTCGACGCTGTGGCCCAGGTATGTGGCGACGCCGAGTTTTTTCAACGACTCGGCTACCGGTGCAGTCAATTCGGCGTCGTAAGTCGGCAAGATCCGCTCACGCGCCTCGACCACGCTGACCTGCACGCCAAGCTTGCGATAGGCGATACCCAGTTCCAGGCCGATATAGCCGCCGCCCACCACCACCAGGTGCTTGGGCAGCGCCTTGGGCGCCAATGCTTCAGTGGACGAGATTACCGCGCCACCCAGCGGCAGCATCGGCAGGTCGACGCTGCTGGAGCCAGTGGCCAGCAGCAGATGATCACAGCGGATCAACTGGCCATCGACATCGACGCTCTTGCCATCGACGACCTTCGCCCAGCCATGGATCACGGTCACGCCATGCTTTTTCAGCAAAGCCGCCACGCCGCTGGTCAAGCGATCGACAATGCCGTCTTTCCAGGCAACGCTGCGGCTGATGTCCAACTGCGGAGTAGCCACGCTGATGCCCAGCGCGGCGTGCTCGCTGTGGCGGCAGGTCTGGTGAAACTGCTCGGCCACATGGATCAGCGCCTTGGATGGGATGCAGCCGACGTTCAGACAGGTGCCGCCGAGGGCCTGGCCTTCAATCAATACCGTAGGGATGCCCAGCTGGCCTGCACGGATCGCGGCGATATAACCGCCAGGGCCGCCGCCGATGATCAGCAGGGTGGTGTTGAGGGTCTGAGTCATGCTCACTCCACGAACAGGCAGGCGGGTTGCTCAAGCAGGCCGCGCACGGCCTGAATGAACAAAGCGGCGTCCATGCCATCGACCACGCGGTGATCGAACGAGCTGGACAGGTTCATCATCTTGCGCACGACGATCTGGCCGTCGACCACCCCCGGCCGTTCGACCATGCGGTTGACGCCGACGATCGCTACCTCCGGAGTGTTGACTACAGGCGTGCTGACAATGCCGCCCAGTGCGCCAAGGCTGGTAAGGGTGATGGTCGAGCCGGACAGCTCGTCACGGCTGGCCTTGTTGTTGCGCGCCGCGTGGGCCAGGCGGGTGATCTCGCTGGCATTGCTCCACAGGCTGCCGGCCTCGGCGTGACGCAGTACCGGTACCATCAAGCCATTGTCGCCTTGGGTGGCAATGCCGACATGCACCGCACCATGGCGAGTGATGACCTGGGCTTCGTCGTCATAGGTGGCGTTGATCTGCGGGAAGTCGCGCAGGGCGACGACCATCGCCCGCACCAGCAACGGCAGCAGAGTGAGTTTGCCGCGGCTCTCGCCGTACTTGCGATTGAGCTGTTGGCGCAGGGCCTCCAGCGCGGTCACGTCGATTTCTTCAACGTAGCTGAAGTGGGCAACGCGGCGCTTGGCGTCCTGCATGCGCTGGGCAATCTTGCGGCGCAGGCCGATTACCGGCACCTGTTCGCTGTCGGTACGCCGGCTGTAACCACTTGGCGCCTGGCCGGCAGCGGACTGCGGTTTGCTCATGAAGCTGTCGAGGTCTTCGTGCTGAATACGCCCGGCCGGGCCACTGCCGTGCACATAACGTAATTCGATACCGGCATCCAGCGCGCGCTTGCGTACGGCAGGGGAGGCCAGTGGTTTTTCGTTGGCCTGGCGTGGCACGATTTCAGCGCTGGGCTTGCTCGCCGCAGGCTGGCTGGCGACGCTGGCCGGGATAGCTACTGGCGCTGGCGCTTCAGTGTGTGCAGTGCTGACGGCAGGCGCCGCAGCTGCTGCGGCCGGTTTGCTGTCTGGCGTATCGACATGGTTGCCGCTGCCTTCGACTTCGATGCGGATCAGCTCGCTGCCGACCGCCATGACTTCACCCGGCTGGCCGCCGAGGGCCACTACCGTGCCGCTGACCGGCGAGGGGATTTCCACCGTGGCCTTGTCGGTCATGACATCCGCTACTACCTGGTCTTCGGCAATCACATCGCCGACCTTGACGAACCACTCAACCAACTCGACCTGCGCGATGCCTTCGCCGATGTCCGGCATCTTGATGACGTGCGTACCCATTCAGACCTCCATGACCTTTTTCAGTGCCGCGCCGACCCGCGAAGGGCCTGGGAAGTACGCCCATTCCTGCGCGTGCGGGTAGGGCGTGTCCCAGCCGGTGACGCGTTCGATCGGCGCTTCGAGGTGATGGAAGCAGTGCTCTTGCACCAGCGCGACCAGTTCGGCGCCAAACCCGCAGGTACGCGTGGCTTCGTGCACGACCACGCAGCGGCCGGTTTTTTTCACCGAGTCGACAATGGCGTCCAGATCCAGCGGCCACAGGCTGCGCAGGTCGATGACTTCGGCGTCGACACCGGTTTCTTCGGCAGCCACTTGCGCGACATAGACGGTGGTGCCGTAGGTCAGCACGGTCACATCGTTGCCGGGCCGCACGATCGCAGCCTTGTCCAGCGGCACTTTGTAGTAGCCGTCCGGCACTGCGCTCTGGGCGTGCTTGGCCCATGGTGTCACCGGGCGGTCGTGGTGGCCGTCGAACGGGCCGTTGTACAGGCGCTTGGGCTCGAGGAAGATCACCGGGTCGTCGCATTCGATCGAGGCAATCAGCAGGCCCTTGGCGTCATAGGGGTTGGACGGCATCACCGTGCGCAGCCCGCAAACCTGGGTGAACATCGCCTCAGGGCTCTGGCTGTGGGTCTGGCCGCCATAAATGCCGCCGCCACAGGGCATGCGCAGGGTCAGCGGCGAGATGAACTCACCGGCCGAGCGATAGCGCAGGCGGGCCATCTCCGAGACGATCTGGTCGGAGGCGGGGTAGAAGTAATCGGCGAACTGGATTTCCACCACCGGGCGCAGCCCATAGGCACCCATGCCGACGGCAGTGCCGACGATGCCGCTTTCGGAAATCGGCGCATCGAACACCCGCGACTTGCCGTACTTGGTCTGCAGGCCTTCAGTGCAGCGGAACACACCGCCGAAGTAACCGACGTCCTGGCCATAGATGACCACATTGTCATCGCGCTCAAGCATCACATCCATGGCCGAGCGCAAGGCCTGGATCATGGTCATGGTAGTGGTGGACATGGCGGTTTCCAGGTCGATGCTGTTGTTGTGATCGTTCATGTTCAGACCCCCAGCTCTTGGCGCTGACGGCGCAGGTGCTCAGGCATTTCCTTGTACACGTCCTCGAACATCGAGGCGGCACTGGGGATCTGGCCATTGCTCATGGTGCCGTACTGTTCGGCTTGCTTCTGTGCCTTGATCACTTCGGCTTCGAACTCGGCAGTGACCGCCTGATGCTCTTCTTCGGACCACTGGCCGATGTGAATCATGTGCTGCTTGAGGCGGGCGATCGGGTCGCCCAGCGGGAAGTGGCTCCAGTCATCGGCAGGGCGGTACTTGGAAGGGTCATCCGAGGTCGAGTGTGGGCCCGCGCGGTATGTGACCCATTCGATCAGGGTTGGGCCAAGGCCACGGCGGGCGCGTTCAGCGGCCCAGCGCGAGGCGGCGTACACCGCAACGAAGTCGTTGCCGTCGACGCGCAGCGAGGCAATACCGCAGCCAACCCCACGGCCGGCAAAGGTGGTCGACTCACCACCGGCGATTGCCTGGAAGGTCGAGATCGCCCACTGGTTGTTGACCACGTTGAGAATCACCGGCGCACGGTAGACGTGGGCAAAGGTCAGGGCAGTGTGGAAGTCCGACTCGGCGGTAGCGCCGTCGCCGATCCAGGCCGAGGCGATCTTGGTATCGCCCTTGATCGCCGAGGCCATCGCCCAGCCGACGGCCTGGACGAACTGGGTGGCGAGGTTGCCGCTGATGGTGAAGAAGCCGGCCTCGCGCACCGAGTACATGATCGGCAGCTGACGGCCCTTGAGCGGGTCGCGCTCGTTGGACAGCAGCTGGCAGATCATGTCGACCAGCGACACGTCACGGGCCATCAGGATGCTTTGCTGGCGGTAGGTCGGAAAGCACATGTCGCTGCGGTTCAGCGCCAGCGCCTGAGCGCTGCCGATGGCTTCTTCGCCCAGGCTTTGCATATAGAAGGACATCTTCTTCTGGCGCTGGGCAACCACCATGCGGCTGTCGAAGATACGCGTCTTGAGCATGGCGCGCATACCCTGACGCAGGATCTGCGGGTCGATGTCGGCAGCCCATGGGCCAACGGCGTTGCCATGCTCATCGAGCACGCGCACCAGGCTGTTGGACAGGTCTGCGGTTTCGGCAGGCTCGACATCGATGGGGGGCTTGCGCACCTGGCCTGCATCGTTCAGACGCAGGTAGGAAAAATCAGTCTGGCAGCCTGGCCGGCCGGTAGGCTCGGGCACATGCAAACGCAGGGGGGCGTACTCGTTCATGCTGTTTACGCTCGCTCGAATATTGTTTTTGTGAGCTTTGAAGCGGTCGCCACTGAATGCCGGCTCGTGACCAGCAGGTCAGTGCTGACTACATGGTAGTGGGAGCGCAGGAGAATATTTCTCTCTTGTTGATTGCCTTTGCGCGCAGGCCCAGATAAACATTCCGCATAAACACAAAAAACTGGTGATTTTGTCTCATGCGCAAACTAGATCGGACCGATATAGGCATTCTCAACAGCCTGCAGGAAAACGCCCGCATCACCAACGCCGAGCTGGCCCGCTCGGTCAACCTGTCACCGACGCCGTGCTTCAATCGGGTCAAGGCCATGGAAGAGCTAGGCGTGATTCGCCAGCAAGTGACCTTGCTCTCGCCTGAGGTGCTGGGGTTGGACGTTAATGTGTTCATCCATGTCAGCCTGGAAAAGCAGGTCGAGCAGTCGCTGCATCGGTTTGAGGAAGAGATCGCCGAGCGGCCCGAGGTGATGGAGTGCTACCTGATGACCGGTGATCCGGATTATCTGCTAAGGGTGTTGTTGCCGAGTATCCAGGCGCTGGAGCGGTTTCTCGACTACCTGACCCGCTTGCCGGGGGTAGCCAACATCCGCTCCAGCTTCGCCCTCAAGCAGGTGCGGTACAAAACGGCGCTGCCGCTGCCAGCCAATGGCATGACCTTGCGTGAATGAGATGGACGATGTGCGAGGGTGTACAGGAACTCTGCCGTGACCCTCCCATCGAAGCTAGACCTTTTTGCTGACTGCGGCCTGCAGCCCGGCCTGTTTGCCCTTATGCTTGCCAGCATACCCTCCACCTGAATCGGGAGCCCCTCAGGGACGCATGCGCCAGATCTGGAAGTCTTTTCGTTCACTGTACTTTGCCGCGCTGATGATGCTGATCGGCTCCGGCCTGCTGAGTACTTATCTGGCGCTGCGCCTGGCGGCCGAAAACGTCGACAGCCTGTGGGTGGGTGCCTTGATGGCGGCCAACTACTTTGGCCTGGCGCTGGGCGGCAAGATCGGCCACCGGTTGATCGCCCGGGTCGGGCATATCCGTGCCTACGCGACCTGCGCCGGTATCGTCGGCGCGGCGGTGCTGGGCCATGGCCTGACCGACCTGTTGCCGGTGTGGGTCGGGCTGCGGGTGATCGTCGGTCTGGGCATGATGTGTCAGTACATGGTCATCGAGAGCTGGCTCAATGAGCAGGCCGATGCCAAGCAGCGCGGTGCCGTGTTCAGCGGCTACATGATCGCCTCGTATCTGGGCCTGGTGCTGGGTCAGTTGATTCTGGTTGTGCACCCCGAACTTGGCCCTGAGCTGTTGATGCTGGTGGCCATGTGCTTCGCCCTGTGCCTGGTGCCTGTGGCGATGACCCGGCGCATTCACCCGGCGCCGTTGCATCCAGCGCCGATGGAGCCGAAGTTCTTCATCAAGCGCGTGCCGCAGTCGCTGAGTACCGTGCTGAGCGCGGGGCTGATCGTCGGCTCGTTCTACGGTCTGGCGCCGCTGTACGCTTCCAATCAAGGCCTGAGCACCGAGCAGATCGGTCTGTTCATGGGTTGCTGCATCTTTGCCGGGTTGCTGGTGCAGTGGCCGCTGGGCTGGTTGTCCGACCGTTATGATCGCGCAGTGCTGATCCGCAGCGCGGCGGGCGGCCTGGCGTTGGCGGCGTTGCCGCTGGCGATCCTGCCCAGTGTGCCGCTGGAAGTGCTGTTTGCGGTTGGCTTTGTGATTTCGCTGTTGCAGTTCTGCCTGTATCCGCTGGCAGTGGCGTTTTCCAATGACCATGTCGAGAGCGAGCGGCGGGTGTCGCTGACTGCGATGTTGCTGGTTACCTACGGCGTGGGCGCCTGCATCGGGCCGTTGGCGGCAGGCGTGATGATGAAGCTGCTCGGGCCGCAGATGCTCTATGCATTCTTCCTGTTCTTCGCGCTGGTGCTGGTTTGGCGGATTCGGCCGAAGGCTGTTACTGGTTTGCACCAGGTGGAGGATGCGCCGCTCGGACACGTCGCGATGCCGGCGGCTGGCTCGCCATTGTCGGCGGCGCTCGACCCGCGGGTGGATGAGCAGACTGTGCAGGATGTGATGCAGACGCCGGTGGCGGCCGAGGATACCGAGGAGGATCAGGTTGGTCCGGAGGGCAGGCCTTCCGAGCTGTGAAGGTTCGGCGCGATCCGCTCCTACACAAGGCAAACTGCGTTTCATCCACAGGAGCAGGCGCAGAATCTCAGTAGTCGTCTTTATCGAACCGTCGCGCTTCACGCTGCAGCTGGTACACGAAGCTTTCGATCTTGCGCTGCGCCTGGCCACTCAGGTTGTGGAAGCGCACGCCAGCGAAGGTGGTATTGATGCGTTCTTCGAAGTGCAAATGACGCAGCTCGACCATCACGTCCACCAGCCCCAGCGGGTTGCCCGCCTTGAATCGCTCGTAAACCTGGCCCAACTGCAGACGCTCTTCAACGTTGCCTTCAAAACGCATCTTGCAGCCTGTGGCGGAGATATCCAGCAGCTTGCCACGCAGTGCGCCATTGCCTTTGATATGCGTGCCATCAAGGGTCACGTCGACCAGCTGCGACAGCTTCAGCGCGGCGCGGAACGCGTTGCGGCGCTGGTGGTAGACGACTTCTTCCGGCAGGGGGCCGCGGTAGCTGCGGTGGCCATCGACCTGGGTGATGGTCAGCGGTGTGTTGCATTCCCAGGCGATACGCACGCCGTCATGGAAGCCTTCAACACGGAACGGTTCGCCGTTCTCTATGAATTTTTCCCCGTCGCGCGGGATCATTTCATCCAGTGCCAGGCTGTTGCTGTCACGGTCAACATCCACCACATAGCTCTGGAACCGCTGGCTACGCTCGTGGAAGGTGATGATCAGCGGATCGTGGCTATCCAGCAGTTGACGCAAGTTGGCGACAATTTCCAAAGGGGTATTGAGCACCTTTGGCGGCTGGGGAGCATCGGATTCATTGAACACGGGTTATAAATCTCCAGGCAAAAACGACACACGCAATTAACGGCATTTTGCCAGTAGTACCGTGCAATGTCAGAAAAAATCACACTTGGCTGATAGCCCGCGGCTTTGCCAGCGGAGAGGTGGCGCCACGGCTGTCATACAGCGACGGAGAATCGCCGCCCATGAGGATGCGGATCTGATTGGAAGTGGCGTGTTGCTGCACCTGGATGATCCGGCCATTGGTCTCGTTGACCTGTTGGCAGGTGTCCATCAGTTGGGTCAGCACGCCGAGCTGCTGCATGATCAGCTCGCCATTGGGCGAGAGGTCGGCAACTGCCTGCACACCGGCGCGATCCGCCGTGAGGCCGAGGCTGGTGAGCAGGTGGTTGCGGCGCTGGCCCTGCTGCTCGAGCAACACGATCAAAGATTGCTTGCGGGCGAGAATGGTCTCGAGCACCTCGATTTCGCGGCCATGCAGGGCGACTGCCTCGCTCTGTAGCAGCTCGAGCAGTTCCTGGGTAGGCGCGATGTCGTCTTCGATCAGTTGCAGCAGGGTTGTGTCGTGCATGGCTGGCTCTTTGGCTTGTAGCGTCCTTGAAGTCAGCGCGCCGAAGGCTTAGCGCTGAGCTTCGAAATCAAGCAATTTACTGGCGACCCGGCCGGCGTCGACCTGGTAGCTGCCATCGGCGATCGCCTGCTTCAACTCGGCCACGCGGGCGCTGTTGACGACGGGCTGGTCGCGCAGCTTGTCGCTGATCTTCTGCAACTGCTGTGCCTCTTGGCTGAAATGTACCGCTTCTCCGCTGACGCTGGAGCGCGCTGGCGCTTCGCTGGCTTCACCGCTTTTCTCGGTGCTGCCGGCCGCGGTGCCGCCTCGTACGCCGCCAACTGACGGCGAATTGTTCAAACGACTGAAGTCGATGACCATGATCAGAAACCTCTGGGTATTAAGACGCTTGCCATGTTTTCGGCCAACCCGAAGAAAACTTTAGGCACGAATACGAAGCTTCCTGTCAGCAAACTTCGCTACCCGATTTCTGACACAGTTTAGGTAATGCGGTTCCTTACCGCCAGCGCTGTTACATCGCGACTTCGACCTGGCCGGGGCCGGTAACGCGTGCCTTGACCACCCGTTTGGAGTTTAGGTTGCGCACCCTGATCTGTTCGCTGAAGCCGCCCTTGCTCAATGCTTCGCCGGGCATGCGTACGCTAAGGGTGCCGCTGCGGGCAACGATCACCACTTGATCACCCTTGCGGATCAGCTCTGCCTGTTCAAGGTGTTGCGGGGTCAGGACCTGGTCGAGCACCACCGGACGCATCAGTTTCATGCCCAGGGCCTGGTCCAGGCTGCCGAGAAATCCCTGGCTGAGGGTGCCGACGTCGCGCTCGCGCAGGGTCACGTCGTCCTCGCTGACCACGCTTTCGCGCTTGAGCGGGCGGGCCATGACCACCACTTCGCGAAACAGCCTGACCTGGGCGGGGACAAACACCGTCCACGGCGCCGCGCTGTCACAGCGTACACGTACCGTGACCCGGCCCAGCGGCTGCGCCGGGCTTTCCAGCGATGCATCCAGCGGCTGGCTGCACAATGGCATGCGCAGGCGCGGGTCGAGGTTGTTGACCTGGATCTCGTAACGCCCGGCAGTCTGGGTGGTCGCCAGATAATCTTCGACGGTGAATTCAAGAAACCCTTGGGTGACACCGATAAGCTGTTCAGGCAAGGTTACCGCGTCGGCCAGCGCCCGAGCGCCAGATGCCAGCAGGCACAGCGCGGCCAGATTAATGGCCAGCAGGCGAGTCAGTCGTCGGGAAAATGTCGTTTTAATGTACATGACGCTCAAAAAAGCAAAGCCCGTGCCGACTTTAACAAGAAGGCAGAAACGATAAGGAGTCTGGCATGGCTGGTGTTATGGATTCGGTCAACCAGCGCACGCAGCTGGTTGGGCAGAATCGTCTGGAACTGCTGCTGTTTCGCCTCAATGGCGCGCAGTTATATGGGATCAACGTGTTCAAGGTGCGTGAGGTGCTGCAGTGCCCGGCGTTGACCCTGTTGCCCAAGTCGCACCCAGTGGTGCGCGGCGTCGCCAATATTCGCGGCGCGACCATTCCGATTCTTGACCTGTCGATGGCGACCGGCCTGCCGGGTCTGCAGGAAGATATCCGCAACAGTTTCGTGATCATCACCGAGTACAACACCAAGACGCAGGGCTTTTTGGTGCATTCGGTCGAACGCATCGTCAACATGAACTGGGAAGAGATCCATCCGCCACCCAAGGGTACTGGTCGCGACCATTATCTGACGGCAGTGACCCGGGTCGACAATCGCATGGTCGAGATCATCGACGTGGAGAAGGTGTTGGCAGAAGTTGCGCCATCGTCCGAGTCGGTGTCTGTCGGCGTGGTCGACCAGGAGGTGCACAGCAAAGCGGTGTCGCTGCGGGTGTTGACGGTGGATGACTCGTCGGTGGCGCGCAAACAGGTCAGCCGTTGCCTGCAGACGGTCGGGGTCGAGGTGATCGCCCTCAATGATGGCCGTCAGGCGCTGGATTACCTGCGCAAGCTGGCCGATGAGGGCAAGCGTCCGGAAGAAGAATTCCTGATGATGATTTCTGACATCGAGATGCCGGAAATGGACGGCTATACCCTGACGGCGGCAATCCGTAGTGATCCGCGCATGCAACAATTGCACATCGTCCTGCATACTTCGTTGTCTGGGGTGTTCAACCAGGCCATGGTCAAGAAGGTCGGGGCCGATGATTTCCTGGCCAAGTTCCGGCCGGACGATCTCGCTCAGCGGGTCGTTGACCGGATCAAGGCTACGCATTAAACCGGTCGGGGTACGCCCCGGCCTCAGCGATTGAAAAGAGGCGGTTGCATTGTCTACGGGTAATTTGGATTTCGAACAGTTCCGGGTCTTCCTGGAAAAAGCCTGTGGCATCCTGCTGGGCGAAAACAAGCAGTACCTGGTCTCCAGCCGTTTGAACAAGCTGATGGAGCAGCAGGGGATCAAGTCGCTCGGTGAGCTGGTGCAGCGTATCCAGACCCAGCCGCGCAGCGGTCTGCGTGAGCAGGTAGTCGATGCGATGACCACCAACGAAACACTGTGGTTTCGCGATACCTATCCGTTCGAAGTGTTGAAGAACAAGGTTATTCCGGAGTTCATCAAGGGCAATCCGGGGCAGCGCCTGCGCATCTGGTCGGCAGCCTGTTCGTCGGGGCAGGAGCCTTACTCGCTGTCGATGTCGATCGACGAGTTCGAGCGGGGCAACCTCGGCCAGCTGAAAATGGGCGCGCAGATTGTCGCGACCGATTTGTCGGGGACCATGCTGACCAACTGCAAGAGTGGCGAGTACGACAGCCTGTCGATTGCCCGTGGTTTGTCGCAGGAGCGTCTGCAGCGCTACTTCGATGTCAAGGCGCCGGGGCGTTGGGCGATCAAGGCGCCGATTCGCAGCCGGGTCGAGTTTCGTTCGTTCAACCTGCTCGACAGTTATGCGAGCCTGGGCAAGTTCGATGTGGTGTTCTGCCGGAACGTGCTGATTTACTTTTCGGCACAGGTGAAGCGCGACATCTTGCTGCGCATCCATGCCACGTTGAAGCCTGGCGGGTATTTGTTCCTTGGCGCGTCTGAAGCGCTCAACGGCTTGCCGGATCATTATCAGATGGTGCAGTGCAGCCCTGGGATTATCTACCAGGCCAAGTAATTGCCAGACGCGATCCGTGTAGGAGCGGCCTTGTGTCGCGAAGGGGGCGCGTAGCGGCCCTACATCTTCAGCTTCGCCGCCGACATCGCCGGGCCCGCTTTGCGGGCCTTTCGCGACACAAGGCCGCTCCTACAAGGAGCAGCGCTACTGGCGTCAATTTTTTGATTTGCCGCTTTTGCCGCCCAACTTTTGCCGCCCACCTCCCGTCAAGCGGAAGCAGTTTGCCGCTTTTCTGGCATACACACCCTGGTAAACCAGCCCAAAACCGCAGATCCCGTGCCTTCCAGCGCGTTGGCACAAGCCTTGCTATAACTTCGCCAACGTCACTCCGGCCCATCGGCGAAGGTTTGCATCCATGAGCATCAGTTTCGACAAAGCGCTTGGCATCCATGAAAAGGCCCTGGGTTTCCGCGCCCAGCGCGCAGAAGTCCTGGCCAACAACATCACCAACGCTGACACGCCCAACTACAAGGCGCGTGACATGGACTTTTCGTCGGTGCTGGCTGCCGAGAGCGACAAGCAGCAAAACGGCCGCTTCGCGCTTGACCGCACCAACACCCGCCACATCGATGCGCAAGGCCTGGCCATGGGTGACGACACCCTCAAGTACCGTACGCCGACGCAGCCGTCGATTGATCAGAACACCGTCGACGCCCAGATCGAGCAGGCCAACTACACCGAAAACGCGATCGGTTTCCAGGCCAGCTTCACCTTGCTCAACAGTAAATTCAAAGGGCTGGTATCGGCCCTGCGCGGAGAGTAACCATGTCCCTTGCCAACGTTTTCAATATCGCCGGTAGCGGCATGAGCGCGCAGAACACCCGCCTCAACACCGTCGCCTCGAACATCGCCAACGCCGAGACCGTCTCTTCGAGCATCGATCAGACCTACCGCGCACGTCATCCCGTGTTCGCCACCACCTTCCAGCAGGCCCAGGCCGGCATGGGTCAGTCGTTGTTCCAGGACCAGGGTGAAGCAGGGCAGGGCGTGCAGGTGACGGGCATCATCGAAGACCAGAGCAATCTGGAAGCCCGCTACCAGCCTAATCACCCGGCGGCCAACAAGGACGGTTACGTCTACTACCCGAACGTCAACGTGGTCGAGGAGATGGCTGACATGATCTCGGCGAACCGTTCGTTCCAGACCAACGCCGAGCTGATGAACACTGCCAAGACCATGATGCAGAAGGTACTGACCCTGGGTCAGTGATAAGGAATTCAGACCATGGCTATCAACAGTACCAACCTCAATGAAGTGATCGCAGCCTCTGGTGTCAGTACCGGCACCAAGAAAGCGGCCACTGACACCGCCTCCAAGACCGGCACCGATACGCTGGGCAAGGACGCGTTTCTGCAGTTGCTGGTTTCGCAGATGCAGCACCAGAACCCGCTTGAGCCACAGGGCAACGGCGAGTTCGTCGCGCAGCTGGCGCAGTTCAGTAGCCTCGAAGGCATCACCTCGCTGAACGAGTCGGTCAACACCATTACCAGCTCGCTCGGCTCGTCGCAGGCGCTGCAGGCGTCGTCCCTGGTGGGTCGCTCGGTGATCGTGCAGAACGACAAGGCCGTGGTCGACACCGCCGATAGCTTCAACGGCCAGTTCGTTGTGCCGCAAGCTGTCAGCGAGGCCAAGATCACGGTCAAGGACAAGGACGGCAATACCGTCAAGACCATCGAGCTGGGTGAGCAGAAAGCCGGTTACGCCGACTTCATTTGGGACGGCGCCAATGAGAAGGGTGTCAAGGTTGATCCGGGTACCTACACCTTTACTGCCAGCACTACCTATGAGGGCAAGGCGGTACAGATGAATACCCTGCTGCCGGCCAAGGTCACCAGCGTCAGTTTCAGCGCCAGTGGCGATATGGTGCTCAACCTTGCCGGCGTCGGCAAGGTCTCTCTTTCCGACGTACAAACCATCGGTATCTAAGGCCAGAACGGCACAAGGAGCAACAGCATGTCTTTCAATATCGGCCTTAGCGGTCTGTACGCAGCCAACAAGCAACTCGACGTCACCGGCAACAACATTGCCAACGTCAACACCAATGGCTTCAAGTCCTCGCGTACCGAGTTCGCCGACGTCTACGCCGGCGCCAACCGTCTGGGCGTGGGCAAGAACCAGATCGGCAATGGCGTGCGCCTGGCCGCGGTTTCCCAGCAGTTCAGCCAGGGTGATGTGAACAACACTGGCAACGTGCTCGATATGGGTATCCAGGGTCGCGGCTTCTTTGTTCTGTCCGACAACGGCACTCAGGTCTATACCCGTGCCGGTGCGTTCCAGAACAACAAAGACAACTTCGTGGTGACTTCAGACGGCCTGCGGCTGCAGGGTTATGCCGCTGATGCCACCGGCAAGATCCAGAAGGGTATCCTCACCGACCTGAAGATCGACACCTCGTCGCTGGCGCCAAAAGCCACCACGCTGATCGATCAGGGCATCAACCTGAACTCCTCGGCGACCTCGATCCCGCTGCCGGCTAACCCGCCTGGCGCGGGTGACATCGTCTTCGATCCGGCCGATGAAACCTCCTACACCAAGTCGTTCCCTACCAAGGTTTTTGACAGCCAGGGTAACGAGCACACCATGGAGCAGTTCTACCGCAAGACCGACAAGAACGAGTGGACCATGTACACCTTGGTCGACGGCCGTAACCCGATGGATCCGACCAGCACCGCACCGCTGGTAGGGACTGTCAGCTTCAACGAAGACGGTAGCGTTGCCTCGATGGCGGCCGATCAGACTGGCCTGCCAACCGGCGCTGAATGGAGTGTGACCAACAACGTCTTCTCCATGAAGGGCTGGATCCCGGCTGAAAAAGACGGTGCAGGCAACTGGGGTTCCAACGGTTCGGCCGGCAATGCCGATGGCATGCGTCTGTCGATGAACAGCACTACCTCGTACAACACCGAGACCGCGCGCATGTCGCAGTCGCAGGATGGTTACGCCACGGGTGTGCTGTCGAGCCTGAGCATCGATTCCACCGGCGTCATGTTCGCCAGCTTCAGCAACCAGCAGTCGCGGGCCATCGGCCAGGTGGCACTGGCCAGCTTTGCCAACGAGCAGGGCTTGCAGCAGATCGGCGGCACCCGCTGGACCGAGACCTTCGCGTCGGGCATTCCAGGTGTTGATTCGCCCAAGACTGGCACTCTGGGTGGCGTCGAGTCCAACTCGCTGGAAGCCTCCAACGTCAACCTGACCCAAGAGCTGGTAGAGCTGATCAAGGCGCAGAGCAACTACCAGGCGAACGCCAAGACCATCTCGACCGAGAGCACCATCATGCAGACCACGATTCAGATGGTCGGCTAAAACGCTGAGGTTGTGCGCTGAACGAGCCCCTTCATTGCAAGGGGTTCGTCGTTTCAAGCGGGGTGAACATGAGAAAACTGATCATTGCCAGCGCGGCGGTGCTGTATCTGCTGCAGGCGCAGGCGGGTACCGCGCCGTGGTGGCGTTGGGAGAGCCAGGTCGACGGCCGGCTGGTCTGTTCGCAGTGGTCGCCGGGCGAGGGCTGGAAGCGTTTTGCCGGGCCGTTCAACAACGCCGGTTGCCGCGAGTTGTAACCAATTGCCGTCGGCGGCAAGCAAGCGCCGGATATCCGGCGTGAGTATTTCCCCTTCATCGCCCAAGAGCCCGTAAACACGGGCTTTTTCATGCTTTGTAAAAGTTGGTTCGGAACTTGCTTTATTGCCTGCATAGCAGCGGCGAGCGGCAAGCAATCGCCAGTGCAGCGGAGGAAGACTGTGGACAAGATGCTTTACGTGGCCATGACCGGCGCCAGCCAGAACGCGCTGGCGCAAAAGGCCCATGCCAACAACCTGGCGAACGTTTCAACCAACGGTTTCCAGCGCGACCTGGAACAGGCGCGCTCGATTCCGGTGTTTGGCGACAGCTTTCCGTCGCGGGCGTTTGCGCTGTCCGAGCGGCCGGCCACCGACTTTACTGGCGGTGCGCTGGTCGAGACCGGCCGCGAGCTGGATGTTGCCGTGGCCGGCAATGGCTTCATCGCCGTGCAGGCCCCTGATGGCAGTGAAGCCTATGTACGCACTGGCAGCCTCAATATCGATGCCTTGGGCGTACTGCGCGCTGGTAATGGCATGCCGGTGATCGGCAATGGCGGCCCGATCGCCGTGCCGCCCGAGCAGAAGGTCGAGATCGGCGAAGACGGCACCATCAGCATTCGCGCCATGGGTGAAGACCCGCGGGTGATGGCCGAGGTCGACCGGATCAAGCTGGTCAACCCGGATATCAAAGGCCTGACCAAGGGCGTCGACGGCATGATCCATACCGCCAGCGGCCAGCCGGCGGATGCCGACATCAACGTCAAGGTGGTCTCGGGCTTCCTCGAGTCGAGCAACGTCAATGCGGTCGAGGAAATGACCTCGGTGCTGGCCTTGTCCCGCCAGTTCGAACTGCACGTGAAGATGATGAATACGGCCAAGGAAGGCGATGAAGCCATGGCTCGGGTTTTGCAAATCAGCTAATCAACTTTGAACGGGTGCCGAAAAACAGGCGCGCGAGGAGAACACTATGCTTCCGGCACTTTGGGTCGCCAAGACCGGTTTGTCCGCCCAGGACACCAACCTGACGGTCATTTCCAACAACCTGGCCAACGTTTCGACCACAGGTTTCAAGCGTGATCGCGCCGAATTCCAGGACCTGCTGTACCAGATCAAACGCCAGCCTGGCGCTCAGTCGACCCAGGACAGCGAGCTGCCTTCGGGCCTGCAGGTCGGTACCGGTGTGCGCATTGTTGGCACCCAGAAGAACTTCCAGACCGGCAGCCTGCAAACCACCGAGAACCCGCTCGACCTGGCTGTAAACGGTCGCGGCTTCTTCCAGGTCTTGCAGCCTGACGGCACCGTGTCCTACACCCGTGACGGTACCTTCCACCTGAACTCCGATGGCCAGGTAGTGACCGCCAACGGCTTTGCCCTGGAGCCTGCGATCGTCGTCCCCAACGACGCCCAGACCTTCACCGTGGGCCAGGACGGCACCGTGTCGATCACCACCGCCGGCAACCCGGCAGCGCAGATCATCGGCAACCTGCAGACGGCTGACTTCATCAACCCGGCAGGCCTGCAGGCAATGGGCAACAACCTGTTCCTGGAAACCGCTGCCAGCGGCGCACCCCAGGTCGGTACGCCTGGCCTGAACGGCTTTGGCACCACCCTGCAGCAGACCTTGGAAAACTCCAACGTCAGCACCGTGGAAGAGCTGGTCAACATGATCACCACCCAACGTGCCTACGAGATGAACTCCAAGGTCATCTCCACCGCCGACAAGATGCTCGGGTTCGTCACCCAGCAGCTGTAAACCTTAGGTCGCTGTTGCAGCGCCAGTTCTACCGTGAGGGAAGCGTCATGAGTCGTCTGTTGTCCGTATTCGCCCTGGGTGGGGCGGTGTTGTTGGCCGGTTGCGTCGCGCCGACGCCCAAGCCCAACGACCCGTACTACGCGCCGGTGTTGCCGCGCACCCCATTGCCGGCGTCGGCCAACAACGGCTCGATCTACCAGGCTGGTTTCGAACAGAACCTGTATGGCGACCGCAAGGCGTTCCGGGTCGGTGACATCATTACGATCACCCTCAACGAGCGTACTTCGGCCAGCAAGAGCGCCAACTCGCAGGTCGGCAAGGACAGCAAGGCCAACCTCGGTTTGACCTCGTTGTTCGGCGCCATCCCCAACACCAATAATCCGTTGGGCAGTGGTGACCTGTCGCTCGAGGCCGGCTACAGCGGTAGCCGCGCCACCAAGGGTGACAGCAAGGCGGCCCAAGGCAACACCTTGACCGGTTCGGTCACCGTTACCGTCGCGGAAGTCCTGCCCAACGGCATCATTGCCGTGCGTGGCGAGAAGTGGATGACGCTCAATACCGGCGACGAGCTGGTGCGGATTGCCGGGCTGGTGCGCGCCGATGACATTGCCACCGACAACACCGTGCCGTCGACCCGCGTTGCCGATGCGCGCATCACCTATTCGGGTACCGGCTCGTTTGCCGATGCCAGCCAGCCCGGTTGGCTGGACCGCTTCTTCCTCAGCCCGCTTTGGCCTTTCTGAGTACGGATGCCCATGCTTAATTTCAGGCAGCTGATTGCCGCTACCGTGCTTGCAACCTGTGCGTTCAGCGCCCACGCCGAGCGCCTCAAGGACATCGCCAGTATCTCCGGCGTGCGCACCAACCAGTTGATCGGTTATGGCCTGGTGGTCGGCTTGAACGGCACCGGTGACCAGACCACGCAGACCCCCTTCACCCTGCAGACCTTCAACAACATGCTCTCGCAGTTCGGCATCAAGGTGCCGCCAGGTTCGGGCAACGTACAGTTGAAGAACGTAGCCGCGGTGTCGATTCATGCGGACTTGCCGGCGTTTGCCAAACCGGGGCAGGTGGTGGATATCACCGTGTCGTCGATCGGTAACTCCAAGAGCCTGCGCGGCGGCAGCCTGCTGATGACCCCGCTCAAAGGTATCGATGGCAACGTCTACGCCATCGCCCAGGGCAACCTGGTGGTTGGCGGTTTTGACGCCGAAGGCCGCGATGGCTCGAAGATCACTGTCAACGTGCCCTCGGCTGGGCGCATCCCTGGCGGTGCCAGTGTCGAACGGGCCGTGCCGAGTGGTTTCAACCAGGGCAACAGCCTCACCTTGAACCTCAATCGCCCCGATTTCACCACCGCCAAGCGCATCGTCGACAAGGTCAACGAGCTACTCGGCCCAGGTGTTGCCCAGGCCCTCGATGGCGGTTCGGTGCGCGTCACCGCGCCGATGGACCCAAGCCAGCGTGTCGACTACCTGTCGATCCTGGAGAACCTCGAGATCGACCCGGGCCAGGCCGTTGCCAAGGTCATCATCAACTCGCGTACCGGCACTATCGTGATCGGTCAGAACGTCAAGGTTTCACCGGCTGCGGTGACCCACGGCAGCCTCACTGTGACCATTACCGAAGACCCGATCGTCAGCCAGCCGGGGGCGTTCTCCAATGGCCAGACGGCCGTGGTGCCACGCTCGCGGGTGAACGCCGAGCAGGAAGCCAAGCCGATGTTCAAGTTCGGCCCGGGCACCACGCTGGATGAGATTGTCCGAGCGGTCAATCAGGTCGGGGCAGCGCCCAGTGACTTGATGGCCATCCTTGAAGCGCTGAAACAGGCCGGTGCTCTGCAAGCCGACCTGATCGTGATTTGAGGACGTTTTAGATGAACTCCAAGAGTCTGGTTTCCAGCCAAGCCGACAGCGGTGCCTACACCGACCTCAACCGCCTGACCTCGCTCAAGCACGGTGATCGCGACAGTGAAGCGAACGTGCGCAAGGTCGCCCAGGAGTTCGAGTCGCTGTTCATCAGCGAGATGCTCAAGGCCTCGCGCAAGGCCAGTGACGTGCTCGCTGAAGACAACGAGCTGAACACCGAGACGGTCAAGCAGTACCGTGACATGTACGACCAGCAGCTGTCCGTGAGCATGTCCCGTGAAGGTGGCGGTATCGGCTTGCAGGATGTGCTGGTGCGGCAGTTGTCCAAGCAGAAGAACCCGGTCGCGACGCCCAACCCGTTCCTGCGCGGCGAGGGCGCAGGCCCGGCGCTGTGGGGGACCAAGGTGGCGACACCGGTACAGGGCGATACCAGCAGTGCCGCGCGCAATGACGTGGCCGCGCTCAATTCGCGGCGGTTGTCGCTGCCCGGCAAGCTGACCGATCGGCTGCTGGCCGGGATTGTACCGTCTGCCGGTAACCCCGCACTGGCCGGCACTGGCGCGGCATTGCCGGCGCGTGACGGGCAGCTGGTCAATGGCGTGGTCAAGGGCGACTGGGAGCCAGCGCAAGCGTTTGCTGCCGCCGATGGCGGTACGCGCATCCTCGGTCGGGCCATGGCTCAGCCACCGCTGGCGCCGAAAAGGGCCTTTGGCAACAGTGACGAATTCGTCTCGACCATGCTGCCAATGGCTGAACAAGCAGCCAAGCGCATCGGCATCGACCCGCGCTATCTGGTAGCCCAGGCCGCGCTGGAAACCGGCTGGGGCAAGTCGGTGATGCGCAACACCGACGGCAGCAGCAGCCACAACCTGTTCGGCATCAAGGCCACCGGCAGCTGGCAGGGCGGTGAAGCACGGGCGATCACCAGCGAGTTCCGCGATGGTGCCTTCGTCAAGGAGACGGCCGCGTTCCGTTCCTACGACTCGTATCAGGACAGCTTCCACGACCTGGTCAGCCTGCTGCAGAACAATTCGCGCTATCAAGATGCGGTCAAGTCAGCCGATAACCCAGAACAGTTTGTGCGAGAGCTGCAGAAGGCCGGGTATGCGACCGACCCGAACTACGCCAGCAAGATCTCGCAGATCGCTAAACAGATGAAGTCGTACGAGAGCTACGCAATGCTCGGTACCACCACGCAACGTTAAGGGTAGAGAACCATGGCGAGTTTGCTCAATATTGGCATGTCAGGGCTTGGAGCCGCACAGTCAGGGTTGTACACCCTGGGTAACAACATCGCCAATGCCGATGTCGAGAGCTATTCGCGCCAGCAGAACGTGCAGAAGACCAAGGGCGGCCAGCAGACTGGTCAGGTCTTCATCGGTACCGGCACCACGCTGGCCGACGTGCGTCGGGTGTACAACGCGTTCCTCGAGAACCAACTGCGCACCACCACCTCGCTGTCCAGCGATGCTACCTCTTACCTGAACCAGATCACGCCGCTGGATACCGCCCTGTCGAGCGCCGACACCGGTATCACTGCCGCCCTGCAGAGCTTTTTCAGCGCCATGCAGGACGCCTCGGCCAAGCCGACCGAAGACGCTTCGCGCCAGTTGCTGCTGACCAGCGCGCAGACCTTGGCCAAGCGCTTCAACACGCTGTCGGCACAGCTCAATCAGCAGAACAGCAACACCAACGCCAACATGGGTTCGCTGGCCACTCAGGTCAACAACCTGACCAAGACCATTGCCGATCTGAACGAGCAGATCTCCAAGGTCAGCGTGGTCACCGGCCAGCCCAACGATCTGCTCGACCAGCGTGACGGCGCAGTTCGCCAGCTGACGTCGCTGATCGGCGCCGATGTGGTCGAGCAGAAAAACGGCAACTACGACATCTACCTGAAAAACGGCCAGGCGCTGGTGCTGGGCAACACCACCCAGACCCTGGGCGTCGAGCCAACCGCGACCGACCCGACCCGCATGAGCCTGATCCTCAATCGCGGCTCGACCAAGATGGACATCACCAACAGCACCAGTGGTGGTGAGCTTGGTGGCCTGATTCGCTACCGCAAAGAGACGCTCGACCCTGCGCTCAACGAGCTCGGTCGGGTGGCGCTGGTGGTGGCCGACGCCATCAACAGCCAGCTGTCCCAAGGCATCGACAAGAACGGCAACTTCGGCGCCAGTCTGTTCGGCGACATCAACAGTGCCAAGGCCATCAGCGAGCGCAGTATTGCCAGGCAGGGCAACACCGGCACCGGCAATATCAACGTGACCATTGCCGATACCGGCAAGCTCGGCACCAGTGACTACCAGGTAAGCTTCAACAACCCGGCCAATCTGAAAGAGTACACCGTGCGCAAGCTGCCGGAAGGCACGGACATGGGTACGCACAACCTCGACGACGACCCGGCGCCGGTGTTCGACGGCTTCAGCTTGTCGGGTAACGGTGGCACCTACGCTGCCGGTGACAGCTTCAAGATCACCCCGACCCGTAACGCTGCCGCCAACATCGAGTCGGTGCTGACCGATCCCAAGCGCCTGGCCATGGCCTCGCCGCTGACCGCCACCAGCGGTTCGGGCAACAAGGGCACTGGCGTGATCACCCAGCCAACCCTTACCAGCAAGCTGGATATCTACGACGCAACCGAGCTCAACAAGCTGCAGACCGGCCTCAAGTACTCCACCCCGGTCAAGCTGGTGTTCGGCGATGACGGCGCTTCGCCGCAGAGCTACACCTTGTACAACGCCAAGGGTGATTCGATCGGTACCGGCACGATCATCCCGGGGCAGGACAATAAGCTGCAGTTGTCGGTGCCGCTGACCGATGCCAACGGCAACGCCCTGGGTGGCAACTTCAGCTTCGAGATGAACGTCAACGGCTCGCCAAAGAACGGTGACAGTTACAGCGTTGCATTGACGGGTTCAGGCTCGGCGGATAACCGCAATGCCCAGTCGGTACTCGACCTGCAAACCAAGTCCACCGTAGATGTGGGCGCCAACGGCAAGGGCATCAGCATCACCGACGCCTATGCCAAGTTGGTCTCCAACGTCGGCGGCAAGGCTGGCCAGGCGAAGATGGACAGCGATGCCACCGGAGCCTTACAGCAGTCGGCGCTGGACGGCCGCAATTCCCTGTCTGGTGTTTCGGTCGATGAAGAAACGGGCAACCTGATCAAATTCCAGCAGTACTACACCGCGTCGTCGCAGATCATCAAGGCGGCCCAGGAAACCTTCGCCACCTTGATCAACAGCCTTTAAGGAGCCGTAGACCGTGCGCATTTCCACTTCGCAGTTCTACAACACCAACAGCGCCAACTATCAGCGCAACTTCGCCAATCTGGACAAGACTCGGCAAGAGGCTTCCGACGGCTTGCGTATTCGCAGCGCTGCAGATGATCCGGTAGGCGCCGCGCGCCTGCTGCAGCTTGAGCAGCAACAGAACATGCTCAAGCAATACAGCGGCAATATCACCAATGTGCGTAATGCGCTGGGGACCACCGAGAGCACCCTGAACTCGATCGGCACCATTTTGCAGCGGGTCAACGAACTGGCGATCAGTTCCGGCAACGCCGGCTTCACCGACGCCGACCGCAAGGCCAATGCCGATGAGCTGTCGTCGCTGGAAGATCAATTATTCTCGCTGATGAACAGCAAGGACGAGAACGGCAAATACCTGTTCTCCGGCTCCAAAGGTGACACCCAGCCGTACGTGAAGAATGCCGATGGCACTTTCAGCTACCAAGGTGACCAGAGCAGCCTGGTCCTGCAGGTCGGCGACATGCTCAGCTTGGCGGCCAACGAGACTGGCTACAGTGCTTTTGAACAGGCGCTCAACACCAGCCGCACCGAGACGACTCAAACCGCGCCGAACCCGGATGATGGCCGAGTCAGCCTGTCCAACGGCCAGGTTGCCGGCAGTTCGGTGTTCAACGATCGCTTCCGCAGCGGTGAGCCCTACACTGTCGAGTTCGTCAGCAGCACGCAGATCAAGATCACTGCCGCCAACGGCGACGACGTCACCAGTGAAGCGACCCAGGGCGGCAAGTTCGATCCCAATGGTGACAACACCATGATCAACTTCCGCGGCGTAGACTTGCGCCTCGACATCAGCTTCAAGGCAGGTGACAGCGCCGACCCAGATGCGGCCATCAGCGGCCATACCTTCACCCTGGGGGCCAAGGCAGATACCGTCAGCGGTACGCGTAGCCCTGGCAACGGTGCAAGTGGCAGCCAACTTACAGGTGCCAGTATCACTGACCAGGACAAGTACAAGGCAGCGTTCCCTGGCAGCGGGGCCGTACTCAAGTTCTCCGCGACAGATCCAACCCAGTTCGAACTTTATGCCGCGCCTTACAGCGCCGACAGCCGCCCGATCGGCAGCGGCATATTGTCAGGTACGGGTGCCAACACGACCGCCACGGTGGCAGGCTTGACCTTCAAGTTTTCCACCGCGCCGGATGCCGGTGACTCGTTCGCGATCAAGGCCGACACCCACCAGACCCAGAACGTGCTCGACACCATCAGCCAGTTGCGCACCGCGCTGACCACGCCGATGGACAACGACCCAGTGGCCAGACAGAACTTCCTCGCCTCGCTGGATTCGGCGATCGGCAACATTGCCAGTGGTATCGACCAGGTCAGTTCGTCGATCAGCTCGATCGGCGGTCGTGGCCAGGCGCTGGACGTGCAGGCCGAGACCAACGAATCGCTGAGCACAGAAAACACCAAGACCCAGAGCTCGATCCGCGAAAGCGATCCGGCCGAGGTGATGATCCGCCTGCAAATGCAGAGCAACATGCTCCAGGCTTCGCTGCAGGCCTATGCCAAGGTTGCCGGGCTGTCGCTGCTCAACTACATCTGATCCCTCCCGCGTCAGCGCTCGCGCAGTGCCTGGTAATGGGCCCTGCGCGAACCTTCTCCCAGGTTCCCCATCGTGAATCAATCGGCTCTCGTCAGCATCCTCATCCCGGCTTTCAATCCAGAGTTTGTCCAGAACGCGTTGATGAGTGCGCTCAACCAGGACTACCCGCACCTGGAAGTGGTGGTGTGCGATGACAGCCAGGGCGACGACATCCAGGCTATCGTCGATCAGGTCAGCAGCCAGACTGGCAAGCCCGTCCGCTACCAGCGCAACGCGCAGACGCTGGGCTTTGCCGGCAACCTGCTGGCGTGCCTGGAGCAGGCCCGTGGCGAGCTGACCAAGTTTCTCTGTGATGACGACCTGCTGTTCACCGACTGTGTGAGCTTGCAGGCAGCTTTGATGAGCGAGCACGCCGATGTCAGCATGACCATCTGCCAGCGCATGCTGTGTGCGGCGGACGACTCGCTGCTGCCGTCACGCATGCTCAACATGGTGATGTGCCCGGATGACGCCGTGGTCAAAGGCACCGACCTGCTCGAGGCGCTGGAATACGCGACGCCCAACCTGTTCGGCGGCCTGAGCAGCGCGTTGCTGCGACGCGGCCTGGTGCAGGAGTTTCTGCCGCAACTGGTGCAGGCTGGGTTTGTTGCGCGTCTGGATCTGGCGCTGTACATCTGCATGTTGCGCCGCGGCAACCTCGGCCACCTGGATCGCTTTCTCAGCCTGGAGCGGCTGCACCCGCGCCGGCTCAGCCACCAAAGCAGCATCACTTTGTCGTACCCGATCGAGAGCGACTGGATCAAGGCCATGCTGCTGGCCCGCAGCAGTGAAGCAGCGCCGGCAAAGGGCTGGGTACGTTATCTGCCGTTGCCCGAATATGTCGATGGGGACAGTGCGCTTTGGCAGGAATACGACCTCAATGGTCTCGGTGCCTTGCAGGCGGCGCGCACACAGCAGCAAGTTGGCAGCGACTGCATGTCATTCGGCGAGGTCTACGCGCAGTGGCTGGAATGCCGCACGCTGACCGCAGCCCAGCTCAAGCTGCTGCCCAAGCGTATTCAGCAATGGCCAACGCAACCGCGCATCGTCTGTGTAGTCTGGGCGCAGGCCGGGCAGGAGCAAGCCCTGCGTACCACGCTCGAGAGCGTTTCTGCGCAGTCGTATGCAGCTTCTGCCTGCTGGCTGCTGGCACCTGCGCAGATCAATTTGCCAGCTGGCGTCAAGCTCGAACACCTGCCGCTGCAGGGGGACGGTCTGGAGCAGTTGCAGCGTCGTCTGCAACTGACCGACGACGTCGACTGGATCTTCCTGTTACAGGCGGGTGATCGCCTGGTGCCACATGCACTGGCGATCATGGCTGAGCGCATGGTCATGCGCGAGCGCGCCTGCCTGTACCTCGACGAGGACAGCCACGATGGCGTCAGCGCCAGTGCGCCGATCTTCAAGCCAGACTTCAACCTCGACCTGATGCGCAGCCTGCCTTATGTTGGCCGCCTGCTGGCGTTCGAATGCAAGGCTCTGCAGGCAGTTGGCGGCTTCGACACCAGTTTTGGTGTGCTTGCCCCGCACGACCTGCTCTGGCGCCTGGCCGAACAGCGTGGTCTGCATGTTGTCGAGCACATCGATGAATTGCTGGTGCACAGCGAGTCGAATTTCAGTCAGTGGCTCGGTGACCCTCGTTGCATCGCCCAAGCGCCGCGTGTGGTGCAGGCCCACCTGCGTCGGCTTGGCGTCGATGCCGAAGTGACCTGTGCCCCTGATCAGGCCCTGTGTCAGGTCAGCTACATGCATGAGGGCCAGGCCGGGGTGTCGATACTGCTCGACGTCGGCTCTGACCTGAACAGCGCTCGGCGCTGCCTGGAGTCGGTGTTCGAACACACCACTTACAGCAATTTTGAAGTGCTGTTGATTGCCGAGGCGCAAACCTCGCCCGAACTTCGTCAATGGCTCGACGCCATGCAGGGCCTGGGCAGCGATCAACTGCAGGTGATCAGCGTTGCCGGCGACAACCGCGTGGCGCGCCTCAACCAGGCCGCTGCGAACGCCCGTGGCGACTATCTACTACTGCTCGACAGCGCGTGTGTTGCCTTTGATCCGCGCTGGCTGGTCGAGCTCATGGCCCAGGCCCGTCGGCCCGAAGTCGGCATGGTCGGGCCCAAACTGTGCAGCGCTTCTGGCGCTGTGTTCAATGCCGGGTTGATCCTCGGCCTGCATGGTGAAGTCGGCAGCCCGTTTGTCGGCATGCCGGCGGACGGTAGCGGTTATATGTACCGGTTGATGTCGGCGCAGAACCTCAGTGCGCTGTCACTGGACTGCATGCTGGTACGCCGCGAACTGTTCGACAGCGTCGGCGGCTTCGATGTCGACGGCTTGCAGGGCGGCTTGCATGACGCCGACCTGTGCCTGCGCATAAGCGAGGCAGGCTACCTGCTGGTATGGACGCCTGCAGCCGTGCTCGCACGCTTGTCCTCGGCTGCAACGTTGCCGGCCAGCAGCCTCAGCCAGAGCCGCGACCGCGAGGTGTTCTATCAGCGTTGGCTGAGCAAGATCGCACGCGACCCTGCATATAACCGTAACCTCAACCTGAAGATGGCCAGCTTCACCCTGGAACCTGGCCAGCGCCAGGGTTGGGATCCGTTCATCAAGCGCGTGCTGCCGTCGGTGTTGGCATTGCCAGTGAACTCCTCTGCGGTCGGCCACTACCGCGTGTCGCATCCATTTCAGGAACTGGAAAATGCTGGCTGGATCCAGGGGCGGCTGAACTACAGTCTGCCGACTCTGATCGAGCTGGAGCGGGAAAAACCCGACGTGGTGATCCTGCAGTACCGCAGCAAGCTGAGTTCGGTGACGCACTTGCAGCAGTTGCTGCCCTCATCCAGTGCCCGGCATGTTTACGAAATCGACGATTACATCATCGATATCCCCAAGCGCAACGACCATTCGCGCAACATTCCCGGGGATATCCGCGAGCTGATCAGCCAGAGCATTGCCCTCTGCGACCGCCTGGTGGTTTCTACCGAGCCACTGGCCGATGCCTTGTCGAGCATGCACAGCGACATCCGGGTGGTGCCGAACATGTTGGCCGCGCGCATTTGGTCCCATCTGTCCAGTACCCGCCAGACCACTTCGCGGCCGCGCGTGGGTTGGGCGGGCGGCACCAGCCATCGTGGCGATCTGGAACTGTTGCTGGAGGTGGTCAAGTCCCTCGCCGACGAGGTTGACTGGGTATTCTTCGGCATGTGCCCGGATTCGCTGCGGCCCTATGTCAAAGAGTTTCATCAGGGCATTCCGATGGCGATGTATCCGCAAAAGTTGGCCGGCCTCAACCTGGACCTTGCCTTGGCGCCGCTGGAACAAAATCTGTTCAACGACTGCAAGAGCAACCTGCGTCTGCTTGAGTACGGCGCCTGTGGCTTCCCGGTGATTTGTTCGGATACGAAGGCCTACGCGGGTTATCTGCCGTGTACACGTGTTGCTGGCAATAGCTCGCAGGCCTGGCTTGAGGCGATTCGCATGCACTTGGCCGACCCTGACGCCAGCTATCGCCAAGGCGATGCTCTGCGTGAGGCAGTGCTGAGAGATTACGTGCTCACCGAACGTCACCTGCAACACTGGGCCAACGCCTGGTTGGCCGACTGAAGCGCCACGACGGCGGGCCGTTTGTGACACCACTGAATTTTGAGTATCGGGTACCCCATGACTGAACAATCCTGCGTCAATACCTTGCCGGCCCTCGACATCAGTGTGCTGTTGCTGGGCAGTGCCGATCACGAGTATCGCGCCCGCGCCAGCGCATACCTGGCTGGCCACGGCTGCCAGCCCCGGGTGGTCGACGCCAGCAGCGCCGAGCAGTTGCGCGCCGGCCTTGGTCAGGCGCTCGAACAGCTGAACACGCCGTTGGTGGTGCTGGCCAGGGACACCGACCTGCTGCTGCCCGAGGCCATGCTCGAGGCGCAGCAGTGGCTGGCCGCCCACCCGCAGGTTCAGGGCGCGCAGGGCTATGCCCTTGGGATGCGCCCAGGTAACAGTACCGTGAGCTATCACCGACTTGGCGAAACGGCCCATCAGCAGGTGCCGGGCGACGTTCGCGAGCGCGTGCTGCAGCACGCCCTGAGCGGCCTGCAGCCGTGGCGTGCAGTGCTGCGGATAGACGCCTTGCGTGCTGCGCTGGCGCAGGCTCCGGACAACCTTGAAGGCGAAGATTGGCTGCTGGGCCTGGCCTTCGCCCTGCTTGGTCAGGGTGAGATTCACGTATTGGCGCAGACCATGGTGGTCTGCGAGTGCTTCGAGTACACGCCCGACGCGGATGCGCTGGCACCTGCTGTGCGTGCGCTGCGCCAGTGGGATGAACAACGAGGCGGTGCTTTTGCAGATGAGGACGGCTTTGCCATCCTGCGCCAGTTCGTCCTGATGACCGGCTCCAACGTCACTGCGCCGCTGCTGTTCGTCTCACCGTGGGCTAGCGTAGTCCACGACCCGGTGCGCGCCTTCGAGCCACGCCAGTACGTTGAGCTGCCTTACTACAATGCGGCTCTGTTTCAGCAATTATCCGCGCTCGAGTTCCTGGTGCATGCCTGGCCAGTCGGTAAGGCCCATGTGCGGGCAGTCGAGGGCGCCTGGATACGCCAGCGCGACCTGCTGCAGCAGCACCCCAGCGACAACCCAGGCACCCTGCGCGGGCGGTATTGGCAGGCACTGTCGGTCAATCTGTTCGCGCCGCAGGTCTGCCAGCTGCTGCTGGAGACCTTGGCCGAGGACAGCGAAGAACAGCGCCGCGAGCTTGAGTCCTGGCTCGCCCGCCTGCAGCAGGTAGGCGCGCCGTCGTTGTCCGAGCGACTGGCACGCACACCCTCTGGCGCTGTCCTGCAGACGCTGGCTGCGGCCACTTTGGATGCAGCTGGGCGCAAGCGTGTGCAGGCGCACCTGGCTAGCGCCAAGGCAGTGCCGATAGCGTTGCTGGTACTCGACCTGGAAGACGACAACGAGGCCCTGCAGCGCACCTTCGACAGCATCGCCGGCAGCGGCCTGCGTGACCTGCGCATCGTAGTGCTGAAAGCTGGCGGCCTGCCGGCAATCACCACTGCCCGCGACACGCTGCACTTCGTCAAGGTCACTGCCGATACCGTGGTGTCCCATCTCAATCAGCTCAGCCGACAATTGCCGAGTGACTGGCTGATGCTGTTGCAGGCGGGTGACGAACTGGCCGGTAGCGGCCTGTTGCGCTTGCAGGTCGAGTTGGCCCAGGCCGCCGGCTGTCAGGCAGTGTGTGGCAATGAGGTGCAGCGTGACAGCGATGGTCGCTTGATCGCGGTTCAACGCCCAGGGGCTGATTTTGACCTGCTGCGCAGCCGCCCGGACCTAATGGCGCCGCATTGGCTGATTCGCCGTGAGGTGCTGGTCCAGCTCGGCGGCTATCGCGATGCTTGCCGCCAGGCACTCGACTTCGACCTGCTGCTGCGCCTGGTCGAGGCGCACGGTATGGGTGGGCTGGCGCATGTCGACGAGTATCTGGTGGTGGGCTGCAACAACCGTGAGGCAATGCTGCCTGATGCGCTGCTCACGCTTGACCGCCACTTGACCCAGCTGGGTTATCGCGGGCAGATAGCGCAGGGGCCAGATGCGCGCCTGCAGATTGACTTCCGCCATCCGGCCACGCCGTTGGTGAGTATTCTGCTGGCTGCAGGCAGTGACATGCAGCAGCTGGCGAGCAGCCTTGCGAGCATCCAGCAGCGCACCCGTTATCCGCGTTATGAAGTGCTGGTGGTGACGCAAGGCGAGCAACGTCAGGAAGCCAGCATGGGCGGTAGGGTAAAGATGCTCGCCTGCCCATCGGAGTCGCTTGCCAGCCGCCTCAACATGGCCGCCATCGAAGCCCGTGGCGATTATCTGGTACTGCTCAGCGACCGCAGCCAGGTGTCTACCCCGGGCTGGATCGAGGCACTGCTCAATCAGGCGCAGCGCCCGGAAGTCGGTGTGGTTGGCTGTCAGATGTATGACGGTGCCGGTCACGTCAGCCATGCCGGCTACGAGTTGCTCGACAACCAGCAGGTGCACGCCAGCTGGTTGGGCTGCGGTGACGGCACCGAGGCGTTGGGGCTGGACGTGGTCCGCGCCAGTCAGGCGGTTTCCGCTGATGGCTTGATGGTACGCAAGCAGGTATTCGATGCGCTGGGTGGCCTGAGCCCGGAGCAACCGCTGGATATCGCCCTGTGCCTGCAGGTGGCGCAGGCCGGTCTGCTGGTATTGATGGCGCCCCAGGCGCAGCTGTTCAACCCGGCGCTGCCGCGGTTGAGCGATGCTTCGCACCAGGCACTGGCTGCTCATGCGCCGTGGGCGTTCGCCCGTGCCGTCGCCGCCGATGGCAGCCTGGGCATTGCCCGGCCAGCAACGACGGCGGGGCCGCAGTGGTTGCATGAGTTGATTTGATTGACGGTAATCAACCAAGCCGGGCACTGCCCGGCCTTTTTCTGCGCGTTGGCAAACATCTTGCTTTGAGCCCTTGAATCCAAGCAAGTGTTGGATTTCTGACTACGTCGAGCCCCCGCCGGATGGGTGGCCTCGCCAACGTTTTCGGCGATCCAGCATGACGTCAATTAGCAGGAGAGATCTTGAACGATTCTCGACGTATCAAGGGAAAGCATGTAGCCATCGACTACGACGCTACCCGCGCTTTTTTCGAATCACGTGGCAAGCGCGAATACGCCAACGTGCTGAGCGCGACCATGTACCAGGATCACAACGCTGAACTGGTGGAAAAGCGCGATCAGGCCGAAAAAGCGGCGATGGCCGACATCCTCGGCCTGGGCCAGGTACGGCGGATCCTCGACATCGGCTGTGGCACGGGACGCTGGGGCTGGTACCTGGCCGGCAACTGCCAGGGGCTGCAATACCTCGGCCTGGACTTCAGTGCCAGCCTGATCGAAAAGGCCCAGCAGGAGAGCGTCAAGCGGCAGTTGGCGGGTTTGCACTTCCAGGTCATGTCGGCTACCGATATCCAGCCGCAGGCGCTGCTGCTGCCGGCGCCATTTGACCTGGCGTTGATTTCCGGGCTGCTCATCTACCTCAACGATGCCGACTGCATCAAAGTGCTGCGCGACGCTGCCCAGCTGATCGTGGCTGGTGGTGGCGTCTATCTGCGCGAGCCGGTCGGTGTCAGTGAGCGGTTCACCCTCGACCGCTTCTATTCGCAAGAGCTCGCCGATGAGTACTCGGCAATCTACCGCACCGCCGACGAACTGCGTGCATTGATGCAGCAGGCCTTCGAAGGCCTGGGCATGAGCGTCGAGCATGAGGGCTTTCTGTTCCCCGAAGA
Source organism: Pseudomonas shirazensis (assembly GCF_050496565.1). Classification (GTDB taxonomy): domain Bacteria; phylum Pseudomonadota; class Gammaproteobacteria; order Pseudomonadales; family Pseudomonadaceae; genus Aquipseudomonas; species Aquipseudomonas shirazensis_A. The sequence goes on from NZ_JBNWAE010000011.1 coordinate 87,651, forward strand.
CCTGGAAAAACGCGCCGAGACCCGGCAGTACTTCTTCGTCCTGCGCCGTCAAGGAAGCGAGCTATGAGCACCGCGTACTGCTTTGATCTGGACGGCACCCTGACCCGTCAGGAACTGCTGCCGCTGATTGCCACCTCGGTGGGTCTGGAAGATGAGATCAGTGCTCTGACTCAGGCCACCATCGCCGGCCTGCTGCCGTTCGACAAGTCGTTCAAGCTGCGCGTCAGGCTGCTGCGCGATGCGCGACTGGACTGGATCCACGCCGCGCTCGACCAGCATGTCGAGTTCGACCTGGCGATTCTCGACTTCATCCGCTGCCACCCGGAACAGGCGTTCGTGGTCACCGGCAACCTCGATCTGTGGGTGAAGCCGGTGCTGGACAAGCTCGGCATCCACAGTTTCAGTTCCACTGCGCGCCTCGACGCACAAGGTCAACTGGATGGCGTTGAGCACATTTTGCACAAGGGCGATGCGGTCAGCAGCTTGCGTTCGCGCTTTGACCGCATCGTCGCGGTGGGCGAGGGCATGAACGATGTGCCGATGTTCGAGGCGGCCGACTGGCGCATTGCCTTCGGCGGTGTTCATCAGCCTAACAAAGAGCTGGTCAAACTCAGTGATTTCGTTACTTACGATGGGAAGGCTCTATGTCGCCTGTTAAGCACGCTGTAATCTGCGCCGCCGGGATCGGCTCGCGGTTGGGGCTGAACAAGCCCAAATGCCTGGTCGAAGTGGCCGGGCGCTCGTTGCTTGACTGGCACCTGGAGCGCTTGCAATGGGCCGAAAGCGTGTGGCTGGTGGTCGGCTTTCAGGAAGAAGAGGTGATCGCTCATGCCATTGCCCTGCGCCCTGACCTGATCGTGGTGCGCAACCCCGAATACGCCCGCACCAACACATTACAGAGCATCTACCGCGTCTCGCGCCATCTTGATGAGCGCATGCTGGTGCTCGATGCCGACACGGTCATGGATGCACGCAGCTTCGAAGAATTTCTGCAGGCGGCCGAGCACAATGAGCAACTGATTGGCGTTTCACCTTACCTGACCAGCGACGGCGTGCGTGTGCAGTTGGATGACAGTGGCAGCCAGGTCATTGGTTTTACCCGCCAGCCGCACTACGCGTTGGAGTGGACCGGCATCGCTGTGATCAATCCGCAGATCGTGGTCGATCAACCGATCTTCGTCTATCAAGCACTGGAAGCCTGCCTGCCTTTGCCCGCCTTCAAACTAAAGGCGTTCGACATCGACACCACGGCAGATCTGGATATGGCACGTAAAGTTTTCGCGACGCAGTGGGGCGACGATGAGTAATAACCTGCAGGGCCAGGTTGCACGGCAATTCTGGAGCCAGTCCGAACGCGGTCAAATCGGTCCAGCCCAGCTCTATGAGCGTCAGCGCGATTGCTTGCTGTCGCAGGTTTTACCATCGCTGCCAGCAGACGCCCAGGTGCTCGACATTGGCTGTGCCGATGGTGAGTTCAGTTTGCTCTTTGCTCGTGCTGCAGCGCGGGTGGTGGCATTCGATGTGGGCGAGAAACTGATCGACCAGGCCCGCCAGAAGGCCCGCGAGCAACAGGTCGACAACATCGAATTCCATGTTGCCGACGTATTCCAGTTCACCTGCGAACAGCGCTTCGATGCAGTCAGTCTGATGGGTGTACTGACGACTATCAGCGATGACACCGCCGCCGCGCGGGTAGTGTTGCGGGCGCTGTCACTGCTCAAGCCAGGCGGGCAGTTGATCCTCAAGGACTCGGTACTGCTGCAAGGCAGCGAAGCGCGCACCCTGCTCAATGATCAGTATGAGGCCAAGTACCGTCCAGAGTCGCGCTACGTGGCCCTGATTCGTTCGCTGGGCTTGCGCGAAGTGGCACGGCATCCGCTGTTGACCATGCACAATTGTGGCCAGACCAGCGTGCTGTATGTGTTCAAGCCGGTGCTCAGCGCGCCTGCAGCGCTGCCCATTGCCGGGCTGCGAGTAGCCTGCTACGCCAGCATGCCGTTCCACTTCCGCTCGTTGCGGCCCCTTGCTGCTTGTTTCGAAACCAGCCTGCTGAGCCTGTCGATCGAAGAGGTGATGCAGTGGCAGCCGCAGGTAATCGTGGTTGCTGACGGCTGGTCGGTGGAATTCTGGCGCGATTACTGCGATGCCCATCAGGTGCTGCTGATTGGCATGCGCCATGGCTCGGTGACCCGCTACGGCTTTGCCGAACAGCAGTACAACCATGCCGACTACCTGTGTGGCAGTGTTTGGGATATTGAAGACACGCTGCTGTCGAATGTGCACCCCCGCCATGGCTTCCTGTTGACCGGCAACGCCTGGGTCGACCAGGTATTCAAGCTGCCAGCGCGGCCGGTCAGCGATGCTGCACCGACCATACTGTTTGCGCCGACCTACAACCCGGAACTCAGTGCAGCGGTGTATTTCGGCGAACGCATCGTACCGCTGATCCGCACCCTCTATCCGCAAGCGCGGATCATCATCAAGCCCCACCCGGCGATCGTGCAGCATGAGCACAGCTTTGTCGTCGACAAGGCGTTATTCCGTGATTTGATGGGCAAGTGGCGCCAGCAGGTGGCCGTCGATCCATTGTTGGAGCTGGTTGACGACCCCGAGGCAAGCATCGCCGACAGTTTTGCCGAAGCCGATATTCTGGTGGCGGACCGCTCCTCGTTGCTGTTCGAATTCATGGCGCTGGATCGGCCGATTCTGCTTTATTCCAGCGAAGCGCGGGTTGGCCACTGGGAGTACAACCCTGATGCACCGGGCAATGCCTGGCGCGACATCGGCATGGAGTTCGGTGACGATCAGGCGTTTCTTGAATTGCTGGGCGATGCCTATAACCTGCATCAAACTCATTGCAGGGCGGCTCAACGCGAGCGCGTTCAGCAACTGTATGGGGATTTCGCCGACGGCCGCAGCGTTGAGCGAGTAGCAGCAGCCATCGCCCAGGCGCCGCGTCTGCATGTGGTGATCGATGGCCGCCAGAGTACCGCTGCCACGCAGTTGCAGCAGGCCTTCGAGCAGACGCTGGCGTTCAAGCACGTTAGCGTGATCGGCAGTTTGGCTGATGCTCAGCACTGGTTGGCTGCTCGCAGCGCAAACCCAGGTGCAGACCATAGTTACCTGCTGGTGGATGGCGAGTTTGCTGGTGTTCCTGGCAGTGCCCACCAGATCAGCGACGGCTTGGCCGCGCTGGCTAAAGGCGCGCTGGATGCATTGTCCTTGAACGATTCGCGCGTGCCTGCCGACGATGCGCCTGCCAGCGACAGTCAGGCTTGGGTGCGTCAGCGTCTACGTGGTGCCTTGCAGCAATGGCAAGGGCACAAGGCCTGGCAATTGTTGCCGGCGCACGCCTTGCAGCGCACCTTTGCACAGCTACCGGCAGTCGTCGACGACGAGGTGTTCAGCACCCTGTGGCAAACCCTGGAGGCTGTCGGACAACACGCCGAGTGGCAAACCGACACGCTCAATGTTGTCCTGCGTGGCTGGATCCTGCGCATCGTCGGCGGTACGCCGGGGCGTTACTTCGTCGGGCCGAATGCGACGTTGCAGTTGACCCCAGCGGTCATTGGCCAGGCGCCGTCGGCGGCTGGGGTGGAGGTCCTCCTCGGGGCGTTGCCAGGTCAGCAGTACGACGTGTTCCCGTTCACTACCGAAGTCTGGGTCAACGGTCGCTACCTGAACGAAGTTACCCTTGGCAACCAGGGCGCGCAGCGCCTGTTGCTGCCGTACCAGGCCAATGAGCACGGCGTCACAGACATAGAACTGCGCAGCAGCGGCAGCTTCCCGGGGATGCCTGGGCTGGCCGGGCCGCTGTCATTGCAGCTGGCCTTGCTGGGCCCGGCAGCAGTAGCCGCGCCGGCACGGGCGCAGATTCACCAGATCTTCTACTCGGACGAAACCCGCGCCCTGCTGGAACCAGGCTACACCCCGCTGGACAATGTCGGGCAGCGTCCGGATTGGGCTGAATACTGGCCTATGCGCACTCTGCTGATGAACCAGCCGCTGGATGAAAACGTCTTTTACGGGGTGTTGTCGCCACGCTTCAAACAGAAGACCGGGCTCGACGCCAAGCAGGTGTTCAGCTTCGTCGACTCCGCACCCGATGACGCTGATGTTTTGCTGTTCCCGGTGTTCTTCCCGGACGGCGCGCGCTACGAAAACATTTTTATCCAGGCATTGGTGCATCACCCCAATATCTGGCCGGTGTGTGTCGAGATGGCACGCCAGGTTGCCCCAGGCGTGGATCTCGCGACTCTGGTAATGGACTCGCAGCAGAGCCAGTTCTGCAATTACTTCATTGCCAAACCGCGCTTCTGGCGACACTGGTTCAGCAAGGCCGAGAGCATCTTCCAGGCGGCTGAACTGGCGCGTGATGGGCAGTGGTCAACGCCCTATGGCGAAGCGCTGAATACCCCGACTCTGCACCGCGGAACACAAGGTTATGAGTGCAAAGTGTTTGTCATGGAGCGGTTGCTGTCGTTGCTGCTGGCAACCGACTCGCAGTGGCGGGTACACGTCAATGCGGCCATGCTGCCTAGCGCCGCCGATGGAGGCCTGAGCCCGCAGTTGATCGAACTCGATCAGTTGAAGAGCCGCCTGCGTGAGGCGGATACCGTCGAAGGCCGGCAGGCTTTCGAGCGGCTGCGCAATCAGGTGTTCTGTGAGATCTATGCGCAACCGATCGCCGATATCCTCGCCAAGGGCGGCCAGGTCGCGACGGCGACCGAGCAGCTCGAGGCGGCCATGCAGCAGTTCCCACTGCTGCCGGCTGCACTGGACGTACCCGCCTGGCTCGCAGAACGCATCCCGAACGCTGCGCAGCAGGCGCTGATCGACGAGCGTCTGACCACCGCTGGCATGCCCAGGATAGGGGTGCTGGTAGTGGATCGCGAAGGCGATGCAGATCGCCTTGACCTGACCTTGCGTAGCTTGAGCCCTGAGCATAACCGCTACCCAGAGCTGAAAATCGTGGTCTTGTCGGCACTCGATATTGCCGCCACAACCCGCGCTGAAGACAAGCTGCATATTCTGCGCATCGGCAGCGATCCGCTGCAGCCGCAGATCGACCAGGCTGTGCGTGAAGCCGGGATCGACTGGTTCATGCTGGTTGAAGCGGGAAGTGAGTTCACTGCCAGTGGCCTGCTGATCGCTGCCCTCGACGTGCTCGGCACGCCGGGCCTGCGCGCGGTGTATGGCGATGAGGTCGTGCGTGCACCTGACGGCGGTCTGCAGCTGGCGCTGCGTCCAGGGCTGAACCTGGACATGTTGCTCAGCCTGCCTGGGGTCATGGCGCGGCACTGGTTGTTCAACCGGGATGCCTGGCTGCAGTTGGGCGGCTTCAACGCCGGGGCCGGCGCAGCCGCCGAGCTTGATCTGATCCTGCTCCTTATCGAGGACCAGGGGCTGGCAGGTTTGGGCCACATCAGCGAGCCGCTGTTGATCGGTGACAGCCGGCCAGCCCTGGATTGCCCTGATCAACGCGCGATCATCGAGCGGCATCTGCTCGCCCGAGGTTTCGAAGGGGCGGCAGTGACAGCGCCGGCGCCGGGCCGTTTTGAGCTGGATTACGGCGTCGGTGAAAGTGCTCTGGTGAGCATCATGGTGTCTACCGAGCATGGCCTGGAGCGGGTCCGTCGTTGTCTGGATACCCTCTTGGAGAAAACCACCTACCGCACGTTCGAAGTGTTGTTGCTGGATCAATCCAGTGCTGATTCAGAGTTGCAAGCCTGGCTTGACGGTATCGAGCAACTGGGCGCCGAAATGATCAAAGTGGTGCGCCTGCCTGCCGAGTTGTCGTCGGTGCAAGTGCGCAATTTTGCTGCTCAACAGGCGCAGGGCGAGTTGCTGCTGTGGCTGCACGCCGGGATCGCCGTGCTCGAGACCGACTGGCTGCAGCAGCTGGTCAACCATGCCTGTCGCCAGGAAGTCGGCGTGGTCGGCGCGAAACTACTCGCCAGTGACTGCACTGTGCGCCATGGTGGCCTGGTACTGGGCCTCAACGGGCCGGTAGGTCGCATGTTCCGCGACTTGCCGATGGCCAGCGGGGGGTACATGCAACGTCTGCTGGTCGACCAGAATCATGCAGCCGTCAGTGGCCACTGCATGATGATGGGCAAGGCGTTGTTCATCGAAGCCAATGGGTTTGACGAAAGCCCTGAGCTCGCTGCCTTCGCCGATGTTGATCTGTGCCTTCGGTTGCATGCTGCCGGCTACCTGAACGTGTGGACGCCGCGCGCCGCCTTGTTAATCAGCGAGACCGCCGAGCCAGCCGTGACCGCCGAGCAGGAGCAGGCGCTATATAGCCGTTGGCTACCGCTGCTGGCCCGTGATCCTGCATATAGCACGCATTTTGCCCTTGATGCCGGCAAAGCGTTCCAGGTTGCGCCGAGCTGCCTGAGCTGGGATCCGTTGTCTTCATGGCGACCGCTGCCGAAGATTCTCGCTTGCGTGCTTGACGGTCAAGCCGTGCAGCGCAACAGCGCTGCGCCATTGCAGGTGTTACGCCGTGAGGGCCTGGCAGACGGTGCGCTGATCCAGACCCAGCTGTCGGTAACCGAGTTGGAGCGCTATGCTCCGGACAGTCTTGTCCTGCAGGGCGCAATCGGCCAGCAACAGTTGGCTCGGATGCAACGCCGTTCAGCGTTCTCGCGCGCGTTCAAGGTGCTTGATCCGGTCCTCGCCCTCGGTGCTTCAAGCGGGTTGCCAGCTGAGGACTTGCGCAGCCTGCGCCTTGGCTTCGCCGATCGTCTGGTGGTGGCCAACGACGCCCTGGCGGATGCTCTGGCTGCTACTCACGGGTCCATTGTGGTGGTGCCGGACATGCTCGACCCGCAGCGGTGGGGTAACCTCGCTGCTGTTCGTCGGGCCGGCGCCAAACCGCGCGTGGGCATCGTCGGCGAGGCTGCCGATGGTAGTGATATTGCGGTCGTCGAGGCGCTGGTGATGAGCCTGTTCGGCGAAGTCGACTGGGTCCTGCTTGGCAGTTGCGCGGCTAGCCTGCGTCCCTATCTGGCTGAGTGCCATCCAGGTATGAGTCAGCCTGCCGACGCGCAGTGGTTGGCCCAGCTCGGTCTGGATCTGGCGCTTGCACCACTGCAGCCCGGGCTGCTGCGCAACGGCAACCGTCGTGTACTGGAGCTGGGCGCATGCGGCATACCGGTAATCAGCAGTGCGCACTGCTACCCGCGTGAGCTGCCCGTGACTGTGGTCGGCGAGCGCGGCGAAGATTGGCTGGATGCGGTGCGCATGCATCTGCATGATCTCGACGCCACTGGGCGTCTGGGCGATGCGTTGCGCGCGCAAGTGCTGCAACATTGCCTGCTTGAGGGTGACAATCTGCAGCGCTGGCGCAAGGCCTGGCTGGCTGATTGAGGTGGTCAGTACAATGCCGGCGTGCAGTTATGTGCACGCCGGCATTGCTCGGCGTGACGTATTTGTCACAACCGTGACTTGGCAGTCGGAACGTGCATCTCTACTCTATAGAGTCAGCGGGTAGCCATGCCACCAAAGCATGCACGACTAGCGGCCACGGCCCAACACCCGCCTATTTTTGCCATTTCCATCGGGAAGCCACAATGATTGGCATCAAAAGCATCGCCAGCTACGTACCTGTTGAGGGCGTTGACAATTACGCTCAGGGTGCGAAGTTCGGTAAGGATCAGGATTTCATCTTTGGCAAGATCGGTTCGACGTTCTTGCCGCGCAAGGCTGAGGAACAGGAAACCTCCGATCTCTGTGTCGAGGCCGCCAAGGCACTGTTCGCTGGCAACCCGGCGCTGGATCCAGCGTCGATCGATGTAGTCATCGTCGTCACCCAGAACGGCGACGCCGAAGGCTTGCCGCACACGGCTGCAATCGTGCAGCACAAGCTCGGTTTGGCTACGCATGTTGCCGCCTTCGACATTTCGCTGGGCTGCTCGGGTTACGTCTACGGGCTGTACGCAATGAAGGGGTTCATGGACGCCGCCGGCCTCAAGAACGGCCTGCTGATCACCGCCGATCCCTATTCGAAGATTGTAGATCCGGAAGATCGCAACACCACCATGCTGTTCGGCGATGCCGCCACCGCTACCTGGATGGGCGAGGATGCCCGCTGGCAGTTGGGCAAGGCGCTGTTCGGCAGCGACGGCGCGGGTGCCGAGCATTTGCGCACCACTGACGGCAAATTCTTCATGAACGGTCGTCAGGTGTACAACTTTGCCCTGGTGAAAATCCCGGCGCATCTGCAGCAGTTGCTCGACGCCAGCGCGCTGCAGGCAAATGACATCGACCTGTATTGTCTGCATCAGGGTAGCGCGGCTATCGTCGATGCGGTGTCGGCGCGGTTCAATGAAGGCGAACACAAGCAGCGCTTCGTCAAGGACATGGTCGAAACCGGCAATACCGTTTCCTCGAGTATTCCACTGTTGCTCGAGAAGCATGTGCTGGGCTCGCAGCATCAGCGTGTGGCTTTGAGCGGGTTTGGAGTCGGGCTTTCCTGGGGTTCGGCAATCATCGAGCGCCGCGACTGACGCAGTCTGCTCTACAGGTATAACCAACGCCGCCTTTTCAGGCGGCGTTTTCATAGGGTTGGTGGATGTCTGAAACTTGGCGTCAACTCCTTGATTTAACTGGGCTGGCCGGATGCCATTAAAAATTTTTGAAAATCCGCTAAAGCAATCAGCCGTGACGACGATAACTATTACGAAGGTTCTCTGTGCCGCACCCGGGCGAATTGCCAAGGCCGGAAGCCGTAGTACCCAATTAACGAGGAATTCGTCATGGCTTTGACCGTCAACACCAACACTACCTCCCTGGGCGTTCAGAAGAACCTGAACCGTGCTACCGACGCACTCAGCACCTCGATGACTCGCCTGTCTTCCGGCCTGAAAATCAACAGCGCCAAAGACGACGCTGCTGGCCTGCAGATCGCTACCCGTATGACCTCGCAGATTCGCGGTCAGACCATGGCAATCAAAAACGCCAACGACGGTATCTCCATCGCCCAGACCGCTGAAGGCGCGATGCAAGAGCAGACCAACATCCTGCAGCGTATGCGTGAACTGGCTGTTCAGTCGCGAAACGACTCCAACAGCGCCGACGACCGTATCGCTCTGGACAAAGAGTTCCAGTCGATGGCTTCCGAGCTGACTCGTATCGCCAACAGCACTCAGCTGAACGGCAAGAACCTGCTGGACGGCTCGGCTTCGACCATGACCTTCCAGGTTGGCTCGAACACTGGCGACGTCAATCAGATCACCATCAACCTGAACCAGAAGTTCGACGCTGCCTCGCTGGGCATCGGCTCGGGCGTCAACATTCAGGGTTCCAGCGCCACTCTGGCTGAAAGCAACTTCAGCGCCGCTGTAACTGCGATCGACGACGCTCTGCAGACCATCAACAGCAACCGTGCTGACCTGGGTGCTTCGCAGAACCGTCTGACCAGCACCATCAACAACCTGCAAAACATCAACGAAAACGCCGAAGCTGCCCGTGGCCGTGTACAGGACACCGACTTCGCTGCTGAAACTGCCCAGCTGACCAAGCAGCAGACTCTGCAGCAAGCTTCGACTTCGGTTCTGGCTCAGGCCAACCAGCTGCCATCCGCTGTACTGAAGCTGCTTCAGTAATCGCTGATGGTAACCGGCGGGGAAGTGCTCTTTGAAGCGCTTCCCCGCCTTTTCGTTACGAGGTGGTAGGCATGGACATGAGCGTCAAGCTGAACCAGTCTTACCCGGCAGCACGTCCGGTCGAGCAGGTTGTCGACAAGCCCGTTTCCGATAAAGCGGTGGCTGGGTTGGCGGATGCCAGCCGCGTCAGCGATGTAAAAGAACCTTCGGCTGTAATCGATGCCGAACAGGTACGCAATGCCGTATCGGAAATTGAAAAGTTCCTGAGCACTTCTCGGCGTAATCTGGAATTTTCCACCGACGAAGATTCCGGCAAGATAGTGGTCAAGGTCATCGCCAGCGAGACTGGTGAGCTGATTCGTCAGCTACCCTCGGAAGAGGCGCTGCGCATTGCCAGCAGCCTGAGCGATGTCAACAGCCTGCTGTTCGACGCCAAGGTATAATCGGCGGCGAATACCGCAGCAATGAATAGAGGTTGCCCTGCAATAGCGGGGCTGCCGTACAAGTAAAGAGGGGCACTAACATGGCAAGCTCGATCGTTTCCGACTTGGGTCTTGGCTCCGGGCTGAACATCACCAACATCGTCAAGGTGCTGGTACAGTCCGATACCGCTGCCAAGACTGCACAGTTGGCCCGTCAGTCCAGCTACAACACCGCGTACATCTCCGGTGTTGGATCTTTGCGTAGTGCCCTTACTGCTTTCACCACCGCCATGGGCAAGCTCAATGACAAGGCGGCGCCGTCCTTCAACGCTTTCGCCGCGACCTCGGCCAGTGATAGCGTGGTCAAGGCGACTGCAAGCAACACGGCTGTAGCCGGCTCGTACAACATCGAGGTGAAGAATCTCGCCAGTAGCTCCAAGGTAGCCAGTCAGGCGTTTGCCGGTGGTGCCAGCGAGGCGATTCCTGCTGGTGATCTGATCATTGAACAGGGTGGCAAGACCTACAAGATTACTGTCGGCGACGACGCTACCCTGCAGACCGTGCGCGACCAGATCAACAAGGAGTTGGGCAGTTCCGGGCTCTCCGCAAACATCATCGCGGGTGAGGATGGTGCGCGTCTGGTTATCGGCTCGACCACCACTGGTGCTAACACTGACATTAAGGTTAGCGGTATCGCCAAGTTGGAAATCGACGGTACCAAGTCGATGCAGACCGAGGGCGCTGGCTACATCACTGCGGTGGCCAAGGATGCTGTGGTCCTGATCGACGGGTTGGAGGTGAAAAGCGCCTCCAACACCATCAAGGACGCAGTCAGCGGCATCAGCCTCGAGCTGACTGGCGCCAGTGTGCCTAACGTGGCGACCAAAGTGACCGTTGCGCCCAACAATGACGGGTTGAAGACTTCGGTGCAGGGCTTTGTAGATGCTTACAACACCCTGCAGAAAGCCATCACTGCAATGACCAAGACCAGCACCGATGCCGATGGCAATCTGGTGCTCGGCGCTCTGACCAACGATCCGACCACGCGCTCGCTGCTGTCAGACGTGCGCGGTGTGCTGTCCGAGATGGGCGACGGTGATCGTCTGACAACCCTCAGCCAGTTGGGCATCAATACGCAGAAGGACGGTACGCTGGAGTTCAGCGCCACCAAGTTCACTGCGGCCATGAGCGACAAGAAGCTTGGCGGCGAGGTACAGGCATTGTTTACGGGTACCAATGGCATCTTCGAGCGCATGAACAAGGCCATCGATCCTTATAACGCTACCGACGGTAGCTTGGCCACGCGCAAGGCGAATCTCGACAAGGTCGCGAAGAACATCAGCGACCAGCAGGCGGCGCTGGATCGACGTACCGAGTCGCTGACCGAGTCGTTGACCAAAAAGTACGTGGCCCTGGACACCGCACTGGGCAAGATGAAAGCCCAGGCCGACCAGATCACTTCGCTGTTCGAGGCCATCAACGCCCAAGCCAAGAAATCCTGATCCGGCAAACCTGAACAGCGGAAAAGCCCGGTTGCGTCTCTTCGACGCACCGGGCTTTTTATTTAGCCGCTAAAGTTTTTTGACGTGGCGGCGATATACAGGGTATACGCAACCTTTTTTGCTGGAACGAGGCAGATCCATGAACCCGATGTTGGCCCTTCGGCAGTACCAGAAAGTGAACGGCGCGGCGCAAACCTCAGAGGCTAGCCCGCATCGTCTGGTGCAAATGCTCATGCAGGGTGGTCTTGACCGCCTGGCTCAGGCCAAGGGCGCGATTGCGCGCAATGACATTGCCCAGAAGGGCATCCTGCTGGGCAAGGCCATCGACATCATCGGCGGCCTGCGTGAGGGTCTTGACCTGGAAAACCACGCCGACAGCCTGGCCGAGCTGGACAACCTGTACACCTACATGAGCCGGCGCCTGGTCGAAGCCAACGTCAAGACCGATCCGGCGATCATCGACGAAGTCGCCCGCCTGCTGATCACGGTCAAGGAAGGCTGGGATGCGATCGCCGACCAACAGCCGGAAGGCTGATTCAAGGAGCGTGGCATGAGCAGGGTGATCGAGCGTATCGAACAGACCCGTGAGGCGCTGCTGGCAGCCCTTGCTGGCCGCGACTGGGATGCAGTGGGTGAACTCGACCTCGAGTGCCGCCTGTGCGTCGATGACGTGCTGTCCGAAGCCACGCATAACGAAAGCCAGGTACGGGCCAGCCTGGAGCAGTTGCTCGAGGTCTATCGGCATCTGATTGAAATTGCAAGTGGGGAACGTCAAACTTTAGTCGACGAGATGACGCAAATCCGTCAGGCGAAAAATGCCGCCAAGGTATACCATCTGTTCAGCTGACACTGATGAGATACAAAAACTGAGCGCCATAAATTTGACTGTGCGTTTTTTTTTGACTTTACTAGTGGCTGTATTCGAATTTCAGACGTCCGAACACTGACCATTCAGTCGGAATGATGTCGAGCACGCCCTCAGGGCGCCGATATGACTAGGGAAGTTGCTATTGCATGTGGCGTGAAACCAAGATTCTCCTGATCGATGACGACAGCGCCCGCCGCCGCGATCTGGCAGTGGTTCTGAACTTTCTCGGCGAAGACAACATTTCCTGCTCGAGCCACGATTGGCAGCAGGCGGTCGAGTCGCTGTCCTCCAGTCGTGAAGTGCTGTGCGTGCTGATCGGTGCGGTCGACGCACCTTCCAGTGTGCAAGGGCTGCTTAAGACAGTGGCAGGCTGGGATGAGTTCCTTCCGATGTTGCTGTTGGGCGATATTTCTGCTGCGGAGTTCCCTGAGGACCTGCGTCGCCGGGTGTTGTCCAACCTGGAAATGCCTGCCAGCTACAGCCAACTGCTTGACTCGTTGCATCGCGCCCAGGTCTATCGCGAGATGTATGACCATGCCCGCGAGCGTGGCCGTCAACGCGAACCGAACCTGTTCCGCAGCCTGGTCGGCACCAGTCGCGCCATTCAGCACGTGCGGCAGATGATGCAACAGGTGGCCGACACTGACGCCAGCGTGCTGATCCTCGGCGAGTCTGGCACTGGCAAGGAAGTGGTTGCGCGTAACCTGCACTATCACTCCAAGCGCCGCGAAGCGCCGTTCGTGCCGGTCAACTGTGGCGCGATCCCGGCCGAGTTGCTTGAAAGCGAACTGTTTGGTCACGAAAAGGGTGCTTTCACCGGCGCTATCACCAGCCGCGCCGGACGCTTCGAGCTGGCCAACGGCGGCACGCTGTTCCTCGACGAGATCGGCGACATGCCGCTGCCGATGCAGGTCAAGCTGCTGCGCGTGCTGCAGGAACGCACTTTCGAACGTGTGGGTAGCAACAAGACCCAGAGCATCGATGTGCGCATCATTGCTGCCACGCACAAGAACCTTGAGGTCATGATCGAAGAGGGCACCTTCCGCGAAGACTTGTACTATCGCCTGAACGTGTTCCCGATCGAGATGGCACCTTTGCGCGAGCGGGTTGAAGACATCCCGTTGCTGATGAACGAGCTGATCTCGCGCATGGAGCACGAGAAGCGTGGGTCGATCCGCTTCAATTCGGCTTCGATCATGTCGCTGTGCCGGCATGGCTGGCCGGGCAACGTCCGCGAGCTGGCCAACCTGGTCGAGCGCATGGCGATCATGCATCCCTACGGTGTGATCGGCGTGTCCGAGCTGCCGAAGAAATTCCGCTACGTCGACGACGAAGACGAGCAATTGGTCGACAGCCTGCGCAGCGACCTGGAAGAGCGCGTGGCGATCAACGGCCATACGCCGAACTTCTCCAATCACGCGATGCTGCCGCCCGAAGGCCTAGACCTCAAGGACTACCTCGGTAGCCTCGAGCAAGGCTTGATCCAGCAGGCGCTGGACGACGCCAATGGCATCGTTGCGCGGGCCGCCGAACGCTTGCGGATCCGCCGCACCACGCTGGTGGAGAAGATGCGCAAATACGGCATGAGCCGTCGCGACGGCGAGGAGCAGGCAGAGGATTGACGCCTGCCGCTTCTGTGCAAAGGGCTGCAGCGCAGCCCTGATGTGGTCTACACCGCGTTAACCCTATCTCCGGCACGGCTATTGCTATATCGCAGGCAACACACCGTTTTTATGACGGTCAGCCACGCGAGAGAGCACGATGCCCCACGCCGCCCCGATTTCCCGAGCCGCTGATCCGCAGGATCGCATCCCGGTCGAGCAGGAAAGCCGACAGGGCCTTGAGCACGCCTTCGCGTTGTTCAATCAGGTTTCCAGCCAACTGAATCAATCCTACGGCATGCTCGAGGCGCGGGTGCGCGAGCTCAAGGGCGAGCTGGCTGTGGTCAGTGCACAGCGCATGGCTGAACTTGACGAAAAGGAACGCCTGGCCAACCGCCTGCAGAACCTGCTCGACCTGTTGCCTGGCGGGGTGGTGGTGATCGATGAGCACGGCAGGGTGCGCGAGGCGAATCCTGCGGCCTGCGAGTTGCTGGGTGAGCCATTGCTCGGCGAGTTGTGGCGCCAGATCATTGCCCGCAGTTTCGCCCCACGCAAGGACGACGGCCACGAAGTGTCCCTGCGCGATGGCCGTCGTGTGTCGATCGCTACCCGCTCGCTGGATGCCGAGCCTGGCCAGTTGGTCCTGCTCACCGACCTGACCGAAACCCGTCGCCTGCAGGATCAGCTCGCCCGGCATGAGCGCTTGTCCTCGCTCGGGCGCATGGTTGCCTCCCTGGCGCATCAGATTCGTACGCCGCTGTCGGCGGCCATGCTCTATGCCAGTCACCTGGCAGATCCACAGCAGCAGCTGCCCAGCGAAACCCGTCAACGCTTTGCCGGCAATCTCAAAGAGCGCCTGCATGAGCTTGAGCATCAGGTTCGCGACATGCTGGTGTTCGCTCGCGGTGAGTTGCCGCTGGCTGACCGGGTCAGCCCCAAGGGTTTGTTCCAGGCGCTGCAACAAGCAGCACAAGTGCATGTGCAGGGGCACTCGGTACGTTGGCAGTGCGACACCCACCTGGGGGAGTTGCTGTGCAATCGCGACACCCTGGTCGGGGCGCTGCTCAATCTGCTGGAAAACGCTCTGCAGGCAAGTACGCTGCCGGCGCGGGTAAAAATTCATTTGTTCCGCCGTGGGCAGGCGCTGCACCTGTGCGTCAGTGACGCCGGCTGCGGCATCGCGCCAGCGCTGCTGGCGCGCCTCGGTGAGCCGTTTCTGACCACCAAGACCACCGGTACCGGCCTCGGTCTGGCTGTGGTTCAGGCGGTGGTGCGCGCGCATCAGGGTGAGGTGCGCATGCGTTCGCGGGAAGGTCGCGGCACCTGCGTACAGGTGATCCTGCCGCTGCATGGCGAGTTGTCGGCGGAGGCGCACTGATGGGGATCAAGGTGCTGCTGGTCGAAGATGACCGGGTGCTGCGTGAAGCCCTTGGCGATACCCTCGAGATCGGCGGTTTTGCCTACCAGGCGGTGGGCAGTGCCGAAGAGGCTCTGGCTGCGGTCGCCGGGGAAGCGTTCAGCCTGGTGGTAAGTGACGTCAACATGCCAGGCATGGACGGCCATCAGTTGCTGGCGCAACTGCGCAGCAGCCATCCGCAACTGCCCGTGCTGCTGATGACGGCGCATGCCGCGGTTGAGCGGGCGGTCCAGGCCATGCGCCAGGGCGCGGTGGATTACCTGGTCAAACCGTTCGAGCCGCAGGCGCTGCTGAGTCTGGTGGCGCGACATGCCGGTGGCCGCGTCGGCGGTGCTGATGAAGACGGCCCGGTGGCATGCGAACCTGCCAGCCGGCGCTTGCTGGAGCTGGCTGCGCGCGTCGCCCAGAGCGATTCGACGGTGTTGATTTCCGGCGAATCGGGTACCGGCAAGGAGGTCTTGGCCCAGTACATCCACCGCCAGTCTTCGCGAGCGGCGCAGCCGTTTGTGGCGATCAACTGCGCAGCAATCCCGGACAACATGCTCGAGGCGACCTTGTTCGGCCACGAGAAGGGTGCCTTTACCGGCGCCATTGCCGCTCAGCCGGGCAAGTTCGAGCAGGCCGATGGCGGTACCTTGCTCCTTGACGAGATTTCCGAGATGCCGCTGGGCTTGCAGGCCAAGCTGCTGCGGGTATTGCAGGAGCGCGAGGTGGAGCGGGTGGGCGGGCGCAAGCCGATCGCGCTGGATATCCGCGTGCTGGCTACCACCAACCGTGATCTGGCCGCCGAAGTGGCGGCGGGGCGCTTCCGTGAAGACCTGTTCTATCGCCTGTCGGTGTTCCCCTTGGCCTGGTGCCCGCTGCGCGAGCGCAGTGGCGATATTCTGCCGCTGGCCGAGCGCCTGCTGGCGCGCCATGTGGCGAAGATGAAGCACGCGCCGGTCAGGCTGTCTGCCGAGGCGCGCCACTGCCTGCAGAACCATCCGTGGCCGGGCAACGTACGCGAACTCGACAACGCCCTGCAGCGGGCGCTGATCCTGCAGCAGGGCGGTTTGATCGAGGCGGCGGATTTTTGTCTGGGCGGCGTCATTGCCTTGTCTGCGCCGGCGCCCCAGGTCGCGCCCGCGCCAGCCCTCACCAGTGATTTGCCCGCTGATTCCGGTGCGTTGGGCGATGACCTGCGCCGGCACGAATTCCAGATGATCATCGACACCCTGCGCGCCGAGCGCGGGCGGCGCAAGGAAGCGGCCGATCGACTGGGTATCAGCCCGCGCACTCTGCGCTACAAGCTGGCGCAGATGCGCGATGCCGGCCTGGATGTCGAGGCCAGCCTGTTCGGTTGATTCACCTTAATTAACGCGCTTACAGGACGGCTGGCATCGCTCTTGCTAGCACCAGCCTATCCGCTGCATGAGTGTCAAAAAAATGCGGCCGCCGGAGAGAGAAGTTCATGAGCCAAGGTGTTGAATTCAATCGTCTGATGTTGGACATGCGGTCCATGCAGGCCGATGCCATGTCCCTGCCCAAAGTGACAGCTGCGCCTGAGCTGGCGCCAGGGCAGAGCAGTTTTGCCGACATGCTCGGCCAGGCCATTGGCAAGGTCCATGAAACCCAGCAGGCTTCCAGCCAGCTCGCCAACGCGTTCGAAATTGGCAAGAGCGGCGTGGACCTGACCGACGTGATGGTTGCTTCGCAAAAAGCCTCGGTGTCATTCCAGGCGTTGACCCAGGTGCGCAACAAGCTGGTTCAGGCGTACCAGGACATCATGCAGATGCCGGTTTGAGGACTAATTGAGTCATGGCCGAAGCAGTCGTCGATAACGCCCCCGCCAAGAGCGGGCCGCCAGTGGCCAAGCCGCCGCTGTTCGGCATGTCGTTCCTGGAAAACATCTCGCGCATGCCTGCACTGCGTCAGGTCGGCCTGTTGGTCGGGCTGGCTGCCAGTGTCGCCATCGGCTTTGCCGTGGTGCTCTGGTCGCAGCAACCGGACTACCGGCCGCTGTATGGCAGCCTGGCCGGCATGGACACCAAGCAGGTCATGGAAGTGCTCGGCGCCGCCGACATCCCCTATAACGTGGAGCCCAACTCCGGCGCTCTGCTGGTCAAGGCCGACGACCTCTCCCGTGCGCGCCTGAAACTGGCAGCTGCTGGCGTTGCGCCAAGCGACGGCAACGTCGGCTTCGAGATGCTCGACAAAGAGCAGGGTCTTGGCACCAGCCAGTTCATGGAAGCGACCCGCTACCGGCGCAGCCTGGAGGGCGAGTTGGCGCGCACCGTGTCGAGCCTGAACAACGTCAAGGCCGCCCGCGTCCACCTGGCGATTCCAAAAAGCTCGGTGTTCGTGCGCGACGAGCGCAAGCCAAGTGCGTCGGTACTGGTCGAGCTCTACCCGGGCCGTGCACTGGAGCCAGGCCAGGTGATGGCGATCGTCAATCTGGTGGCGACCAGCGTCCCGGAACTGGACAAGACTCAGGTCACCGTGGTCGATCAGAAAGGCAACCTGCTCTCCGATCAACTGCAGGACTCTTCGCTGACCATGGCCGGCAAGCAGTTCGATTACAGCCGACGCATGGAAGGCATGCTCACCCAGCGTGTGCACAACATCCTGCAGCCAGTACTGGGCAATGACCGCTACAAGGCCGAAGTGTCGGCCGATGTCGACTTCAGTGCAGTCGAGTCGACCTCCGAGCAGTTCAACCCTGATCAGCCAGCCCTGCGCAGCGAACAGTCGGTGGATGAGCAGCGCACCAGCAGCCAGGGGCCGCAAGGCGTGCCGGGTGCGCTGAGCAACCAGCCACCAGCTGCCGCAGCCGCGCCGCAAAACGCTACCGCCGCGGCCACTCCTGCGGGCGCCATTCAGCCTGGCCAGCCGTTGCTGGATGCCAATGGCGCGCAGATCATGGACCCGGCCACCGGCCAGCCAATGCTTGCACCGTACCCGGCCGACAAGCGCAAGCAGTCGACCAAGAACTTCGAACTGGACCGCTCGATCAGCCATACCCGCCAGCAACAGGGCCGCCTCAGCCGCCTGTCGGTGGCCGTGGTGGTGGACGATCAGGCCAAGCTCGATGCAGCGACTGGCGAAACCACCCGCGCACCGTGGGGCGCCGAAGATCTGGCGCGCTTCACCCGCCTGGTCCAGGACGCGGTCGGCTTCGATGCCAGCCGTGGCGACAGCGTAACGGTGATCAACGTGCCGTTCGCCGCTGATCGCAGCCTGGAAATCGCCGATATCCCGTTCTACTCGCAGCCGTGGTTCTGGGACATCATGAAGCAGATGATGGGCGTGGTGTTCATTCTGGTGTTGGTATTCGGCGTATTGCGTCCGGTGCTCAACAACATCACCGGCGGTGGCAAGCAGCAGTCTGCTGCCGACGGCGACATGGAGCTGGGTGGGATGATTGGTCTGGATGGCGATCTGGCCAACGACCGTGTCAGCCTGGGTGGCCCGCAAAGCATTCTGTTGCCAAGCCCGAGTGAGGGTTATGAGGCGCAGTTGAACGCAATCAAAGGCCTGGTGGCCGAAGACCCGGGCCGTGTCGCCCAGGTCGTGAAAGAGTGGATCAACGCCGATGAGTGATAACCGAGCCGTTACCGCCAAACTGAGCCGCACCGACAAGGCCGCAATTTTGCTGCTGTCGCTGGGTGAAACCGATGCCGCGCAGGTCCTGCGCCATATGGGCCCCAAGGAAGTGCAGCGGGTCGGCGTGGCCATGGCGCAGGTGGGCAACATCCATCGCGACCAGGTCCAGCAGGTAATGAGCGAGTTCGTCGAAATCGTCGGCGAGCAGACCAGTCTTGGCGTCGGCTCCGACGGCTACATCCGCAAGATGCTCAACCAGGCCCTTGGCGAAGACAAGGCCAACGGCCTGATCGACCGCATTCTGCTCGGTGGCAACACCAGCGGCCTGGACAGCCTGAAGTGGATGGAGCCACGCGCCGTGGCCGACGTGATCCGCTTCGAGCACCCGCAGATCCAGGCCATCGTGGTGGCTTACCTGGACCCTGACCAGGCCGGTGAGGTGTTGGGCAACTTCGACCACAAGGTGCGCCTGGACATCATCCTGCGCGTATCGTCGTTGAACACCGTCCAGCCAGCGGCGCTCAAGGAGCTCAACCAGATCCTCGAGAAGCAGTTCTCGGGCAACTCCAATGCCGCGCGGACCACCCTGGGTGGTATCAAGCGGGCTGCCGATATCATGAACTTCCTCGACAGTTCGGTCGAAGGTCAGCTGATGGATTCGATCCGCGAGATCGATGGCGACCTGTCCGAGCAGATCGAAGACTTGATGTTCGTCTTCAACAACCTCGCCGATGTCGACGACCGCGGCATCCAGGCGCTGTTGCGCGAAGTGGCCTCGGACGTGTTGGTGGTGTCGCTCAAGGGCGCCGACGAGCGGGTCAAGGACAAGATCTTCAAGAACATGTCCAAGCGTGCTTCCGAGTTGCTGCGTGACGACCTCGAAGCCAAGGGCCCGGTGCGGGTCAGCGATGTCGAGACCGCGCAGAAGGAAATCCTCACCATTGCACGGCGTATGGCCGATGCCGGCGAGATCGTGCTGGGCGGCAAGGGCGCCGAAGAAATGATCTGAGCCTTGTTCAGGCTGGCGCTGAAAGGTTCGACCTCAGGCGCCAGCGCTGGCACGCTGGATTTTTCCACCGACGCGC
This sequence comes from Pseudomonas shirazensis, assembly GCF_050496565.1. GTDB lineage: Bacteria > Pseudomonadota > Gammaproteobacteria > Pseudomonadales > Pseudomonadaceae > Aquipseudomonas > Aquipseudomonas shirazensis_A. The sequence goes on from NZ_JBNWAE010000011.1 coordinate 107,739, forward strand.
GCGCGAGCAGGGCGTGCGTTGGCCGAACATGGTTTTTGAGAGCCCCACAGCATGTCCACCACCGAACACCCCAGCGACCTGATCCGTGCCCGCGACCTAGAAGGCGTCGACGTCTGGGCGCTGCCCAGCTTTGACCCCGCGCCTGCGCCAGCACCGGAGCCTGAGCCTGAAGTCGTCGAGCCGGAAATCGAAGAGGTGCCGCTCGATGAGGTCCAGCCGCTGACCCTCGAAGAGCTCGAAGCGATTCGTCAGGAAGCCTACAACGAAGGCTTTGCAACCGGTGAGCGCGAAGGTTTTCACAGCACCCAGCTCAAAGTCCGCCAGGAAGCCGAAGAGGCCCTCAGCGCCAAGGTGGGTGAGCTTGAACAGCTGATGGCGCATCTGCTCGAGCCGATTGCCGAGCAGGACACCCAGATCGAGCGCTCGTTGGTGCACCTGGTGGCGCACATGGCGCGGCAGGTCGTCGGCCGTGAGCTGCGCACCGATTCGAGCCAGATCACCCAGGTGCTGCGCAGCGCGCTGAAGCTGCTGCCGATGGGCGCCGACAATATTCGCATCCACCTCAATCCGCAGGACTTCGAACTGGCCAAGGCCCTGCGCGAACGTCACGAAGAGAACTGGAAAATCCTTGAAGACGAAGCGTTGCTGCCCGGTGGTTGCCGTATCGAGACCGCCCACAGCCGCATCGACGCCAGCATGGAAACCCGCATCGAGAAGGCCGTAGCGCAGCTGTTCGACCAGTTGCACGATCAGGCTCTGCATCCGGCGGCGGCCGATATCAGCCTGGACCTGGGTAGCACCGATGCGCCTTGACCGCACCAGCTTCGGCAAGCGCCTGGGCGGCTATGCCGAGGCGATCAGCCTGCCTGAGCAGCCGGTGGTCGAGGGCCGCCTGTTGCGCATGGTCGGCCTGACGCTTGAGGCCGAAGGCCTGCGCGGCGCGGTTGGCAGCCGCTGCCTGGTGATCAACGACGACAGCTATCACCCGGTGCAGGTCGAGGCCGAAGTGATGGGCTTTGCCGGCACCAAGGTGTTCCTCATGCCGGTCGGCAGCATTGCCGGGATCGCTCCGGGCGCACGGGTAGTGCCGCTGGATGACAGCGGGCGCCTGCCGATGGGCATGAGCATGCTTGGCCGGGTGCTCGATGGCGCCGGCCGGGCGCTGGATGGCAAAGGTGGGATGAAGGCCGAAGATTGGGTGCCTATCGACGGGCCGATCATCAACCCGCTCAACCGTGACCCGATCAGCCAGCCACTGGACGTCGGCATCCGCAGCATCAACGGTCTGCTCACCGTCGGCCGTGGCCAGCGCCTGGGGCTGTTCGCTGGTACTGGTGTCGGTAAGTCGGTGTTGCTGGGCATGATGACGCGCTTCACCGAAGCCGAAATCATTGTGGTCGGCCTGATCGGCGAGCGGGGGCGGGAGGTCAAGGAGTTCATCGAACATATCCTTGGTGAAGAAGGCCTCAAGCGGTCGGTCGTGGTCGCCTCACCGGCCGACGACGCGCCGCTGATGCGCCTGCGCGCTGCGATGTACTGCACGCGCATCGCTGAATACTTTCGCGACAAGGGCAAGAACGTCCTGTTGCTGATGGACTCGCTGACCCGCTTCGCTCAGGCCCAGCGGGAAATCGCCCTGGCCATCGGTGAGCCGCCGGCCACCCGCGGTTATCCGCCGTCGGTATTCGCCAAGCTGCCCAAGCTGGTCGAGCGCGCTGGTAACGGCGAGGCCGGCGGTGGCTCGATCACAGCGTTCTACACCGTGCTGTCCGAAGGTGATGACCAGCAAGACCCGATTGCCGATGCGGCGCGGGGTGTGCTCGACGGTCACTTTGTACTGTCGCGGCGCCTGGCCGAGGAAGGCCATTACCCTGCGATCGACATCGAAGCCTCGATCAGCCGGGTCATGCCGCAGGTGGTCGACCCCGATCACCTGCGCCAGGCGCAGAAATTCAAGCAGTTGTGGTCGCGCCTGTCACAAAGCCGCGACTTGATCAGCGTGGGTGCCTATGTGGCCGGCGGTGACCCGGAGACCGACCTGGCGATTGCCTTGCAGGCGCGCCTGGTCGGCTTCCTGCGTCAGGGTCTGGACGAAAACGTCAGCGGCACGCAGAGCCGCGAGCAGCTGGCCGGCGTGTTTGCCACGCCCACAGGCGGTGGCTAAACCATGAGCACGCCGAGCCGTGCCGCGCGCCTGGCGCCGGTTGTAAGCATTGCCGAAGAGGCTGAGCGCAAGGCGGTGCAGCGCCTTGGCCACTTCCAGCAACAGGTGGCCCAGGCCCAGGCCAAGCTGGCCGAACTCGAGCGTTTTCGCGAAGACTATCAACTGCAGTGGATCAACCGTGGCGGGCAGGGCGTCAACGGCAGTTGGTTGCTCAACTATCAGCGCTTTCTGGCCCAGCTCGAGACCGCCATGACTCAGCAGCGGCAGAGCCTGGCCTGGCACCAGAGCAACCTGAACAATGCCCGTGCCACCTGGCAGCAGGCTTACGCTCGGGTCGAGGGCTTGCGCAAGCTGGTGCAGCGCTACATGGACGAGGCGCGCCGGCTTGAAGACAAGCGCGAGCAAAAGCTGCTGGACGAGCTGTCCCAGCGCCTGCCGCGACCCAGCGCTTATTGAGGCATTCGCCGGGTTTGTTGACGCTTGCGCTTGCAACTTTCCGGCGCGTCTTCTAAACCTTCTGAAGCTGCATCCGCCATCATCGAAGGAATCGCTAGCATGGCAGTGGAACCTACGCTTTCCCCCGACGGCAAGAAGCTGACGATTGCGATCAAGGGCCGTTTTGATTTTGCCAAGCATCAGGCGTTTCGCGAGGCTTACGAGCGGCAGAACGGCCGGATCGAGCAGGTCGTGGTCGACCTGAGTGAGGCGACCTATCTGGACAGCTCCGCGCTGGGCATGTTGCTGCTGCTGCGCGACCACGTCGGCGGTGACGACTCTGACGTGCGAGTGATATCGGCCAATTCGGACGTGCGCAAGATCCTGGCGATTTCCAACTTCGACAAACTGTTCGACATCAGTTGACTGCGGTCATGCCGGGTGAGGCCACCTTGCAGGTGCTGATTGCCGAAGATGGCGCTGCCGACCGCCTGTTGCTGGCGCAGATCGTGCGCCGCCAGGGGCATCAGGTGCTGACGGCGGAAAACGGTGCCGAGGCGGTGGCGCTGTTTCGCCAGCACCGACCGCAGTTGGTCCTGCTCGATGCCTTGATGCCGGTCATGGATGGCTTCGAGGCTGCGCGGCAGATCAAGGCGCTGGCCGGCGAGACCCTGGTGCCGATCATCTTTCTCACGTCGCTGAGCGAGGAGCAGGCGCTGGTGCGCTGCCTTGAAGCCGGTGGCGATGACTTCATCGCCAAACCCTACAGCGCGGTGATCCTGGCGGCCAAGATCGGCGCCATGGAGCGCCTGCACAGGTTGCAGGCCAAGGTCCTCGAGCAGCGCGACGAAATAGCCCTGCACCATCAGCATCTGCTCAACGAGCAGCGTGTGGCCAAGGCGGTATTCGACAAAGTTGCCCACACCGGCTGCCTGCAGGCGCCGAACATCCGCTATCTGCAGTCGCCTTTTGCCCTGTTCAATGGCGACCTGCTGTTGGCGGCGTACACGCCGTCGGGTGACCTGCATGTGCTGCTGGGTGATTTTACCGGGCATGGGCTGCCCGCAGCAGTCGGCGCCATGCCGCTGGCAGAGGCGTTTTATGGCATGACCGGCAAGGGCTATGGCCTGGCGCAGACGCTGCGCGAAATGAACGCCAAGCTCAAACGCATCCTGCCGGTAGACATGTTTTGCTGTGCGTTGCTGCTGAACATCAGCTACCAGCGCGGTACGGTCGAGTTCTGGGGCGGCGGCATGCCCGATGGTTACCATCTGGCGGCCAGCGGCGAATTGCTGGCGACCTTGCCGTCCAACCAGCTACCGCTGGGGGTGCTGGCCCCGGAACGTTTCGATGACCGTACCCAGGTGATGCCGCTGGCGCCAGGTGAACGGCTGTTGTTGCTGTCCGATGGAGTGATCGAAACCAGCAACGCCGGTGGGCAGTTGTTTGGGGTGGAGCGTCTGCAGCGGGTGATCGCGTGTAACCGCACCCCCGCGCTGTTGTTCGATGAGTTGCTGCAAGCGTTGCAAGGGTTTGGCGGGCGCGCTCGAGATGATGTCAGCCTGTGTGATATCTGCATGCTCGAGCCGGCCGCGGATTTACCCGCTAATGCCGGCCATGGCGACGGGGGGCGCAGCAGCCCGCTCGATTGGTCGCTAGGCTTCGAACTGCGCGGCGAGACATTGCGGCTAGTCAATCCGGTCCCGCAACTGCTGCAGCTGCTGCAGGAAATCCATGGCCTGCGACCGCTTGCCGGACAGTTGCACAGCGTCTTTGCCGAGCTCTACACCAATGCCCTGGAACATGGCGTGCTCGGCCTTGATTCAGCTCTCAAGGGCGATGCGGCGGGGTTTGCGGAGTTTTACCGGTTGCGCGGTGAGCGACTGGCACGACAGGTGGATGGTTACATTCGGATAGATCTCAAGGTTGAACCCTGGGAGCGAGGAGGGCGTCTGATCATCGAAATCCGTGACAGCGGTGACGGCTTCGATGTCGAGCGGGTGCTGGCAAGGCTGCCACGCCAGGATGCCTTCAGTGGGCGTGGAATACATCTGGTGCGACGGCTGAGTCAGGATGCACAATGGATCGAGGGCGGTCGATGCGCCAAGGTGGAGGTGCTCTGGTGAGCACGCTGCCAGGCTCAGCCGCCTCAACAGGGAGTGAACAGATGATGGAGATGCACATCGATCAGCGGGTCCTGCGTGACTTGCAGGACGTCATGGAGGGTGGTTATCAGCAACTTCTGGAGATCTTTCTGGAAGACTCCGAGCGGCGCCTGAGCCAATTGCATGGCGCGCGAAATGCCAGTGAGTTGGGCATGGCCGCGCACAGCTTCAAGGGCAGCAGCAGCAACATGGGTGCGGTCGGCCTTGCCGCCCTGTGCCAGCAGCTGGAAGAGCGGGTCAAACAGACGCCGGCTTATGGTGTCGAAGATCTGGTCAACCGCATAGACTCCGAATACCGTCAGGTCAAATGCTTCTACCTGCTTGAATGTGAGCGCGTTTCCGGCAGTTGAGAAAAACTGGCGCGAGTCTTGCTTGTCTCTGAGCAGACGATTTTGACGCCTGCCGGCGCGGAGACCCTCGATGCCTGTCGCACCCAACCCACTGATCCAAGTCAGCACCCCCGTCAAGCAGTCCCGGGTCGGCGCCGACAAGCCCTCTGCCGCCGCGTTTGCGCAGGATAAAGGCTTTGATCAAGTGATGGCAAAGCAGGCCCGCGACAGTGTCGGTCAACGTGACGACAAGGTGGCCCAGGCCAAGCCCAAGGACAAGCCTGACGCGGCCTCGGCCGGCAAGGCCGAGCCAAAAGACAAGCCTGCGGTTGCCGCCGACGGCAATACCTTGCCAGCCAGCGACGCCGCGCAGCACGCGGATGCCGGCAGCGAAGGTGATGACAAGGCTTCTGTGGATGCCAGCCTGGTTGCCGGTCAGGTTACCGACGCCCCGGCGGGCGCACAGTTGATTCAGGCCCAGGCGCAAGCGATTGCTCCTGTCTTGCAGGCGGGTGTGCCGGTAACTGCCGCGCCGCAACCTGGCGAGCCGGGCGAGGCTGTATTCGATCCTGAAGCGGACGCCTTGGCCGGTCTGCCAAGCCTGCGCTTTGCGCTTGAGCACAGCGCGCAGGCCAAAGGCACGACCTCGGCGCATGCGGCCAACCCGTCAGAAACCGGCAAGGCACCTGCAGATGGCAATCAGGCTGCCGTCAATACCTTGGCGAACGTGGTCGAAAAAGGCGAGCACGAGGGCGGCAACTCCCAGTCAGGCCACAAAGCCTTCGGCAGCCTGATCGAGGACGGCCTTAAAGACATCAAGAGCGCCAGCAGTGATACCCGTGTCGACAACTTTGCCGACCGCCTGGCCACGCTGACCCAGGCCGCCACCGCCAAGACCGCCAATGCCGTGCCGGTCAACCCCAGCCCGCTGCAACAGCCGTTGGCGATGAACCAGGGCGCCTGGACCGAAGGCCTGGTCAACCGGGTCATGTACTTGTCGAGCCAGAACCTCAAATCGGCGGATATCCAGCTCGAGCCGGCCGAGCTTGGCCGCTTGGACATCCGCGTCAATATTGCCACCGATCAGGCCGCGCAGATTACCTTCGTCAGTGGTCACGCTGGTGTGCGTGACAGCCTCGACAGCCAGTTGCACCGTCTGCGCGAGTTGTTTGCACAGCAGGGCCTGGCCCAGCCTGACGTCAACGTTGCCGACCAGTCCCGCGGTCAGCAACAGCAGGCGCAGCAGGAGGCGTCGCAGTTGTCCGGCGTGGCCGCGCGACGCGGCCCGGCCGCTGAGTCCGGTGAGCAGGGCGAGCTGAGCGAGGTTTCACGCGCGGCCGAGCAGCAAGTGGTGATCGGCGATAGCGCAGTCGATTACTACGCTTGACCCAGCATTTGCTGATCCCGGACGCCGGGCCAGTCTGCCGTCACTCTGTTGGGTGACGACGGGCGGGCCCGGCGTTTTCTCTGCCTTGCCATATCTGGCATAACACTTGCTCAAGCCACGTCATCCACCTACGAACCCCTGATGGACGACGGATTATTGGCATGGCGAAGAGCGAAGCAGTGAAAGACCCCGCCGCAAAAGGCAAACTCAAGTTGATCCTGCTGTTGGTAGTGGCGCTGCTGCTGGCGGTTGGCCTGTCGGTGGGCGCTACCTGGTTCATCATGCACAAGAGCGACGCAGCGCCGGTCGCTGACCCGGCCCTGGCCAACGTCAAGCCGGCAGCGATCTATGAGCCGCTGGCGCCGGCCTTTGTGGTCAATTTCAACCAGAACGGCCGTCAGCGCTACATGCAGGTCAGCATCACCTTGCAAGGCCGTAACCAGGCTGACATCGACGCACTCAAGGTGCACATGCCGGTGATCCGCAACAACCTGGTGATGATGTTCTCGGGACAAGGCTTCGACACCCTGGCCAGCAGTTCGGTAGGCCAGGAAATGCTGCGCCAGAAAGCCACTGCGGTGGTCCAGGAAGTGGCGCAGAAAGAAGTCGGCAAACCGGTCATCGACCAGTTGCTGTTCACCAACTTCGTGTTGCAGTAGGAGTCCGTAATGGCCGTACAGGACCTGCTGTCCCAGGATGAGATCGATGCGCTGCTGCATGGCGTCGACGATGGCCTGGTACAGACCGAAAGTGCTGCCGAACCCGGCAGCATCAAAAGCTACGACCTGACCAGCCAGGATCGGATCGTGCGCGGGCGCATGCCGACCCTGGAAATGATCAACGAGCGCTTTGCCCGCTACACCCGGATCAGCATGTTCAACCTGCTGCGCCGCTCCGCCGATGTGGCGGTGGGCGGCGTGCAGGTGATGAAGTTCGGCGAGTACATCCATTCGCTGTACGTGCCCACCAGCCTCAATCTGGTCAAGATCAAGCCGTTGCGCGGCACCTCGTTGTTCATTCTCGACGCCAAACTGGTGTTCAAGCTGGTCGACAACTTCTTTGGCGGCGACGGGCGTCACGCCAAGATCGAAGGTCGCGAGTTCACCCCGACCGAGCTGCGCGTGGTGCGCATGGTCCTGGATCAGTGCTTCGTCGACCTCAAGGAAGCCTGGCAGGCGATCATGCCCGTCAACTTCGAGTACATAAACTCCGAGGTCAACCCGGCCATGGCCAACATCGTTGGCCCTAGCGAAGCGGTGGTGGTGTCGACCTTCCACATCGAGCTCGATGGCGGCGGCGGTGACCTGCACGTGACCATGCCGTACTCGATGATCGAGCCGGTGCGCGAGATGCTCGACGCGGGCTTCCAGTCCGACCTCGACGATCAGGACGAGCGCTGGGTCAAGGCTTTGCGCGAGGACGTGCTCGATGTCAGCGTGCCGGTCACCGCCACGGTTGCCCGCCGCCAGCTGAAACTGCGCGACATCCTGCACATGCAGCCGGGCGATGTGATCCCGGTAGAGCTGCCCGAGCACCTTGTGCTGCGCGCCAATGGCGTGCCGTCGTTCAAGGCGCGGCTGGGCTCGCACAAGGGCAATCTGGCCCTGCAGATCATCGATCCGATCGAGCGCCGCTGACGGCGTGCCGGTCGCAACCCCGAATTGAATGCTTGTCGAGGACACTATGGCTAACGAAAACGAAATCACCTCTGCCGAGGACCAAGCCCTGGCCGATGAATGGGCCGCAGCGCTGGAAGAAACCGGTGATGCCGGCCAGTCCGACATCGATGCCCTGCTGGCCGCCGACACTGGCGGCGCCGGGCGTTTGCCGATGGAAGAGTTCGCCAGCTCGCCCAAGCCCAATGAAAACGTCAGCCTCGAAGGGCCGAACCTGGATGTGATCCTCGACATCCCGGTGAGCATTTCGATGGAAGTCGGCAGCACCGACATCAACATCCGCAACCTGCTGCAGCTCAACCAGGGTTCGGTGATCGAGCTCGACCGCCTCGCCGGTGAGCCGCTGGATGTGCTGGTCAACGGCACCCTGATCGCCCATGGCGAAGTGGTCGTGGTCAACGAGAAGTTCGGCATCCGCCTGACCGACGTGATCAGCCCTAGCGAACGCATCAAGAAGCTGCGCTGAGTGAAGGCTGTGATACGCGCTGTGGCCGCTGTCGCCACGCTGCTGGTCAGCGAAGTGGTGGTTGCTTCGCAAGCGCCTGCTGCTGCCCCGGTTACCGCCGCGACACCGCCAGGTGGTCTGGGCGGGCAACTGGCGCAGATGGTCTTTGGCTTGTTGCTGGTGGTTGGCCTGATCTTCGCGCTGGCCTGGCTGCTGCGGCGCATGCAGGGCGCCGCGCCGCGCGGTGGCCAGGTGATCGAGATCATCGGCAGCCGTACCATCGGCCCGCGTGATCGGCTGTTGCTGGTGCAGGTCGGCAAGGAACAGGTTCTGCTCGGGCACAGCCCAGGCAGCATCAAGGCCTTGCATGTGCTGGCCGAGCCGGTCGAGGTGCCTGCCAGTGCCCGCCCGGCGACCCCAGAGTTCGCCCAGCGGCTGTTGGAGCTGATGGGCAAGGATCAGAAGGACACCAAGTGATGACCGGCGCCGTGCGCATGCTGTTGACCCTGGCGCTGCTGCTGGCCGCGCCGCTGGCCCTGGCCGCCGACCCGCTGTCGATCCCTGCCATTACCCTGTCCAGTGGCGCCGACGGCCAGCAGGAGTATTCGGTCAGCCTGCAGATCCTGATGATCATGACGGCGCTGAGCTTCATTCCAGCGTTTGTCATCCTCATGACCAGCTTCACCCGCATCATCATCGTCTTTTCGATCCTGCGCCAGGCCCTTGGCTTGCAGCAGACGCCATCGAATCAGGTGCTTACCGGCATGGCCCTGTTCCTGACCCTGTTCATCATGGCGCCGGTATTCGACAAGGTGAACAAGGACGCCCTGCAGCCGTACCTGAGCGAGCAGATGACTGCCCAGCAGGCCATCGACAAGGCCCAGGGGCCGCTCAAGGACTTCATGCTGGCGCAGACCCGGCAGAGCGACCTGGACATGTTCGTGCGCCTGTCCAAGCGCACCGACATTGCCAGCCCCGAGCAGGCGCCGCTGACCATTCTGGTGCCGGCGTTCGTGACCTCGGAGCTGAAGACCGCGTTCCAGATCGGTTTCATGATCTTCATCCCGTTCCTGATCATCGACATGGTGGTCGCCAGCGTGCTGATGGCGATGGGTATGATGATGCTGTCGCCGCTGATCATTTCGCTGCCGTTCAAGATCATGCTGTTTGTGCTGGTCGATGGCTGGGCACTGATCATGGGCACCCTGGCCGGTAGTTTCGGTGGCCTCTGACACCGTCAAGGAGAGCGTGGCATGACCCCAGAAGTTGCCGTTGACCTATTCCGTGATGCGCTCTGGCTGACCGCCCTGATGGTCGCCGTGCTGGTGGTGCCGAGCCTGCTGGTGGGCCTGGTGGTGGCGATGTTCCAGGCTGCGACCCAGATCAACGAACAGACCCTGAGCTTTCTGCCGCGCCTGCTGGTGATGCTGGTGACGCTGATCGTGGTCGGGCCGTGGCTGGTGACCAAGTTCATGGAATACATGCTTGGTCTGTACACCAGCATTCCGCAGTTGATCGGTTAGCCGGCGATGCTGGAGCTTACCGACGCGCAGATCGGCACCTGGGTCGCGACCTTCATGCTGCCCTTGTTCCGCGTGACTGCGCTGATGATGACCATGCCCATTTTCGGCACCAAGATGCTGCCGGCGCGGGTGCGCCTGTACGCCGCGCTGGCGATCACCGTGGCCATCGTGCCGGGGTTGCCGCCAATGCCGGAGTTCGACCCGCTGAGCCTGCGCGGGCTGATGCTGTGCGGTGAGCAGATCCTGGTGGGTGCGCTGTTCGGTTTCTCTTTGCAGATGCTGTTCCAGGCGTTTGTCATCGCCGGGCAGATAGTCGCGATCCAGATGGGGATGGCATTCGCCTCGATGGTCGACCCGGTCAACGGCGTCAACGTGGCGGTGGTCAGCCAGTTCATGACCATGCTGGTGAGCATCCTGTTTCTGCTGATGAATGGCCACCTGGTGGTGTTCGAGGTGCTCAGCGAAAGCTTTACCACTTTGCCGGTCGGCAATGCCCTGGTTGTCCAGCACTTCTGGGAAATAGCCGGGCGCCTGAGCTGGGTATTTGGCGCCGGGGTGCTGTTGATTCTGCCAGTGGTCACTGCGCTGCTGGTGGTCAACGTGTCGTTTGGCGTAATGACCCGTGCGGCGCCGCAGTTGAACATCTTTTCGATCGGTTTTCCGCTGACGCTGGTGCTCGGCCTTGGCCTGTTCTGGGTCGGCCTGGCCGACATCCTCTCGCATTACCAGGCACTGGCCAGCGAAGCGCTGCAGTGGCTGCGTGATCTGGCCCGGGCGCGCTGAGCATGGCAGAAAGCGAGAGCGGTCAGGACAAGACGGAAGACCCCACCGACAAGCGCAAGAGCGACTCGCGCAAGAAAGGTGAGATAGCCCGTTCCAAGGAACTCAACACGGTGGCGGTGACCTTGGCTGGCGCCGGTGGTCTGTTGGTGTTCGGCGGTCACATGGCCGACACCTTGATGGACCTGATGCGGATCAACTTCTCGCTGTCGCGCGAGGTGTTGATCGACGAGCGCTCGATGGGCCTGTTTCTGCTGGCATCTGGCAAGAAAGCGCTGTGGGCAGCGCAGCCGTTGTTGATCATGCTGTTCGTGATCGCCTTCGTAGCGCCGATCGTGCTCGGCGGCTTCATCTTCTCCGGCAGCCTGCTGCAACCCAAATTCAGCCGGATGAACCCGTTGTCCGGGATCAAGCGGATGTTCTCGCTCAATGCGCTGACCGAACTGCTCAAAGCGATGGCCAAGTTCGTGCTGATCCTGTTTGTGGGCTGGATGGTGCTGCTCAATGACCGCATAGCGCTGTTGTCCATTGCCAACGAGTCGCTGGAGCAAGCGATCATCCACAGCGCGGTGGTCGTGGGCTGGAGTGCATTGTGGGTCTCGGCAGGGCTGCTGCTGATCGCGGCGGCAGACGTGCCGTTCCAGCTCTGGCAGACGCAGAAAAAGCTCAAGATGACCAAGCAGGAAGTGCGCGACGAGCACAAGGATTCCGACGGTAAACCCGAGGTCAAGCAGCGTATCCGACAACTGCAGCGAGAGGTCTCGCAGCGGCGCATGATGGCGGCGATCCCTGACGCCGACGTGATCATCACCAACCCGACTCACTACGCCGTTGCCCTGCAATACGACCCGGAGAAGGGTGGCGCGGCGCCCTTGCTGCTTGCCAAAGGCAGCGACTTCATCGCGCTCAAGATCCGCGAGATCGGCGCTGCACACAACGTGCAGATTCTCGAGTCGCCGGAGCTGGCGCGGGCGATCTACTACTCCACCGAGATCGAGCAGGAAATCCCAGCCGGCCTGTACCTGGCGGTAGCCCAGGTGCTGGCGTTCGTCTTCCAGGTCCGCCAGCACCGTGCCGGCAAGGGCAAACGCCCTGATCCGCTGAACAAAGACCTGCCGATCCCGGACGATCTGCGCCGCGACAGCTGATCGCAGGCATCGGTTGGCAAAGTTGGACAGCTTCTTGCAAAGGCAGCGCAGGCGCTCTACAGGCGTCAAAGTTTTGCTTGAAGAGGAATCGCGGTGGATCGCAGTCAGTTAATCAGCAACGCGCGCAGCAACCTGACCGGACTCGGCCGGGGCAACCTGGGTGTGCCGTTGTTGCTGTTGGTGATGTTGGCAATGATGATGTTGCCGATCCCGCCGTTCCTGCTCGACGTGTTCTTCACCTTCAACATCGCCCTGTCGCTGGTGGTGCTGCTGGTCTGCGTATATGCCCTGCGGCCGCTGGACTTCGCCGCGTTCCCGACCATCCTGCTGGTAGCAACGCTGTTGCGCCTGGCGCTGAACGTCGCCTCGACCCGCGTGGTGCTGCTGCACGGCCACGAGGGCCACGGCTCGGCGGGCAAGGTGATCCAGGCCTTTGGTGAGGTGGTGATCGGCGGCAACTACGTGGTCGGTGCCGTGGTGTTCGCCATCCTCATGATCATCAACTTCGTGGTGGTGACCAAGGGTGCCGGGCGTATCTCTGAAGTCAGCGCGCGCTTCACCCTCGATGCCATGCCCGGCAAACAGATGGCGATCGACGCCGACCTCAACGCCGGCCTGATCGATCAGGGCCAGGCCAAGGCGCGCCGCGCCGAAGTCGCCCAGGAAGCCGAGTTCTACGGCTCTATGGACGGTGCGAGCAAGTTCGTGCGCGGTGACGCCATTGCCGGCCTGCTGATCCTGTTCATCAACCTCATCGGCGGCGTGCTGATCGGTATCCTCTCGCATGGCATGTCCGGCGGGGAGGCCGGTAAGGTCTACGCGTTGCTCACCATCGGTGACGGTTTGGTGGCGCAGTTGCCATCCTTGCTGTTGTCCACCGCCGCCGCAATCATGGTGACGCGCGCCTCGGGCTCCGAGGACATGGGCAAGCTGATCAACCGGCAGATGTTCGACTCGCCAAAAGCCTTGGGCGTGTCGGCCGGCATCATGATCGTCATGGGCCTGGTGCCGGGGATGCCGCATGTGGCCTTCCTCAGCCTCGGTGTGCTGGCGGCGGGTGGTGCCTACCTGGTCTGGCGCAAGCAGCAGGTCAACAAGGCCAAGGCCCTGGAAGAAGTGCAGCGCCAGCAGGATCTGCTGCCGTCGCCGCAGCGCGCGATGGACACCAAGGAGCTGGGCTGGGATGACGTTACCCCGATCGATATGATCGGCCTGGAAGTGGGCTACCGGCTGATCCCGCTGGTCGACCGCAACCAGGGCGGCCAGTTGCTGGCGCGGATCAAGGGCGTGCGCAAGAAGCTCTCGCAGGATCTGGGCTTCCTCATGCCGACCGTACACATCCGCGACAACCTCGACCTGCAGCCAAGTGCCTATCGCCTGACCCTGATGGGTGTAATCCTTGCGGAAGCCGAGATTTACCCGGACCGCGAGCTTGCGATCAACCCAGGCCAGGTGTTCGGTACCCTCAATGGTATCGCTGCACGTGACCCGGCGTTTGGCCTGGAGGCGGTGTGGATCGACATCGGCCAGCGCGCGCAGGCGCAGTCACTGGGCTACACCGTGGTCGATGCCAGCACCGTAGTGGCGACCCACTTGAACCAGATTCTGCAAAAGCACTGCCACGAACTGATCGGTCACGAAGAAGTCCAACAACTGTTGCAGGTGCTGGCCAAAGCCTCGCCGAAGCTGGCCGAAGAATTGGTGCCTGGTGTCATTTCCTTGTCGGGGCTGCTCAAGGTCCTGCAAGCGCTGCTCTCCGAGCAAGTGCCGGTACGCGATATCCGCAGCATTGCCGAAGCTATCGCCAACAACGCTGGCAAGAGTCAAGATAATGCCGCGCTGGTTGCCGCAGTGCGCGTCGGATTGTGTCGCGCCATCGTGCAAAGCATTGTCGGCGTTGAGTCCGAGCTGCCTGTTATCACCTTGGAGCCAAGGTTGGAACAGATTTTGCTCAATAGTCTGCAAAGGGCCGGGCAAGGTCAGGAAGATGGTGTTCTTCTTGAGCCGAGCATGGCCGAAAAGCTACAGCGTTCGCTTATCGAAGCGGCCCAGCGTCAGGAGATGCAAGGTCAGCCAGCTATCCTTCTGGTAGCCGGCCCGATTCGGGCAATGCTGTCGCGCTTCGGCCGCCTGGCTGTACCGAATTTGCATGTTTTGGCGTATCAGGAAATACCTGACAACAAGCAAGTCACCATCGTTGCCACCGTGGGCCCGAACGGCTGAGGTAGTGGAGTATGCAAGTTAAGCGTTTTTTCGCCGCAGATATGCGTCAGGCCATGAAGCTGGTCCGCGATGAGCTTGGCTCCGATGCCGCTATCATCGGTAACCGGCGCATCGCCGGCGGCGTCGAGCTGACCGCTGCGCTGGACTACAAGCTGTCGGCGCTGGCGCCACGGGTGCCCAACCCTGAGCTTGAAGACGAGCTGCGCAAGACCCAGTCGCGCATCGCAACCGCCCAGGCCGAACTGAGCAGCCGCAGCGATGCCGATGACGGCAACCGTCAGTTGTTTGCCGGCCTCTCGCTGACCGCTTCCGAGCCGTTGGTCGAGCCGCACGTTGATCAGCCCGCCGCCCCGGCTGCACCGGCAGTGGCGCCGGTTGATCCGCGCCTGTTCGATGCCATGCGCTCGGAGCTGTCCGGCCTGCGTGAACTGCTCGAAGTACAGCTCGGCTCGCTTGCCTGGAGCCAGTTGCAAGGCAGCAAGCCGCTGCAGGCCAACCTCTGGCGGCGCCTGCAGCGTGTCGGCCTGACCGGTGCGCTGGCCCGTGAACTGCTTGACCTGACCGGTGAAATCGACGAGCCGCGGCAAGCCTGGCGGATGATCCTCGCGCACCTGGCGCGAATGATCGATGTACCCGAGATCGAACCGATCGAGGAGGGCGGGGTAATTGCCATGGTCGGCCCGGCCGGCATGGGCAAGACCACCACCCTGGCCAAGCTGGCAGCGCGTTATGTGCTCAAGTACGGCGCGCAGAACCTGGCGCTGGTGAGCATGGACAGCTTCCGTATCGGCGCTCAGGAGCAGCTCAAGACCCTGGGCCGCATCCTCAACGTGTCGGTGACCTATGTCGACCCGGGCGAGTCCCTCGCCCAGGCCCTGGAGCCGCTGCTGCGCAAGCGTGTGGTGCTGATCGATACCGCTGGCCTGCAGGCCAGTGATCCGGCCCTGCGCATGCAGCTGGAGACGCTTGCCGGGCGCGGTATCGCTTCGAAGAATTATCTGGTCCTGGCAACTACCAGCCAGAAACAGGTGCTGACCGCCGCTTATCACAGCTACAAGCGCTGTGGCCTGGCTGGCTGCATCCTGACCAAGCTTGATGAAACTGCCTGTCTCGGTGAAGTACTGAGCCTGGCGATCAGTCATGAACTGCCCGTGGCCTATCTCACCGATGGCCCGCGTATTCCTGACGACCTGCACCTGCCGCGCAAGCACCAACTGGTCAGCCGCGCCGTCAGCGTGCAAATGCAGGAAGACCCCAGCGAAGAGGCCATGGCCGATATGTTCGCTGATCTGTACCACAACTCAGGCAAACGCGTGGGTTGAGGATGAACACAATGCAAAGTACCTACAGCAAGGGCTTCAATCACAGCCCTCCATGTGGCCTCGGTTCAAGCGCGACAAGGTAAAGAACAAATATGGGTAGCATGCATCCCGTACAGGTTATCGCCGTGACCGGTGGCAAAGGTGGCGTCGGCAAGACCAACGTTTCAGTCAACCTGTCCCTGGCGTTGGCCGAGCTCGGCCGCCGGGTCATGTTGCTGGACGCCGATCTGGGTCTGGCCAACGTTGACGTGCTGCTGGGGCTGACGCCCAAGCACACCCTGGCCGATGTCATCGAAGGCCGCTGCGAGTTGCGCGACGTGCTCTTGCAGGGGCCGGGCGGGGTACGCATCGTGCCCGCCGCCTCGGGCACCCAGAGCATGGTCCACTTGCAGCCGGCGCAACACGCCGGGCTGATCCAGGCCTTCAGCGAGATTGGCGACAACCTCGACGTGCTGGTCATCGACACCGCAGCCGGCATCGGCGACTCGGTGGTGAGCTTTGTCCGCGCTGCGCAGGAAGTGCTGCTGGTGGTGTGCGACGAGCCGACCTCGATCACTGACGCCTACGCGCTGATCAAACTGCTCAACCGCGACTATGGCATGAACCGTTTCCGCGTCCTTGCCAACATGGCTCAGAGCCCGCAGGAAGGGCGCAACCTGTTCGCCAAGTTGACCAAGGTCACGGACCGCTTCCTTGACGTCGCCCTACAATACGTCGGCGCCGTACCGTACGACGAGTGCGTGCGCAAGGCGGTGCAGAAGCAGCGTGCAGTCTACGAAGCCTTCCCTCGCTCCAAGTGTGCGCTGGCGTTCAAGGCCATCGCGCAGAAGGTCGATAGCTGGCCGCTGCCTGCCAACCCTCGTGGGCATCTGGAGTTCTTCGTCGAGCGCCTGGTGCAGCCCACCAGTGCGGGACCAGTGCTATGAGTGCAAGCGGTTTTCAGATGTACAGCAAGGCCTCCAAGGACGCCCAGTACGAGTTGGTCGAGCGTTACGCGCCGTTGGTCAAGCGCATCGCCTACCACTTGCTGGCGCGCTTGCCGGCCAACGTGCAGGTCGAGGATCTGATCCAGGCCGGCATGATTGGCCTGCTCGAAGTGTCCAATAAATACGATGCCAGCAAGGGTGCCAGTTTTGAAACCTATGCCGGTATTCGCATCCGTGGCGCCATGCTCGACGAGGTCCGCAAGGGTGACTGGGCACCGCGTTCGGTGCACCGCAATACCCGTATGGTCAGCGACGCGATGCGCGCTGTTGAAGCAAGAACCGGTCGCGACGCTAAAGATCACGAGGTTGCTGCCGAACTCCAATTAGGTCTCGATGATTATTACGGGATTCTAAACGATACCCTGGGCAGCCGACTGTTCAGTTTCGACGACCTGTTGCAGGACGGCGAACACGAAGGTCTGCACGAGGATGGCGCCAGTGCGCAGGTCGAACCGTCGCGTGATCTGGAAGAAGAACGCTTCCAGACGGCGTTGACCGATGCGATCGCCAACCTGCCGGAACGCGAGCGGTTGGTGCTGGCGCTGTACTACGACGAAGAGCTCAACCTCAAGGAAATCGGTGAGGTGCTGGGGGTCAGCGAGTCGCGCGTCAGCCAGCTGCACAGCCAATGCGCGGCACGTCTGCGCAGCCGGCTGGGTGAATGGCGAGCGCGTTGAAACCAGGGTCGCTGCAGTCGTTTTGACGGTGTACCGAATTGATTGAATGCGCGCTCGGGGCCGAGCGCGTTTAAGACTGCTTGGAGGTCTAATTGAACAAAGACATGAAAATCCTCATCGTTGACGACTTTTCGACGATGCGGCGGATCATCAAGAACCTCTTGCGTGATCTGGGCTTCACCAACACCCAGGAAGCCGACGATGGCCTGACCGCCATGCCGATGCTTGAAAGCGGCCACTTTGACTTCCTCGTCACCGACTGGAACATGCCCGGTATGTCTGGCATCGACCTGCTGCGCAAAGTGCGTGCCGATGAACGCCTCAAGCATCTGCCGGTGCTGATGGTAACTGCCGAAGCCAAGCGTGATCAGATCATCGAAGCGGCCCAGGCCGGCGTCAATGGTTACGTGGTCAAGCCGTTCACCGCCCAGGTGCTCAAAGAGAAGATCGAAAAGATCTTCGAACGCGTGAATAGCTAAATCACGCCAGGGGGCGCCATGGACTCTAACAACAACTCTTTGGGTGAGTTTGAAAACACCCTGAAGAAGCACGCTCAGGAACTGGTCGAGAGCCTTGAGCGCGGCCGGTTCGGCGATGCGGTGCAGCTGATTCATCAGCTCAACCAGACACGCGACCGTGGCCTGTACCAGGAAGTCGGCAAACTGACCCGCGAGCTGCACAGTGCGA
Organism: Pseudomonas shirazensis; assembly: GCF_050496565.1. Classification (GTDB taxonomy): domain Bacteria; phylum Pseudomonadota; class Gammaproteobacteria; order Pseudomonadales; family Pseudomonadaceae; genus Aquipseudomonas; species Aquipseudomonas shirazensis_A. Next base: position 125,686 of record NZ_JBNWAE010000011.1, read on the forward strand.
TCGTCAGTTTCCAGATCGACCCGGCAATGCCGCAGGCCGAGGAAGTCTCGCAGATCACCGATGCCACCGAGCGTTTGTCCTACGTGGTCAAGCTGACCGAGGGCGCCGCCAACCGCACCATGGACCTGGTCGAAGCGAGCACCCCGGTACTCAACGACCTGGCCGGTGAGGCCCAGGCGCTGAGCACTGACTGGCAGCGCTTCATGCGCCGTGAAGTGGCCGCGCCGGAGTTTCGCGATCTGGTCAAACGGGTCGACAGTTTCCTGACGCACAGTGCCGAGGGCAACCGCAAGGTGTCCGGGCACCTCAACGATATTTTGCTGGCTCAGGACTATCAGGATCTGACCGGCCAGGTGATCAAACGCGTCACCGCGTTGGTCACCCAAGTAGAAAGCAATCTGCTCAAGCTCGTGTTGATGGCCAGTCAAGTCGACCGTTTTGCCGGTATCGAACATGACCACGATCAATTGCGTGCTGAAAAAGATCAAGAAAAACATCCGACTCGGGGTGAAGGTCCGCAGATTCATGCCGATAAGCGTGAAGACGTTGTGTCCGGTCAGGACGATGTCGACGATCTGCTGTCCAGCCTTGGTTTTTAGGGAGCACGTTTAATGAGCTTCGGCGCCGATGAAGAAATCCTTCAGGATTTCCTGGTAGAAGCCGGGGAAATTCTTGAGTTGTTGTCCGAGCAACTGGTCGAGCTGGAAAGCCGACCGGATGATGCCGACCTGCTCAATGCGATTTTCCGCGGTTTTCACACTGTAAAAGGGGGCGCCGGCTTCCTCCAGCTCAATGAGCTGGTGGAGTGCTGCCACATTGCCGAGAACGTCTTCGACATCCTGCGCAAAGGTGAGCGCAGGGTCGACGCCGAACTGATGGACGTGGTTCTGGAAGCGCTGGATTCGGTCAACAGCATGTTCGGCCAGGTGCGCGAACGGACTGAGGTGACCCCAGCGTCCCGCGAGCTGCTGGCTGCGCTGTCGCGTCTGGCCGAGCCGGGTGCGGCGCCCGCGCCTGCCGCGGTGGTAGAGCCTGAGCCGGCGGTGGTCGAGGAAGACATCACCGACACCGAGTTCGAACAACTGCTCGACTCGCTCGATGCGGTCAAGGCCGAGGCCGAGGCTGCTGAACAGCCGCAGCCAGGCGCAGCCAGCGCCGAGTCGGATGAAATCACCGACGCCGAATTCGAATCCCTGCTCGATCAACTGCACGGCAAGGGCCAGTTCTCGGTTGAGGCGGCCACGGTCGCTCCCGAGGCTGTTGCGCCAGCGCCGGCCGGTGATGAGATTACCGACGACGAATTCGAAGCATTGCTCGACCAGCTGCATGGCAAGGGCACCTTTGCCGCCGATGCGCTGCCGACTGCTGCGGTTGCCGAGGCTGCCACCAGCGCCGCACCGGCTGCCAGTGGCGACGAGATCAGCGAGCATGAATTCGAAGCGCTGCTCGATGAGCTGCACGGCAAAGGCAAGTTCTCTGCTGACGCCGCCGAGGTGGCCGCTGTGGCCGTTGCTCCAGCAGCCAAGGCCGAGGTGAAAGCTGCGCCCAAGCCTGCTGCCGCTGTTGCGGCCAAGCCAGCGGCTCCGGCCCCGGCACGTGCGCCGGCGCCAGCCGCGCCTGCTGAGAAGCACGCCAGCGAAGCCGAGACCACCGTACGCGTCGATACCGCACGGCTGGACGAGATCATGAACATGGTTGGCGAACTGGTGCTGGTGCGTAACCGGCTGGTGCGCCTGGGCCTGAACAGCGGCGACGAAGCCATGTCCAAGGCGGTGTCCAACCTCGATGTGGTCACAGCCGACCTGCAGACTGCGGTGATGAAGACCCGCATGCAGCCGATCAAGAAAGTCTTCGGGCGGTTCCCGCGGCTGGTTCGCGACCTTGCGCGCCAGCTCAAGAAGGAAATCAACCTGGAGCTGGTCGGCGAAGAAACCGACCTCGACAAGAACCTCGTCGAGGCCCTGGCCGACCCGCTGGTCCACTTGGTGCGCAACGCAGTCGACCACGGCATCGAAATGCCCGACGAGCGCGACGCCTCAGGCAAGGCTCGCACCGGCAAGGTGGTGTTGTCGGCGGAACAGGAAGGCGACCATATCCTGCTGTCGATCTCTGACGACGGCAAAGGCATGGACCCCAACGTGCTGCGTGCCAAGGCCGTGGAAAAGGGCCTGATGGACAAGGACGCTGCCGAGCGCCTGAGCGAATCCGACTGCTACAACCTGATCTTCGCCCCGGGCTTCTCGACCAAGACCGAGATATCCGACGTGTCCGGCCGCGGTGTCGGCATGGACGTGGTGAAAACCAAGATTTCCCAGCTCAACGGCTCGATCAACATCTACTCGGCCAAGGGCCAGGGTTCGAAGATCGTCATCAAGGTGCCGCTGACCCTGGCGATCATGCCGACCCTGATGGTGATGCTGGCCAACCAGGCGTTTGCCTTCCCGCTGGTCAACGTCAACGAGATCTTCCACCTCGACCTGTCGCGCACCAACGTCGTCGACGGCCAGGAAGTGGTGATCGTGCGCGACAAGGCGCTGCCGCTGTTCTACCTCAAGCGCTGGCTGGTCCAGGGCCAGGTGCATGAAGAACAGCACGAGGGCCATGTGGTGATCCTCTCGGTCGGCACCCAGCGCATCGGCTTTGTGGTCGATCAGCTGGTCGGCCAGGAAGAGGTGGTGATCAAGCCGCTGGGCAAGATGCTGCAGGGCACCCCGGGCATGTCTGGCGCGACGATCACTGGCGATGGCCGGATTGCGTTGATCCTCGACGTCCCGAGCATGCTCAAGCGTTACGCCGCCAAGCGTTATTGATTTTCGGTGGCGCAGCCTCGCGGTTGCGCCATCTAATGGAGTGTTTATGGCAGTCAAGGTCCTGGTGGTGGATGATTCCGGTTTCTTCCGCCGGCGCGTTTCGGAAATTCTCTCGTCCGACCCGACGATCCAGGTTGTGGGTACCGCGACCAATGGCAAGGAAGCAATCGACCAGGCGCTGTCGCTCAAGCCCGATGTCATCACCATGGACTATGAAATGCCCATGATGGACGGCATTACGGCGGTGCGGCACATCATGCAGCGCTGCCCGACGCCTGTGTTGATGTTCTCGTCGCTGACCCATGAAGGCGCCCGGGTAACCCTCGATGCGCTGGATGCCGGGGCGGTCGACTACCTGCCGAAAAACTTCGAAGACATTTCGCGTAACCCGGAAAAGGTCAAACAGATGCTCTGCGAGAAGGTGCATACCATCTCGCGCAGCAACCGCCGCCTGAGCAGCTATGCCGCACCGGCGCCCGCGCCAGCCGCAAGTAGCCCTGCACCGGCCAGCAGTCTTGGCCACACACCTGCACCGCGCACGCCGACGCCAGCTCCTGCGCGTAGCCCGGCTGCACCGGCTGCGGCGCACTCGCCAGCGCCCAAGCGCAAGCCCTACAAGCTGGTTGCAATCGGCACCTCGACCGGTGGCCCGGTTGCGCTGCAGCGGGTCCTGACGCAACTGCCCGCCAACTTCCCGGCACCGATTGTGTTGATTCAGCACATGCCTGCGGCGTTCACCAAGGCTTTTGCCGAACGCCTCGACAAGCTCTGCCGGATCAACGTCAAGGAAGCCGAAGACGGCGACATGCTGCGCCCGGGCCTGGCGCTGCTGGCGCCTGGCGGCAAGCAGATGATGGTCGATGGCCGCGGCATGGTGAAGATCCTGCCGGGCGACGAGCGCCTCAACTACAAGCCGTGCGTGGATATCACCTTCGGCTCGGCGGCCAAGTCCTACGGTGACAAGGTCTTGTCGGTGGTGCTCACCGGTATGGGCGCGGATGGCCGTGAAGGTGCGCGCCTGCTCAAGCAGGGCGGCAGCACCGTATGGGCGCAGGATGAAGCCAGTTGCGTGATCTATGGCATGCCCATGGCCATCGTCAAGGCCAACCTGGCCGACGCGGTGTACAGCCTCGATGAAATCGGCAAGCACCTGGTCGAGGCCTGCGTCTGATGGACGTGCTCAGCCTGATCGGCCTGATCCTCGCTTTCGTTGCGATTGTCGGCGGCAACTTCCTCGAAGGCGGCCATGTCGGTGCGCTGCTCAACGCGCCGGCCGCGTTGATCGTGCTCGGCGGTACCCTCGGCGCGGCGATGCTGCAAGCACCGCTGTCGTCGTTCAAGCGTGCGCTGCAGATTGCTCGCTGGATCATCTTCCCGCCGCGGGTCGACCTGGCGGGTGGTATCGATCGGGTAGTCAACTGGAGCCTGACTGCGCGCAAGGAAGGCCTGCTCGGCCTGGAAGGGGTGGCGGACGCCGAACCTGATCCGTATGCGCGCAAGGGCTTGCAGCTGCTGGTCGACGGCGCCGAGCCCGAGGCTATCCGGAGCATTCTCGAGGTGGATTTCCTGACCCAGGAAAGCCGCGATATACAGGCCGCGAAAGTGTTCGAAAGCATGGGCGGCTATGCGCCGACCATCGGTATCATCGGTGCCGTGATGGGCCTGATTCATGTCATGGGCAACCTGGCCGATCCGTCCCAGTTGGGCAACGGCATCGCCGTGGCGTTTGTTGCCACCATCTATGGTGTGGCGAGTGCCAACCTGATCCTGCTGCCGGTCGCCAACAAGCTCAAAGCCATCGTCATGCGTCAGTCACGCTATCGCGAGATGCTGCTCGAAGGCCTGCTGTCGATCGCCGAAGGCGAAAACCCCCGCTCGATCGAGCTGAAGCTGCAAGGCTTCATGGAGTAAGCCATGCGTCGCCGTCGCCATACCGAAGAACACGAGAATCACGAGCGCTGGCTGGTGTCGTACGCCGACTTCATCACGCTGCTGTTCGCCTTTTTCGTGGTCATGTATTCGATCTCTTCGATCAACGAGGGCAAGTACAAGGTCGTCTCGCAAGCCTTGCTCGGCGTGTTCAATGATCCTGAGCGGGCGATGCGGGCCATCCCGATTGGTGAAGAGCAGCCACTCAGCATCAAGCCTGCCGAGCCGTTGATCAAAGACAGCGAGCAGACCGACGCGGGCCTCGGCCAGACCAGCGCCGACCCGCTGCAGACCATCAGCGATGACGTGCGCAGCGCTTTCGGCGATTTGATCAGCTCCAACCAGATGACCGTGCGCGGCAACGAACTGTGGGTCGAGGTCGAGCTCAACTCGGCGCTGTTGTTTGGCAGTGGCGATGCCATGCCCAGCGACACTGCATTCGCGATCATCGAGAAGGTGGCGAATATCCTCAAGCCGTTCGCCAACCCGGTGCACGTCGAAGGCTTCACCGACAACCTGCCGATCCGCACTGCGCAGTACCCGACCAACTGGGAACTGTCGGCTTCGCGCGCGGCCAGTATCGTCCGCCTGTTGGCCATGAATGGCGTCAATCCTGGGCGCATGGCCTCGGTCGGCTATGGCGAGTATCAGCCGGTCGCCAGCAACGACACGGCAGAAGGCCGTGCGCGCAATCGTCGGGTCGTGCTGGTGATCTCGCGCAACCTGGAAGTACGCCGCAGCCTGACCGCAACCGGCAGCGCCAATGCGACCCCGGATGCGGCGATGCGCCGTGCTGGCACACAAAGTGCACCGCCAAGCGCAGTAGCGGCGGGAGGGGGCTAGCCCCGTCAAATCCCCGTCACAGAATTTCACACCGTTCCCGGGAGGGCAGGCGGCCATACCGGGAGGAAGCAGCGCACCATGAGAGTCTGGGCAGTAGCCAATCAAAAAGGTGGCGTCGGCAAGACCACCACAACCATCGCCCTGGCCGGTCTGCTGGCCGATGCGGGCAAGCGCGTGGTCGTTGTCGATCTCGACCCGCACGGCTCTATGACGAGCTATTTCGGACATAACCCGGATGCGCTGGAGCACAGCTGCTACGACCTATTCTTGCACAAGGGCACGGTGCCCGAAGGCTTGCCTGGGCAGTTGCTGCTGCCGACCAGCCACGAACGTATTTCCTTGCTGCCGTCGAGTACAGCGCTGGCGGTGCTCGAGCGGCAGTCGCCGGGCCAGAGTGGCCTGGGCCTGGTGATCGCCAAGAGTCTGGCGCAGCTGTGGCAGGATTTCGACTTCGCTCTGATCGACAGCCCGCCGTTGCTCGGCGTGCTGATGGTCAACGCGCTGGCGGCCAGCCAGCAGTTGGTGATCCCGGTGCAGACCGAGTTCCTCGCCGTCAAAGGCCTGGAGCGCATGGTCGGCACCTTGGCGATGATCAACCGCTCGCGCAAGCAGGCGCTGCCGTATCAGATCGTGCCGACCCTGTTCGACCGTCGCACCCAGGCCTCACTGGGCACCCTCAAGGTGCTGCGTGATACCTATGCCGACAGCGTCTGGCAGGGCTACATCCCGGTCGACACGCGCCTGCGCGATGCCAGCCGGGCCGGGGTCACGCCGTCGCAATTCGATGGCAAGAGCCGCGGCGTGGTGGCCTATCGCGCCTTGCTCAAACATATGCTCACCTACAAACCCGCATTGCAGGTGGCCTGATGAAACACGCGCAACAGCTTGCCAGCAAACCGCAACTGGCCTTGCAGAGTTACCTCGATGGCCTGTTGCAGGAGGCTACCGAGCCGTTCGACCTGGACTTGCCAGCGGTAATGGTCGAAGAAGCGCCAAGCAGCGACTTCGAAGCGGCCGTGCGCGAAGAGCAGGCACGTGATGCCCAGCGCAAGGCTGCTGTTGTCGACGTATCTGGCGCCAAGCCGTTTGCCGAGCCGCAGGCCAAGCTGTTGCCGACCGTGCTGGCTCCCGTTGTGGCAGCGCCAGAGCCGGTGCTGAGCGTTGTCGAAACCACAGTTGTGGCCGAGGCGAGCATTCCGTTGCTGACCGAGGTCGAGGCGCCCGAGCTGGTCGCGCCGCTGGTCGAAGTGCATTTGCCCGCGGCCAACGTGCCGACTCCGCCTGCTACCAGCGATGGACGCCCGGCGTGGGCCGCCGAGCCGTTCGAATGCCTGCTGTTCGACGTTGCCGGGCTAACCCTGGCGGTGCCGCTGGTGTGCCTGGGTTCGATCTACACCCTGGCCGGCCAGGAGCTGACCCCACTGTTCGGTCAGCCGGACTGGTTTCTGGGCATCCTCACCTGCCAGGCGGGCAACCTCAAGGTACTCGATACGGCGCGTTGGGTGATGCCCGATCGCTATCGCGACGACTTCCGTCAGGGCTTGCAGTACGTAATCTCGGTGCAGGGCTACGAATGGGGGCTGGCGGTGCATCAGGTCAGCCGCTCGTTGCGCCTGGACCCCAACGAGATCAAGTGGCGTAGTCAGCGCGGGCAGCGGCCCTGGCTGGCCGGCACGGTCATCGAACACATGTGTGCGTTGCTCGACGTCGCTGAACTGGCCGAGTTGATCGCCAGCGGCGCCGTCAAGCAGATGCACGCCAAACACCAATAATTCGCGGCCAAGGCCGCACCGAGCACACCGCCGCTGGCGGCATTTGAGGGTAGGGGAATGAAAAAGTCGTCCGCACAAGGTTCTGAAGATCCGATTCTGCAGTGGGTTACCTTCCGTCTGGACAACGAGTCCTACGGCATCAACGTCATGCAGGTGCAGGAAGTGCTGCGTTACACCGAGATCGCGCCAGTACCGGGTGCGCCGAGCTACGTGTTGGGCATCATCAACCTGCGCGGCAACGTCGTCACCGTAATCGACACCCGCCAGCGCTTTGGCCTGGTGCCGACCGAGGTCACCGACAATACCCGTGTGGTGATCATCGAAGCCGACAAGCAAGTCGTTGGCATTCTGGTCGACAGCGTTGCCGAAGTGGTTTACCTGCGTCAGTCGGAAATCGAAACCGCGCCGAACGTGGGTAACGAAGAGTCGGCCAAGTTCATCCAGGGCGTGTGCAACAAGAACGGCGAGTTGTTGATCCTGGTCGAGCTGGACAAGATGATGACCGAAGAAGAATGGTCAGAGCTGGAGAACATCTGAGTTGATTTTCGAAGCTGCTGTCATCTTCCTGGCGCTGCTTTGGGCGCTGAGCCTGTGGTTTTTCCTCAACTACAGCAAGCGCCAGCGTGAGCTGGCCGCGCAGCAGGCTCAAGGCGATGCCGTGCGTGACCAGCGCATCAAGGAACTGGCCAAGCGCGTGGATGATTACCAGAACGGCACCGTGCGCATGGGCGAGGCAATCCATGAATTGCGCGCTGTGGTTGCGCCGTTGCCGGACAAGCTGCAACAGTTGGAGCAGCGCGATCCCAATGATGTGACCTTTTCCCAGGCGGCCAAGCTGGTGGGTATGGGGGCCAGCGTCAGCGAGCTGACCCAGACCTGCGGCTTGACCCAGGCCGAGGCGGAGCTGATGCGCAAGCTGCATCGGAGCGACTGAGGCATAGATTGCCAGGGCCGCGTAGCGGCCCCAGTAATCACCCCAACATCACTGCGCCCAGGAATTGAACCCGCCAGTTTCAGCAATCCGGTCCAGCGGCAGGTACCGGTACACGGCACTTCTGTAGTGATCCATATCCAGCAGGCTCCAGAAATTCTGCGGCCTTGTGCCATATAGATTGTTCACGTTGCGCAGCGTTGCCATCACCGGCAATTGCCGATCGACCACCGTGGTCAACAGCCCAGGCCCGGTCATCTGCGACAACGTACTGGCGTATCTGTAGAACCCGCGCCGGTCCTCTTGCAGGCTTGGCCTGCTGTCATAGAAATCCGGCCGTGCGAGAAACCGTTGATTCATCTCGGTACTGATCGCCTCCAGGGTCGGGTTGCCCGCACGGCTGCCGATGAAGCTGTTGTTGTACTGGCAGTCCATGGCCATCTTCTCATTCGACATCGGTGACGACAGCAGCAGGCCATCGTCCGTGGTGGCCAGTTCGAGCTGGTTCAACGGCTCGACCGCTTCGGCCCCAGGCGCCTGCTGGTCGGCCGGGTGCTCACCCGGGGCAAACAAGCGGTCGTCGACATCCATGTACAGCCCCCCCTCCTGGTTGAGCAGCGGATAGCGCAGCACATCGGCCGCCGAGGCATAGTTGCGCGCCACGCCACCGTTGCCATCCAGCGCAGCTTGATATTGGCGGTATGAGGGCGAGGCGCGGAAGCTGTCGAAGAACGGCTGCTGCTCCAGCGGCAGCACGCGCAGGCTCGGCGCCAGTTCAGCGAGTTGCAGCTGATTGGCGCTGAACGCCGCGCTGTCGGCATTCGACAAATACAGGCGAAACTCCCAGCCGCTGCGTTCGACCCGGGTCGCATTGCGGGCGATGTTGCTGAGCAACTCGGCCGGGATCGGGTCGTTGCCGACCCACACACTGAGTATCTGCCTGGGGATCGGCTGCAGGGTGTCTGCTGCCGGCAGCGGCAAGTCGATGGGTAACTGCAGGTCCACCCCCAACGCACGCATGCTGCGCATGCGCATGGCGTCGCTGACCGGACGCGTACGTGGGTCCACCCGAACCAGATCATGCCCGCGAGCGGGAGCGATGTAGTAGCTGGGCTCGACTTCATTGAGGTCGTTGCTGCTGATGAACGCATCCTGTTCGACGTCATACAGCACCGAGATCGGGTAGCCGCCCAGTGATGCCTGCAGGGTGTCGGGCGAGCCATCGTAGTTGGGCACCCTGATCACCGCGCCGGCTACGTTCGCATCAGCTTCTGCCAGTGGCGCGACGCTGTCGCTGGCGCGGAAGAACTCGCTGGCATCCTCGGCGGGCAAGCGCGGTGGATCGATCGGGCTGAGCGGATAGCCCCACTGCTCGTTGATGCGGCTGGGCCTGACGAAGCGATCACGCTTGAAGGCAAACAGCAGCGATTTGTCGCTGGCCAGCTCCTGCACCAGCGGCAGCGCGTTGAGCAGGCCAAACTCAGCAGCGCTGACCCCCTCGGCCTGCTCTTGCAGCGACTTGCCCTTTATCGCCTGGTCCAGGCCCAGACCGAACTGGGCAATCCCGCCAACCGCGAACAGTGGCCACAGCTGAGGGACGGCCAGCGCCAAAGGAGCAAGATAGGTCAGGGTCGAGTCGAGATAACCACGCCAGCGCGCCTTGCTCACTTCGCTGTCACTTCTGATCAGGAAGTCGGCATCGTGGTAGCTGCGCTGCTGGTAGCGCTCCGCCAGGGCGGCAAACAGTGGTCCTTCCAGGCGCGGGCTGTAGGTGCGGCCTTTGTAGTTGACGTAGTCGCGCGGCGACCAGGTGCCATCGGTGGTGAACCCGGGCCGATTGGAATCAAGGTGCAGCACCTTGGGGTAGACGCCCAGGCCCTCGAGCGCAGTGCTCAGGCCACTGAAGCTGAGCCCGTCCGGGGTGTCGGCCTGATTGAAGTGCGCCTGCAGTGCCTGGCGTCTGGCCGGGTCCTGGCACTGCACGGCAATCCAGTCCTGCAGCTCACCGTGGGAAGCGAATTCGTGCAGGGGTGAAGCATTGCCAGGAATGTACAGCAGGATCCTGCGCTCGCCCGTGCGCTTGAAACAGACCAGATCGGTAGCAGGATAACCGTAGACGTTGAGGATTCGAGCCTGGACCGCGGTGGTGGAGGTCTCCAGGCCTGCCGCTTGCCAGGCGAGTTTGACCGCTTGCTCGCTCAGGCTGCCTTCGGCTGCCTGTTTGTTGCACGCGGCAATGAAGTTCAGCTTGAGGCATTGGCTGTAGGGGTCTAACTGTTCATTCCAGAAGCTTTGCAGTGACGCGGTGTAGCGCGTGTGAAAGTCGAGGTTCCAGACGAAGTCCTGCAAGTCCTCGAAGGCCACCGGGATGTATGTTGCGTATTCATAGGTTTGCGGTTGCGTACGACGAAAGATCCCATTGAACACGTAGTAGTTGATCTCGCCCGGCTGTTCGGGGCGGCGCAGGCTGTCAACCAGCCGGATGATCCGCTCCGAGCCCATTGGCTGCTGTTCTTCAAGCAGGTGGGGGATGGCGTTGTTGCTGGATGCCTGGTAATTGCTGAGCAGGGCCTCGGTCAGGCTGAGCTCGTGCGCAACTATGCCGGTCCAGCCATGGTCGGCGCCGAGTTGATAATGCAGCGTCACTACATCGAGCTGATCAGCGGGATATTCAATCCCTTTGCCTTTGAGCCACTGGTCGAGTTCGACGCCTGCGGCGCGATCGGGGCGTGGCAGGGTGGCGAGATGATCGCGGACGTACTGGATGCCGTCTGGTACGAGATTGGGAATGGGCATGATGCTGGCCTCGGTTGACTGAGGCACGAAGGTGACTGAGCGCGGCACTCGGCAAGCGTTAACTATGTCTGTGCAGGCGGCCCGTAGTTGCGCTCAATCGACGTTGCGCGGCGGTGCCAGCAGGGCGCTGGCCGGGGTGATGTCGCGCGGTGTCGGGTCAGCTTCGGCAAAGCCGACCGGGACCTTGCCGCGCAACTGCCAGGCAAAGGCAATGATCTCGGCGATGGTCAGGTACAGCGCCTCGGGGATCTGCTCGCCCAGTTCCAGGCGTGCCAGCAGGCGCACAAGTTCGGCGTTCTCGTAGATCGGCACCTCGTGCTCGCGGGCAATCGCCAGGATCGCCTCAGCCAGCTCATCGTCGCCTTTTGCGCTCAAGGTCGGTGCCTGTTGGCCGTCATAGCTCAAGGCAATGGCCTGGCGTGGTTGCTTGTCACTCATGCGGTTTCATCCACCCAGCGTTGCTCGACACGTGTTTTCGGGCCTTGCGGCGGCGTGCCGGCGTGGCAGTGCAGATCGCCGACTTCGAGGCCGCGGTCAAGCAGGCGTGTGCGCAGACTGGCCAGCTGGCTGTCGATCAATTGCGCAGTCTGCGGCAGCTCTGCCCATAGTTGCCCAGACAAGCGGCCCTGGCTGAGCTGCGCCTGCACCTGCAGCGGCCCCAGCGGCGGCAGGTCGAAGGCCAGTTCGATCCGCCACAACGACTCGAGCGGATCGCGTTGCTCACGCTGGCCGTCAGCCTGCTGCTGCGGGGTTTCTTCGCGCTGCAGCTTGGCCTGCAAGGGGATGAACTCCTGGCCGTGGCGGATCGGGATCTCGGCCTGCCAGGTGGTCTGCAGGTTGCCGTTTTCGCTCACGCCGGTCTGTTGCAGGCTGCTCAGGGCGTGGCTCTGCAAACGCGAGACGGCAGCCGCAGCCAGGCGCAGCAGTTGCTCCAGATCGCCTTCCTGCTCCAGGCTCTGCAGCAACCGTGACGGTAGCGGGAAACTGCCCGGTTGCGGCCGTGGGCTGACCCGATCAAGCATGCCCAGTGCACTGCGGGCGAAGCCGGGCATGACCTGCGCCAAGGTGTTGGCAGCCACGGTGGGATTGCTCATGGGGTTGGCGGTGTTCGGCAGCGCCTGCGCAATCAGCCTGATCAACTGCGCTTTGAGGTCTGGGGCGATACCCGCAGGCACACCGGCCAACAGCTTCGCCTCAAGAAAACCACCACTGTTGCTCAGCGCCTGCGCCACGCCTTTGGGGTCGCTGAGCTGGCGGGCATCCGGCAGGCTGGCGAGCAGGCGCTCGGCGCTGGCGCGCAGTTGGCTGCCCGTGTCGGGATCGCTGGCGAGTTGCTGCAGCGCGCTGAGCACACCGGGCAGCGAAGCTTGCCGAGCTTGCTGGTTGGCCAGTTGCTGGCTGATCAGCAGCTGATCCTGACGCCCACTCAACGGCACGAAGCGCAGTGACTGGTCGCCCTGCACCAACGCGCTGAGCAGGCTGCCCACCGGCAACGGGCGCGGGCTGTCGATACTCAGGGTGGCGCCGGCCTGGCTGCTGTTGAGCAGGCTGACCAACGCGCGAAAACTGGCAGTTTCACCGGGGTTGCCTGGCAATGCCTGGTTGCTCAGAACCTTGCCCTGCAGCAGGGTACCGATCGGCACCTGGCTGGTATCAAGGCGGGTGAGGGTGGTGACATTGTTGGCGTTGGCCTGCTGCACCATGACTGCCAGGCGATTGCTGTCGGCCTGACTCAGCAGCAGCTGGCTGCCCGGCGCCAAGGGCTGGCTGGCAGTGGTCTGGACCTGGGTCTGGATACCGTTGGCGGCAGTCAGGCGCAGCAGCAACTGGAAGTCGACGCCAAGCTGGCGCAGCGACATGACCTCGGCCTTGGCCGTCTCGCCGGGCGCGATCAGCCCGGGCTGCGGTTGCAGCAGGCGCAGCAGTTCGCCGGTCATGGCCGCCTTGGCTGCCTGCGGGGCGATTGCGCTTTGTGCGCCGAGACTATTGATTTCAGTCATGATTGTATACAACCTGTCGAAGCAGCCCTCTTGGCAGCGCGCCGGCGCGTGTAATAATGCCGGCCACGTCGCCCACCACTGTCAGTATAACGGCAGGCCAGGGGGCGACTTGAGACTCAGGCTCCACACAGAATAAGGCGGTACCGTGACCCTTGACCTTCGAGCCACCGGCCTGGCGTGCGAGCGCGACTGGCGCCTGCTGTTTGAACACCTGGATTTTCAGCTGGGCCCAGGCGACATGCTGCAGATCAGCGGCCCCAATGGCAGCGGCAAGACCAGCCTGCTGCGGCTGCTGGCCGGGCTGATGCAGCCTACCGCCGGGCAGATCCAGCTCAATGGCCAGCCGTTGGCCGAACAGCCGCAGGCGCTGGCCAGCATCCTGCTGTGGATCGGTCATGCGGCGGGGATCAAAGATTTGCTCACGGCTGAAGAAAACCTCGCCTGGCTCTGCGCGCTGCATCAGCCGGCCAGCGTCGAAGCAATCTGGCAGGCCTTGGCCGCAGTCGGCCTGCGCGGTTTTGAAGACGTACCCTGCCATACGCTGTCTGCCGGCCAGCAGCGGCGCGTAGCGCTGGCGCGGTTGTACCTGGCCGGGCCGCCACTGTGGATTCTCGATGAGCCGTTCACCGCCCTCGACAAACAGGGCGTGGCGCAGCTTGAAGCGCATTTGGCCGCGCACTGCGAGGCGGGCGGCACAGTGGTGCTGACTACGCACCATAGCCTCACGCTCAAGCCTGCCGGCTACCGTGAGCTGAATGTGGGGCAGTGGGCCGCATGAGCGTATTTGTCTTGTTGTTGCGCCGGGAAGCGCGCCTGCTGTTCCGCCGCCCGGCTGAACTGGCCAACCCGTTGGTGTTTTTTGCCATTGTGGTGGCGTTGTTCCCCCTGGCGGTCGGCCCGGAGACGCAATTGTTGCAAACCTTGTCGCCTGGCCTGGTCTGGGTGGCCGCGCTGCTTGCGGTACTGCTGTCGCTGGACGGCTTGTTTCGCAGCGATTTTGAAGACGGCTCGCTCGAGCAGTGGGTGCTGTCGCCGCATCCGCTGGCGCTGCTGGTACTGGCCAAGGTGCTGGCGCATTGGATCTTTTCCGGGCTGGCGCTGGTATTGTTGGCGCCGCTGCTGGCGCTGATGCTGGGCCTGCCGGCGAGCTGCCTGCCAGTGCTGCTGGCCTCGTTACTGCTGGGTACGCCGGTACTGAGCCTGCTCGGTGCAGTCGGTGCGGCATTGACCGTAGGCCTCAAGCGCGGTGGTTTGTTGCTGGCGCTACTGATTTTGCCGTTGTATATCCCAGTATTGATCCTGGGCAGTGGCGCCTTGCAAGCGGCGTTGCAGAATATGCCCGCCACTGGCCACCTGTTGTGGCTGGCCAGCCTGACTGCCCTGGCTGTGACCTTGGCACCCTTTGCGATAGCGGCCGGCCTGAAGATCAGCGTCGGCGAATAACGAGATCTGGGCCTACGGCAGAATGCTCAAGGCCCAGCCAAGACCGGGTGTACCTGATGAAAATAAGCTGGACGTGGTTCCACAAGCTCGGCTCGCCCAAATGGTTCTACGCCATCAGCGGGCGCATGCTGCCCTGGCTGACGGTGGCCGCCGTGCTGTTGCTGACGGTTGGCATGGTCTGGGGCCTGGCCTTTGCGCCGCAGGACTACCAGCAGGGCAACAGCTTCCGCATCATCTATATCCACGTGCCGGCGGCCATGCTCGCGCAGTCCTGCTATGTGCTGCTGGCCGTGGCCGGTGTGGTCGGGCTGGTGTGGAAGATGAAGATCGCCGACGTTGCCCTGCAGTGCGCGGCGCCCATTGGCGCCTGGATGACCGCCGTGGCGCTGGTCACCGGGGCCATCTGGGGCAAGCCGACCTGGGGCAGCTGGTGGGTCTGGGATGCGCGCCTAACGTCGATGCTGATCCTGCTTTTTCTGTACTTCGGCATCATTGCGCTGGGCCAGGCGATCAGTAATCGTGACAGCTCGGCCAAGGCCTGTGCGGTGCTGGCGATCGTCGGCGTGATCAACATCCCGATCATCAAGTACTCGGTGGAGTGGTGGAACACCCTGCACCAGGGCGCGACCTTCACCCTCACCGAAAAGCCGGCGATGCCCGCCGAAATGTGGCTGCCGCTGCTGCTCACCGGGCTTGGCTTCTACTGCTTCTTCGGCGCCGTGCTGCTGCTGCGCATGCGCCTTGAAGTGCTCAAGCGCGAGGCCCGCGCCAGTTGGGTTCGTGAAGAAGTGCTGAACAGCCTGGGGCGGAGGGCCGCATCGTGAGTTTTGCCTCGTTCGGCGAGTTTCTCGCCATGGGCCACCACGGCCTGTACGTATGGTCGGCCTATGGCATCTGCCTGGCCGTGCTGGCGCTCAATGTTGCCGCACCGCTGCTGGCCCGTCGTCGCTATTTGCAAGAAGAGGCGCGTCGTCTGCGCCGGGAGAACAATCAGTGAATCCGCAGCGCAAGAAACGCCTGTTGCTCATCGGTGCCTTGCTGGTCGGGGTCGGCGTCGCCGTTGGCTTCGCCCTGAGTGCCCTGCAGCAGAACATCAACCTGTTCTACACCCCGACCCAGATCGCCACCGGCGAAGCGCCGTTGGACACGCGCATTCGCGCCGGCGGCATGGTCGAGAAGGGTTCGGTGCAGCGCTCGGCTGATTCGCTCGACGTGCGCTTTGTGGTCACCGACTTCAACAAGTCGGTGCCGATCACCTATCGCGGCATCCTGCCGGACCTGTTCCGCGAAGGGCAGGGCATCGTTGCCCTGGGCAAGCTCAATGCCGATGGCGTGGTCGTGGCGGATGAAGTGCTGGCCAAGCACGATGAAAAATACATGCCGCCTGAGGTGACCAAAGCCCTCAAGGAAAGCGGCCAGGCGGCCAACGGCGCGGAGCAGAAGCCATGAATGCTGCCCTGATAGTGCCCGAACTGGGTCAGCTGGCGATGATCCTGGCGATCTGTTTTGCCGTGGTTCAGGCCAGCGTGCCACTGCTCGGTGCCTGGCGCGGCGACAGCCTGTGGATGAGCCTGGCGCGACCTGCCGCGTGGGGCCAGTTCGCCTTTTTGGTGTTTGCCTTCGGCTGCCTCACCCATGCGTTCATGACCGACAATTTCTCGGTCGCGTACGTTGCCAGCAACTCCAACACCGCCTTGCCCTGGTACTACAAGTTCAGCGCAGTGTGGGGCGCGCATGAAGGCTCGTTGCTGCTGTGGGCGTTGATTCTGGGCGGCTGGACCTTCGCCGTGTCGGTGTTCTCGCGCCAGTTGCCACAAGTCATGCTCGCCCGCGTGCTGGCGGTGATGGGCATGATCAGCGTGGGCTTCTTGTCCTTCCTGATCGTCACCTCCAACCCGTTCCAGCGCCTGTTGCCGCAGGTGCCGGGCAACGGCCGTGACCTCAACCCGCTGTTGCAGGACTTTGGCCTGATCGTCCATCCGCCAATGCTGTACATGGGCTACGTCGGCTTCTCGGTTGCTTTCGCCTTCGCTATCGCTGCCTTGCTCGGTGGCCGCCTGGATGCGGCCTGGGCGCGCTGGTCGCGGCCATGGACCATCGTTGCCTGGGCGTTCCTTGGGGTCGGTATCACCCTGGGCTCGTGGTGGGCGTACTACGAACTTGGCTGGGGCGGCTGGTGGTTCTGGGACCCGGTCGAGAACGCCTCGTTCATGCCCTGGCTGGTGGGCACAGCGCTGATCCACTCGCTGGCCGTCACGGAAAAACGTGGCGTGTTCAAGAGCTGGACGGTATTGCTGGCGATCGCCGCATTCTCGTTGAGCCTGCTGGGGACCTTCCTGGTGCGCTCCGGCGTGCTGACCTCGGTGCATGCCTTTGCCGCCGACCCGGAGCGCGGCGTATTCATCCTGATCTTCCTGCTGTTCGTAGTGGGAGGCTCGCTGACCCTGTTCGCCCTGCGCGCACCGGTGGTGAAAAGCCAGGTCGGCTTTGCCCTGTGGTCGCGGGAAACCCTGCTGCTGGCCAATAACCTGGTGCTGGTGGTGGCGGCATCGATGATTCTACTGGGTACGCTGTACCCGCTGGTGCTCGATTCCCTGACCGGGGCCAAGCTGTCGGTCGGCCCGCCTTACTTCGATGCGCTGTTCCTGCCGTTGATGGCATTGCTGATGGTGGTGCTCGGGATTGGCGTGCTGGTGCGCTGGAAGGACACGCCAGGCAAGTGGCTGGCGGGCATGCTTACCCCGGTATTGATTGGCAGCGCGGTCCTGGCGCCGATTGCCGGGTTGATTGCCGATGACTTCGACTGGCCGGCACTGGCGACCTTCGCCCTGGCGGCGTGGGTAGTCCTCGCCGGCCTGCGCGATATCTTCGACAAGACCCGCCACAAGGGCTTGGGTAAAGGTGTTCGCAGCCTGTCACGCAGTTATTGGGGCATGCAGATCGCGCATCTGGGCCTGGCCGTTTGCGCCCTGGGCGTAGTGCTGTCGAGCAACAACAGCGCCGAGCGTGACCTGCGCATGGCGCCGGGTGAGACGGTGGAGCTTGGCGGCTATCACTTCCTGTTCGAAGGCGCCAAGCACTTCGAAGGGCCAAACTTCATTTCTGACCGTGGCACCGTGCGGGTTTCCAAGGACGGTCGCGAGGTCAGCGTGCTGCACCCCGAGAAGCGCCTGTACACCGTGCAGCAGTCGATGATGACCGAGGCCGGCATCGATGCCGGTTTCACCCGTGACCTCTATGTCGCCCTCGGCGAGCCGCTGGAAAACGGCGCCTGGGCCGTGCGCGTGCACATCAAACCGTATGTTCGCTGGATCTGGCTGGGCGGTCTGCTGACCGGCCTGGGCGGATTGCTGGCAGCCTTCGACCGGCGTTACCGGGTCAAGGTCAAGAGCCGCGTGCGTGAAGCCCTCGGCGCGACTGGAGCAACTGCATGAAGCGTTGGATGATGGTCCTGCCGTTGGCGGTGTTTCTGCTGATGGCGGTGTTTCTCTACAAAGGGCTGTTCCTCAAACCTGATGAGCTGCCCTCGGCGATGATCGGCAAGCCGTTCCCGGCCTTCTCGCTGGCTTCTACTCAAGGCGAGCGCAACCTGACCCAGGCCGATCTGCTCGGCCGGCCGGCGCTGGTCAACGTGTGGGCCACCTGGTGCCCGTCGTGCAAGGTCGAGCATCCTTACCTGAACAAGCTGGCCGAGCAGGGCGTGGTCATCCATGGCGTCAATTACAAGGACGATAACGCTGCGGCGTTGCAGTGGCTCGCCGAGTTCCACAATCCGTATCAGCTGGATATCCGCGACGAGCAGGGCACTCTCGGTCTGGACCTTGGTGTGTATGGTGCGCCGGAGACCTTCCTGATCGACGCCAAGGGCATCATCCGCTATAAGCACGTGGGTATCGTCGATGCCACGGTCTGGCGCGAGCAGCTGGCGCCGCTGTACCAGGGCCTGGTCGATGAGGCCAAGCCATGAAGCGCTGGTTGGCAGCAGCCGTGCTCGGCCTGAGCCTGGCGAGCGTGGCCAAGGCCGCGATCGACACCTATCAGTTTCGTGACGACGCCGAGCGCGAGCGCTATCAGCAACTGACCAAGGAGCTGCGCTGCCCCAAGTGTCAGAATCAGGACATCGCTGACTCCAATGCGCCGATTGCCGCAGACCTGCGCCGGGAGATCTTCCGTATGCTCGGCGAAGGCCAGAGCAATCAGCAGATCGTTGCCTTCATGGTCGATCGCTATGGCGACTTTGTCCGTTACAAACCGGCCTTGAGTGGGCGCACCTGGCTGCTCTGGTTCGGCCCGGCAATTCTGCTGGCGGGGGGCATTGTCATGTTGGCGGTGATTGTCCGCCGGCGCCGGCAGCCGGTGGCAAGCGGCAGCGCGCAGCTGTCGGTGGAAGAACGCGAACGACTCGCCAAACTGTTGGATAAAGAAGCTACCCATGACTGAATTCTGGCTTGGCGCGGGCCTGTTGTTGCTCGCCGCCCTCGGCTTTCTGCTGATCCCGATCCTGCGTGGCCGTGGCCGCCAGCAGGAACAAGACCGTACCGCCCTGAACGTGGCGTTGTATCAGGAGCGTGTCGACGAACTGAGCGCGCAGCAGGCGGCAGGCGTACTCAATGCCGAGCAGTTGGCCAGCGGCCGCGATGAAGCTGCGCGGGAACTGCTGGCCGATACCGAAGGCGCCGGCGAACCGCGCCAGGGTCATCTGGGCCGGGCGGTGCCGCTGTTGGCAGCGTTGCTGGTGCCGGTGATGGCGGTGGGGCTGTATCTGCATTTTGGCGCGGCGGACAAGGTCGAGCTGACCCGTGAGTTTGCTCAGGCGCCAAAGACCATGGACGAGATGACCAGCCGCCTCGAGCGCGCGGTGCAAGCCCAGCCGGATTCAGCTGAAGGCCTGTACTTCCTCGGTCGTGCCTACATGGCTGACCAGCGCCCGGCTGATGCGGCGAAGATCTTCGAGCGTGCCGTTGCCCTCGCGGGTCGCCAGCCAGAGCTGCTCGGGCAGTGGGCCCAGGCGCTGTACTTCGCTGCCGATAAAAAGTGGAGCGTACAGCTGCAGGCGCTTACCGACGAAGCGCTCAAGGCTGACCCCAAGGAAGTCACCAGCCTCGGCCTGCGCGGCATCGCCGCATTCGAAGGCGAACGCTATCAAGAGGCCATCGACTACTGGCAGCGCCTGCTGGCGCAATTGCCTGAAGGTGATGCCTCGCGCGCGGCGTTGCAGGGCGGTATCGATCGCGCCGCCGACAAGCTCAGCGCTACCCCAGACAAAGCGGCCGCGCCAGCCGAACAGCCTGCGCGTTTGCAGGTGCGGGTCGAGCTGGCCACAGCGCTGCAGGGCAAGGTTCAGCCAAGCGACACGGTGTTTATCTTCGCCCGCGCCAAAAGCGGCCCGCCGATGCCGTTGGCGGCCAAGCGAGTGACGGTGGGCCAACTGCCGATCGAGGTCGAACTGTCGGATGCCGATGCCATGATGGCGCAGATGAAACTGTCCGATTTTGCCGAAGTCCAACTGGTTGCACGCGTGTCTCGTGCTGGCCAGCCGACCTCCGGCGAATGGATTGGCCAGAGCGCGCCATTGAGCAACCGCGCGCCAGGTACTCAGCACCTGACTATCGACAGCCCTGACCAATAAGAGAGTCCACCATGAAGCATGCCGTCCGCTTGACCCTGATCACCCTGGCCCTGGGTCTGTCTGCGTGTACGGTGCGCGAGCCAGTGCAGCAGCCTCTACCACCGGTCGAAAGCGTACCGCCGCGCCAAGGGCCGGCGGTCACGCCGTTGCCGGGTAGCAAGCCGGGTGCGCAGCCGAGCAAGCCGACCGCAGCGCCGAAAGCCATGCCGCGCACTTCGGCCAGCTTCGCGCCACCGCCAGGCGGCGCCAGCCACTGGGACCCGAAGATGGGCGTATATGTGCTGGAGAAGAAGCCCAATACCTTCTACCGTCAGCGCACCTATTACCGCTATGACGGCGGCTGGAGCTGGTCGCTGAGCCCGGAAGGTCCATGGCAGGAAACCGACAGCAGCGGTGTGCCGGGTGGTCTGGGTCGCGCCTTCGCCCAATAAGCACCTCTTTATCAGGGCCGGTACAGTACAGTTGAAGGGCAATTCTTCGATTGACTGTACTTGCCCCTGACCCCGCATAATCCCTCCTCGCATAGAGCCGGAGGGTGCATGAGCAAGACAGTCCTGGTACTGGTTGAAACCGTCGACGATTACTTGCCCCTGCTGGAGCAGGCGGGCTATCGACTGATCCGTGCGCCGACTGCGCAGCTGCGCGCTGCGGCCATCGCTCAGCATGCCGATGAAATCGACGCGGTGCTCACCCGCGGCCCACTTGGTCTGACTGCCAGCGAGATTCAGGCGCTGCCAAACTTGCAGATCATCTGTGTGATCGGCGCCGGCTATGAACAGGTCGATCTGGCCGCCGCTGCGGCTCGCGGCATCACCGTCACCAATGGCGCCGGCGCCAACGCTGCAGCAGTCGCCGATCACAGCCTAGCCCTGCTGCTGGCCTTGTTGCGCAATATCCCCAATGCAGATGCCAGCACCCGCCGTGGTGAATGGAACCGGGTGATCAGCCCGTCGGTGTCGGGCAAGCGCCTGGGCATCATCGGCCTAGGCGCTGTTGGCCAGGCGATTGCCAAACGTGCCTCCTTGGGCTTCGACATGCCCGTGAGTTACCACAGCCGTACACCCCGTAAAGAACTTGCCTACACCTGGTACGACAGCCCGCTGCGTCTGGCCGAGGCGGTCGACATCCTCGTGATTGCTACACCCGGCGGCGCTGCGACCCAGCATCTGGTCAATGCCGATGTGCTCAAGGCACTCGGTGCCGACGGCTACCTGGTCAATATCGCCCGCGCCAGTGTGGTCGACAGCGCCGCCTTGCTCGAGGCGCTGGAGCAGGGCTGGATCGCTGGCGCGGCACTCGATGTATTCGACGACGAACCCAATGTACCCGATGCCCTCAAGGCACTTGGCAACACTGTTTTGACCCCGCATGTGGCCGGCCAGTCGCCCGAGGCCGCACGCGACACGGTGACCCTGGTGCTGCGCAACCTGCAGGCGTTTTTCGCTGGTGAACCGGTGCTGACGCCGGTTCGCGGCTGAGTTTTCGATCAAGCCATTCATGGACAGTGGAGCTTATTGCATGCAACTCGAGATCTTTCAGGTAGACGCTTTTTCCAGCAAGCCCTTTGGCGGTAACGCGGCGGCAGTGATCCCGTTGCAGCAGTGGCTGGACGACGCCACCCTGCAGCGCATCGCCGAAGAGAACAACCTGTCCGAGACTGCCTACTTCGTCAAACACGGCGAGGGTTACCAACTGCGCTGGTTTACCCCGGCGGTGGAAGTCGACCTGTGTGGGCATGCCACCCTGGCCTCGGCGTGGGTGTTGTTCGAGCAGCTCGGCGAGCAGGCCGAGGTGCTGCGCTTCAGTACCCGCAGCGGCGAGCTGCGGGTCAGCCGTGGCGCCGACGGTATGCTGGCAATGGACTTTCCGGCCAAGCAACCGCAGCCGGTAGCGACCCCGCCAGGCTTGCTGGAGGCGCTCGGCTTGAACAGCGCGCGTGAGGTGTACCGCAGCGATGACTATCTGGTGGCGATTGACGACGTGTCGTTGATCGAGACCCTGACCCCGGACTTCGTCGCGTTGGCCGCGTTCGATGTGCGTGGTATTGCCGTGACCGCGCCGGGCCGAGGCTTTGACTTCGTCACCCGTTGGTTCGGTCCTCGTGTGGGCATCAACGAAGACTCGGTGACCGGCTCGGCGCACACCTCGCTGGCGCCGTACTGGGCCCAACGCCTGGACCAAAGCAGCCTGCGCTGCGAGCAGGGCGGTGCGCGCAAAGGCCAGTTGCACTGTGAGGTGCTCGGCAACGGCCGGGTTATCATCAGCGGCCACGGCGCGCTGTACCTGAAGGGCAGTGTGTTCATCTGAGTGCAGCGGCAGCTATCCCAAGGAGCTTCATGAACAACGAATTACAGATCACCGACCTGCTCGAAGGCGACGGCAAGGCTGTGGTCAAGGGCGCCTTGATCACCACCCAGTACACCGGCTGGCTGGCCGATGGCAGCGAGTTTGATTCTTCCTGGTCGCGCGGCAAGCCGTTCCAGTGCGTGATCGGCACCGGCCGCGTGATCAAGGGTTGGGATCAGGGGCTGATGGGCATGCGTGTCGGCGGCAAGCGCAAGCTGCAGGTGCCGGCGCACCTGGCCTACGGCGAGCGCAGCGTCGGCGCGATTCCGGTCAATTCCGACCTGACCTTCGAGATCGAATTGCTCGAAGTGCTGACCCGCGACGACTGATGCTGTAACAACTTCATCCAGCGAATTTAGCCGGCAAATGAATTTCGTTCACATTTGTCGGTCAAGATGATCCAGTTTGCAGGTCTGGCGCGCCAGTCTGCACTGATGATCATGAAACGCAGGCACGGACGCCTTCTCCTTTATTCGCCGGATGAGTCCATCGCCATGAAGTTGCTGCAGTCCTTGCGACGCCGTCATCTCTACCTCGCCGCTGCGTTTGCCGCAGTGCTGGTGCCACTGACCTATGCCGTGGTGCACAACCATGATGAGCCGGTTGATGGCACCCAGACGCTGGTGTTTCTGCGCCACGCAGAAAAGCCCGGTGAGGGCCTCGGCCAGTTGAATTGTCAGGGACTCAATCGAGCCATCGAGCTGGCTAACGTGCTGCCGGCGCGTTTCGGCGATGCCGATTATGTCTTCGCTGCCAACCCCTCGCGGCACGTCGAAGAGGGTAGCCAGGATGAGCGCTACAGCTATATTCGCCCGCTGATGACCATCAGCCCCAGCGCCATTCGCCTGGGCCTGCCGGTCAATATCGACTTCGGCGCCAATGACTACGACGAGCTGGCCGATGAATTGCTGACCGACAAGTACCGCAACGCCACCGTCTACACCGCGTGGTCGCACGGTTACCTGCCGGATCTGATCAATGCCGTGGCCGGCAAGGCCCTGGGTGACGAGCGAGTCATCACCGAGGACTGGAGCAATGAGGATTTCGACAGCCTGTATGTGATTACCCTGACCTGGCACGACGGCAAGGCGAGCATGCTCAGCCGTAACGTGCGTCAGGGTCTGGATGGTGGCAACAAGGCCTGCCCGACCTGAGCCGGGCAGGGCTGATCAGCGGCCCAGGCGCATCGGCCAGCCAACCACCTTTTTCGCCCGCGGCGTAGCGTAGGTGCGCACCTTGGAGGTGCTCAGGCCAAGGCGCACCAGCGATTCGGCAATGGTTACCGCTGCGCTGACACCGTCCACCACCGGCACCCCGGTGCGCTGGCGGATCTGCTCGTCGAGGCCGGCCATGCCGCCGCAACCGAGGCAGATCACTTCGGCTTTGTCGTCGCGTACGGCGCGTTCAGCCTGCTCGACGATGGCGTCCACCGCTCGTTGTGGGTCCTCTTCAAGCTCCAGCACCGCCAGGCCGCTGGCGCGCACTGAGGCGCAGCGGTCGTACAGGCCGGAGAGTTTCAGACGGTCTTCGATCAGCGGTACGGTGCGGTCCAGGGTGGTTACCACCGAGTAGGCGTGGCCGAGGTACATGGCAGTGCTGGCGGCGGCGTCGGTGATGTCTACCACCGGTACATCGAGCAGCTCCTGCAGCCCCTCGCGACCATGCTCGCCGTAGCCTGCCTGGATCACTGCGTCATATGGCTGGTCGTAGGCGAGCACGCGGTCCATCACCGCGATGGCCGCCAGATAGCTCTCGAAATTGCCCTCCACCGACTCGGCGCCAAAGTAGGGCGTCAGGCCGACGATCTCGGTGCCGGGTGCGGCGACGCTGCGGGCCTGCTCGGCGATCGCCTCGGTGATGGCTTCGGTGGTGTTGACGTTGACGATAAGAATGCGCATGCAAGGGCCTCCTTGATCAGTGGCTGCTGTGGTCGACGGCAATGCACTCGCCGCTGACGTCGTGGTATTGGCGATTGCGCGGAGCAATCAGCAGGTACAGCGCAGCCGCGATGCCGGCACCGATCAGCCAGGAGAACGGCGCCACGCCGTGGAAGTTGGGTACCAGCGCGAGGATGATGGCCAGCAGCGCCGCCGGCGCGAAGGCCGCTATCGCCCGCCAGTTGATGCCGCGGGTGTAGTGATAGGCGCCAGCCGGGTTTTCGCTGTACAGCTCAGGCACGTTGATCTGGCCTTTGCGCAGCAACCAGTAGTCGGCCATGATCACCCCGTACAGCGGGCCGAGCAGGGCGCCCAGGCCGGACAGGAAGTAGACGATTACCAGTGGGCTGTTGTAGAGGTTCCACGGCAGGATCAGTACCGCCAGCGTGGCGCTGATCAGGCCGGCGCGGCGGAAGTTCAAGTGGCGCGGGGCGAGATTGCTCAGGACAAAGGCCGGGGCGACAAAGTTGGCCATGATGTTCACCGCCACGGTGACGATCAGGAACGCCAGGCAACCCAGTACCAGGAACAGCGTATTAGGAATTGTCGCAACGATCTGGGTGGGGCTGTCGATGATGTGGCCGTTGATCTTGAACTGCGCACCGCTGAGCACCACGGTGATCACCGCGAACACCAGGATATTCACCGGCAGGCCCCAGAAGTTGCCGACGCGGATGGTCTTGCGGCACGGCGAGGAGCGGGCGAAGTCGCAGAAGTTCAGCACCAGGGTGCCGTAGATCGCCAGCCACAAGGCGCCACCGGCAAAGATATTGCGCCACATTTCATAACCGGTCAGCGGCTCGGCCACCGACCAGGCGATGCGTGTGTCGGCCTGGAAGTACATCCAACCGGCCAGGCTGGCGACTGTCAGCAGAATCACTGGGCCGGCAAAGCCTTCATAACGGCGCACCATCTCCATGCCGTAGGCAAGGATCACCAGCTGCACCAGCCAGATCGCGACGAAGCACACCCAGCCCAGGCTCGACAGGCCGAGGATGCTGTCTTGATCGTACGCAGCCACTTGCGGCCAGACTGCGGTGAGCAGCACGCGCAGCACCACCGAGGCAAGGTAGGTCTGGATGCCGAACCAGGCGATGGCGATCACCGCGCGAATCAACGCCGGCAACTGTGCGCCGTGGATACCGAACGCGATGCGGCTGATGACTGGGAACGGCACACCCGTCTTCTGCCCCATGTAGCCAGACAGGTTCATGAAGAAGTACACCAGCACTGCGCCGATCGCCAGCGACAAGAGGATCTGCCAGCCACCCAGGCCGAGCGCGAACAGGCCCATGGCGAAGGAATAGTTGGCGATGTTGTGCACATCGTTGGTCCATAGCGCAAAGATGCTGTAACCGCCCCAGCGCCGACCCTCGAGGCGGGTCGGTGCGAGGTCGCGGTTGTGCAGGCGCGGGCTGAGTTCGAGGGCCGGCGATTGGCCGGTCAGGGTTGATGGCTGGGCGGTGCTGGCGACGGATAGTTCAGGGGCAAGGTCGAGGCTGCTACTCATTCCGGCGGCTCCTGATGCGCAGGTTGCAGTGAAGGGCGAGGGTGCACGGTCTCGTCTTGTCACTGTTGATTCCTTGGCATCACTGGGTTCTGGAGGCTGCGGCCTGCTTGGGGCAGGCGCTGCGCGTTGTTGTGTATTTAGGTTTTGTTCAAGTTGTATACAAAACACAAGCACAGCAAAGCCAGTTCCATGCCATCGGGTGTGCAAGTTTGCACTTTAGCGGTCTATGAGTTCTCCATATAAATCCATAACTTACTGAATTAAGTTATTTATAAGTTGACCGATTGAACAGGTTAAATTTTTTACCAACTTGGTTTGCTGATCAATCGGTCAAATTAGTTAGCGCTGCGTGTGTAACGTCTTGGTGCCGTGCTTCCCAGAAGTGCACACAAAAATGGCACCTTAGGTGACAATCCTGTGTACAAAAAATAAGCAGCACAATCTGGCCGTGCCGGTCTGTAGGAAAGTCGCTCACTCGGCCATCGGCGGCAGGCGGCGTTTCACTGGGCTCTTCTTGATAATTGCGGTGTTGGTCTCGGCCAGGACATTGATGCGGTCGAGCAAGCTGTCCAGTTGCTCCATCGAGCGCACATGCAGGCGGGCGATAAAGCAGTCCTCGCCGGTCACCTTGTCGCACTCGGTGAACTCGGCAATCGCGATGATCTGGCGCTCGACTTCCTGCAATTGGCCCGGCAGCGGGCGGATGCGCACGATCGCCTGCAACTGATAGCCGAAACAGCGCGGATCGATCTCGACGGTGTAGCCGCGCAGCACGCCGCGTTCTTCCAGCCGGCGCAGCCGCTCGCTGACACTGGGCGCCGAAAGCCCGCTGATCTGCGCCAGCGCTTTGAGCGAGCGGCGCGAATCCTCCATCAGGGCGGTGATCAGCAGTTGGTCGGTGGCATCGGTCATAAGTACCTCATTAGGTAAAGCGTCTGATTTGCCTTGATCGTAAAGGTGAATGGCGATTTTTGCCTTGGTTATCCGCTGGAAGGCGGCAGGCAGCCCTCGTCATACTGTTGCCATCATCAACGGAGGTGGCCGATGGACAGTTCAATACGCCGTGGTTCGCTGGAAATGATCGTTGCCATGCTGATTTCCGGGACGATTGGCTGGTTCGTGCTGGTGTCCGGACAACCGGTGCTGGAGGTAGTGTTCTGGCGCTGTGTGTTCGGCGCGGGGGCGTTACTGCTGATCTGCGCGAGCCTGGGCCTGCTCAAGGCCGGCGTGATCAGCCGCGGCGCCGTGCTGCTGGCGATTGTCAGCGGGGTGGCCATCGTCGGTAATTGGGTGCTGCTGTTCGCCTCGTATTCGCGGGCGTCGATCGCCATCGGTACGGCGGTATACAACGTGCAGCCGTTTCTGTTGGTCGGCCTGGCTGCGGTGTTTCTCGGCGAGAAGATCACCCTGGCCAAACTGAGCTGGCTGGGCGTGGCATTCGTCGGCATGCTGGCCATCGTCAGTGCCCATGGCAACGGCCAGAGCAGTGGCAGCGACTATCTGCTGGGGATTGCCCTCGCACTTGGGGCGGCGTTGCTGTATGCGGTGGCGGCGTTGATCATCAAGCGCCTGAGCGGTACGCCGCCGCACTTGATCGCGCTGATCCAGGTCAGCACTGGCATCGCCCTGCTGGCGCCGTGGGTCAAGCTTGGTGGGTTGCCCACCGAACTGCCGGCTCTGGCCAGTTTGTTGACCCTCGGCACCGTCCACACCGGGCTGATGTATGTGCTGCTGTACAGCGCGATCCAGCGTCTGCCGACTGCGTTGACCGGCGCGCTGTCGTTCATCTACCCGATTGCGGCGATCCTGGTCGACTGGTTCGCCTTCGGCCATCGGCTGGCGCCGTTGCAGTGGCTGGGGGTTGCGTTGATTCTGCTGGCCGCTGCCGGCATGCAGCAAGGCTGGTGGTTTCGCGCCCCGGTCAAAGCGGCGCCAAGTCCATGCGACTGAGTGCGATTGAAGCGGGTAGAATGGCCCATTTTGATCCTCAGCGACGCGCCCATGACCTCCGTGATTGATACCCTCGAGCAGCATCTGCTCACCGCCCTCGACCCTGCTCCGTTGGAAACTCGCCGCTTGTTCCATGGCCGTGGCCGCTGCTGGGCCGGGCTTGAGCAGATCACGGTGGATTGGCTGCAGGGTGTGTTGCTGGTGGCGTTATTCCGCGAGCCGCCCGAGGGCCAACTGGCAGAGCTTGAGGCGATGCTGCTTCGTCTGGCCGAGCGCCCGTTGTGGACCGGCGAGGCGATCCTGATCCAGCACCGTTACCTGCCTGACAGCCCGGGCCAGTGGTTGCTCGGCGAGCCAGTGCAGCAGCGTGAGGTGGTTGAAGACGGCCTGACCTATCTGCTCGACCTGGGTGTACGCCAGAACAACGGGCTGTTCCTCGACATGCGCTATGGCCGGCGCTGGGTGCGTGAGCACGCCGCCGGCAAGCGGGTACTCAATCTGTTCGCCTATACCTGCGGTTTCTCCGTGGCGGCGATCGCCAACGGTGCTGCGCAGGTGGTCAATCTGGACATGGCCAAGTCGGCGCTGTCGCGCGGGCGCGAGAACCATCGGCTCAATGGCCATGATGTGGGGCAGGTGGCGTTTCTGGGCCATGAGCTGTTCAAGTCATGGGGCAAGGTGCGCAAGTACGGGCCGTATGACCTGATCATCATCGACCCGCCGACGTTCCAGCGCGGCAGCTTCGTACTGACCCAGGACTACGCGAAAATCCTGCGCCGCTTGCCCGAGCTGCTCAGCGCAGGCGGCACGGTGCTGGCGTGTGTCAACGACCCGGCGATTGGCTCGGACTTCCTCATTAAGGGCATGGCTGAGCAGGCGCCGGGGTTGCAGTTCATCGAGCGTCTGCAGAATCCGCCGGAGTTTCCCGATGCTGACCCTGAAGGTGGCCTGAAGGCGCTGGTGTTCCGCCAGGTGTGAACTGCCGCCCTCGACAGCGAGGGCGACAGTCATTGGCGCGGTTCAGGCCGGCAGTGCTCGGGCCTGGGCGGGCATCGGGTAGACCTGGGCGAAAGCGACGTTGTCGGTCTGGTCGACGCGCTTTTTCAGACGCTCGTTAAAGGCCCGGCTAACCGCATACTGGCCACCGGAAATGGTCCGGAACTGCGCGGTCAGAACAAACCCGTTAAGGTCCATGCGGTCGACGCCGAACACCTGCAGCGGCCCTTGCAGGTTGATCCGCAGTAGTGGGTCTTCGCTGATCGACTTGCCCACCTCGTGAATCAACGCCAGCGACTGATCGACGTCGCTGTCGTAGGTGAACTGCACCGAGAAGAACGCATAGGCGAACTGCCGCGACTGGTTGGTGACAGCCTTGATCTGGCCGAACGGCACTGAGTGGACGAAGCCCTTGCCGTCGCGCAGGCGCAGGGTGCGGATGGTCAGGCTCTCAACGGTGCCGGCGTGGCCGGAGTCGAGCACCACCCAGTCACCGATCGAGATGGTGTCTTCGATCAGGATGAACAGGCCGGTGATCACATCCTGCACCAGCTGCTGGGAACCAAAGCCGATGGCCAGGCCGATCACCCCAGCACCCGCCAGCAGGGGCGCGACGTTGATGCCCAGGTTGGCCATGGTGGTGATGGTGCAGATCACCACCAGGATCACCTTCACCGCATTGCGCAGCATCGGCAGGATGGTGCGCACTCGCGTGCTGGGCTGGCGCGAGCTGCGCTTGCCGACGGGTGGCTTCAGCGCCTCTTGAATGGCGGTGTCGAGCACTACCCACAGCAGCCAGGTGACCAGCAGGATCAGGCCGATGCTTGAAATTGAATTGCTGATCGCCTGGCCGAGGCGGTTGCTCAGGGCGAAGTCGATCACCGAGAAACCCCAGATGCGCCCGAGCAGCTCGATAAAGGTAATCGCCATGGCGATGCGCAACAGCGCATGGGCGAGGCTGCGTAGCAGTTCCTTGTACGGGCGGATTTTCTGCGTATCAACCTTGCGTGACGCCAGCAGGTGTTGCAGCAGAGTGCTGAGGAACAGCGTGGCAACCAGCAGCACGGTGGTGAGCAGGGCGTTCTGCAGGGCTTTCTGGCTCTCTTCGCCGGCACCGATCAGGTTGATCGCCGAGACCAGAATCATCATCAGGATCGGCAGGTACCACAGCTTGGAGAAGATCCGCAGGGTCTCCTGTACTGCACGATGGTGCAGGCGATCATGCAGGTCGCGGTTGCGAATCAGGTGCCCCACCGGCCGGCGCAGGCGCAGGACCAGGCTGGCAAAGATGAAGGTGGCGATCAGGCCTGTAATCACGGCAATGCTCGCCGTGATATTGCCGCCTATCTGGCGGGCAATCTGCGGGCTGGTCAGCGCGTCGCTCCAGGCCGCGAGAAAGCCGATCATGAACAACGCACGCGGTGCCATCTGCCGGATCACGGCAACCGCCGGGCGTTTGTGGCCGGCATCGAACAGGGTGATCAGGCAGAGGATGATCGAGGTCGAGAACAAGCCGCTGCTGGTCGCGTAGGCCAGGCTCAGGCCGAGTGCGCGGGCAATCGACGGGTCGAGAAAGCGGCTGGCGTACAGCGTAAGCGGCAAGCTCGCGAGGGCCGGCAAGGTGTAGGGCAACAGATACCCCAACAGCCCACGCAGGCGCTTGCGCCGTTGCAGCAGGGCGGTGCGCGCGCAGCGGCCGGCGAGCCAGCGGCCGAGCAGGCTGAGCAGCGAGAAGCTGGCGGCCCAGGCCACTGTCAGCAGGACAAAATCGCCGATCAGTTGCAGGCCGTCGTTGCCCGAGTGGCGGTCCACCAGGCGCTCCATCTCTTTGCTGGCACGGTCGGTGCGCAAACGCCAGGTGTCTACCACATGGGCATCGAGGTCGAGGTCTTTGGCTGCACTGTCCAGGCCATCGGCCAGGGCACCCAGCAAGCCACCCTGCAACACCGGGGCAGGTTCTTCGGCGGGGGCTTCGGCAGGGGCGGGGTCGGCGGCGTAGAGTGAGGTGCTCAGCAACAGGCTGAGGAGTAACGGGGTTAGCAAGCGCAGCACTGGAGTACTCCTTGGGCCGTGGCGGGCGTTGGGGTTACTCAAGGAACTGATTGCCGAAGGCGGGGGAAGTTCGATGCAATCCGGGCCATTGCCTGGCCCGGAACGCTCTGGCGAGGGATCAGTCGATCACTGGCCGGTGTAGATCTGGTCGAATACGCCACCGTCGTTGAAGTGGGTCTTCTGCACGGTGCGCCAGTCACCGAAGGTCTTCTCTACCGAGAGGAAGTCGACTTTCGGGAAGCGGTCGGTGTACTTGGCCAGTACCGCTGGATCACGCGGGCGCAGGTAGTTGTTGGCAGCGATTTCCTGGCCTTGTGGCGACCACAGGTACTTCAGGTATTCCTCGGCGGCGGCGCGGGTGCCTTTCTTGTCGACCACCTTGTCGACCACGGTGACCGGCGGCTCGGCTTCGGCCGATACGCTTGGGTAGATCACTTCGAACTGATCGCGACCGAATTCGCGAGCGATCATCTCGGCTTCGTTTTCAAAGGTGACCAGCACGTCGCCGATCTGGTTGGTCATGAACGTGGTGGTAGCTGCGCGGCCACCGGTATCGAGTACTGGCGCTTGCTTGAACAGCTTGCCGACAAAGTCCTTGGCCTTGTTCTCGTCGCCGCCGTTCTTCAGCACGTAGCCCCAGGCCGAGAGGTAGGTGTAACGGCCGTTACCGGAAGTCTTGGGGTTGGGCACGATCACCTGGACGCCGTCCTTGAGCAGGTCTGGCCAGTCTTTCAGCGCTTTGGGGTTGCCCTTGCGCACGATGAACACGGTGGCCGAGGTGAACGGCGCGCTGTTGTTCGGCAGGCGCGTTACCCAGTTGTCCGGGACCAGCTTGCCGTTGTCGACCAGGGCATTGATGTCGGTGGCCATGTTCATGGTGATGACGTCAGCCGGCAGGCCATCGATCACCGAGCGCGCCTGCTTGCTCGAACCGCCGAAGGACATCTGCAGGTTGATCTTTTCTTTGTGCTCGGCTTCCCAGTGCTTCTGGAAGGCGGCGTTGTAGTCTTTGTAGAAGTCGCGCATCACGTCATAGGACACGTTGAGCAGCGTCGGCGCAGCCTGGGCCAGATTGGCCAGGGTCAGGCCTGCGGCGAGCAGCGAGGCGGTAAACAGTTTTTTCACGACGCGATCCTTGTTCTTGAAAGAGTTAATGGCAGAGTGCCTGCGACTATAGCGGGTGTTTCTCAAGCGTTTAAAGAACGAAATACGCTTTGGTTATTCCTTCTTGGGGAACAGCGCATTGCCGCAGCGCGAGCAGAACGCGGCGCCGTGCTCATGGCTGTTTTTGCGGCAGGTCGGGCAGTCGTGCTGGAGTTGTTCGCCGCGCATGGCGTTGGCCAGCTCAGCGGTGAAGATGCCGGTCGGCACGGCGATGATCGAGTAACCGGTGATCATCACCAGCGACGACAGCACCTGGCCCAGTGGCGTCTTCGGCACGATGTCGCCAAAGCCCACGGTGGTCAGGGTGACGATCGCCCAGTAGATGCCTTTGGGGATGCTGGTGAAGCCATGCTCGGGGCCTTCGACCACGTACATCAAGGTGCCGAACACGGTCACCAGCGTGGACACGCTGACCAGAAACACGATGATCTTCTGCTTGCTGCCGCGCAGCGCGCTCATCAGGTAGTTGGCCTGCTTGAGGTACGGACTCAGCTTGAGCACACGGAAGATCCGCAGCATGCGGATCACGCGGATGATCAGCAGGTACTGGGCGTCGCTGTAATACAAGGCGATGATGCCCGGCACGATGGCCAGCAGATCGACCAGGCCGTAGAAACTGAAGGCATAGCGCAGCGGCTTGGGCGAGCAGTACAGGCGGGTCAGGTATTCGGCGAGAAAGATCGCCGTGAAGCCCCACTCGATGGCGGCGAGCAGGCCTGAATAGTTCTGGTGAACCTCATCGATACTGTCGAGGATCACCACCACCAGGCTGGCCAGAATAATCAGCAGCAGGGTCTTGTCGAAGCGTCTGCCAGCGGTGGTGTCGGATTGAAAAACCAGAATGTAGAGCCGCTCGCGCAGGCTCGCCGGGGAGTTCATGGGGCGCGTTCCATAGGTGCAGTGCGCAGAGCCTAGGGCTTGCCCCTCAGCTGTGCAAGCGGCGCGCTTTGCCCCCCGCCAGCCCGCGCGGCAGGCGGCTGCTCAGGTGCAGCAGCCAGCAGGCGGCAACGAACGGCGCGGTCAGGGCGGCCACCGGCAGCAGGTTGAACAGCGGTTGCAGGGCGATGGCCAGGACGATCGCCAGCAGTGGCAGCCACGGCCGTTCGCGCTGGCCGCAAAAGGCCAGTGCCGCAAGCGCGGCATTGAAACCGAGCAAGCCCATCCCGGCGCTATGCGCATCGCCCATGAGCAGCGCGACGCAGGCGCCCAGGCCTGAGCCGAACAACGCCCACAGTGCGGCGCTGCGGTTGGACAGGAACAAACCGATGGCAATCAGCAGCCCCGCCAGCGGCTGCTCCAGCAGAAACACCTGGCCCAGGCCACGTGCCAGCGCCTGCAGGGGCTCGGCGCTGACCGTGGCGCTGGCAGCAGATGGCTGCGCTGCCAACAGCGCGGCCCAGCCGAGCAGCACGAACGGTGCGGTATAGGCCGGCAGCAGGCAGGCGCCGCGTTTGCGCCATTGATGGACGAGGATGCTCGACAGGCCGCTGGCGGCGATGATCAGCGGCGGCAAGATTACCGACCATGGCAATACCAGGCTGAACAGGATGCCAATCAGTACGCCGTTGTAGCTGTACAGGCCGGCCTGGCGATCAGCCCGGTCATAGCCGCGTCGCTGCGCCGTGAGCAAACCGGCCAGTGCGCCCAGCAGGGCACCACCGACCAGCTGCGGTGCGGTCAGGAGGATGGCGAGCAAGCAACACAGGCCGCACAGCGGGCTACGCTGCAGCAGTACCTGGCTGAAGCCGTTGAGAAGCGCCGTGGCCCAGTCCGGGCACGGGGTGACGAAATTTTGTGTGTACATGGGCAGTCAGTAGGTTGAAGTTGGCGGTGGGCCTCTTTGGGCCTCGTTTTTCCGCGGTGGGTCAGGTCGCCCGGGGCTGCTTTGCAGCCCTTCGCGGGCAAGCCCGCTCCCACAGGGTTTTGTGTGGGAGCGGGTTTACCCGCGAAGGACCGCAAAGCGGTCCTAGATCAAGGTCTCGATGCGCAGGGTGTTGGTCGTACCCGGCTTGCCAAACGGCACACCGGCGGTGATCAGCAGCGTGTCGCCGATGCTGGCCATGCCTTGTGCCTGGCCAATCTCCAGCGCGGTCGAGCAGATTTCGTCGACCTGGCGCAGGCGGTCGTTGACCACCGAATGCACGCCCCAGGTCACGCTCAGGCGGCGTGCCGTCACCAGATTTGGCGTCAGGTTAAGGATCGGTGCCCGTGGTCGCTCGCGGGCGGCGCGCAGGGTCGAGGCGCCAGACTCGCTGTAGTTGACCAGCACCGCTACCGGCAGAATGCCGCTGATACGGCGGATCGCGCAGCTGATCGCATCCGAGGTGGTGGCTTCGGCTTTTGGCCGGCCGACGTCGAGCTGTGCCTGGTAATCCGGGCCGTTTTCAACCTGGCGGATGATCTTGCTCATCATCTGCACGGCTTCCAGCGGGTAGTCACCAGAGGCGGTTTCGGCGGATAGCATCACCGCATCCGCGCCTTCGGCGACTGCATTGGCGACATCGGTGACTTCGGCGCGGGTCGGCGCGGGCGAGAAGCGCATCGATTCGAGCATCTGCGTTGCCACCACCACCGGGCGGCCGAGCTGGCGGCAGGTATTGATGATGTGTTTCTGGATCTGCGGCACGCTTTCGGCGGGCACTTCAACGCCCAGGTCACCGCGGGCGACCATGATCGCGTCGGACAGCTCGGCGATGGCCTGCAGTTGGTCGACCGCCGACGGCTTCTCGATCTTGGCCATGAGGTAGGCGCGGTCGCCGATCAGCTGGCGCGCTTCGATGATGTCCTCAGGGCGCTGCACGAACGACAGCGCCACCCAGTCCACCCCAAGCTCCAGGCCGAAGGCCAGATCGCGGCGGTCTTTCTCGGTCAGCGGGCTCAGCTCGAGCACCGCCTGCGGCACGTTAACGCCCTTGCGGTCGGACAGCTCGCCGCCGGCCAGCACTTCGGTATCGATCGCATCGTCATGCCTGGCGGTCACGCGCAGGCGCAGTTTGCCGTCGTCGAGCAGCAAGTCCATACCTGGCTGCAGGGCGGCGATGATTTCCGGGTGCGGCAGGTTGACCCGGCGGCTGTCGCCCGGGGTGCTGTCCAGGTCCAGGCGCAGGGCCTGGCCACGCTGCAGCTGGACCTTGCCTTCGGCAAAGCGACCGACCCGCAGCTTCGGCCCTTGCAGGTCCATGAGGATGCCCAGCGGGTAGTTCAGCTGTTGCTCGACTTCGCGGATCCACTCATAGCGCAGGGCGTGGTCGGCGTGCTCGCCGTGGCTGAAGTTGAGGCGAAAGATATTCACCCCGGCTTCGACCAGTTGGCGGACATCGTCGATGCCGTTGATGGCAGGGCCGAGGGTGGCGAGGATTTTGACTTTTTTATCAGGCGTCATGATTGGGCAGTCTCGAGAATCAGAATGGCGCGGAAGTCGTTGACGTTGGTACGGGTCGGCTCGGTGACGATCAGCGCGTCGAGCGCGGCGAAGTAGCCGTAGCCATTGTTGTTGTCCAGCTCATCGCTGGCCGAAAGCCCCAGCGCGGCGGCGCGGGCATAGCTGGCCGGGGTCATGCTGGCGCCGGCGTTGTCTTCCGAGCCATCGATGCCGTCGGTGTCGCCGGCCAGGGCATACACGCCCGGCAGGCCCTTGAGGTTTTCGGTGAGGCTGAGCAAAAACTCCGCGTTGCGCCCGCCACGGCCATTGCCGCGCACGGTCACGGTGGTTTCACCGCCGGAGAGAATCACGCAGGGCGCCTTCAGCGGCTGGCCGTGCTGGACGATCTGCCGAGCGATGCCGGCATGTACCTTGGCCACCTCGCGCGACTCGCCTTCCAGGTCGCCGAGAATCAGCGGGCTGAAACCGGCCTGGCGGGCTTTCACCGCTGCAGCTTCCAGCGACTGCTGGGGCTTGGCGATCAATTGGAAGTGGCTGCGGGCCAGGGCTGGATCGTTGGCCTTGACGGTTTCCGAGGCCGGGTTGTTGAGCCAGTCGATGACCGCTTGTGGCGCTTCGATGTTGTAGCGCTTGAGGATCGCCAGCGCTTGCGCCGAGGTGCTCGGGTCGGCCACGGTCGGGCCGGAGGCGATCACGGTGGCGAGGTCGCCGGGCACATCGGAGATGGCATAGGTGTACAACGTGGCTGGCCAGCAGGCTTTGGCCAGGCGGCCACCCTTGATCGCCGAGAGGTGCTTACGCACGCAGTTCATCTCGCCGATGGTCGCGCCCGACTTGAGCAGGGCCTTGTTGATCTGTTGCTTGTCGGCCAGGGTCAGGCCCGCGGCGGGCAGGGCGAGCAGGGCAGAGCCGCCGCCAGACAGCAGACAGATCACCCGGTCGCTTTCAGTGAGATTGCTGACCAGCTCCAGCACGCGCTTGGCCACGGCCAGGCCGGCGGCATCGGGAACGGGATGGGCAGCTTCGACTACTTCGATTTTCTGGCAACTGGCGCCGTGGCCATAGCGGGTCACGACCAGCCCGGAGACTTCGCCTTGCCAGGTTTTTTCGACCACTTCGGCCATGGCGGCGGCGGCCTTGCCGGCGCCGATGACGATGACCCGGCCGCTACGGTCGGCGGGCAAGTAGGCTTCGAGGACCTGGCTTGGGTGGGCGGCGGCGATGGCTGTGTCGAACAGCTCGCGCAGGAATTGTTGCGGATCGACCGACATGGCAGGCTCCCAAAATTCTTGTTGTTATGCGTAATAAAAAACGCCCCCGGAACGACCTCCGTGCAGGCTGAACCAGGGGCGGTGTTGCTTGGTTGGGGGGCGCTTCGCGCCCCTTTCGCGACACAAGGCCGCTCCTACAGAAAAGCACCGCGTAGGCCTTTTGTAGGAGCGGCCTTGTGTCGCGAAAGGGCTGCAGAGCAGCCCCCGAATTCAAATCAATTCAGATCACTTCTCGTCGCGGATCGAGAAATTGGCCATGTGCTCCAGGCCCTTGATCAATGCCGAGTGGTCCCAGTTACCGCCACCCAGCGCTACGCAGGTGCTGAACACTTGCTGCGCGTTGGAGGTGTTCGGCAGGTTGATACCCAGCTCCTTGGCGCCTTGCAGGGCCAGGTTCAGGTCCTTCTGGTGCAGGTTGATGCGGAAGCCCGGGTCGAAGGTGCCTTTGATCATGCGCTCGGCATGCACTTCAAGAATTTTCGACGAGGCAAAACCGCCCATCAGTGCTTCACGCACCTTGGCTGGGTCCGCACCGTTCTTGGCAGCGAACAGCAGCGCTTCGCCGACTGCCTGGATGTTCAGCGCGACGATGATCTGGTTGGCGACCTTGGCGGTCTGGCCGTCACCGTTGCCACCGACGCGAGTGATGTTCTTGCCCATCAGCTCGAACAACGGCAGGGTGCGCTCGAAGGCTTTCGGGCAGCCACCGACCATGATGCTCAGAGTCGCCGCCTTGGCGCCGACTTCGCCGCCGGAGACCGGGGCGTCCAGATAGGCCGCGCCAGTCGCTTTGATCTTCTCGGCAAAGGCCTTGGTGGCGGTGGGCGAAATCGAGCTCATGTCGATCACGATCTTGTTCGGGCCAACTCCTTCAGCAACGCCGTTCTCGCCGAACAGTACCGCTTCGACCTGCGGGGTATCGGGGACCATGACGATGATGAATTCAGCTTCCTGGGCCACTTCCTTCGGATTGGCCAGGGCCACCGCGCCAGCAGCGATCAGGTCAGCTGGGGCTGCATCGTGATGGGTCGAAACGAACAGGCTGTGACCTGCTTTTTGCAGGTTTTGGGCCATGGGCTTGCCCATGATGCCAGTGCCGATAAAACCGATTTTAGCCATGAGAGATACCCTCTTTTGTAATTGTAAAAATCTCGATAAACCAGACGCAGCTCACCTGTGTAGGAGCGGCCTTGTGTCGCGATTGGGCTGCGTAGCAGCCCCGGCGGTCTATGGCGTTGCGGAGAATGCAGGGGGCTGCGTTGCAGCCCTTTCGCGACACAAGGCCGCTCCTACAGGGATCCGCGGCGTTAGATCGCGTTGTGCGTTTTCAGCCAGCCCAGACCCGCTTCAGTGGTGGTCAGCGGCTTGTACTCGGCACCGACCCAGCCCTTGTAGCCGATGCGGTCCAGGTGCTCGAACAGGAAGCGGTAGTTGATCTCACCGGTGCCGGGTTCGTTGCGGCCAGGGTTGTCGGCCAGCTGGATGTGGTTGATGCGCGGCAGGTTGGCTTCGATGGTGCGCGCCAGGTCACCTTCCATGATCTGCATGTGGTAGATGTCGTACTGCAGGAACAGGTTGGCGCTGGCGACCTCGGTCTGGATGTCCAGCGCCTGCTGCGTGGTGTTCAGGTAGAAACCAGGGATGTCGCGGGTGTTGATCATTTCCATGACCAGGCGGATCCCGGCGGCCTGCAACTTGTCGGCGGCAAACTTGAGGTTGTCGACAAAGGTCTTGCGCACGGTCGCGCATTCCAGACCCTGTGGCCGAATCCCCGCCAGGCAATTGATCTGGGTATTGCCCAGCACTTTGGCGTAGTCGATGGCCTTGTCGACCCCAGCGCGGAATTCTTCGACGCGGTCGGGGTGGCAGGCAATCCCGCGCTCACCCTTGCCCCAGTCACCGGCCGGCAGGTTGAACAGCACCTGGGTCAGGCCATTGGCGTCCAGTTGCGCCTTGATTTCAGCGGCGCTGAAATCGTAAGGAAAGAGGTATTCGACACCGCTGAAGCCAGCGTCGGCGGCGGCCTTGAAGCGGGCCAGGAAGTCCTGCTCGGTAAACAGCATGGACAGGTTGGCAGCGAAGCGAGGCATGGTGATCTCCTTGCAGATGAAAGCCCCCGGCATAACCGGCGCGGGGGCGTCAGGCAATCAGTCGAGCAGCGAGATTGCGGTAGGCGCGTCGTTGCTCACCAGCGCGAGGTCTTCGAATTCGTTGACCGCGTTGATTTCGGTGCCCATGGAAATGTTGGTGACGCGCTCGAGAATGATTTCAACCACGACCGGTACGCGGAACTCTTCGGCCATCTTCTGCGCCTTGAGCAGAGCAGGGGCGATCTCGCCTGGCTCGAATACGCGCAGAGCCTTGCAACCCAGACCTTCGACGACTGCAACGTGATCGACACCGTAGCTGCCGGCTTCGGTCGAGTTGATGTTCTCGAACGCCAGTTGTACACAGTAGTCCATCTCGAAGCCACGCTGAGACTGACGGATCAGGCCGAGGTAGGCGTTGTTCACCAGCACGTGGACGTAGGGCAGATTGAACTGTGCGCCAACAGCGAGCTCTTCGATCATGAACTGGAAGTCGTAGTCACCCGACAGCGCGACGACCTTGCGTTGCGGGTCGGCCTTGACCACACCGAGAGCAGCCGGGATGGTCCAGCCGAGCGGGCCGGCCTGGCCGCAGTTGATCCAGTGACGCGGCTTGTACACGTGCAGGAGCTGGGCGCCGGCGATCTGCGACAGACCGATGGTGCTGATGTAGCAGGTGTCTTTGCCAAAGACCTTGTTCATCTCTTCATAGACGCGCTGCGGCTTGACCGGCACGTTGTCGAAGTGAGTCTTGCGGTGCAGGCTGGCCTTGCGCTGCTGGCAGTCTTGCACCCAGGCGCTGCGGTCTTTGAGCTTGCCGGCGGCTTTCCACTCGCGGGCCACTTCAAGGAACACATCCAGCGCCTTGCCAGCATCGGAAACGATGCCCAGGTCCGGGGTGAACACGCGGCCGATCTGGGTCGGTTCGATGTCGACGTGAATGAAGCTGCGGCCTTCGGTGTAGACATCGACAGAACCGGTGTGGCGGTTGGCCCAGCGGTTACCGATGCCGAACACCATGTCCGACTTGAGCAGGGTCGCGTTGCCGTAGCGGTGCGAGGTCTGCAGGCCGACCATACCCACCATCAGCGGGTGATCGTCGGGGATGGTGCCCCAGCCCATCAGGGTCGGGATGACCGGCACGCCGGTCAGTTCGGCGAACTCGACCAGCTTGTCGCTGGCGTCTGCATTGATGATGCCGCCACCGGCTACCAGCAAGGGGCGCTCGGCGTCATTGAGCATGGCCAGGGCTTTTTCCGCTTGCACGCGGGTTGCGCCTGGCTTGTTGATCTGCAGTGGCTCGTAGGCGTCGATGTCGAATTCGATTTCGGCCATCTGCACGTCGAATGGCAGGTCGATCAGTACCGGGCCTGGACGGCCGCTGCGCATTTCAAAGAAGGCCTTCTGGAATGCATAAGGAACCTGGCCTGGCTCGAGCACGGTGGTTGCCCACTTGGTCACCGGCTTGACGATGCTGGTGATGTCGACGGCCTGGAAGTCTTCTTTGTGCAGACGGGCACGCGGCGCCTGGCCGGTGATGCACAGGATCGGGATCGAGTCGGCGGCGGCGCTGTAAAGACCGGTGACCATGTCGGTGCCGGCTGGGCCGGAGGTGCCGATGCACACGCCGATGTTGCCCGGATTGGCGCGGGTGTAACCCTCGGCCATGTGCGAGGCACCTTCGACGTGGCGAGCGAGGACGTGATCGATGCCACCGACTTTCTTCAGAGCCGAGTACAGCGGGTTGATAGCGGCCCCTGGGATGCCGAATGCGGTATCTACGCCTTCCCGGCGCATGACCAGAACGGCTGCATCGATTGCTCTCATTTTGCTCATGGGTTGTGCCTCATCGATTTTGTAATTGTATACAACTTGCTCTTGGCCAGAGTGTATTCACGCTCGGTGGCTTAGGTCAATCCATTTTCGTCGGCAGCAATCGCTTCGGTCGGAATGCCCATGAAAACGGCGTTTCGTCTGATCGTGCACGATAGTCTAAAAATATTGTATACAAAGATAATCGTAGTTGTGTTCTATTTGTGCCATTGGATTTCAACTGCCCTCAGGGCTTCTCACAACAAGAAGAGGACCTTTCCATGACCATATTGACTCTTAAAGTCGCAGTCAGCCTGGTGAACGCCGCGCTCGCC
This sequence comes from Pseudomonas shirazensis, assembly GCF_050496565.1. GTDB lineage: Bacteria > Pseudomonadota > Gammaproteobacteria > Pseudomonadales > Pseudomonadaceae > Aquipseudomonas > Aquipseudomonas shirazensis_A. Next base: position 166,681 of record NZ_JBNWAE010000011.1, read on the forward strand.
GCAGGCCGCGAGATCAACGCCGCGCCGCTGACCGTGGCGGTGCTGGATGCCGGCGGGCATCTGCTCACCTTGCAACGTGAAGACGGCGCCAGCCTGCTGCGCCCGCAGGTAGCGACCGGCAAGGCCTGGGGCGCAATTGCCCTGGGCAAGGGCTCGCGTCTGCTGGCGCTGGATGCGCAGCAGCGGCCGGCGTTTTTTGCCGCATTGAATGGTTTGGGCGAGCGGCCGGTGGTGCCGGCGCCAGGGGGCGTGCTGATTCGCGATCAGCAGGGCAGGGTGCTGGGTGCGGTGGGGATCAGCGGCGATACTTCGGATATCGATGAGCAGTGCGCAATCAGCGCCATCGAAGCGGCGGGCCTGACCGCAGATGCCGGTGTCGCGGCCTGATCACACTGTACACAGGGCCGCGCTGCGGCCCTTTCTGATTAAGCTCAAGCCAGCTCTGGCTCACAGCCCTTGAGCACCAGCCGAATGATCGTTTGCGCAGCCGCCTCGTAATCACTGTCGGCGAGCTTGGCCTTGCCGGTGACGGCGGCGATCTGCCAATCGAAGTCGGCGTAGGTCTGGGTCGCCGCCCAGATGCTGAACATCAGGTGATGGGCATCGACCGGGGCGATCTGTTTGCGCTCGATCCAGCGCTGGATGCACTCGATGTTGTGCCGGGCCTGCTCGTTGAGCTGCTCGACCTGACTCGGCGACAGGTGCGGCGCGCCATGCATGATCTCGCTGGCGAACACCTTCGAGGCATGCGGCAGATCACGCGAGATGCGGATCTTCGAGCGGATGTAGGCACTCAGCACTTCTTTCGGATCACCGTCGGCATTGAACGGCGTCGATGCCTGCATGATCGGCGCGATGATGCTCTCGAGCACCTCGCGGTAGAGGTTGTCCTTGGATTTGAAGTAGTAGTAGACGTTCGGCTTGGGCAAACCCGCCTTGGCCGCGATGTCGCTGGTCTTGGTGGCGGCGAAGCCCTTGTCGGCGAATTCCTCGCTGGCCGCGCGCAGGATCAGTTCCTTGTTGCGCTCGCGAATGGTGCTCATTGCAGGGATCTTCCTCGGAAAGGGCGCCTCTAGGAGGGATCGGGCATGGTAGCACCGGCCCGGAGCGGGGCTCAAGGCAGGGTATTTGTGTGAGAGGTGGGGGAACTGGTCGGGGCTGCCCGTGGTGTGAGCATCGCAGAGGGGGAAATGTCGAGTAGCAGCGCCTAGGCTGCTACTCGACCGGCGTTCAGCGCACGCTTGCCCGCACCTTGTCGCGGAAGCTGTTCTCGTAACCGTCCTGCAGCTTCACCTGCTCGGCCAGCGACGCGAGACGGCTGCGCGGGATGACAATGATGCCGTCGCGGTCGCCAATTATCGCGTCGCCCGGATGGCACACGACATTGCCGCACGCCACGGCAATACCGACCTGGCCCGGGCCCCACTTCGATGGCCCCGCGGGGTTGACCGCACGGGCATAGACCGGCAAGCCCATGCTGTCGAGTTCTGCCACGTCGCGCACGGCGCCATCGATGACCACCGCCGCCACTTGCCGGGCCAGGCAGATCTCGCCAAGCAGATCGCCGAACACCGAGCGGTTGACCTCGCTGTTGCCATTGATCACCAGCACATCGCCGGGCTGGGCTTCATCGAGGGCTCGGTGGATCGCCAGGTTGTCTCCCTCGCGGGTATTGAGCGGCAGGATGGTGCCGAAAAAACTCGGTTTGCCAGCGGTATGGCGGATGGCCGAAGCCATCATGCCCATACGTTGCAGCACGTCACCGATCAGGGCGACCGGGTAGCAGGCGATCTCGCCAATCAGCGACAGGTCTGCGCGTTGCCACTGGCTGTTGACGCTGATCGACTCGTCGGACACGTTGATAAACATATGAAGCCTCCAGATTCGCCGGCGCTCAGTCGAACGACTTCGCCACAGGTTGGTTGACCGGGTGCGCCGGGGCTTGCCCCTGGAGCACGGCGGCAATCGCTTGCAGGGCGCTCATGCCAACTCGCATCAGCGATTCGTCGGTCTGCCCGGCCACATGTGCGGTGACGATCAGGTTCGGCGTTTCGGCGATGGCCGGGGTGGGGTGGTTGAACGGGTTGATCATGTCGAGGTTCTCCGCGTCGAGCACATCCACCCCCGCACCGGCCAGCTTGCCGCTGTTCAGCGCCGCGACCATGGCTTGCTCATCGACCACGCCGCCGCGGCTGGTGTTGATCAGCAGCGCGCCGTGTTTCATCCGGGCGAACTGCTCGGCACCGATCAGGTTGCGCGTGGTGGGCAGCAGCGGTACATGCAGGCTGACTACATCGGCCGTGGCCAGCAGGGTATCGAGGTCGACCCTGCGCGGGTCCGTGCCTGGCTCTATTGCCGGGTCGGTGAAGATCACCTTCAGGCCAAAGGCCTCGGCCACGGGCGCAACGCTTGCGCCGATGTTGCCAAAGCCGACCAGGCCCAGGGTGCGCCCTTCGAGCTCGATGCCGGTCAGTGCCAGGCGGTCCTGCGCCCAGTTGCGATTACGCGTCTGTTCGCTGGCCATGGGCAGTTTGCGGCACAGCGACAGCAGCAAGGCGAAGACATGTTCGATAACGCTGCGCTGGTTGGCCCCGGGGGTGTTGGTGACCCACACGCCATGTTGCGCGGCGGCCTGGTAATCAACGTTGTCGTAGCCTGCGCCATGGCGGGCGACGATACGCAGTTTCGGCGAGGCAGCGATCATCTCGGCGCTGACATGGCCGCCACGCAGAAACACCGCGTCGACCTGGTTGTGGATTTCGTCATAGCTGACGGCGTTGGCGCCGTAGCCCAGACGCACCTCGCCAAGCTCAGCAAGGCCGGCGAGCACGCGCGGGTGAATGGGGCTGGTGACATAGATCAGAGGCATGGTCTGTACTCAGGAAAATTGATGGCGATTGGCGTCGGTGGCAGCGTTGTTGCGCACGGTGCTGAGCACGATCAGGCCCAGCACGCCGGCGCCGCAGAGGATGAAAGCGGGTGCCGACTGGTTGCCGCTGGCGCCGATCAGCCAGGTCGCCATGAACGGCCCGATGCCGCCGCCGATCACCGCGCCGACGCTGTGGCCGAAGGCGACACCGGTGTGGCGCACGTGGGTCGGGAAGAACTCCGGCATCACCGAGTAAGTACCGGCCAGGCACAGCGCGTACGGCACCATGCCCAGGGCCAGGCCGGCCATGGCCAGGCTCACCTGGCCTTGCTGCATGAGCATGAACGAGGGGATCGACAGGGTGGCGTAGCCGAGGTAGGCCAGGCGCAGAACGGCCTTGCTGCCGATGATCGAACCAAGGTGGCCGGCCAGGGGAATCATCAGTGCGGCGAAACTCACCGCCACCAGGACGATGGTCGATGCCTGACCTTTTGAGTAGCCGAGGATCGAGCTGAAGTAGGCGGCGATGAATACGGTGCCGATGTAAGTGCCGATGTTCTGCACCAGCGAGATCATCATGACCTTGGTCAGCGGGCGCATGTAGTCGCGCACCAGCTCGGCGAAGGGCGCGCTTTTCGGCGCGGCGTCAGCGGTCTTGTTCGACTCGAACTCAGGGCTGTCTTCAATGCCCAGGCGCATCCACAGGCCGATGATGCCCAGCGGCAAGGCCAGCAGGAACGGCACGCGCCAGCCCCAGTCGGCCATCTGCGGATCGGTCAGCCAGGCGGCGGCCAGGCCAGCGATGGCCGCTGCCAGGCCCTTGCCGAACTGGGCGATCGAGGGCAGGAAGGAGATGTACAGCGAACGCCGATTGGCCGGTGCCCACTCGCGGATGTAACTCGCTGCGCCGCCGATTTCGCCGCCGGCGGAAAAGCCCTGAAGCATGCGCAGCGCTACCAGCAGGATCGGCGCCCATACGCCAATCTGCGCATAGCCGGGCAGCAGGCCGATCAAGGTCGCGGCGATGCCCATCAAAGTGATGCTGGCGATCAGGCTGGTGCGGCGGCCCACCTTGTCACCCAGCCAGCCGAACGCCACGGCGCCGAGCGGGCGCACGAGAAACGCTGAACCGAACACCAGAAAGGTATTGAGCAGGCCGGTGGTGGGGTCATCGGAGGGGAAGAACACCAACGCCAGGGTGGCTGCCAGATAGCCGTAGATGCTGAAGTCGTAGTACTCGACGAAGGTGCCGAACACGGCGGCGGCGGTAGCTTTCTTCGCCTTGGTCTTGCGCTCGGCAACGGGCTCGGACATGGCGACAGGCTCGGTCAACGTATTGTTGTTATTCATAGGTCACTCCAGCGTTTTGGTCACGGCCAATTTAAAAAATGGGACAGTGTCCTGTTTTGTTTTTTCCAAGCATCCTCGCGCTCAGCCTGGTTGTCAACAGGCGGGCTAATTGCTTTGGCTGTGGCCTTGAGCACAGAATGGGCCCCCGTAGCAGCATGCCAAGCCTCTGAAATGCCTAACCCACGCCCTGAACCCGCGGCCAGCAACGCGGTTGCCGCCACCTCCAGCCACGGTCGTTTGATCGAGGTGCTGGACGCCCTGGTCAGACGAGCGGAGGCTGAGCCGTGGGGCGTCAGGGAGCTGGCCAGCGAGCTTGACGAGAGCCGCAGCACCATCAATCGGATCCTCGCGGCACTGGTCGAGCGTGACCTTGCCGCAGAGGACGGCGCGGGCAAGTACCGGGTCGGGCCGCGCTTGCGAGTGTTGATGCAGGCGCTGAGCTCGCGCAGTGCCTTGTGGAGCGCAGCGCGGACGCTGCTCGATGAGCTGGCCGGCGATGTCAAGCAGTCAGCCTTGCTCTCGGTGTATGCCCCGCACTGTGACGGCTACTTCGTGCTGTGTTGCGGCGAGGCACCGGCTACCTTGGCCTTCAGGCCGCAGCTGGGGGCGATTTATCCGCTCGGTTTTGGCGATATCGGCCGAGCGTTTGCTGATTACCTGCACAGCGGCGCACGGCCTGACCAGCAACGGCTGCCGGTGCCCGCCAACGCCGGGCAGGCAATGGCCGAATCCGAGTTCCCCGCAGCGGTGGCGCTGGCCACCCGTTGCTTGCCGCAAGGGCTGCTGGTGACGGTATCGTTGCACGACCTGGGCGCTGGCGGTGGCAGCAGCGCCAGTGCGGCATTGCGCAAAGTCGAACAGCTCTTGAACCATCTCGAGGGATTGCCCAGCGCCGCGCAAACCTGCCCGCAGGTGACGGGTTGCGACAAGGACAGCGCCACCGCGGCTCGGCTGGAAGTATTGCTGCAAATTCTCTGTGCGGTACCTGACGGCTACCCCTGCAAGGCGGGGATTGCCGCCGAACTGCAGTGCAACAGCGCCACGGCGCGCAAGATCGTCGAGTCTGCTGCACAGGCCAGCCTGGTGTTTGCCAGCGGCCAGGCGCTATACCCTGCGGCGCGCCTGTACCAGTGGGCGGCGGTGCTCAGCGGTAACCGCTCCACTGTGGCAAAACTGTGTCGAGCGATCGTTGAGGCGTTGGTCAAGCAGACCGGCGAAACCGTGGCCTTTCTCAGCTTCGATGCCCACGCCAACTCAGCGCAGTTCATCGAAGTGGTCCAGGGTTGGAAGCCCATCCAGTACAAACTCGAAACCGCTGTCGAAGTACCGCTGTATGCCGGTGCAGCGGGCAAGGCTGTATTGGCGCACCTGGCCCCCGCGTTCGCTGACGCGTTGACCCTGAACAGATTTACCGAGGCCACCATCGTCTCGCATGCGGCGCTGCAGGCGGATTTGCTCGCCATTCGCGAACGCGGCTGGTCGCAGGGGGACGGCGAGCGGGTCCTCGGCGCCTTTGGTATCGGCGTGCCGTTCTTTGTCGACGGCCAGGTGGCAGGGTCGCTTTCGGCCACCATTCCGCAGTACCGCAAGCAGGATTGCGATGTAGCGGCGCTGGTTGATCACATGAAGCTTGCAACCAGTCGCATCAGCCGGCTGCTTTCACTGGGCACTGCGCCTGCCCAAGGCGAACCGGGCCGGTAAACGGCAGCGCAGTTTGCGCTTAGCTGGCCGCGTATTTGCCGATGAACTGCGCCGCGATCATCGGCCGGCCGAAGTAATAACCCTGGAAGGTAGCGCAGCCCATCGCTTGCAGGCAATCGAACTGAGCCTCGGTCTCAACGCCTTCGGCAACGGTTGATATGTCCAGTATCTCGGCAATTTCAATGATCTTTCTGATCAGTTCATATTTGCCCTTGTCACTCTCGATACCGGCGATAAATGAGCGATCGATTTTCAACTCGTCCAGCGGCAGTTCGCGCAGCAGCGCCAATGAAGAAAACCCGGTGCCGAAGTCGTCCAGCGACCACGATATGCCGTCGCCGCGCAGTTCTTCCATTTTCATCACGGTTGTCACCAGATCACTGGCAAATACCGACTCGGTTATTTCCAGGCAAAGTCGATTGGCGGGGATATTGAATTTGTGAACTATCTCTCGAACTTCTTCAACAAAGGTTGACGAAGTCAGTTGTAACGGGCTGACGTTTACCGACAACTTCCAGTGCTGTGCATCGCTGTGCTCGGACCACTCACTGAGCTGGCGACAGGCTTGTTCCAGCACCATCAGACCGATGTCGTGGATCAGGCCGCTTTGCTCGGCAACAGGAATGAATTCGGCGGGCGCCTGAATGCCGTGTCCGGGGCGGTCCCAGCGCAGCAGTGCCTCGGCGCCGATCACCCGGCCTTGCGCGCAGACTTGCGGCTGCAGGTAAGTGCACAGCTCGCGGCGGGCCAGTGCCCGTGCGAGTGCACTGTGCAGTTCGACCTTGAATTTCTGCTCATCGCGAAAGATTGTCAGCACGCCCAAGGTCAGAGCCACGGCGGTAATGCTGTTCAGGGTATGGCCGAACTCGCTGACGTCCGAGGGCAGCAATTCCAGCCGGGTAAAGGTCAGGGAGCTGTTGGCGAAGAACACCAGGCCTGCGAAACACAGGCACGGGAACACCCAGCGCAGGTAGATGCCACTGTTGCGGAACAGCAGAAAGGTGGCCACGCCGATAGGGATCAGAAAAAGGTTGGCGGTGCGCGACGCATCGGCCGTTGCCGAGTCGGCCAGGCTGGCAATTACGGTAGCTATCAGTAGGCAATGGGCCAAGGCCGGCAGCGCGCGCTGTGTTGGCTGAGTGGCCAGGTACAGGCAGGCCAGCCCAGATAGCACAACCGTGAACAGCAACAGTGCCAGCAGCAACATGGCATGGGTTGCGTAATAAACGCCCCATAACGTGCCGTGCAAGATGCAGGCGACGCCGCTGAAGCGAAGGAGCAATTGAATGCGCGGCCACTGCGAGGTGTCTGGGAACTTTCGAGCCATCCAGCGCTTGCTCGCTTGAATTGAGGTGTTCTTCACGTTGGCCAGTTCCACTGATGGAATTGCGTTGTTACGCGCACTCATCATCATAGACCACGCCCTTCGCGGTTTATTGCGGATCATGGCGGGTGCAGATAACAAGTAAGCAGTCAAACGCGGGTGTCGCGCGCATGGTAGCAAACGTTTGCCCCGGGTTGATAATTTGCATGCCCTGCGCCAACGTTATTAACTTGACCAGTTGATCAGTTCTGCCGTGGCCCGAGTCGGGCAGGCAAGGGCGCCTATCGTTTTGCATTGACCGAATAATAAATCGACGCGGGTTTGCGATTATTCGGTTTATAGTCTCGGGCGCTTTTAATTGGGGGAGGTGTTCTAGTGTTGCGGCGAACGTTGCATATTCTGCAGGCCGCTGGCCAATGACCAGCGCGCTCATTCTTGCACTGGTGCCGATTGCCTTGCTGATCATGCTTGGGCTCTGGCTTCGCCACGCGAACTTCGTCGGCGAGGCATTCTGGCCGTATGCCGAAAAGCTGGGTTATTACGTGCTGCTGCCTGCACTGTTCTTTCATAGCCTGGCAACCGCACAGCTGGGCGACCTGCCGGTGCAGGCGATGGTCAGCGTGCTGGTGGTGTCGACGGTTGCCGTCGCTGCGGTAATGGTCCTGGCGCGGCGGTTGTTCCCGGTCGATGACCCGGCTTTTACCTCGCTGTTCCAGGGCAGTGTGCGCTTCAACAACTATGTCGGGGTAACGGCTGCGGCGGGGATTTTCGGTGCCCATGGCATCGCCTTGGCCGCCATCGCCAACGCTGCAATCGTACCCACGGTGAATATCCTCTGCGTGCTGGTGTTTGCCCGATATGGCGCAGGTAGCCGCCCGACCTTGGCCAGCGTGCTCAAGCAGTTGGCGCTCAACCCGCTGCTGGTGGCCTGTGCGCTGGGCATGCTGGTGCGGGTCAGTGGCCTTGCCATCCCGCCGGGCCTGGCCCCGGCGTTGCAGGCGCTGGGGCAGGCGTCGCTGCCGTTGGGCCTGCTGTGCATCGGTGCGGCGTTGCACCTGCGCAGTGTGCGCGGCTGGCTCAGGCCTATCGGTACTTCGTCGGTGGTCAAGTTCGTGGCAATGCCATTGGTGACCGTGCTGATCTGCCGCCTCTTTGGCCTTGAAGGCGAGGCGGCGCTGGCGGCGGTGCTGTTTCAGACCTTACCCACCGCGTCGTCCGCCTACATCATGGCCAGGCAGTTGGGCGGAGATGCGCCATTGATGGCGGCGATCATCGCCGGGCAGACGCTGCTGGCGGCGTTGGCGATGCCGCTGGTGGTGTTGGCTACGACACCGCTGCTATAGCGCTGGGTCGCCCAGCCAGAACTGTTCAGCGCGACCAGGGTCTGTATGCCAACTTGTCGGCAATCACGTTTTCTCGCAGCCGCACGGGCTCAGGCCTGGGCGGCTGCGGACACCTTTAGGAATCAATGGAATGGCTGGCAGCAGTTTTTTTGCTTTGTTGGATGATATCGCGGCGCTGCTCGACGACATTGCGCTGATGAGCAAGGTCGCGGCGAAGAAGTCGGCGAGCGTGCTCAGCGATGACCTGGCGGTGAATGCCGAGCAGGTCACCGGCATGAAGGCCGATCGAGAACTGCCCGTGGTCTGGGCGGTGTTCAAGGGGTCGCTGAAGAACAAAGCGATCCTGGTACCGTGTGCATTGATCCTCAGCGCCTTGTTGCCGGCCGCGATCAAGTGGCTGTTGATGCTGGGCGGGATCTACCTGTGCTACGAGGGCTATGAGGCAATCAAGGACAAGCTCTCGCGGGGTGGCGATGAAGCGGCGAACGCTGAACACAAGCCTGTGCCGAAAACCCCGGAAGCACTCGCTGAGTACGAGCAGCGCAAGATCAAGGGCGCGATCAAGACTGATTTCATCCTCAGTGCCGAGATCATCGTCATTACCCTCAATGTGGTTGCCGAGGCGCCGCTGTATCAGCAGATCATCACTTTGGTGGTGATCGCGCTGGCGATGACGGTCGGCGTGTATGGCCTGGTCGCCGGCATCGTGCGCATGGATGACGCAGGCTTTGCGCTGGCCAAGTCGAAAGCCCAGGGCGCCTGGGGCACATTCGTCAAGAAGTTCGGGCGCGGCCTGGTGGCTGCGGCGCCGTTCTTGATGAAGGCGTTGTCGTGGATCGGCACATTGGCCATGTTTCTGGTCGGCGGCACCTTCGTTGCCGAGGGTATCCAGCCGCTTGAACACCTGATCGAGACGCTGGTTGCCGCCAGCGCAGGCTGGGGCGCCGTGGCGAAATTTGGCCTGTACGGTGTGGTCGGCGCGATCACCGGCTTTGTCGCTGCGGTGGTCGTAGGCGGGGTATCGCGGGTACGCAAACTGGCGAGCAACTGATCGGTCTGGTACCGCTCCAGCAGGGTTCATCCTGACTGGAGCGGACTCATACGGCGCGCCTGATCAGATCAGAAGTGCACCTTGACCAGCAGGCTGGCGGTGTTCTGGTCGGTGGTGAAACCGTCGGAATCCTTGATCCCGTATTTGTTTTTCCAGTAGTCGTACTCGATACCGACGTACAACTGCTTCTCGCCCAAGTGCAGCGCTTTGCCCAGGTCGTATTTGATCTGTGGGTTGAAGTGCAGGTTCGCGTGGTAGGTGCCACGACGGTTCTGATCGTTGTCGACCACCCAGTCCATGAAGCCGTCGATCAACACGTCCGACGAACCGACCGGAATGGTGTACGCCCACACCGGGGTGATCTGCCAGACGTTGTCGCCGGCGCGGCTGCCGTCGGTGGTGCGCTGGTAGAAGTTCAGCTGGAAGTAATCGAAGCCTGGGATGTCCAGATCGAAGCCAGGGCCGATCAGGTACGACTCGGTGTCGCCTTCACCAAACTCGTAGGTCATCGCCAGCAGCACGTCCTTGACCGGGCCGAAGGCGATCTTCTGATCCAGGATCTTGCCCAACGACAGGCGCGGGCTGATCTCGCCGTAGTAGGTGTTGGGGCCGTTGCCGGCGTCCTTTTTGCCCTGGTAGAAGATCTTGTCGACAAACACGAAGTTGTCGCCGTACTTCCAGCCGTCAGCGTGCTCGAAGGTGAAGGTCTGCTGGATTTCCGGGTTGACCTTGAAGTTCTTGCCCCACAGGTAGGTCAGGCTGTTGCTCTGCCACTGCAGCAGGTCATCGGCGAAGGTGGCTCCGGAGGCCAGCAGGCTGCCGGCGAGGATCAGGCTGTTGATGGTACGCATCGCGTGTGTCGCTCCCTTGATTCGGATCTGTTGTCAGCGCTCGGTGGTGGCGCTGTTTTTGTCTTTTGAGTCAGCTTTTTTCGATTGACCACAGCTGTTTGGCAAGAGCTGCGCCAACTTTTGTGGTTGGTCGCAATCTTCCTGCTCGACGTCTTGCTGAACGGCTGAAAACGGTCCTGTACGGCTGGCAACACGCAGACCAACCACCCGAATTCATTGACTGAGCGGTCAGTAAACGCGGGCAGAAATCATTCTGCCCTGAGCGAGGGGGCGCGCAGATTACTCACTTGCGCGCTGGGCCTCAAGTGCTCCGTCCTGGAGCACGTGGAACCAAAGTTGGGCGTTCGGTCAGCTTCTCAGAAATGCACCTTGACCAGTGCGCTGGCCACGCTCTGGTTGCTGTCCAGGTTGCCGCGGCTGTCGATGCCGTACTTGTCCTTCCAGTAGCTGTACTCAAAGCCGACATACAACTGCTTGGCGCCGTAGTTGAGGGCTTTGCCGAGGTCGTATTTGACCTGTGGGTTGACGTGCAGGTTGGCGTGGTAGGTGCCGCGGCGGGTCTGGTCGTTGTCGACCACCCAGTCGATGTAGCCATCGATGAGCACGTCCGAGCGGCCGACCGGAATGGTGTAGGACCAGGCCGGGGTGATCTGCCAGACGTTGTCACCGGGGCGGCTGCCCTCGGTGTTGCGCAGGTAGAAGTTGAGGGTGAAGTAGTTGAAGCCGGGTACCGCCAGGTCAAAGCCGGGGCCGATCAGGTAGGCCTCGTTGTCGCCTTCGCCACGCTCGTAGGTCATCGCCAGCAATACGTCCTTGACCGGGCCGAAGGCAAAGCTCTGGCCGGTGATCTTGCCCAGCGACAGGCGCGGGCTGAACTCGCCGTAGTAGGTGTTGGCGCCTTTGCTGGCATCGGCCTTGCCGTTGTAGAAAATCTTGTCGACGAACAGGAAGGTGTCGCCGTACTTCCATTTGTTGGCGTGCTCGAAGGTCACCGTCTGCTGGATATTCGGGTTGACCTTGAAATCCTTGCCGTACAGGTAGGTCAGGCTTTCGCCGTGCCACTGCAGCCATTCGCCAGCGTGGGCGGGGACGGTCGCCAGCAGGCTGCTGCCGAGCAAGAGGGACGAGGTGATGCGCTTCATGTCGTGATTCCCGGACTTATTGTTTTTTTTGGGGTTTTTTCGGCGCAAGGGCGCCCCGAGCGGCCCATTCCGGCGGGCCGACGGTGTAGCGGTATTGCTTGAGCGTTAAGGTGTTGGAACAGCCGGGGTGGCCGACAGACATGGCCACCCCGTTGACTCAGTGCTGGTGACAGGCGTCGTTGTGCGCCGCTCGGTCAGCACCACCGAGAATGTTGAACAGCACGTTGAGCACCAGGGCACAGACCGTGGCCATGGCAATCCCGCTATGCGTGATCGGTTCCATCCACTGCGGCATCTGCGCGAAGAACTCCGGCTTGACTACCGGGATCAGGCCAAAGCCGACACTCACCGCGACCAGCAACTGGTTGCGCCGGTCGGAGATGTCCGCCTCCTGGAGGATCTTGATCCCGGTGGCGGTAACCATGCCGAACATGGCAATCGAAGCACCGCCCAGCACTGCCGGTGGAATCGAGGCGATCAGGTACGCCGCCTTGGGCAGCAGGCTGAGGCCGATCAGCATGGCCCCGGCCATGATCGTCACGTAGCGGCAACGCACGCCGGTCATCTGCACCAGGCCAATGTTCTGGGCGAACGAGGAGTGGGTGAAGGTGTTGAAGAAACCGGCGATGAACGACGCACCGGCATCGCACAACAAGCCCCGGCGCAACATGCCCGGGGTGACTTCACGATCAGTCACCTTGCCCAGGGCGAGGAACATGCCGGTGGACTCGACGAAGATGATCACCACCACCAGGCACATCGACAGGATTGGCGCCAGGCTGAAAGTCGGCATGCCGAAGTGAAGCGGCGTGACCACTTGCAGCCACGGCGCAGCGCCCAGCCCGGACAGGTCGACCATGCCGATCGAACCGGCAACGATATAGCCCAGGCCCATGCCGACCAGCACCGACACGTTGACCCAGAAGCCACGCATGAAGCGGTTGATCAGCAGGATCACGGCCAGCACCAGGCCGGCCACCATCAGGTAGATCGGCGCGCCGAAGGTCTCCGCCTGCTGGCCGCCACCGGCCCAGTTGACCGCCACCGGGAACAACGACAAGCCAATCGACGTGATCACCGTGCCAGTGACCAGCGGCGGGAAGAAGCGCACTACCTTGGACATGAACGGTGCGATCAGCATGCCGAAGAAACCGGCGGCGATGGTCGCACCAAATATGCCCTGCAGGCCGACGCCGGGCATGCCGGCCATGGCCACCATGCTGCCGACTGCGGCAAAGCTTGCGCCCATCATCACCGGCATGCGAATGCCGACCGGGCCGATACCGAACGATTGGATAATTGTGGCAACGCCTGCGACCAGCAGGTCAGCGTTGATCAGGAAGGCAACTTCTTCACGCGACAGGCCAGCGGCCTGGCCGATGATCAGCGGCACGGCGATCGCACCGCCGTACATCAGCAGCACGTGTTGCAGACCCACCAGGATCAGCTGAAACAGGGGCAGGGGCTGTCGTGGCGGCGCAACGGGGATATACGCCTTGGATGACTCTGACATGCAGCACCTCGAGTTTTGTTTTTATTCTCGGATCCAAGCGGTCAACCTGCAGCGCCAGGCTTTGGGTAAAAGCCAGGGGTTCACGCTGCGGGTTGGCGCTCGATGCTTGCTTGTTGCGTAGTGCGCAGGGCGCAGGCGTGCCCTGCACCGGGAGTGATCCCGGTGCAGAAGCGAGCCTGGCGATGCGTGGGGTCAGTTGACGGGGGCGCCTTTGGCGATCCAGTCACCGACCAGTTTGCGTTCTTCAACGGTCATCTGGGTGATGTTGCCCAGCGGCATGATCTGGCTGGCAACCGCTTGCGCCTGAATGCGCGCGGCCTGGGCCTGGATCTGCTGCGGGGTATCGAACATCACGCCACCTGGCGCAGTGCTGAACAGTGGGCTGGTCGGCTTGGACGAATGGCACACGGTGCAGCGTTCCTGGATCACGTTGTGAATCGTGTCGAAGGTATCACCCGACTGGGCTGCAGCCTGGGCCGGAGCCTGTGCGGCAGCGGCAGGTGCTTCAGCCGCTTTGGCCGCATCGGCAGCCCGCTGTTCGGCAGCGGTCTTGCCGCCGACGGCAGTGGCTGGCAGCGGTTGGTACTCGATCTTCGCCGCAGCCTGCTCAGGTGTAGTTGGCAAAGGTTTAGGGCCGGTGACGTAGGCCAGGCAGATCATCGCCAACGCGCCGACGGGCAGGGTCCAGGCGTACTTGTTGCTGTCGTGACGGGTGTTGAAGTAGTGACGGATCAATACCGCAGCCACTGCAATCCCGGCCAGGATCAACCAGTTGTACTGGCTGCCGTAGGTGCTCGGGAAGTGGTTGCTGATCATGATGAACAGCACCGGCAGGGTGAAGTAGTTGTTGTGCCGCGAGCGCAGCAGGCCCTTGGCCGGCAGCAGCGGGTCGGGCGTCTGATTGGCTTCGATCGCCGCGACCAGTTGGCGCTGGGCCGGCATGATGATGCGGAACACGTTACCGACCATGATGGTGCCGATGATCGCACCGGTGTGCAGGTACGCACCACGGCCGCTGAACACCAGGCTGAAGCCCCAGCATGCAGCAATGATCAGCACGAACAGCACGCCGCCGAGCAGGGCAGGGCGCTTGCCCAGTGGTGAATCGCAGAGGATGTCGTAGATGAACCAGCCGGCTACCAGCGAACCGATACCGATAGCCACGCCTTCGGCGCCGCTCAGCGAGCTGCCTGGGGCGAGCAGGTACAGGGTCGGGTTCCAGTAGAACACCACGCACAGCAAGGCGATCCCGGACATCCAGGTGAAGTAGGCTTCCCATTTGAACCAGTGCAGGTTCTCGGGCATTTTCGGCGGGGCCAGCTTGTACTTCTCCAGGTGGTAGATACCACCACCGTGGATGGCCCAGAGATCACCCGACAACCCATCGCGCGGGTTGCTGCGGTTGAGGTGGTTCTCCAGCCAGACGAAGTAGAACGATGCACCGATCCAGGCGACGCCCGTGATCATGTGAACCCAGCGAATGCTCAGGTTCAGCCATTCGTGAAGGTGTGCTTCCACAGTATGTACCTCTTGCCGATCACCAGCTTGAACGCTGCACGCGACCTTGCGCGCGATAAGCAGGCTGCGAGGGCAGCAGGTTTATCGCGACGCCGAGCATTTCATGCAGGCCGTGGATGACCGACCTTTTCTTATTGGTGGGGATTGAGGATCAACATCTGTTCCTCGGTGAAGTAATGCTCATCGCAGTTGTTGCCTGAACCACTGCGATCAACCACCAGGAAATCATCCCGCTTTTCGATCGTCAGCACCGGGTGGTGCCAAACGCCGCGATGGTAATTGACGCCCTGCCTGCCGTTGCTGCGGAAGGCACGGACCAAACCTGATACAGGTGCATCGCCAACTGGCGCGACCACGATCAGAAACGGATTGCCGAGCAGCGGAATGAAAGCCTGGCTGCCCAGCGGATGGCGTTCGAGCATACGCACGGTCAGCGGCATGTCCTGCGCGTCGGCGCGGAAGATGCTGATGATGGCGTTGTCCTCAGGCTCGGCGGTTTCAACCGTGGCGAGCTTGTGGAAGCGCATGGTCGAGCCGTTGTTGATCATGAAGTGGTCGCTGCCGTCGGTTTCGATCACGTCACCAAAGGGGGCGAAGGCTTCTTTGCTCAGGGGCTCGATCACTAGTGTGCGCATGCTTGTTATCTCTTCTTCTATGACTGGCTAATGTGGTGGTGCGCTTGCCGGTAAGGCCCTGGGTACGCTCGCGTGGCGGACTCGGGCCAGACCTTGTGGCAAGCCTTACAGCTGCAGCAGGCGGAACAACGCGATCAGGTTGATCTGCGCCAGCGCCTCTTTGAATTCGACATCGGCATCGTTGTGAATGCGGGTTTCGAACGCCGCCAGAATCTGGTGCCGGTTACTGCCCTTGACCGCCATGATGAACGGGAACTGGAACTTGGCCTTGTAGGCATCGTTGAGTTCGGTGAAGCGGGCGAACTCTTCGGCGGTGCACTGGTGGATACCGGCGCCGGCCTGTTCATTGGTGCTCGATTCGGTCAGCTCGCCCTGGACGGCGGCTTTGCCGGCGAGGTCCGGGTGAGCGTTGATCAAGGCCAGCTGGTCGGCGTGGCTGGCGCTGAGCAGGATGTCGCTCATGCGCTGATGCAAGGCTTCGATCTGGTCCAGCTCGGCCAGTTGACCGAGGTCATAGGCCTTCTCGGCCACCCACGGCGAGTGCTCGTAGATGTCGGCAAAGGCGCTGACGAACGCGTCACGGCTCAGGGTCGAAGGAGTCAGGGTCTTGAAGGCGGTCATCAGGCGTTCTCGTTCTGGTACGGGTGGGTGGTGTGCCAGTGGCGGGCGATGTCCACGCGACGGGCAAACCAGACCTGGTCATGGCTCTTGGCGTATTCGACGAAGCGCTTCAGCGCTGCCAGCCGCGCCGGGCGACCGACCAAGCGGCAGTGCAGGCCGATCGAGAGCATCTTCGGCGCTTCGGCGCCCTCTTCGTAGAGCACATCAAAGGCGTCTTTGAGGTACTGGAAGAACTGCTCGCCGCAGTTGAAGCCCTGCACCTGGGTAAAGCGCATGTCGTTGGTGTCGAGGGTGTACGGGATCACCAGATGCGGCTTGCCGGTCGGGTTGTTCGGCTCCCAGTAGGGCAGGTCGTCGTCGTAGGTGTCGCTGTCGTAGAGGAAGCCGCCTTCTTCCATCACCAGCCGACGGGTGTTGGCGCCGGTGCGGCCGGTGTACCAGCCCAGTGGGCGCTCGCCGGTCAGCTCGGTGAGGATGCGGATGGCTTCGAGCATGTGCTCGCGCTCCTGCGCCTCGTCCATGTTCTGGTAGTCGATCCAGCGGTAGCCGTGGCTGCAGATCTCATGGCCGGCTGCGGCCATGGCGCGAATCACATCCGGATGACGCTGCGCGGCCATGGCCACGGCGAAGATGGTCAGCGGTACGCCGGTGTCCTTGAACAGCTTGAGCAGGCGCCATACGCCAGCACGGCTGCCATACTCGTACAACGACTCCATGCTCATGTTGCGCTGACCCTGCAGCGGCTGGGCAGCAACCATCTCGGACAGGAAGGCTTCGGACTCCTTGTCCCCGTGCAGAATGTTGCGCTCGCCGCCTTCTTCGTAGTTGAGCACGAAAGACAGGGCAATGCGGGCGTTGCCCGGCCATTGCGGGTGAGGTGGGTTGTTGCCGTAGCCGATCAGGTCGCGAGGATAGTCAGCGCTCACTGCAGTCTTCCTTCTTGTACGTTGTGCAGGTGATGGGTGGACCCGCGTCGGGTTGTCGCACTCACCGGATGGGCTGATTGTATACAACTTCTGAAATCTTTTGTAAGCCTGATTTTCTGCATTTCTGCCCTTTTGTCGCTTGAGAACCGGTTGCAAGAAACCTGCCCATCTGGTCAGCTAACGGTCCTTGTACGCAGGTTAGGCCTTTATCCGCTGCTGTGTCGCGGTTTTTTTTCGGCGGCGCGGGGGTTGTCACGGAAGGACTTAAAAAATTGTGTACAATCTGAAGTCAAAGTGTCTTAATGGCTTCATTCCCACTCACGGCGGGCACTGATCTGGTGCCGCCGAGTATTTTCTGCCCACGATTTGAACAAGAGGCGACAAGCACATGGGACGTTTGACCACTCACGTACTGGATGCCGCGCATGGCTGCCCGGGCAGCTCGATCAAGGTCGAGTTGTACCGTGTCGAAGGCCAGCAGCTGGAACTGGTGAACAGCGCACTGACCAACAGCGACGGCCGCGTCGACGCGCCACTGCTGCAGGGCGACGACTACCGTACCGGCGTGTACCAGTTGCAGTTCAGTGCTGGAGATTATTACCGAGCTCGGGGCGTGGCGTTGCCAGACGCGGCGTTCCTGGATGTTGTAGTGCTGCGCTTCGGGGTTGATGAGCAACAAGAGCATTATCACGTGCCCCTGTTGATCTCGCCCTACAGCTACTCGACCTATCGCGGAAGCTAGTTGGTCGCTAGAAGAATCTTCGTAGGTCTTTGGCCCGCTCTCACACTGGCGGGCTTTTTTTCGTCTGGGGGTTTTGGGTCTGGGCGGGTGATTCAGTTGGTCACGCGGCGCAGTCAGGGCTATTGGTCGTCTTCTTCGCTGGTTTGGCAGGGAGCTTTGACAAAGGCTCCAGCGGGGGCAGGGGCTTCGCGGATGCTGAAAAGCTGACAAAGGTAATACCAGCAGAGGGCGACGGTCAGATTGTACGGAAACAGGATGGCCCAGAAGGGCAGTTGCCAATACCTTTTGCCCTGCATCTCACCAGCTTCACCGGTGCGCCAAGGGGCATAGTGCCGCCATGCTTCTGCGGGTGGCAGAGCAACCTGGTGAATGGGTCGGTGCCACCAATTCGGTTCGGTAGGGACAGGCAGCGTCTCAGGGCCATGGTCCATAAAGTGACGGAGGTACTCCCACACCTCGGCAACATGTTTAACGCTGGGGTCATTGGGCTCATTACTGTCGACCCAAAGGCAGTCCTTTCGATTCCCTGAGTCGTCCTCACTGCGCGGCGAAAATGCCAGGGCATAGCTTGTTGTGAATGATGAGCCACCAAATTCTGTGCGCTGGAACAAGCCGCCTTCAACGCTGCTCCAATCAAGTGTGAACGTGGTTTGCAATTTTCTGTAGTAGATTCTTCTTGTGACTCGGTTAAAGTAGATGCTCGAGAAATTTCTTATTAAATATACGCGATAAACTAGAAATGGAGCGAACATGAAGGGTGCGGATATCAGTAGTCCTGCAAATAGATATGCGCCTTCAAGATCGTAATTGGCATCGGTTTCGTTTAGGTAGGGGTAGGTAAAGATCATTGTAGTAATAATTGCTGCGGTGTAGAGCTTTCCCATGGATATAGAGTCGGTCGCCCATGGGTTGCGCAAAACTAAGGTCTCACTGGATAGGCTTAAAAGCTGTCCGGATATCCTGGGAGCGGTATCGGTGGATGTTTCAACGTTGAATAGCCAGGCTATTGGCACAATGCTAATTTCCTATGTGGCGATGGCCAAGGGGGAAGATTGGCTTCATTTACGCTTCCTTTCAGATAAGTTCTCAGCAGGCACTTCTAGTGCCTCGGCGGGCGGTGGCGCCCCATTAACGTTGAACAGGCGGCACACCACGTACCAGCAAATTGCTACTGAGAGGTTGTAGGGGAAGAGAATCGCCCAGAACGGAAGCATCCAAGTTTTCTTCCCCTGCATTTCACCCCTCTCGCCACTGCGCCAAGGCGCGTAATGCCGCCATGCTTGTAATGGTGTGAGGCAAATCTCATGCAGAGGGATATAGAGCCAATTAGGTTCGCCGGGCGGTGGAAGCTTGTTTGGGCCGTGATCCATGAAACAGCGCAAATATTCCCAAGCCTGCGCGACATGCTTGATGTCCGCCTCGGTTGGTTCGTTACTATCGATCCATAGACAGTCTTTTTGATGGAGGCTACCGTCTTCACGACGCGGAGCAAATGCCAGTGCGTAGCAGTTGCTAAAAGAAGCGCCGCCATATTCGATGCGCTTGAACAAGCCGCCGTGAACATTTTCCCAATCAAAAATTACCAGTTTTCTTAAGCGTTGGTAATAGATTTTTTTGGTGGTACGGTTTAGATAGAAGGCTGATAATCCTTTTATATACCAGATTCGGTAGGCTAGAAAGGGCGCAAAAATAAACGGTGTAAGTAGGAGCATGGCTAATAGGTCGTATTCTCCTTCGAATGAGAAGTCTAGGCCCAAGATTTTTGGGTACACAAGAATCGCCATCGCCACAATCATGGCAGTGTATAATTTTCCCATGAATACGGAGTCGGTAACCCAGGGGTTGCGCAGAGCCAGCACTTCAGCGGATAGGCTGATCGTTTGATCTGCGATTCTAGGCGGTTCTGTGGTGGGGTGTTTGGTTGTAAAGAGCCAAATGACCGACATGCTTGTTGTCCTAGGAGGTAGAGCTCTAATATTTCGCCTGGCGCGTGCTCATTGGCGGGGGTGTAAGGCTTTATGTCATGAGAGTTGTGACGAGTTTCGGCAAGTAGGACATGTTTCATCTGAGCTTTCTTTCAGATAAATCGTTGGGTATTTCAAATGCCTCGGCGGGTGGTGGCGCCGCCTTGACGTTGAACATGCGGCAGATCACGTACCAGCTAACTGCTACTGAGAGGTTGTAAGGGAATAGAATCGCCCAAAAGGGTAGCATCCAAGTTTTCTTCCCCTGCATTTCACCCCTTTCGCCACTGCGCCAAGGCGCGTAATGCCGCCATGCTTGTAATGGCGTTAGGCAAATCTCATGCAGAGGGATATAGAGCCAATTAGGTTCGCCGGGCGGTGGGAGCTTGTTTGGGCCGTGTTCCATGAAGCAGCGCATATATTCCCAAGCCTGCGCGACATGCTTGATGTCCGCCTCGGTTGGTTCGTTACTATCGATCCATAGACAGTCTTTTTGATGGAGGCTACCGTCTTCACGACGCGGGGCAAATGCCAGTGCGTAGCAATTGCTAAAAGAAGCACCGCCATATTCGATGCGCTTGAACAATCCGCCGTGAACATTTTCCCAATCAAAAATTACCAGTTTTCTTAAGCGTTGGTAATAGATTTTTTTGGTGGTGCGGTTTAGATAGAAGGCTGATAATCCTTTTATGTACCAGATGCGGTAGGCTAGAAAGGGCGCAAAAATGAAAGGTAAAATTAGGTCCATGGCTAATAGGTCGTATTCTCCTTCGAAGGAATAGTCTGGTCCCAAAATTTGTGGGTACACAAGAATCGTCATCGCCGTAATCATGGCGGTGTATAATTTTCCCATGAATACAGAGTCTGTAACCCAGGGGTTTCGTAGGCTCAGTATCTCAGGTGATATGCTTATAATTTGGTCTGCGATTTCAGGTTTTTCTTTGGTGGAGGTTTTGCTTGAAAAAAGCCAAACGACTGACATGTTTGTTAATTTCCTAGGGTAAAGTGCGTGGTCAGCTCTACGTCACCTAATAAGCCTGTATTAATGGTGTAGGTTACAGCTAATGCTGCGTAGTGCTTGTTTTTGATTTCCTGTTTTATATGAATGATTAATCCAGCTCTGGTTAAGTAGCATTTGGGAGTGATTGCTAGATCTAAATTTGAGCCCTTTAGATTGTTGGAGCTTAAGCGGGCTGACCATGTACTTTGGCCTAATACGAAACCATGCAGTAGAATGGTAAATTCGGCGATGGGCTTCGGGGGGTGCAAGTTTATGTAGTTTGCGGAAGCTATGTTGTAGAAAGAAGTGGAATCGATTTGAATCCATTTGCTATCAATATGCGCTATGCCGAGTTTCTTTGTCTGCTCTGAAGATAGGTGTATGGGTGAGTAAGACTCTTTATGCCATTCGCTAATCTCTTCCCTAATATCTCGAAATGCCGGCAACTTCTTATTAATATCAAGAGCAATATATTCGCGAATTTCTCCATCATTCAAGTAGTTTCCAAAAACGCTTCTGGCTGCCCACAGTTCTATTGGGTAGTGAATTTTTTCGTTGGCTTTAGCATGCAGGTAGGATCCTGCCGCGATCACTGTAGCTCCGAGCATGACGATAGCTGCGGCAGCCCATCCGGCGAAAGGTATTGCGAAAGTTGCGCCTGTAATTGCAAGGCCTCCCTCTAATACCAACACTGATCCGAGGGCACTGGTTAATCCACCAGCACGTGTGTACCTTGAAGCTGCAGTGCCCCCATTGCTCATTTGCCGTAAGGCTTTCTCCCTGTCGGAATATGCGCCAAAAAATATGGCTGGATATCCCGAAAGTCGCGCGAATAAGTTGCTACTTAGAAATCTGATAAAGCTGTTGCCGAAGCTCGTCCCAGGAACTCTGGGGGTGAGCTTCAGCATCGCCGCTTTCTGTACGCCCCTGGTAGCAACAAGCGTAGCAGCTACCGCACCCATCACCCCGAAGATTGATGCGATAAATCCGGTCACATGCTCCGGTGTATCATTTTTCTGTAGATTGTTATAGGCGGCTCTTAAGCTGATCACATTGAACCAAAGCATTGCTGCATTTAGCGGTGCACTGCTAGTTGCAGTAAGTAGTCCAAGGAAGCTTGGTTTCACCCGAAGCTCAGTAGTCATCTCCACAGTCACAGTGCGCTTGCCGCTTATGTCTACTTTCCTGATTTCCTCAACATGTGCCATACCGCTCTTGAGGTATCGATCTACCTCTTGGCTGAATGGACTTTCCTTAAGAAGCTGGTCGGTAACGCTGTACCGGGCTGCTAGCAGTCCCAATGCTTTCTCTGCGTTGGCTTCGGACGCCGCCAAGAGCACCTGTTTGCGAAGGTTGTTACTGGCATCCCAGCGCGTCTTGCCGTTCATGCGCTTGAGCACTGTGGTCATGACCGACTGTGCGGTTAGGTCAGTAATGCTGGCCATCGCAGGGAAACGCCCTGCCAGTCCTTGGATTACATTGTCACTGCCGGCCAACAAGCTTCCGACAGAATCGGCTTTGTCCCTGAATGGATTAAACGGCGCCAGCGCCACATAAAGCGGGCTGTCATGCTGGTCAAGCCACTGGTCCAGTCGCTTGACGCGGCGATCCTCGCCGTCCGTGCCGGGCGCAGGCTGCCCCATCGGATGGATCAACAGTGCTAGAGACATCTCCAGTCCGGTGGCGGAGGTGCAGTCATCGCGGTCATAGCTAGCCAGTGCTGCAGCAAGGCTGGTGGGATCGTCGATATGCTGGTTTTCGGCTGTGCCCAGCCAGATGTCGTGGTCGTTACTGGCTTGCAGGGCTCGTTCGCGCAGCACGCTAATGCGCTGTTCCAACTCATCGCGTTCGGCCAGGAATCTAAGGTATTTGTCCGTATCAATCCTCAAACCGAGCCGTGCGCCGTGTTCCGAGTAGTTCTTGTGAGTTAGTGCTCGGTAACGTGCCTCAGCGGCAGGCGGCCAGGGCCGGCCTTTTGAAATACTCAACTGCCGCGCTGCTTCATCTATCGAACGTCGAGGCCGGGCTGGATACATGCTGACCAGCGTCTTGTCGAGCAGCATGGCCACCAGATTGCGGTGGTGGAAGTCGCGGCTTTGTGGGCTCAGGCGCTCTGCGTCCAGCCGAAAGCACTTGGGCACGCAGGCCTGCTCGGAATTCGACTCAGGCTCATGGTGATACAGTTGCTCGGACGGGATCAGATCGCGCATCTGGTGCTGATAGGCCGAAACCGACAGGCTCAGGTCCAACGCCATGCCCTCTGCGTCATTAAGCGCAACGACTGCGGGGATCTTCGGCTGGGTATACGGATACTGGCGGAGCATTGCGCCGAGGGAGCCCATCGGCAGGGTTTCCTTGATCGGGTGGCTGCTCCAGGTCAACGACATGCGTCGATCCTCGGGCTTGAAGTCTTCTACCCATTCCTTCAGCGCGCTGACAGGCAGTACGTGCGGCTGAGTCGAGGGCTGTTTGCTGCCGGCGACCAGTTCAGCAGTATCCAGCAGACGCATATGCCGCTTGCGCAGAGCCTCAGACTGGCAGATGCGGGCGGTCATGGCTTTGGTCCACAGGTGCGGGCTGTAGGCGATCCAGACTTCTTTGCCGGCCTCGGCGCTGGTGTCTGCCCAGACCCAGCCGAGGGTACGGCTGCCCATATAGCGTCTACGTCGGTTGTAGCAATCGAGGCCGCAATAGCGCAGCTCCTGATAGTGGCCGTCGCCGTCGTACTCGTGGATGACCAGCTTTTCGCGTTTCGTCCCCTTCATGAACACATACACATAGCCCGGGCGCAGAGCACGCAGGGTGTAGGCGGAGTGCTGCAGTGGGGCAAAGCCTTGTTCGAGGTTGAGACTGGACTCCGCGTAGCGATAAGTCGGGGCGTCGGCGGGCCGCGGGACGATGGCGTAGCGCACCGGCAGGATGGGCACACGGCCGCTGCAGGTGGGCCCCGAGGTTGCGCAGCTGACTGGAGGCTCGCTCATGAGCGCACGCTATTGTGTGCTGGCGTTGCCGCGAACGGAAGGCTGAGAGGCAGTGCAGTAGGATGTGACATGGGACGCGCTTCCTGCAGATCCGAGAAATGGCTCGGAATCATGAATTTCTGCAGAAGCTGTTGGATAGCAGACGAAGCCTACAGAGCTGTAGGAAAGTTCTCGCTGATGGGTAGGATTTGCCGCAGGTCAGCGATTTTAAGGGGTTAGATCGTCCCCGACAGGCCCCAGTGAGAGCCTGTGCGAGCCAACGCAGTCACTACCGGCGCGGCAAAAGCCAGGCGCCGGCGGGCAGGGGAGCTTTACAGGAAGACGAACTTGGCAATGAAGATCACGCACAGCACCCACAAGCTGGCAGAGATTTCCTTGTATTTGCCGGTACCCGCCTTGAGCACCACGTAGCTGATGAAGCCGAGGGCGATGCCGTCGGCGACCGAGAAGGTCAGCGGCATCATGATGACAGTGACGATCGCCGGGATGCTGTCGGTGGCTTCATCCCAGTTGATGTGGGCCATGCTGCCCATCATCAGCATCGCCACATAGATCAGCGCGCCTGCGGTGGCATAGGCCGGAATCATCCCGGCCAGCGGTGCGAAGAACATCGCTGCCACAAACAGCAGGCCGACCACAACCGCTGTCAGGCCGGTACGGCCGCCTGCAGCCACCCCCGCGGCACTTTCGACGTAGCTGGTCACCGGCGGTACGCCGACGGCGGCGCCGAATACGCTAGAGGCGCTGTCGGCCTTTAAAGCACGCGACAGGTTCTCGATCTTGCCGTCCGCCGACACCAGCCCGGCGCGCTGGGCGACGCCCATCAGGGTGCCGGCGGTGTCGAACATGTGCACAAACAGGAAGGCCAGCACCACGCTGATCATGCTGACGTTGAACACCCCGGCGACGTCCATCGCCAGCCAGGTTGGCGCCAGGCTTGGCGGCAGCGAGAACACGCCGCCGTACTGCACCAGGCCCAGACCCCAGCCAGCAAGGGTCACGCTGATGATGGCGATGAGGATCGCGCCGAATACGCGGTGGTAGCTGAGCACGGCGATCATCAGGAAGCACACGGCGGCCAGCAGTGGCCCTGGTTCATGGAGCGAGCCGAGCTTGATCAGGGTGGCGGGGCTGTCGACCACGATGCCTGCGGTCTTCAGGCCGATCAGCCCGAGAAACAGCCCGACGCCGGCGCCCATGGCATGGCGCAGGCTGACCGGGATGCTGTTGAGCAGCCACTCGCGCACGCGCGACAAGGTCAGGAACATGAACAGCACGCCAGAAACGAACACGGCACCCAGCGCCGCCTCCCAGGTGTAACCCATGGTGCCGACCACGGTGTAGGTAAAGAAGGCGTTGAGGCCCATGCCCGGGGCCAGGCCCACTGGCCAGTTGGCGTACAGGCCCATCAACAGGCAGCCCAGTGCGGCGGCGATGCAGGTCGCGACGAACGCGGCGCCGTGATCGATGCCGGCGTCGGCCATGATGTTGGGGTTGACGAAGATGATGTAGGCCATGGTGATGAAGGTGGTCACCCCAGCGATCATTTCGGTCTTGACGGTGGTGCCGTGTCGCTTGAGTTTGAAAATCCGTTCCAGCCAGCTCGTTTCGAGCGGTGGAGTGAGATCCAGCGTAGGGGCGTCGGATTTGCGGGTGTCCACTGCGAGTACTCCTCAAGTCTTTCTTGTTGTTCGGAACCAGTGTCCTGCGCTATGCACTTGGTGATTCCGCGAGGGTGAGGCAGACGTCTGACCGGTTTGTTGACTCATGGGTCAAGAAGTTGCTCGCTGGATTATGCGTTTGTGTACAAATAATGCAAATAATGTTTTATCTTTCCTGGGTACAATCTTGTAAATAGTGGCTATATGCCGAAATGGCCACCTGCAGAAACGGGTCAGCCTGTGTACAATGGGCCAGTACCTTACTTCTTATTTCCAACCAGGGCTTGCCAGCCACCCTCTGACAGGCAGTACAGTCAAGGTCCGATTGGCGGATTCCCATGCTCGAGTGCCCATGAACGAACAGCTGCAGCCTCTCAAGAAACCTGTACGCACCGGCAAGGCCGGGCGCAGTGGTACCCAGGACGACATCGTCTACGCGCATATTTTCGAGGCGATCCTCGAGCAGCGGCTGGCGCCGGGCACCAAGTTGAGCGAGGAAGCGCTGGGCGAGATCTTTGGCGTCAGCCGCACCATCATTCGTCGCGCGTTGTCGCGGTTGGCCCATGAGAGCGTGGTGTTGCTGCGGCCCAATCGCGGTGCCGTGGTTGCCAGCCCGACGGTTGAAGAGGCGCGGCAGGTGTTCTTTTCGCGACGGATGGTTGAGCGGGCGATCACTGAGCTGGCGGTGCAGCATGCTACGGCTGAGCAGTTGAACGAGTTGCGGCAGATGGTGCGTGAGGAGCGTGACAGCTTCTCGCGGGGTGATCGCGGGGCTGGGATTCGGCTTTCCGGGGAGTTTCACCTGAAGCTGGCTGAAGCTGCTGGCAATGCGCCGTTGGTGAGCTTCCAGCGTAGTCTGGTGTCGCAGACGTCTTTGATCATTGCGCAGTATGAGAGCGGGAACCGGTCGCACTGTTCTTATGACGAGCATATGCAGCTGATCGATGCGATCGAAGCGCGGGATGCGGGGCAGGCGGTTAGCCTTATGATGCATCATATGGATCATATCGATAGCAAGCTGAACCTCGATGAGGAGAGTGCTTCGGACGATCTGCATGCGGTGTTTTCGCATTTGTTGCAGAAGAAGCCTGCTCGGGTTTCTTCGGTTAAGGGTTGATTGTTTCTTGGGTTAGATTGGGGGCTTATCCATTCCTTGTGGTGTGTGAACGGGCCCCTTTCGCCCTTACGGCGAGTCACTTTTTTGGCAAACGCCCCAAAAAAGTAACCAAAAAAATGCTTGGCTCCACATCCGGCCCCTTCGCTGCGCTGCGGGGTTCCCTCGCTCCGGCATTGCTCCCGGGAGGATCGCGCTGAACGGGCCCTCCTGGCCCGCAGCGCTTGCCGGCCATCCATGGCCGGCACCTCCCTTCGCAAGACCTGCGCTCGGCCTTCTGAGTCGCCGGGGGATCAAGATCAAGATCAAGAGCACGCCTCGCTGCGCTGGCGCAGGGCGGGGCAGTGTGGATTTCGCAATTGTGGTTCGATGTTGGATTGCCGGGGCCGCTGCGCGGCCCTTTCGCGACACAAGGCCGCTCCTACAATTGACCGTGCAAGCCCGTTAGATATGGGTGTTCTCGGTCGGCGTAGGAGCGGCCTTGTGTCGCGAAAGGGCTGCGCAGCAGCCCCGGCAATCTCAACCAAACAAAAATCAGACAGCCACACCAATCCCGCTCTGCGCCAGCGCAGCGAGGCGTGCTCTTGATCTTGATCTACCAGCGACCTCAGAAGGCCGAACGCAGGCATTGCGAAGGGAGGTGCCGGCCATGGATGGCCGGCAAGCGCTGCGGGCCAGGATGGCCCGTTCAGCGCGGTCCTCCCGGGAGCAATGCCGGAGTGAGGGAACCCCGAAGCGCAGCGCAGGGGCCGTATGTGGGAGCGAGCCCTTTTTTGGTTACTTTTTTGGGGCGTC
>NZ_JBNWAE010000012.1:0-166951 GCF_050496565.1 Pseudomonas shirazensis
CTGCCAAAAAAGTGACTCGCCGTAAGGGCGAAAGGGGCCCGAACGTCCAACAAATCAAATGGATAAGTCCACAACCCATCCCGTACACAACCCGTTACCGCTGATGCACACACCGCCCAGCCGCATACGTCTCCAGCACCGTCCGATCATCCCCAAGCGTCGTCAGCACAAACAACGTCTCCTCAATCCCCCCCGACTGCTCCAGGCGATACTCAAGCAGCGGCGTAGCCTTGAAGTCCAGCACCACAAAGTCCGCATCATTCCCCGGACGCAAACTCCCCACCTGATCCTCCAGGCGCAAAGCCCGCGCGCCACCCAGCGTCGCCAGGTACAACGACTTGAACGGATGCAACCGCGCCCCCTGCAACTGCATCACCTTGTAAGCCTCATTCAACGTATGCAGCAGCGAAAAACTGGTCCCCGCGCCAACATCCGTGCCCAGCCCGACGTTGACCTTGAACTTCTCCGCCTGCGGCAAGTTGAACAAGCCACTGCCCAGGAACAGGTTCGATGTCGGGCAGAACGCCACCGCCGAGCCTGTTTCCGAAAGCCGCTGACACTCCTCATCACAAAGATGCACGCCATGGGCAAACACCGACCGCTCACCCAGCAACTCGAAGTGATCGTAGACGTCCAGGTAACCCTTCTGCTCCGGGAACAAGCCCTTGACCCAGTCGATCTCCTGCAGGTTCTCGGAAAGGTGCGTATGCATGTACACCCCCGGATGCTCCTTCAGCAGCTGGCCGGCCATCGCCAATTGCTCAGGCGTGCTGGTCGGGGCAAAGCGCGGAGTAACCGCGTAGTGCAGCCGGCCCTTGCCATGCCAGCGCTGAATCAACGCCTTGCTCTCGGTGTACGACGACTCCGCCGTGTCGGTCAGATAATCCGGCGCATTGCGGTCCATCATCACCTTGCCGGCGATCAGTCGCAGGTCCAGCCGCTCGGCCTCTTCAAACAGGGCGTTGACCGACTCCGGATGCACGCTGCCGAACACCAGCGCAGTGGTGGTGCCGTTGCGCAGCAGCTCCTGCAGGAAGATCTTCGCGACCTTGTCGGCGTGCGCCTTGTCGGCGAACTGCTTCTCGCAGGGGAAGGTGTAGGTGTTCAGCCAGTCCAGCAACTGCTCGCCATAGGAGCCGATCATGCCGGTCTGCGGGAAGTGGATATGGGTGTCGATAAAGCCCGGGGTGATCAGGGCATCCTGGTAATGCACCACGTCGATGTCGGCATCCAGCGTCGGCAACAGGTCGCTGGCGTGGCCGAGGGCGCTGATGCGGCCTTCGTCGACCACCAGCAGGCCGTCCGGGTAGTACTCGTAGGATGCCTCCAGGCCGACTTCGGCAGGGTCGCCTACGCTGTGCAGGATGGCGGATCGGTAAGCTTTGCGGGTTGCGCTCATAACACTCTCGTCAATTGGCGTGGCTGCGGCGCGACGGCGGCAGCAACTGAGCAATGGGGCCGGCATTGACCGCAGCGTCGTGCTGGCCAAAACAGGCGTTGTAGGTGGCGATGATTTCGCCGGCAATCGACACGGCGATCTCGATCGGCAATTTGCCTTTGACCTCGGCCAGGCCCATCGGGCAGCGCATGCGTGCTACCACCGCATCGTCATAGCCGCGATCACGCAGGCGATGCTCGAACTTGGCCCGTTTGGTCTTCGAGCCGATCAGGCCGAACCAGGTGAAGTCGTTGCGCTTGAGGATGGCCGCGGTCAGCTCCAGGTCGAGCTGGTGGTTGTGGGTCATGACGATGCAGTAACTGCCGGGCGGCAGTGCGGCCACTTCGTCGACCGGCTCCTCGCTGATGATGCGGCTCACGCCGGCGGGGATCAGCTCCGGGAATTCTTGCTCCCGTGAGTCGATCCAGCGCACCCGGCAGGGCAGGGCAGCCAGCAAGGGTACCAGAGCCCGACCGACGTGGCCCGCGCCGAACACGGCGATCTCGGCCTGCACCGCCGCCATCGGCTCGAACAGCAGCACGGTAACGCCGCCGCAGCATTGGCCAAGGCTTGCGCCGAGGCTGAAGCGCTCCAGGTGCGGGGTGCTGCGCTGCTCGTCGAGCATCTGCCGGGCGATGTGCAGGGCCTTGTACTCAAGGTGGCCACCACCGATGGTGTCGAACAACTGGCGGGCGCTGACGACCATCTTCGAGCCAGCATTGCGCGGGGTCGAGCCGCGCTCTTCGATGATGGTCACCAGCACGCAGGGTTCACCGCGAGCTTGCAGGTCGGCGAGGGCGTTGATCCATTGGTGCATGATACAAAACCTCAGTTGGCTTCAACTCAGCCTCGCGCAGCACAGCGCTGCGCGGGGCTGCCTGCGGTCACGATGTGACAGGTTCCACGTGCTGCTCAGCGGGCTGCTGCACGGCCAGGGTCTGGCGCATCTGCTCGCAGCCCCACAGGACCCGCTCAGGCGTGGCCGGCGCGTCGATGTTGGGTTGCGCGCGGTAGTCGGCGATGCTGGCAACGGCGTCCTTGATCGCGCACCAGGCGGCGATGCCGAGCATGAACGGCGGCTCGCCGACGGCCTTGGAATGGAACACGGTGTCTTCCGGATTCTTGCGGTTCTCGACCAGCTTCACCCGCAGGTCCAGCGGCATGTCGGCGACTGCCGGGATCTTGTAGCTGGCTGGGCCATTGGTCACCAGCTTGCCCTTGGCGTTCCACACCAACTCTTCGGTGGTCAGCCAGCCCATGCCCTGAATGAAGCCGCCTTCGACCTGACCGATGTCGATTGCCGGGTTCAGTGAGTCGCCGACGTCGTGCAGGATATCGGCGCGGAGCATCTTGTACTCGCCGGTCAGGGTGTCGACGATGACCTCGACGCAGGCTGCGCCAAAGGCGAAGTAGTAGAACGGCCGGCCGCGTGCCTGTGAGCGGTCGTAGAAGATCTTCGGCGTGCGGTAGAAGCCGGTAGTCGACAGCGACACCTGGGCAAAATAGGCCTGCTGCACCAGCGTCTCGAAACTGATCAACTCTTCGCGCACGCGCACATGGCCGTTGCGGAATTCAACGTCTTCTTCGGTAACGTTCCAGTGCCGGGCGGCAAACTCGACCAGGCGCTTCTTGAGGATTTCCGCCGCGTTCTGCGCCGCCTTGCCGTTCAGGTCGGCGCCGCTGGATGCAGCGGTCGGCGAGGTGTTGGGGACCTTGTCGGTGTTGGTCGCCGTGATCTGGATGCGGTCGATCTCGACCTGGAACACCTGCGCAACCACCTGCGCAACCTTGGTGTTCAAACCCTGGCCCATCTCGGTGCCGCCATGGTTGAGGTGGATGCTGCCGTCGGTGTAGATGTGGATCAACGCGCCGGCCTGGTTGAGGAAGGTGGCAGTGAACGAGATGCCGAATTTGACCGGCGTCAGCGCCAGGCCTTTTTTCAGCACCGGGCTGTGCTCGTTGAAGTGGCGGATCGACTTGCGCCGTTCGGCGTAGTCGCTGCTGGCCTCCAGTTCGGCGGTCATTTCCTCGATCAGGTTGTGTTCGACGGTCTGGTAGTAATGGGTGACGTTGCGCTCGGTCTTGCCGTAGTAGTTGGCCTTGCGCACGTCCAGCGGGTCACGGCCCAGCTGGCGGGCAATGTGGTCCATCACCTGCTCGATGGCGACCATGCCTTGCGGCCCGCCGAAACCGCGGTAGGCGGTGTTGGAGGCGGTGTTGGTCTTGCAGCGGTGGCCGTTGACGGTGGCGTCGCCAAGGTAATAGGCGTTGTCCGAGTGGAACATGGCGCGGTCGACGATCGAGCCGGACAGGTCCGGCGAGTAGCCGCAGTTGCCGGCGAGGTCAAACTGGATGCCGTGCAGGCGGCCGTCGTCATCGAAGCCGACGTCGTACTCGACATAGAACGGGTGGCGCTTGCCGGTCATGGTCATGTCTTCGACCCGTGGCAGGCGCATCTTGGTCGGCTGGCCGGTCAGGCGCGCGATCACCGCGCACAGGCAGGCCGGGCTGGCGGCCTGGGTTTCCTTGCCGCCGAAACCGCCACCCATGCGGCGCATGTCGAGGACGATCTTGTTCATCGGTACATCGAGCACTTCGGCGACCAGTTTTTGCACTTCGGTCGGGTTCTGCGTCGAGCAGTACACGATCATGCCGCCGTCTTCGGTCGGCATCACCGAGGAGATTTGCGTTTCGAGGTAGAAGTGCTCCTGGCCACCGATATGCAAGGTGCCTTGCAAGCGGTGCGGGGCGCTGGCCAGGGCCGCAACCGAATCACCGCGCTGATGGGTATGGCTGTCGAGTACGAAGTGCTTGTCGCGCAGTGCTTGAACAACATCCAGCACCGGCTCGAGGTCTTCGTATTCGATAATCGCCGCCATCGCCGCACGGCGCGCGGTTTCCAGATCGCGGGCAGCTACCGCCAGCACTGGCTGGCCGAAGAACTCGACCTTGTCGATCGCCAGCAACGGATCGCCGGCGACCACCGGGCCGATATCCTTGAGGCCGGGGATGTCTTCATGGGTGATGGCGATGCGCACGCCTTCAAAGGCGTAGCACGGCGCGGTATCGATACTCAGGATGCGCGCGTGGGCACGGTCGGCCGTGCGCGCATACACATGCAACTGATTGGGGAATTCAAGGCGGTCATCGATATACACCGCTTCGCCGCTGACGTGTTTGTCGGCGCTGTCGTGCTTGACGCTGCGGCCGACGCCGGTGGTCAGGTCCTGGCGGAACAGCTCGGCCATCTCGGCCTGGCTCTTGACGGCATGATGATTAGACATAGTCGGTCACCCGGGTTTCGATGTGCGGCGATTGCAGTTCGATGAAGTACTTGCGCAGCAGGTTCTGCGCGGTCAGCAGGCGGTATTCCTTGCTCGCGCGGAAGTCCGAGAGCGGGCTGAAGTCTTCGCCCAGCGCCTGGCAGGCACGTTCAAGGGTGGCCTGATTCCATGGCTTGCCGCGCAGTGCGGCCTCGCAGGCGCGGGCCCGTTTGGGGATCGCGGCCATGCCGCCAAAGGCAATGCGCACGCCGCTGACCACACCGTTTTCGATGCTCAGGTTGAACGCTGCACAAACTGCCGAGATGTCGTCGTCCAGCCGCTTGGAGACCTTGTAGGCGCGGAACGTCCAATCGTTGCTGGCGCGCGGCACGATGATCTTCTCGATGAACTCGCTGTCCTGGCGCGCCGTGATGCGGTAGTCGATAAAGTAGTCTTCCAGTGGCAGCACGCGCTGGCGTTGGCCCTGGCGCAGTACGACCTGGGCATCCAGGGCAATCAGCAGCGGCGGCGAGTCACCGATGGGCGAGGCGTTGCCGATGTTGCCACCGAGGGTGCCCTGGTTGCGGATCTGCAACGAGGCAAAGCGGTGCAGCAGGGCGCCAAAATCCGGGTATTCGTCGCTCAGCGCGCCATAGCAGTCGGTCAGCGGCGTGGCTGCACCTATCTCCAGGTGAGTGGCGGTTTTGTCAATGCGCTTTAGTTCGGCGACGTTGCCGACATAGATCATCACCGGCAGGGTCTTGTGGAACTGGGTCACTTCCAGCGCCAGGTCGGTGCCGCCGGCGAGCAGGCGCGCTTCCGGATGCGAGCTGTACAGGTCGGCCAGGTCGGCAACGGTCAGCGGCACCAGGCAGCGCTTGTCACCGCTGTTCAGTTCGCCGGTTTCTGACGGGGCGATGGCTTTGAGGCGGGCGATGGTTTGCGCCTGCTGCGCATCGAACTGGTCGCGGCACGGCGTGGCGCAGCTCTGTTCGGCAGCGGCGAGGATCGGCCGGTAGCCGGTGCAGCGGCACAGGTTGCCGGCGAGGGCTTCCTGCGCCTGCTGGGTGTCGGCGCCGTTGCTGTTCTTCTGCAAGGCAAACAGCGACATGACAAAGCCGGGGGTGCAGAAGCCGCACTGCGAGCCGTGGCAGTCGGCCATGGCCTTTTGCACGCTGTGCAGTTCGCCCTGATGCTTGAGGCCTTCGACGCTGATCAATTGTTTGCCGTGCAACGACGAAACGAAGGTCAGGCACGAGTTGAGGCTGCGGTAGCGCAGGCTCTGGCCGTCTTCTTCGAGCTCGCCGACCACCACTGTACAGGCGCCGCAGTCGCCACTGGCGCAGCCTTCCTTGGTGCCTGATTTGCCAAGGTGTTCGCGCAGGTACTGCAGCACGGTCATGTTCGGGTCCAGGGCGTGCTCATTACGCAGCTCCTGGTTTACGAGAAACTGGATCACGGGGGAGGCCTCGCAATGGTTTTATTGTTGTTCCGGCGGACTCTAAGCAGGCTTGATCGCCGGGTCAATGATTTTCTGACTCAAAGGTCAAGAAGTCGCGCATAGTGCGTCCGCACCAAACAGTGTGCCTTTTACCAAGCATAGATCGCGCCTGATTGCCGGCCCGGCTTGCCTACGAATAAAGCGCAGCGCCCCTCTGCGCGACTGCCAGACAAGTGCGCTACAATCCGCCGCTTGTGCCCAGTTCAATGATTTTGAAGGAAAACCATGACGTTCAAGGCGCCGGACAGTCTCTCCGAGCAGATTGCCCACCATCTGGCCGAGCGGATCATCCGCGGCGAGCTTGCCCCGGGTGAGCGGATCCAGGAGCAAAAGGTCACGCAGGCCCTGAACGTCAGCCGCGGCTCCGTGCGCGAGGCATTGTTGATCCTTGAACGTCGCCATCTGGTGGCGATCCTGCCGCGACGTGGCGCTCACGTTACCCGGCTTGACGAGCGCAGTGTGCGCAGCCTGTGCGCGTTGATGGGCGAGTTCTACATCCTGCTCGGCAACGCCGTTGCCCAGAAATGGCGCACCGATGCCGACCTGATGCCGTTTCTGGGCATTCAGCAACGCTTGCAACAAGCCTACGCCGCCACCGACATCAAGACCTTCGTCGCCGAAAGCTTCGCGGTGATGCGCGCTGCTTATCCGTTCGCCGACAACCCGTACCTGCAGGAAACCGTCGAGAACCTGCAGCCCGCCATGAGCAGGGCCTATTATCTGGCGCTGGATCAACGCCAGGCCAATATGCTCGACTACCTCGACCTGTTCGATCGCCTGCTGCAGGCGGTGGTTGCGCGCGATACTGCGCTCATTCGCGAAGTGCTGGTTGCCTACTGCCAGCGCAGTTGCGAGCTGGTGCTGGCCGCGTTGGCACGGGCCTGATCGATGCGCTTGAAGTGCATTCGCCTGGCCGGGTTCAAGTCGTTCGTCGACCCGACTACGGTCAACTTCCCCAGCAACATGGCCGCCGTGGTTGGGCCCAATGGCTGTGGCAAGTCCAACATCATCGACGCGGTGCGCTGGGTGATGGGCGAAAGCTCGGCCAAGAACCTGCGCGGCGAGTCGATGACCGACGTCATCTTCAATGGCTCGACCAGCCGCAAGCCGGTCAGCCAGGCCAGTATCGAGCTGGTGTTCGACAACAGCGACAACACCCTGGTCGGCGAGTACGCCGCCTACGCCGAGATCTCGATCCGGCGCAAGGTGACCCGCGACGCGCAGAATACCTACTACCTCAACGGCACCAAATGCCGTCGTCGCGATATCACCGATATCTTCCTCGGTACCGGTCTGGGACCGCGCAGCTACTCGATCATCGAACAGGGCATGATCTCCAAGCTGATCGAGGCCAAGCCGGAAGAGCTGCGCAATTTCATCGAAGAAGCCGCCGGCATCTCCAAGTACAAGGAGCGCCGCCGCGAGACCGAAACCCGTATTCGCCGCACCCAGGAAAACCTCGCCCGCCTGACCGACCTGCGCGATGAGCTTGGGCGCCAGCTCGAGCGCTTGCACCGCCAGGCCCAGGCCGCCGAAAAATACCGCGAATACAAGGCCGAAGAGCGCCTGCTCAAGGCGCGCTTGTCGGCCCTGCGCTGGCGTGAGCTGGACCAGAGGGTGCAGCAGCGCGGCGCCGTCATCGGTGACCAGGAAGTGGCCTTCGAAGCACTGGTGGCCGAGCAGCGCAATGCCGATGCCAGCATCGAACGCCTGCGTGACGGCCATCATGAGTTGTCCGAGCGCTTCAATCAGGTTCAGGGCCGCTTCTATTCGGTGGCGGGGGACATCGCCCGGGTCGAGCAGAGCATCCAGCACGGCCAGCAGCGCCTGCGCCAGTTGCAGGACGACCTCAAGGAAGCCGAGCGCACGCGGCTGGAAACCGAGTCGCACCTGGGCCATGACCGCACCCTGCTGGCGACCCTCGGCGAAGAGCTGGAGCAGCTTGAGCCCGAGCAGGAGATGACCCTCGCAGCCGCCGAAGAAGCGGCTGCCGTGCTTGAAGAGGCCGAACTGGGCATGCACGGCTGGCAGGAGCAGTGGGACAGTTTCAACACCCGCTCTGCCGAGCCGCGGCGCCAGGCCGAGGTCCAGCAATCGCGCTTGCAGCAGCTGGAAACCAGCCTCGAGCGCTTGGCCGAGCGCCAGCGCAAGTTGGCTGACGAACGCGATCAGCTCAGCGCCGACCCGCAGGACGCGGCCATGCTCGAGTTGACCGAACAGGTCGCCAGCAGTGAGCTGCTGCTGGAAGAACTGCAGCTCAGCGAGCAGGACGTGCTCGAGCGCTTAGAAGCCGTGCGTGAGCAACTGCAGCAGCTCAACCAAAACCATCAGCAGTTGCAGGGCGAACAACAGCGTCTGGGCGGTCGCCTGGCGTCGCTTGAGGCGCTGCAGCAAGCTGCCCTTGAGCCTTCTGCCGGTGCTGGTGAGTGGCTGCGCGAGCAAGGCTTGCAACAACGTCCGCGCCTGGCCGAAGGGCTGCGCGTCGAAGCCGGCTGGGAGCTGGCCGTCGAGACCGTACTGGGTGCCGACTTGCAGGCAGTGCTGGTCGACGACTTCAAACAACTGGACTTCGCCGCACTGGAACAAGGTGATTTGCGCTTGTTGCTGGCGGCTGGCGAGGGCGCTCGGGTGCCCGGCAGCTTGCTCGACAAGGTCGAAGGGCGCACTGATCTCAGCCCTTGGCTGAGCCAGGTGCGTCCGGTCGAGACCCTCGAGCAGGCGCTGAGCCAGCGCGCAAGTCTGCTGGCTGGCGAAAGCCTGGTCAGCCGCGATGGCTACTGGGTGGGCCGGCATTTTCTGCGCGTCAGCCGCGGCAGCGAAGCGCAAGGCGGCATGCTCGCCCGCGCGCAGGAGATCGAACAGCTGGCCGAGCAGCAACTGCAGCAACAGGAGCAGCTGGACCAGTTCGAGCAGCGCCTGCACAGCCAGCGCGAGCAACAGCGTGACCTTGAAGAGCAGCGCGAACAATTGCGCCGCCGTAGCCAGGACGAAAACCGCCAGCTCGGTGAGTTCAAGGCACGCCTGTCCGCTGGCCGCGCCCGCGCCGAGCAGTTGGAGCTGCGTCGCCGCCGCCTCGAAGAAGAATTAAGCGAGCTCGGTGAGCAGCGCGCCATCGAGCACGAACAGCTCGGTGAGGCGCGGCTGATCCTGCAAGAGGCCCTCGACCTGATGGCCGAGGACACCGAGCAGCGCGAGCAACTGCTGGCCCGCCGCGACACCCTGCGCGAAGGCCTCGACCGCATCCGCCAGGAAGCCCGCCAGCACAAGGACCACGCCCACCAGCTGGCCGTGCGCCTGGGCTCGCTGCGCGCCCAGCACGACTCCACCCGGCAGGCGCTGGAGCGGCTGGAGCAGCAAGCCGAACGCCTGAGCGAGCGCCAGGAGCAGTTGAGCCTGAATCTGGAAGAGGGCGAAGCGCCGCAGGAAGAGCTGCGCCTCAAGCTTGAAGAGCTGCTCGAGCGGCGCATGAGCGTCGATGAAGAAATGCGCCTGGCCAGGTTGCACATGGATGAAGCCGACCGCGAATTGCGCGACGCCGAAAAACGCCGCACCCAGGCCGAGCAGCAGTCGCTTCTCCTGCGCGGTCAGCTTGAGCAGTCACGCCTTGAATCGCAAGGCCTCGACCTGCGCCGCAGCACCTTGCAGGAACAACTGCTGGCCGACGGTTTCGACCTGCAAGGCGTGCTTGCCACGCTTGAAGACGAGGCCAGTGAAGCTGCCACCGAACAGCAGCTCGAGCAAATCGAAGGGCGTATTCAGCGCCTGGGTGCGATCAACCTGGCAGCCATCGAAGAGTACGAGCAACAGTCCGAGCGCAAACGCTATCTGGATGCGCAGGACGCCGACCTGGTCGAAGCGCTCGAGACCCTGGAAAACGTCATCCGCAAGATCGACAAGGAAACCCGCACCCGCTTCAAGGATACCTTTGATCAGATAAATGCCGGTTTGCAGGCACTTTTTCCAAAAGTTTTCGGCGGTGGTAGCGCTTACTTGGAACTGACGGGCGAAGATTTACTCGATACTGGGGTGACAATCATGGCGCGCCCGCCGGGCAAGAAAAACAGCACCATCCATTTGCTGTCGGGTGGCGAGAAAGCCCTGACTGCGCTGGCGCTGGTGTTCGCTATCTTCAAACTCAACCCGGCACCGTTCTGCATGCTCGACGAAGTCGATGCGCCGCTGGACGATGCCAACGTTGGGCGGTACGCGCGGTTGGTCAAGGAAATGAGCGAGACCGTGCAGTTCATCTACATCACCCATAACAAGATCGCCATGGAGATGGCCGATCAATTGATGGGGGTGACGATGCACGAGCCGGGCTGTTCACGTCTTGTTGCAGTTGATGTAGAGGCGGCAATGGCCATGGTAGACGCCTGATAAGCGACGTTGAGGCGTTTTCAGCAGCTAAAACGCCTGTCATGTGTGACAGACGGTGTAAAGTTGCCTTTGGTCGTGCTAGCTTTACCGTCACGTGTATTCTGCGTGGGTAAAACGCCTGTCAGAACATAGAGTTGGCGCCACGTGTTAAAGGGCTTTGAACCCTTTGTTTTCAAGCATATTTTTTTATAGAGGCACGGGATTAAATGGAAATCGGTCTGCGCGAGTGGCTGATCGTCATCGGCATCATTGTCATCGCCGGTATTCTTTTCGACGGCTGGCGTCGCATGCGTGGTGGCAAAGGCAAGTTGAAATTCCGTCTCGACCGCAGCTACTCCAATGTTGCGGACGAAGAAGGCGGCGCTGAAGTGCTTGGCCCGGCACGTGTGCTGGAAGGCCAGCACAAAGAGCCCGAGCTGGATGAAACCGACCTGCCGTCGATGAGCG
Source organism: Pseudomonas shirazensis (assembly GCF_050496565.1). Lineage (GTDB taxonomy): Bacteria > Pseudomonadota > Gammaproteobacteria > Pseudomonadales > Pseudomonadaceae > Aquipseudomonas > Aquipseudomonas shirazensis_A. Next base: position 11,027 of record NZ_JBNWAE010000012.1, read on the forward strand.
CAGGGCGTGAGCGCGAGCGCGAAGCCAAACCGGTCAAGGCCGCCAAGCGCGGCAAGCGCAACAGCGAGCCACAGCAAGGCGATCTGAGCCTGGCGGCCGAGCCGCGTGAGCCTGACCTGTTCGCCGAGCCTGACAACGCCTACGAGACCGACAACAACCGCAACAGTGGTTTCTCCTCGAGCTCGTCCAGCAGCAGCGTCAAGGAGCTGCCACCGGCTGAGGAGGTGCTGGTGATCAGCGTGATCTCCCGTGACGAAACCGGCTTCCGCGGCCCAGCCCTGTTGCAGAACATTCTCGAGAGCGGTCTGCGTTTTGGCGAAATGGACATCTTCCACCGTCACGAGAGCATGGCCGGTCACGGCGAAGTGCTGTTCTCGATGGCCAACGCGGTCAAGCCAGGTGTGTTTGACCTGGACGACATCGACCATTTCAGCACCCGTGCGGTGAGCTTCTTCCTCGGCTTGCCAGGCCCGCGCCATCCCAAGCAGGCCTTCGACGTGATGGTTGCTGCTGCGCGCAAGCTGGCCCATGAGCTCGATGGCGAACTCAAGGATGACCAGCGTAGCGTGTTGACGGCGCAGACCATTGAGCATTACCGCCAGCGTATCGTTGAGTTCGAGCGCCGGGCGCTGACTCAGAAACGTTGATTTAACCGTGCGGGCAGGGTCGATAGCGATTCTGCCCGCAGTGATTTATGCGCTAGAGCAGCTTTGGGGCTGAGTGGGGCAGGTGGGCGCGGCGGTGCCTGGATTGGGGCCGCTATGCGGCCCTTTCGCGACACAAGGCCGCTCCTACAGGGACCGCGTCGTGCTTCAGCCATGCTTGGTCCTGTAGGAGCGGCCTTGTGTCGCGAAAGGGCTGCGCAGCAGCCCCCATCCGCTGAACCCACCCAAACCCGCTCTTGTGCCCAGCAAGAGAACACCCTCATGACCGCCGAAACCCGCATCCACCAGCTGCGCGCCGAGCTCGACCAGCATAACTACCGCTACTACGTCCTCGACGAGCCCAGCATCCCCGACGCCGAATACGACCGCCTGTTCAACGAACTAAAAGCCCTCGAAGCCGAACACCCGCACCTGGTCACCCCGGACTCGCCAACCCAGCGCGTCGGCGGCAGTGCCCTGGCGGCTTTCAGCCAGGTCCGCCACGAAGTGCCCATGCTCAGCCTGGGCAACGCCTTCGAAGAAGCTGATCTGCGTGAATTCGATCGCCGCGTGGTCGACGGCCTCGACCAGCCCGGTGCAGTCGACTACAGCTGCGAGCCCAAGCTCGACGGCCTTGCGGTCAGCCTGCTGTACCGTGATGGCCAGCTGGTGCAAGGCGCCACTCGCGGCGACGGTACCACCGGCGAAGACATCAGCAGCAACGTGCGCACCGTACGCAACATCCCGCTCAAACTGCAGGGCAGTGGCTGGCCAGCCGTGCTCGAAGTGCGCGGTGAAGTGTTCATGAGCAAAGCCGGCTTCGACCGTCTCAACGCCAGCCAGGCTGCCATTGGCGGCAAGACCTTCGCCAACCCGCGCAACGCCGCCGCCGGCAGCCTGCGCCAGCTGGACTCGAAGATCACCGCCAGCCGCCCGCTGGAATTCTGCTGCTATGGCGTTGGGCAAACCTCCGAAAGCATCGCCGACAGCCACATCGACACCCTCGAGAAGCTCAAGACTTGGGGCATGCCGATCAGCCGCGAGCTCAAGCACGCCGCCGGCATTGAAGAATGCCTGGCTTATTACCAGGACATCGGCGCCCGCCGCAACGAGCTCGCCTACGAGATCGACGGTGTGGTGTTCAAGGTCAACAGCCTGGCCGCGCAGCGTGAGCTGGGCTTCCGGGCACGCGAGCCGCGCTGGGCGATTGCCCATAAATTCCCGGCCATGGAAGAGCTGACCGAAGTGCTCGACGTCGAGTTTCAGGTCGGCCGTACCGGCGCAGTCACGCCTGTCGCGCGCCTGAAACCGGTCAAAGTCGCCGGCGTCACCGTATCCAATGCCACCCTGCACAACATGGACGAAGTCGCCCGCCTCGGCGTGCATATCGGCGACACGGTGATCATCCGCCGCGCTGGCGACGTTATCCCGCAAGTCATGCAGGTGGTGCTCGAGCGCCGCCCCGCTGACGCCCGTCCAGTGCCCGTGCCGAGCGAATGCCCGGTGTGCGGCTCGCAGGTCGAGCGCACCCAGCTGATCAAGCGCAGCAAAGGCAAAGAGACCACCAGTGAAGGTGCTGTCTACCGCTGCGTTGGCCGCCTGGCCTGTGCCGCGCAGTTGAAGCAGGCGATCATCCACTACGTCTCGCGGCGCGCCATGGACATCGATGGCCTGGGCGAAAAAAGCGTCGAGCAGTTGGTCGATGAGGGGCTGATCCGCTCGCCTGCAGACCTGTATAAGCTGACTTTCGAGCAAATCGTCGACCTCGAAGGCTTTGCCGAGGTTTCCAGCAACAAACTGCTTGAGGCCATCAACAACAGCAAACGACCAAGCCTGGCGCGTTTCATCTACGCCCTCGGCATCCCCGATGTTGGCGAAGAGACCGCGAAGGTCTTGGCGCGCTCGCTGGGCAGCCTGGCGCGGGTGCAGGAGGCGCTGCCGCAGGTACTGACGTACCTGCCTGATATCGGCCTGGAAGTCGCCCACGAGATCCACAACTTCTTCGAAGACCAGCACAACCGCGACGTCATCCAGCAGTTGCTCGACAGCGGCATGCAGTTGCAGGAGGAGGGCGAGCTGGCCCCCGAGTTCGCCGCCAGCACCACCCTCGCCGGGCTGATCGCCAAACTCGATATCGCCTCGGTCGGCCCGACCGGCGCCGAGAAGCTGGTGGCTAAGCTGGGCACCCTCGAGCAGATTATCCAGGCCGACGGTATCGACCTGCGCCAGGCCCTCGCGGCCAAGCAAGCCGAAGCCGTGCGCGAGTTCTTCAAGGTCGAGGCCAACCAACAGCTGGCACGCGCCATCGAAGCACAGCTGCTGAAGTTCGGCATGCACTGGGCCAGCGAGAAGCGCGTGGTCGAAGGCCTGCCCCTGGCCGGGCAGACCTGGGTGCTCACCGGCAGCCTCGAACGCATGAGCCGCGACATCGCCAAGGACAAGCTCGAACAGCTCGGCGCCAAGGTCGCCGGCTCGGTCTCCGGCAAGACCCATTGCGTAGTCGCCGGTCCCGGCGCCGGCTCGAAACTGGCCAAAGCCAGCGAACTCGGGGTCAAGGTGCTCGATGAAGACGCCTTTGTCGGCTTCCTGGCCGGCCATGGCATCGACATCTGACCGCCTCGCGGGACAAGTCATTGAGAAATGATGATTTTTTCTTGATGCAGAGGTTGTAACTTCGTCCCAGAGCGGTACAATGGCGCGGCTTGTCACATGGCAAGTCGCGTTATGGTGGCCCTACCGGTCCCTCCGCATTGATTACCCGTTGACCTGGTCAGATCCGGAAGGAAGCAGCCAAGGCGGGGACATTGAGTGCCGGGGTGTGGCTGGTGGGGCCGCCTCCATTTCAGGGGTCGAAAAATCTTTCGACGCGCCTGCTCCAGCGTTGTCCTTCGCTGCCCAATCCAACTCCCCTCAGTTATTCGAGCGCCGCTCGCGTACACGCACTCCCGCAGCCGCAACCTTCATCAACCGCTGAAACGTCGGACACGCCAGATGATCCTCCTCAGGGCACGCCGCCGCATGCCGCAGCCCTTTGCTCATGGCCTGCAAGCGTTTGACCTGTTCATCGATTTCGTCCGCCTTGGCCTGGAGCATGTCGCGATCGACCTGCAGGTCCACCAGCATCGCCCGCACTTCACTCAATGAAAACCCCGCCGCCTGGCCAAGCGCGATCAAGGCCAGGCGATCGGCCACGTCTGCGGAAAACTGCCGGCGTTGGCCGGGGCTGCTGAGGGGCTCGAGCAAGCCGGTCTTGGCGTAGTAGCGCAGGGTCGAGGCCGGTACTCCGGTGCGTTTGGCGACATCGGCGATGTCCATGATTGGTCCCTTGACTTGAAGTTGACTTCAACTTCTATGCTGCGCGGCATTGGGCTTTTTCGTCAATCTGCGAGGGTGTGTTCATGGGCGTTACGGTTTTCTTGATTTCCACGCTGGTGATCGGCATCGGCGCCACGTTGGTGATGGATGTGTGGGCGATGTTGCTGCGGCGGCTGGGGGTGAGCACGCTCAATTACGCCATGCTCGGGCGTTGGGCGGGGCATCTGCTGCGAGGCAGGGTGCGCCATGTGGCTATCGCCAACGCGGAGCCGATCAGGCATGAGCGGGTGTTGGGCTGGGCGTTGCATTACGCGATTGGGCTGTTGTTCGCCGCAGCGTTGCTGGCGCTGCAAGGGGCCGATTGGTTGCATGCGCCGACGCTGCTGCCTGCGTTGACCTTTGGCCTGTGTACCGTGGTGGCGCCGCTGTGCATTCTGCAGCCGGCGATGGGCGCGGGCTGGTTTGCCAGCAAGACGCCAGCGCCGTTTAGCAACAGCCTGCGTAGTGTGGCCACGCACCTGGTGTTCGGGAGCGGTCTGTACGCAACCGCGCTGCTGCTTTCACGGGTGTGAGCCGATCACCATCGGCGCTGGCGAAGCGGGCGCGTAGTGCTGAACAATGCGCTCCACCTCGCCGGACTGCTTGATCCGCACCAGCGCCCTGAGCAGCGCCTGGGTCGGGCGCGAGGGGGCGCTGCGGACCATACAACCGAGGTTTTGCTCTTCCAGCAGCGCGCGGCTCTGCAGTTGCGCTTCGGCTGGCAGTTGGCGGTTGAACCACTGCAGCGACAACTCATTGCTCACTGCGTACTGGTAGCGCCCGGCCTCTAATTTCTGCAGCGCCAGTTGTTGGCTGCGGCTGTCTTCGCGGCGCAGTTGGCCTCGGCTGAACAGGGGTTGCAGAGTTGGGTAGCTATAGCCGAGTACCGTACCAATGGCTTGAGCGGGCAGGCGCGAGGCATCGACGGGGTCGAGCACGCCGGCGCGGCTCACGAGTAAATCGCGCTGTTCCATCAGCGGCACGCTCCAGATGTACTCGCCAGGGCGTTCGATCAACCAATTGGTTGCGACATTGCAGCGCACGTCGATACTGCCGTCCTCCATGGCTTGCTGCATGCGCAGGCGGGCCAACACGTGGTACTCAGGCCGCACGCCGGCTTCGCGCGCAGCGGCCTGCATCAGGTCATATAGAATGCCTTCGACCGGCTGGCCCTGCTCGATGCGGATCAGCGGCATGCTCCAGCTCTCGGCAATGGCGAAGCGCAGCACCGGTTGCTCGGCCCAGCTGGGCGTGGCGCATAACAGCAGGCTGGCCAGTAGTCGGCGCATGTGTATTCCTCCTTGATCTGCGTCGAACCGTGCATGGCTTAGCGTAGACGAGATTGGCCGGGTGCAATTTCGGCCCCGCTCCGCTAGCATTAGCGATCTTCCGCTGGTTCAGTTTGCGATGGTTTTTGATGAGTTATCAGGTTCTTGCACGTAAGTGGCGTCCGCGCTCGTTCCGCGAAATGGTCGGCCAGACCCATGTGCTCAAGGCATTGATCAATGCGCTGGATAACCAGCGGCTGCATCACGCCTACCTGTTTACTGGTACCCGCGGGGTCGGCAAGACCACCATCGCGCGGATCATCGCCAAGTGCCTGAACTGCGAAACCGGCATCACCTCTACGCCCTGTGGCACCTGCTCGGTATGCCGGGAGATCGACGAGGGGCGCTTTGTCGACCTGATCGAGATCGACGCCGCCAGCCGAACCAAGGTCGAAGACACCCGCGAGCTGCTCGACAACGTGCAGTACGCACCGAGCCGTGGCCGCTTCAAGGTCTACCTGATCGACGAAGTGCACATGCTCTCGACGCACTCGTTCAACGCCTTGCTGAAGACGCTGGAAGAGCCGCCGCCCTACGTCAAGTTCATCCTCGCCACCACCGACCCGCAAAAGCTGCCGGCCACCATCCTCTCGCGCTGCTTGCAGTTCTCGCTGAAGAACATGAGCCCGGAGCGGGTAGTCGAGCACCTGAATCATGTGCTGTCTGCCGAGAACGTACCGTTCGAGGATGATGCACTGTGGCTGCTCGGGCGCGCTGCCGATGGCTCGATGCGCGATGCCATGAGCTTGACCGATCAGGCCATCGCCTTTGGCGAGGGCAAGGTATTGGCCGCCGATGTGCGGGCGATGCTCGGCGCCCTTGATCATGGCCAGGTGTATGGCGTGTTGCAGGCGTTGCTCGAGGGCGATGCGCGAGCGCTGCTTGAAGCGGTGCGCGATTTGGCCGAGCAAGGCCCGGACTGGTCCGGCGTGCTCGCCGAAATGCTCAACGTGCTGCACCGCGTGGCCATCGCCCAGGCATTGCCGGAGGCGGTCGACAATGGTCAGGGCGATCGTGATCGAGTCCTGGCGCTGGCGTCGGCGCTGCCTGCCGAGGACGTACAGTTCTACTATCAGATGGGTTTGATCGGCCGGCGCGACTTGCCGCTGGCACCAGACCCGCGCGGCGGCTTCGAAATGGTCCTGCTGCGCATGTTGGCGTTCCGCCCGGCGGACAACGACGACGCGCCCAGACCGCAGCTAAAGCCAGTGGGGATCAGCCAGGCCACAGCTGATTCAGCAAAAGCGGTGGCAGCGGCAGCGCCCGTCAGCGCGGTTGCAGAGGTGCCGGCCCCAGTTACGTCGCTGGCCCCAGTGGTTGCCGAACCAGTAGTCGAGCAGCCCGTTGCCGAACCAGAGCCTGAGTCAGAGCCAGAGCCAGAGCCAGAACCTGCTGCGCCAGCGCCAGTTGCCGAGCAAGCCATCGACCTGCCATGGGAAGAGCAGGCTGCGCCTGTCGCCCCGGTACAGCCGCCAGCACCAGCACCGGAGCCGCAAGCCAAGCCCGAGCCGCAACCCGAAGCACAGGCACAGCACGCGCCGTCACATGACGATACGCCGCCGTTCGACCCGGCCGCCTACGATAGCGTCGCCATGGACCGCGACGACGAGCCGCCGCTGGACGAGGACTATTACGCAGGCGAAGCCGACCCGGTTGGCTTCAGCTACCTGGACGAACTCGCCGAGCACGTCCAGGAAGACCAGCAGGCGCCGCCTCCCGAGCCCCTGCCAGCCTCCAAGCCGGCGACCGGGCTGGCCCTGCAATGGTTGGAATTATGCCCACAGTTGCCTGTGTCGGGGATGACAGGCAACATCGCCGCAAACTGTACGTTGATTGCCGTCGACGGCGACAACTGGCTGCTGCACCTTGACCCGGCGCAGGGCGCGCTGTTCAACTCCACCCAGCAGCGGCGCTTGAACGACGCGCTCAACCAGCACCTCGGGCGCACCCTGCAACTGAGCATCGAGCTGATCCGCCCGGAGCAGGAAACCCCGGCCCAGGCCGCAGCGCGCAAGCGTTCCGAGCGTCAGCACGATGCCGAAGTGTCGATCGAGCAGGATCCGCTCATCCAGCAGATGATCCGCCAGTTTGGCGCGACCGTGCGGCAGGATACTATTGAGCCCGTAGAGCCTCTGGTCAGCCAGGGGCAATAAACCGCTATCCATGCGGCCGGCACTGCGCCTGGCCGCATCATATGAACCAATCGAGGTATACCCCCATGATGAAAGGTGGCATGGCAGGCCTGATGAAGCAGGCTCAGCAAATGCAGGAAAAAATGGCCAAGATGCAGGAAGAGCTGGCCAGCGCCGAAGTCACTGGTCAGTCCGGCGCCGGCCTGGTCAGCGTGGTCATGACCGGCCGTCATGACGTCAAGCGCATCAGCCTCGACGACAGCCTGATGCAGGAAGACAAGGAAGTCCTCGAAGACCTGATCGCTGCCGCCGTCAACGACGCCGTGCGCAAGGTCGAGCAGAACAGCCAGGACAAGATGGGCGGCATGACCGCTGGCATGCAGTTGCCGCCGGGCTTCAAGATGCCGTTCTAAGGCATTGGCTTTCTTGCAGGACAAAACGCCCGTTGATCGGGCGTTTTTTTTGCGCTGGGTAGACCTTGGCCGGTAACCGCAGCCGACCGAACCCGCAGATGTGGACAGGGGTCAACCACAACACAGGTAGGCCTTGTCGGTATCGGCTGTAGCTGATTTGACGCTGCCTGCCGTGGCCGGTATAAACCGCCTCTTAATTTGTATTGTCAGGCCTCTCCCATGAGCTTCAGCCCACTGATCCGCCAACTGATCGACTCGCTGCGCATCCTGCCCGGTGTCGGCCAGAAAACCGCCCAGCGCATGGCCCTGCAGTTGCTCGAGCGTGACCGCAGCGGCGGCCTGCGCCTGGCGCAAAGCCTGACCCAGGCGATGGAAGGGGTCGGCCACTGCCGCCAGTGCCGCACCTTGACCGAACAGGAGCTGTGCCCGCAGTGCGCCGATGTGCGCCGCGACGACACCCAGCTGTGCGTGGTCGAGGGGCCGATGGATGTGTATGCGGTGGAGCAGACCGGTTTCCGCGGTCGCTATTTCGTGCTCAAGGGGCATCTGTCGCCGCTCGACGGCCTCGGCCCCGAGGCGATCGGCATCCCGCAGCTGATGGCGCGCATTGAAGAGCAGGGCAGCTTTACCGAGGTCATCCTCGCCACCAACCCGACGGTGGAAGGTGAAGCGACCGCGCACTACATCGCCCAGTTGCTGCACGAGAAGGGTTTGGTTGCCTCGCGCATCGCCCACGGCGTGCCGCTCGGTGGCGAGCTGGAGCTGGTCGATGGCGGCACCCTGGCTCATGCCTTTGCCGGGCGCCGGCCGATTGCGCTGTAACTGGCAGCCCCCAGCCGGTTACTTCATCCGCGGCATCTCAATCCGGTGCTCATGCACCCGCCGGTACAAGGTTGCCCGGGAAATGCCCAGCGCCTGAGCCGCATCCGCCGGTTTCCAGCGATGACGAATCAGCGCATCAAGAATCATCTGCCGGGCCGGGCTGGAGACGCTGGTCAGCGCCGGCGCCTGCTGAGCGGTGCCGCGCAACTCTTGCGGTAGATCATCCAGGTGCAACTCACCGCCATCACACACCGCGCAGGCATAGCGCAGCACCTGGCGCAGCTGCCTGAGGTTGCCCGGCCAGCGGTAGCTCAACAGCGCTTCCAGCGCCGCATCGGTCAGCAGCACCTCAACCCCGCAGGCCTGCGCCTCCTCAGCGAGCAGACGGTGGATCAGGTTCAGGCGGTCGTCGCGGTCGCGCAGCGGCGGCAATTCGAAGCGGGCGTTGGCCAGGCGGAAGTACAGGTCTTCACGAAAGCGCCCGTCGCTGACCATCGCTGCCAGGTCACGGTGAGTGGCGCAGATCACCTGAATATCGACGCGCTCGCGCCGGGCCGCCCCCAGCGGTGCCACCTCGCCCTCGGCCAGCACCCGCAGCAGGCGGGTTTGCAGGCTTAGCGGCATGTCGCCGATCTCGTCGAGAAACAGCGTGCCGCCATCGGCTTGCTGCAGCAGGCCCTGCATGCCTTTGCTCGATGCGCCGGTAAATGCTCCGGCAACATAGCCGAACAACTCGCTTTCGATCAGCGACTCCGGGATCGCCGCGCAATTGAGCGTGACAAATGGCCCAGCGGCGCGCTGGCTGAGCTGGTGCAACTGGCGCGCGAAGACTTCCTTGCCGACCCCGGTCTCACCTTGCACCAGCACCGCCAGGTTGCAGTCCTTGACCCGCGTGGCCAGGCGCAGGTGCTGGCTGATGCGCGCGTCTTGCGCCGGCGCCGTGGGTGCTGATGGCGCGCTGCGCCGCTGCGGCGCGCTGACTCGCCCATACAAGGCAAAGCCCGGCAGGCGCTGGGCGCTGGCCTCGCTGGCGCGGCGCAGTTGCTCAAGGTCGAACAGCTCGCCGATGTGTTGCGGCAGGCGCCCGTTGCGTGCCAGCAGGTGCTCGCGGGCGAGGCTGTTGAGCGCTTGCAGGCGGCCTTCGGCATCCCAGGCCAGCAGGTAATCGGGCTGGCTTTCGACATAACCGGGGGTGCCGTGGGCACGCATCACCCAGTGGCCCTGGCTGCTGTGCATGAAGAAGGCGTTTTCGATTTCCCGGGCGGTCTGCTCGACCAGCTGGCGAATCAAGTGCTGGCTGCGCCGATCATCCGGTGACTTCAGCGCGGACACATCGACCACCCCGAGCAGTTCGCCCAGCGGGTCGAACACCGGCGCAGCAGTACAGGTCAGGCCAATGAACGCTGCGCGATAGTGATCACGCTTGTGCACGGTAACCGGCGCCTTGCTGGTCAGCACCGCTGCCACGCCGCAGGTGCCTTCTTCCACTTCCGACCAGCAGGTGCCCAGATACAAGCCGGCTTTGCGGCAGTCAGTGCGGATGCTGCTGTCGACCCGGTAGTCGATGGTGCGGCCCTGGCCGTCGGTCAGCAGCACGCAGTAGTCGGCGCCGCGCACCTGGGCGTGCAGGCGCGCCACGGCGTCGCTGGCGATGCGCAGAAATAGCTCGGCGCGCTCGCGGCATTCGTTGAGCAGGTTTTGCGAAAGGATGCGTGGACCCTGCTGCGAGCCAGGGTCGAGGTGATGCAGCTCCATTGAGCGCCGCCACGAGTCGAGGATCAGCGCGGGCACCGGCACCTGCGGCTGGCGTTCGGCGTTTTTCAGCACGCGGCTGACGCAGTCGACATGGGCTCTGGAGTTCGCGGCAAGCATTCGGGCCTCCGTTTTTTGTTCTTGTCTTTATCGAGCCATTAAGCACCCGCGCGACAGCCGCGACAAGCGCTGCTTGATTGGCGACGCGGCTGAGACGCGGCGTCTCAGCGTCTCGCGGGCGGTGCTGCTGGTGCGACACCCGGCGTCTCGTCGGCAAGCCGCCAACGTGCACTGGACAATCGCTGAAACTGCTCTGCCACGGGGCTTGCAGCGTTCAAATAAAAAGCTGGCACTGGCCTTGCTCTGGCTCTCCTCAAACAATAAAACGAGGTGCGCCATGCGCCAGCCCGGCCCGATCATCGGGATCATTGCCAACCCTGCCTCCGGTCGCGACCTGCGCCGCCTGACGGCCAGTGCCGGTTTGTATTCCAGCACCGACAAAGCCTCGGCCATCCAGCGCCTGCTCGCCGCATTTGGTGCCACCGGCATTGCCAGGGTGCTGCTGCCAACCGATATGACCGGCATCGCCGCCGCGGTGCTCAAGGCCAGTACTGGCCCGATGGCCCGTGAGCAGCGCTGGCCGACGTTGCAGATGCTCGATCTGCCCCTGACCCAAACCGTCGCCGACACCCGCCTCGCGGCTCGCCAGATGGTCGAGCAGGGCGTGGCGATGATCGCTGTGCTGGGCGGTGACGGCACGCACAAAGCGGTCGCCGCCGAAGCCGGCGATACGCCGTTGCTGACCTTGTCGACCGGCACCAACAATGCCTTCCCTGAACTGCGCGAAGCGACCAGCGCGGGCCTCGCCGGTGGCCTGCTGGCCAGCGGGCAGATCCCTGCGGATATCGGCCTGCGCCGCAACAAGCGGTTGCTGGTGCGGGTGCCGCAACAGCAGCTGTGCGAATGGGCGTTGGTCGAGGTCGCGGTGTCGCCACAGCGCTTTGTCGGCGCCCGCGCCTTGAGCCGCAGCGAAGACCTGGCCGAAGTGTTCGCCTGCTTCGCCGAGCCACACGCCATCGGCCTGTCGGCCATCTGCGGGCTGTGGTGCCCGGTGTCGCGTCAGGCCGAGCAGGGCGCCTGGGTCCGCCTCGACGCCAGCGCCACCCAGGTCTTGCTGGCGCCGCTCGCGCCCGGCCTGTTGCAAGGCTGCGGGTTGACCGCCAGTGGCCCGCTGCAGCCCGGCGTGGCGTACCCGCTGAGCCTGCGCAGCGGCACCCTGGCGCTGGATGGCGAGCGGGAAATCGAGTTTGCCGAGCAAGACACCCCAACCATCACCCTCGACCTGCACGGCCCACTGTCGGTCGATGTCGAGGCGGTGTTGGCGCATGCCGCCCGCCACCATTTGCTGGTCGTCCCCCGCGACCAGCGGCACACCCCTGCAACCCTGCGTTGAGACAACCCTGGAGAACAACAAGATGTCCACCCAACTCAGTTCCGAGCAGTTGCTGCATGCCTATGAAGTCATGCGCACCATTCGCGCCTTCGAAGAGCGCCTGCATGTCGAGTTTGCCACCGGCGAGATCCCCGGTTTCGTCCACCTGTATGCCGGCGAAGAAGCCTCTGCGGCCGGGGTCATGGCGCACCTGCGCGATGCCGATTGCATCGCCTCCAACCACCGCGGCCATGGCCACTGCATCGCCAAGGGCGTCGATGTGTACGGGATGATGGCCGAGATCTACGGCAAGAAGACCGGCGTCTGCGGCGGCAAGGGCGGGTCGATGCACATCGCCGATCTGTCCAAGGGCATGCTCGGCGCCAACGGCATCGTCGGTGCTGGCGCGCCGCTGGTGGCCGGCTCGGCGCTGGCAGCCAAGCTCAAGGGCCGCGATGACGTCTCGGTGGTGTTCTTCGGCGACGGCGCCTCCAACGAAGGCGCGGTGTTCGAAGCCATGAACATGGCCTCGGTGATGAACCTGGCGTGCATCTTCGTCGCCGAGAACAACGGCTACGCCGAGGCCACCGCATCGAAGTGGTCGGTGGCCTGCGACCATATTGCCGACCGCGCCGCCGGCTTCGGCATGCCCGGGGTGACGATCGACGGCTACGACTTCTTTGCCGTGCACGAAGCCGCAGGCGCCGCCGTCGAGCGCGCGCGCAGCGGCCAGGGGCCGTCGCTGATCGAGGTCAAGCTGACCCGCTATTACGGCCACTTCGAGGGCGACGCACAAACCTATCGCGCCCCCGACGAGGTGAAGAACCTGCGCGAAACCCGCGACTGCCTGCTGCAGTTTCGCAACAAGACCACCCGTGCCGGCCTGCTCAGCGCCGCGCAACTGGACGCCATCGATGGCCGCGTCGACGACCTGATCGAAGACGCCGTGCGCCGTGCCAAGGCCGACCCCAAACCACAGCCCGCCGACCTGCTCAGCGACGTTTACGTCAGCTACCCGTGAGCCCCCGACAATAACAACTACAGGACAATCACCATGGCAAGAAAGATCAGTTACCAGCAGGCCATCAATGAGGCCCTGGCTCAGGAAATGCGCCGCGACAGCACGGTGTTCATCATTGGCGAAGACGTCGCCGGCGGCGCCGGTGCGCCCGGTGAGCAGGACGCCTGGGGTGGCGTGCTTGGCGTGACCAAGGGCCTTTATCATCAGTTTCCGGGGCGGGTGCTGGATGCGCCGCTGTCCGAAATCGGTTACGTCGGTGCTGCCGTCGGTGCTGCCACCCAAGGCCTGCGGCCGGTCTGCGAACTGATGTTCGTCGACTTCGCCGGCTGCTGCCTGGACCAGATCCTCAACCAGGCGGCGAAGTTTCGCTATATGTTCGGCGGCAAGGCGGTGACACCGCTGGTGATGCGCACCATGGTCGGCGCCGGCCTGCGCGCAGCGGCCCAGCACTCGCAGATGCTCACCTCGCTGTGGACCCATATCCCGGGCCTGAAGGTGGTCTGCCCGTCGTCGCCGTATGACGCCAAGGGCCTGCTGATCCAGGCTATCCGTGACAACGACCCGGTGATCTTCTGTGAGCACAAGCTGCTCTACAGCATGCAGGGCGAAGTGCCCGAAGAGCTCTACACCATACCGTTCGGCGAGGCCAACTACCTGCGCGACGGCAACGACATCACCCTGGTGACCTACGGGCGCATGGTCCATCTGGCCATGGAGGCCGCCAACAACCTGGCCCGCCAGGGCATCGACTGCGAGGTGCTCGACCTGCGCACCACCAGCCCGCTGGACGAAGACAGCATCCTTGAGAGCGTGGAGAAAACCGGCCGGCTGGTGGTGATCGACGAAGCCAACCCGCGTTGCTCGCTGGCCACCGACATCAGTGCGCTGGTCGCGCAGAAGGCCTTTGCCGAGCTCAAGGGGCCGATCGAGATGGTTACCGCGCCGCACACGCCGGTGCCGTTTTCCGATGCCCTCGAAGACCTGTACATCCCCGATGCGGCGAAGATCGAAGCCGCCGTGCGTAAAGTCATGGACGCCTCAAGGAGTGCTGCATGAGCCAGATCCATACCCTGACCATGCCCAAGTGGGGCCTGTCGATGACCGAGGGCCGAGTCGACGCTTGGCTCAAGCAGGAAGGCGAGCAGATCAACAAGGGCGACGAAGTGCTGGATGTCGAGACCGACAAGATCAGCAGCAGCGTCGAGGCGCCGTTCAGCGGCGTGTTGCGCCGCCAGGTCGCCAAGCCGGACGAAACCCTGGCGGTCGGCGCGTTACTTGCCGTGCTGGTCGACGGTGAAGCGGATGAGGCCGAGATCGACACAGTGGTCGAGCGCTTCCAGGCCGAGTTCGTCGCCAGTGCTGCCAGTGAGCAGGCGCAAGGCCCGGCACCGCAGAAGGCCGAGGTCGGCGGGCGCCTGCTGCGCTGGTTCGAGCTGGGCGAGGGCGGCACGCCACTGGTGCTGGTGCACGGCTTTGGCGGCGACCTCAACAACTGGCTGTTCAACCACCCGGCCCTGGCCGCCGAACGGCGGGTGATTGCGCTGGACCTGCCCGGCCACGGCGAGTCGGCAAAGACCCTTGAGCATGGTGACCTGGACGAACTCAGCGGCGCCGTGTTGGCCTTGCTCGACCACCTCGATATCACCCGCGCACACCTGGCTGGGCACTCCATGGGCGGCGCGGTGTGCTTGAACCTGGCCCGCCTGGCGCCGCAGCGGGTGGCCAGCCTGAGCCTGATCGCCAGCGCCGGTCTGGGCCAGGAGATCAACGGCGAGTACCTGCGCGGTTTTGTCGAGGCAGCCAATCGCAATGGCCTGAAACCGGCCATGAGCCAACTGTTTGCCGACCAGGGCATGGTCACCCGGCAGATGCTCGAGGACATGCTCAAGTTCAAGCGCCTCGAAAGCGTCGACGCTGCCCTGCGCTTGTTGGCCGCGGCGATTGCCGACGGCGACCAGCAGCGGCATGACCTGCGCGGCGTGATCGCGCAACAGCCGACCCTGGTGCTATGGGGCAGCGAAGACGCGATCATCCCGGCCAGCCATGCCCAGGGCGTAGAGGCCGAAGCGGTGGTGCTGCCAGGGGTTGGCCATATGGTGCAGATGGAAGCTGCCGAGCAGATCAACCAGCTGCTGCAGGACTTTGTCCGCAAGCACTGATCCCGTGAGCCTGGAGACAACAACAATGAACGACCTCAGCCACTCCCACATGCGCGCCGCCGTCTGGCACGGGCGCAATGACATCCGCGTCGAACAGGTCCCCCTGCCGGCAGACCCTCCGCCGGGCTGGGTGCAGATCAAGGTCGACTGGTGCGGTATCTGCGGTTCTGACCTGCACGAATACGTGGCCGGGCCAGTGTTTATCCCGGTCGAAGCACCGCACCCGCTGACCGGTATTCAGGGCCAGTGCATTCTAGGCCACGAATTCTGCGGCGAGATCGCCAAGCTCGGCGAGGGCGTCAGCGGCTATGCCGTTGGCGACCCGGTTGCGGCCGACGCCTGCCAGCACTGCGGCACCTGCTATTACTGCACCCATGGCTTGTACAACATCTGTGAAAAACTGGCCTTTACCGGGCTGATGAACAACGGTGCGTTCGCCGAGCTAGTGAATGTCCCGGCCAATCTGCTCTACCGCCTGCCTGAAGGGTTTCCGCGTGAAGCCGGGGCGCTGATCGAACCGCTGGCGGTGGGCATGCATGCGGTGAAAAAGGCCGGCAGCCTGCTTGGGCAGAACGTGGTGGTAGTCGGGGCCGGCACCATCGGCCTGTGCACCATCATGTGCGCCAAGGCCGCAGGCGCGGCTCAGGTCATCGCCCTGGAGATGTCCTCGGCGCGCAAAGCCAAGGCCCTTGAGGTCGGCGCCAGTGCGGTGCTCGACCCGAGCCAGTGCGACGCGCTGGCTGAAATTCGCGCGCTTACTGGCGGCCTGGGTGCTGATGTCAGCTTCGAATGCATCGGCAACAAGAACACCGCCAAGCTGGCCATCGATGCGATTCGCAAAGCGGGCAAGTGCGTGCTGGTGGGTATTTTCGAGGAGCCGAGCTCGTTCAACTTCTTCGATCTGGTCTCGACCGAGAAGCAGGTGCTGGGTGCCTTGGCCTACAACGGCGAGTTTGCCGATGTGATCGCCTTCATCAACGATGGCCGCCTGAACATTCAGCCACTGGTGACCGGGCGCATTGGCCTGGAGCAGATCGTCGAGCTGGGCTTTGAGGAGTTGGTCAACAACAAGGAGCAGAACGTGAAGATCATCGTCTCGCCGGGCGGGCGCTGATCTGCACAGACTGATCTACACAGGGAGATGCGCTGGCCGCCAGCGGCCAGCGCAGATCAGGCAGACCCTTAGTATTCGCTCAGGGAAAACTCGGTCAGGCAGAAGGTCGGCACGCCTGCGTCCTGCAGCCGTTGCGAGCCTTCCAGCTCCGGCAGGTCGATGATCGCCGCCGCTTCGAACACTTGCGCGCCGGTGCGACGGACCAGGTTGGCTGCTGCCAGCAAGGTACCGCCGGTGGCAATCAGGTCATCGAAGATCAGCACCGAGTCACCTTCACACAGACTGTCGGCGTGCACTTCAAGAAACGCCTCGCCATACTCGGTCTGATAGCCCTCGGACAACACATGCGCCGGCAGCTTGCCCTGTTTGCGGAACAGGATCAGCGGCTTGTTCAGCTGGTGGGCGATGATCGAACCGATCAGAAAACCACGCGCATCCATGGCACCGATATGGCTGAATTCGGCCTCGACATAGCGCTCGATGAACCGGTCGGCCACATAGCGCAGGCCGCGCGGCGACTGGAACAGCGGGGTGATGTCACGGAAGATCACACCCGGCTTGGGGAAGTCCACTACCGGGCGGATCAGGGCTTTGAGGTCGAAAGTGTCGCTGTACATGAGGGGTATCCTGAGAAATCTGGCCGCAAGTATACCCCGTCAGCCGACTCAGGCGTCGATTGCGCCGCCGGCCAGTGCGCACAGCTGGATCGGATCGAGGATGTGCACTTCCTTGCCTTCGGCAGTGATCAGGCCGTTTTGCTGGAAGCGCGTGAACACCCGCGACACGGTTTCCACAGCCAGGCCCAGGTAGTTGCCAATCTCGTTGCGCGACATGCTCAGGCGGAACTGGTTGGCCGAATAACCGCGTGCGCGGAAGCGCGCCGACAGGTTGACCAGGAAGGTGGCGATGCGCTCGTCGGCGGTCTTTTTCGAGAGCAGCAGCATCATTTGCTGGTCATCGCGAATCTCCCGGCTCATCACCCGCATCAGCTGACGGCGCAGCTGCGGCAATTGCACCGACAGCTCGTCGAGGCGCTCGAAGGGGATCTCGCACACCGAGGTGGTTTCCTGGGCCTGGGCCGATACCGGGTAAGCCTCGGTGTCCATCCCCGACAGGCCGACCAGCTCGCTCGGCAGGTGGAAGCCGGTGATCTGCTCCTCGCCGCTGTCGCTCAGGCTGAAAGTCTTCAGGGCACCGGAGCGAACTGCGTAGACCGAGCCAAAATCGTCACCCTGTCGGAACAGGAATTCCCCCTTTTTCAGCGGGCGGCCGCGTTTGACGATTTCATCCAGCGCATCCATGTCCTCAAGGTTAAGGGACAATGGCAGGCACAACGGGGCCAGGCTGCAATCCTTGCAGTGGGCCTGGTTGTGTGTGCGCAGTTTTACTGGCTCGGACATTTCGATCGATCCTTGTGGGAAATCACACATAAGCCGTAAGGATAACCGACGGCATGGCTTGAGGGCCAGCCTGCACTTTTTTTGTGCAGGCTGGCGGGGCTGCAGCGTGGTGTCGCGCAGCTCGTCCTCAGCCAATGATGTGCCTGCTCCACAGGGAAGTCCATGCGCTGCTTGGTCGCGTCAGATCACCCGCGAGAAGCGCTGGCGATTGTGTTGCGCCAGGTAGGCATCGAACACCATGCACACCGAGCGGACCAGCAGGCGCCCGGCCGGTAGCACCTTGATGCCCTTGCTGTCGAGACGGATCAGGCCGTCGCGGTGCATCGCCTGCAGTTGCGGCCACAGCTCATTGAAGTAACCACGAAAATCGATCATGAAGGCGCGTTCGATCTGCTCGAAATCCAGCTCGAAGTGGCAGATCAATTGCTGGATCACCGCCCGGCGCAGGCGATCATCCTGGTTGCACAGCAGCCCGCGTTGGGTCGCCAGTTGCGCGTTGGAGAGCAGTTCCTTGTAGGTGTTCAGGTCGCTGCTGTTCTGGCAGTACAGGTCGCCGATCTGGCTGATCGCCGACACGCCGAGGCCGATCAGGTCGCAATGACCGTGGGTGGTGTAGCCCTGGAAGTTGCGCTGCAGGGTGCCTTCTTCCTGGGCGATGGCCAGCTCGTCATCAGGCAGGGCAAAGTGGTCCATGCCGATGTAGCGATAACCCGCTGCGGTCAGTTGCTCGATGGTGGCGTGGAGCATTTCCAGCTTGGCTGCCGGGGCCGGCAGGTCGTTGCTGTCGATGCGTCGCTGGGGCATGAAGCGTTCTGGCAGGTGCGCGTAGTTGAACACCGAAAGGCGATCGGGCTGCAGCCGGATCACTTCGTCGACGGTGCGGGCAAAACCTTCCGGGGTCTGCTTGGGCAGGCCGTAGATCAAGTCCAGATTGACCGAGCGGAACTGCAAGGTACGCGCCGCCTCGATCAGGGCGCGGGTCTGCTCCAGGCTCTGCAGGCGGTTGACCGCCCGCTGCACCACGGGGTCGAGGTCTTGCACACCGAGGCTGACCCGGTTGAAGCCCAGTTCGCGCAGCAGGCCCATGGTCGACCAGTCGGCTTCACGCGGGTCAAGCTCGATACCGTAGTCGCCGGAGTCGTCGTCGAGCAGGTTGAAGTGCTCGCGCAGGGTCGCCATCAGCTGACGCAATTCGACATGGCTGAGGAAGGTCGGCGTGCCGCCACCAAAGTGCAGCTGTTCAACACGCTGTTTAGGTTCCAGATGACAGGCGATCAGCTGGATTTCCTGTTGCAGGCGCTGCAGGTAGGGCAGGGCGCGGGCGCGGTCCTTGGTGATGACCTTGTTGCACGCGCAGTAGTAGCAGATGTTGGCGCAGAACGGCACGTGCACATACAGCGACAGCGGCCGTACCGCGCGGCGGCTCTCGCGCAGGGCATGCAGCAGGTCGAACGAACCCACTTCGCTGTGCAGTTGCAGAGCGGTTGGGTAAGAGGTGTAGCGAGGGCCGGCCAGGTCGTAACGGCGGATAAGGTCGGCGTCCCAACGAAGTTCGTCGAGCATGTGGAATAGTCCCCGGATAGGAGCAGCAGTGTCCGAAGTCTATGGGCGTCTGTAGGAATCTGTTTTGATTTGTATCAACGCGCCTCGCGAGGCGCGCTCAGTGGCCCATCAGCCAGTGCTGGTGCGGCCCGGGCAGGGTCCACAGGCCAAACACCATCACCAGCAGGCCGCCGGCCACGCGCACACTGCGTTTGCGCAGCAGCCGATTGACCCGCTCGGCGGCCAGGCCGGTGGCGAGCAGTACCGGCCAGGTACCGAGGCCGAATGCAAGCATCAGCGCCGCGCTGTAGCCGGCGTTGCCCTGGCTCGCCGCCCATAGCAGGGTGCTGTAGACCAGCCCGCACGGCAGCCAGCCCCACAGTGCACCGAGCAGCAGCGCCCGCGGCAGGCTCGATACCGGCAGCAAGCGCGTGGCCAGCGGTTGAATATGCCGCCACAGGCCGCGGCCCAGTGCTTCGATGCGAGTCAGCCCGCTCCACCAGCCGGCCAGGTACAGGCCCATGGCGATCAACAGCAACGCCGCGATTACTCGCAACACCTGCGCTGCCGGGCTGCTGGCCACGGCCCAGCCGGCCATGCCCAGCAGCAGGCCGGCGCTGGCGTAGCTGAGCACGCGGCCGAGGTTATAGGCAAGCAACAAGCGCAGCCGGCGGCCGCGTTGCTCGGCGGGTATGGCCAGGGTCAGCGCGCCCATCAGGCCGCCGCACATGCCCAGGCAGTGGCCGCCACCGAGCAGGCCGAGTACCAGGGCCGAGCCCAGCAGGGGCAGCAGGTCAAACACGGGGCGGGGTGTCCTCATCTGCGGGCTTGGTGTCGTGCTTGACCGCCGCTTGATGGCCTGGGTCCTGGTCATCGAAGAGGATGCTGTGCGCCGGGCTGTCGAGGTCGTCGTACTGGCCGCTGTCGACCGCCCAGAAGAAGATGTAGATGGCCACGCCAACGATCAGCAGGGCTGCGGGAATCATGATGTACAGCGCAGGCATGGCGGTATCGCTCAGTGAAGGATGGTCGCGCCGGCAACCGCCTCGACGCGCGCGGTGCTGGCAGGCGCGGGATCGGGCAGGCGGGTCAGGCGCAGGGCATTGAGCACCACCACCAGCGAGCTGACCGACATGCCGATGGCGGCCCACACGGGGGTGATCCAGCCCAGCGCCGCGAACGGCAACATCAGGCCATTGTACAAGGTTGCCCAGGCCAGGTTCTCGACGATTATCCGCCGCGTGCGGCGTGCCAGCAGCAGCGCCTGGGCCAGCGCTTGCAGGCGGTTGGACAACAGCACCGCATCGGCGCTGGTTTTTGCCAGGTCAGTGGCCGAGCCCATGGCAATGCTGATGTCCGCTGCAGCCAGCACCGGCACGTCATTGACCCCGTCACCGAGCATCAACACCTTGCGCCCTTCGGCCTGCAAGGTGCGCAGGCGGGCCAGCTTGTCGTCGGGGCGCAGGCCGCCAACCGCTTGATCGATGCCCAGTTGCGCGGCCACCTCGGCGACCATCGGTGAGCTGTCGCCCGACAGCAACAAGGTCTTCCAACCGCGCGCCTTGCAGGCTTCGAGCAACCCCTGGGCGTCGTCGCGCAGGCGGTCGTCCAGGCCAAACCAGGCCAGCGGCCCGTTGGCATCGCCGAGCAGCAGCCACTGGCCACGCGGCTCGGGCAGCGGCGGTGGCTCGCTGCCGCTCAGGGCGCAGACGAAGCTGGCCTGGCCGATGCGCAAGTGCTGGCCATCGAGTTGGCCTTCCAGGCCCAGCCCGGGCACGTTCTGCACCTCTTCAGCGGGCCGCGTGCTGCGGCCGAAGGCACGCGCGATCGGGTGCTCGGAGCGGTTTTCCAGCGCAGCGGCGAGGGCCAGGCACTGGTCGCTGCCCAGCGTGCCCAAGGGGCGGATGCTGCGCAGGGTCAGGCGGCCTTCGGTGAGCGTGCCGGTCTTGTCGAAGATCACCGTGTCGATCTGGTTGAGGCCTTCCAGCACATGCCCGCGTGTCACCAGCAGGCCAAGCTTGTGCAGGGTGCCGGTGGCGGTGGTCAGTGCGGTCGGCGTGGCCAGCGACAGGGCGCAGGGGCAGGTGGCGACCAGCATCGCCAGCACGATCCAGAATGCCCGGCTCGGGTCCAGTTGCCACCAGAGCAAGCCGATGGCGACCGCGGCCAGCAGGGTGAATAACAAGAACCACTGCGAGGCGCGGTCGGCGATCTGCGCCAGGCGCGGCTTTTCGGACTGGGCGCGTTCCAGCAGCCGGACGATGGCGGACAAGCGCGTGGCCTGACCCAGCGCCTGGACCTCCACGGTCAGCGTGCTTTCGATGTTCAAGGTGCCGCCGGTGACATGATCGCCCGGGCTGCGCGCCAGCGGCAGGTACTCGCCGGTGAGCAATGACTCGTCGATGCTCGAACGGCCCTCGACAATCCGCCCGTCCGCCGGGATCACCGCGCCGGGCAGCACCTGCACCCGATCACCGCAGTTGAGTTCGGCCAGCAGAATGCGCTCGCTGCGCCCCTCGCTATCCAGCCGCAGGCACGAGGCGGGCAGCAGGTTGACCAGTTGTGCGGTGGCCGCCGCTGTGCGCTCGCGGGCGCGGCGTTCAAGGTAACGACCGGTCAGCAGAAACAAGGCAAACATGCCGACCGTGTCGAAGTACAGCTCGCCACTGCCGGTGATCGCCGTCCAGATCCCGGCGCAGTAGGCCAGGGCGATGGCCAGCGATACCGACACGTCCATGGTCAGGTGGCGGGTGCGCAGGTCGCGCGCGGCGCCCTTGAAAAACGGCGCGCAGCTGTAGAACACGATCGGTGTGGTCAGAAACAGCGCGACCCAGCGCAGGATGGTGTGCAGCTCGGGGCTCAGGTCGATGTTGAATTCCGGCCAAGTGGCCATGGTCGCCATCATCGCCTGGAACCACAACAGCCCGGCCACACCCAGGCGGCGCAGGGCGCTGCGGTTCTCCCGGGCAAGCTGCTCGGCGGCCTGGTCGGGCTGATAAGGGTGGGCGGCGTAGCCGATCTGGCGCAGCTCGGCCATCAGCTTCGACAGCGGCAGTTGCAGGTCATCCCAGCTCAGCAGCAGGCGGTGGTTGGACAGGTTCAGGCGCGCGTCGGCCACTCCTGGCACATTGCGCAGGTGCTTCTCGATCAGCCAGCCGCAGGCGGCGCAACTGATGCCCTCGATCATCAGGATCGCTTCGGCCTGGCCATGGTCATGGCGGACGAAGCCTTGCTGCACGTCGTTGCGGTCGTACAGTGCCAGTTCGTCCTGCAACTGCTGGGGCAGGGCTTCGGGGTTGGCGCTGGTTTCACTGCGGTGCTGGTAGTAGTGCTCAAGGCCACCGGCAACGATGGATTCGGCAACCGCCTGGCAACCGGGGCAGCAGAATGCCCGCAGCTCGCCCAACACCTTGGCGTTGAAGCGGCTGCCGGCAGGGACCGGCAGGGCGCAGTGGTAGCACGGGGTGGGCTGAGTCATCACATCATGGCCTTACAAAAACCGCACGGTGGCACGCATCCCCTGTAGGAGCGGCCTTGTGTCGCGAAAGGGCTGCGAAGCGGCCCCGGCAATCTCGGCCGCGGCACAAATCCCGGGGCCGCTCCGCGACCCTTTCCGACCGGTCCGGCGCCCCGGCAAGGCCGCTCCTACAGGTGCTCGGCGCCTTGGATGGCTTCGTCGCCGAGTTGCAGGGTCACGCCGTGCTCGACTTTCTCTTCCTCGAACAAGCGCCAGATGTGGCCATCCTGGCTACCCAGCAACTCGACAAAGCGCCGGCCCTCGACCTTGTCGTCCAATTGGCCAACATAGCGGCCCGCTTCGCTGCGCGCCAACTGGACCTTGCGGTCCTTGTCCGGCTGGGTCGGTGAGATCAGGTTGAGCTCCAGGGTCTGCGGATCGCTGTTGCCACTCAGGCGCAGCTCGACCTCGCCGGTCAGCTCATCAAGGAACACGCTGGCCTTGAGGTTGAGAGTCTGCGCCAGCAGCTCGCGGTCGAGCGAGCGGTTGATACCTTTGCCGGCCTCGTAGTAGTTGTCGTTGACCAGGTTGTCCGGGTTGCGCACGGCAATGCTGACCATGGTCAGGCTCAGGCACACCGAGGTGGTGAGGATGCCGATGAGGATCCAGGGCCAGAGGTGCTTGTACCAGGGGCTGGCGGCAGTAGCAGGCATGGAGCGGGTTCCTTAGCGAATTTGCGGGCCGATGAATCGGCTCTTGGCTTCAACCTGGGTGCCATTGTCGTCGGCGTCCTTGAGGGTGAAGATGACTTCATTGGTGGTCGACGGCAACTGCTCGGGAGCCACCGACAGCTGTACCGGCAGGCTGACGATATCACCGGCCTCGACGCGAATCTCGCGTCGGCCTTGCAGTTGCAGGTCTGGCAGGCCGCTGGCGTCGAGCACGTAGACGTGATCGCGCTGGTCCTTGTTCATGACCTTGAGGCTGTACACGTTCTCGATCCGCCCTTGGGCGTTTTCGCGGTACAGCACGCGGTCCTTGCTGACATCGAAGCCCACCAGCGAACGGGTGGCAAAGGCCGTGGCCAGGGCGCCGATCATCACCAGCAGGACTACTGCATAACCGATCAGGCGCGGCCGCGCCATGTGGGTTTTCTGTCCGGACAGGTTGTGTTCGGTGGTGTAGCTGACCAGCCCGCGCGGGTAGTTCATCTTGTCCATGATGGTGTCGCAGGCGTCGATGCAGGCGGCGCAGCCGATGCACTCGACCTGCAGGCCGTCACGGATGTCGATGCCGGTCGGGCACACCTGCACGCACATGGTGCAGTCGATGCAGTCGCCCAGACCTTGCGCCTTGTAGTCGGCGTCTTTCTTGCGCGGGCCGCGCAGCTCGCCGCGGCGCGGGTCGTACGAGACGATCAGGGTGTCCTTGTCGAACATCACACTCTGGAAGCGCGCATACGGGCACATGTAGATGCACACCTGTTCGCGCAGCCAGCCGGCATTGCCGTAGGTGGCCAGGGTGAAGAAGCCGACCCAGAAGTAGGCCCAGCCATCGGCTTGGCCGGTGAAGAATTCCACGAGCAGTTCGCGGATCGGCGAGAAGTAACCGACAAAGGTCACCCCGGTGACGAAACCGATCAGCAGCCACAGGCTGTGCTTGGCGGTCTTGCGTGCGAGCTTGTTGGCGCTCATTGGCGCCTTGTCGAGCTTCATGCGCTGGTTGCGGTCACCTTCTGTGATTTTCTCGCACCACATGAACACCCAGGTCCACACGCTTTGCGGGCAAGTGTAGCCGCACCAGATGCGCCCGGCGAACACGGTGATGAAAAACAGGCCAAAAGCGGCGACGATCAGAATGCCCGACAGCAGAATGAAATCCTGCGGCCAGATGGTGGTGCCAAAGATGTAGAACTTGCGCTCGGGCAGGTTCCACCAGACGGCCTGATGGCCACCCCAGTTCAGCCACACGGTGCCGAAGTAGAGCAGAAACAGCAGCGCGCCGCCGACCATGCGCAGCCTGCGGAACACGCCGGTGAAGGCGCGGGTGTAGATCTTGGCACGGGAGGCATAGAGGTCGACGGAATCCTTTCCCTTGTTGGCAGGCGGGGTCACGTCATGTACCGGAATGTGCTTGCTCATCATCGAGTCCCACGGCAGTGGAGAAGTGCCGCGACCAGTGCATGCCGGCCGCGGTCGTGCGCCTGGTGCTGACGCTCTGCGGCCTATGATACGCCTGTGCTGGCGGGGTCGGACCGCACTGCGACGTTATGTCGCGTTGGGTTTGCCTATGAAATGGTGTATGCGCGATTGTCAATTGATCCAGATCAGCCGAGACGCAAACGCCTCGGCTGATCTGGCTGGATTACGGCTTGGCAGGCTCGGCCGGTTCCTGCTGCGACAAGCTGTACACATAGGCGGCCAGCAGGTGCACCTTGTCATTGCCTTGCAGTTCAGCCTGGGCCGGCATCTGGCCCTGACGACCGTAGCGGATGGTCTGCTGCAACTGGGCGAAGCTTGAGCCGTAGATGAACGCCTGCGGATGGGTCAGGTCAGGTGCGCCCATGGCCGGCGTGCCCTTGGCCTCGGGCCCGTGGCAGGCCACGCAGTTGGTGGCGAACAGTTTCTGGCCGTTGGCAGGATCTGCCTTGATACCCTCTGGCAGCTTGCGCCCGTCCAGGTTGGTCAGGACAAAGGCGGCCACATCAGCCACACCTTGCTCACCGAGCACCTCGGCCCAGGCCGGCATCACGCCGTGGCGGCCGTTCATGATCGAGGCCTTGATCGTCTCCGGCTCACCGCCCCAGCGCCAGTCGCTGTCGGTCAGGTTGGGGAAGCCATAGGCGCCCTTGGCGTCGGAACCGTGGCACACCGAGCAGTTGGAGGCGAACAACCGGCCACCCATTTTCAGCGCCTGCGGGTCCTTGGCGACTTCCTCGATCGGCATCGCGGCAAACTTGGCAAAGATCGGCCCGAAGCGGGCATTGGCCTTGGCCATTTCCTTTTCCCACTCGTGCACGCCGGTCCAGCCCGCCTCACCGTTGCTGAACTCGGTCTGCTTGTCGTTATCGAGGTAGCTGTAGCCCGGCAGGATGCCTTTCCAGTTGCCCAGGCCTGGGTACAGCACCAGGTAACCCAGGGCAAAGATGATGGTGCCGACAAACAGCCAGAACCACCATTTGGGCAGCGGGTTGTCGTATTCCTCGATGCCGTCGAAGGCGTGGCCAACGGTCTCGTCGGTGATGTCTTCGCGCTGGCCCTTGCGGGTCGACAGCAGCAGCCAGGTAAGGGCGAAGATCGTGCCCAACGTCAGCACGCTGACGTACAGGCTCCAGAAGGTAGTCATTGTTGTTTGCTCCTAGACGCTTTTGCTTGCGCTTGCTCGACGTGCTGGCTGGCTTCGGGGTCATCGGCAAAAGGCAGTTGCGTGGCCTCGTCGAAGTCGCGCTTGCGCCGCGGGCTGAACACCCACAACGCGAGGCCGACGAACGCCACCAGTACCACCACGGTGCCCAGGCCACGGATCATTCCGATATCCATCAGCGTCACCGTTTGCTTTTGATGATGGTGCCAAGGCCTTGCAGGTACGCCACCAGCGCGTCCATCTCGGTCTTGCCGCGGACAGCATCGGCGGCGCCGGCGATGTCGGCATCGGTGTACGGCACGCCCAGGGTGCGCAGCACTTCGAGCTTTTTCGCGGTGTCCTTGCCATCGAGCTTGTGCTCGACCAGCCACGGGTAGGACGGCATCTTCGACTCGGGCACGACGTTGCGCGGGTTGTACAGGTGCGCGCGGTGCCAGTCATCCGAGTAACGCCCGCCGACCCGCGCCAGGTCCGGCCCGGTACGCTTGGAGCCCCACAGGAACGGGTGATCCCAGACGCTTTCACCGGCCACCGAGTAGTGCCCGTAGCGTTCGGTTTCGGCGCGGAATGGGCGGATCATCTGCGAGTGGCAGCCGACGCAGCCTTCGCGGATATAGATATCGCGGCCTTCAAGCTCCAGCGCAGTGCGCGGCTTCATGCCTTCGACCGGCTTGTTGGTGACGTCCTGGAAAAACAGCGGGACGATCTGGGTCAGGCCACCGATGCTGACGGCGATGACCATGAAGAAGGCCAACAGGCCGATGTTCTTCTCGACTGCTTCATGCTTCATCAGTGCGCTCCCACAACGACGATCTTGGCGGCGGCTTCAGCTTCTGTGGCGTCCGCTGCACGTACCGTGCGCAACACGTTGTAAGCCATCAGCAACATCCCCGAGGCGAAGAACGCACCGCCCACTGCGCGGACGATATAGCCCGGATGGCTGGCCTGCAGCGCCTCGACGAACGAGTAGGTGAGGGTGCCGTCATCGTTGATCGCACGCCACATCAGGCCCTGGGTAATGCCGTTGACCCACATCGAGGCGATGTACAGCACGGTGCCGATGGTCGCCAGCCAGAAGTGCGCGTTGATCAGACCGACGCTGTGCATCTGCGCCCGGCCGTAGAGCTTGGGAATCATGTGGTAGATGGCGCCGATCGAGATCATCGCCACCCAGCCAAGCGCGCCGGCGTGTACGTGGCCGATGGTCCAGTCGGTGTAGTGCGACAGCGAGTTGACCGTCTTGATCGCCATCATCGGCCCTTCGAAGGTCGACATGCCGTAGAACGCCAGCGACACCACCAGGAAGCGCAGGATCGGGTCGGTGCGCAGTTTGTGCCAGGCCCCGGACAGGGTCATCATGCCGTTGATCATGCCGCCCCAGCTCGGCGCCAGGAGGATGATCGACATGACCATGCCCAGCGACTGCGCCCAGTCAGGCAGAGCGGTGTAATGCAGGTGGTGCGGGCCAGCCCAGATGTACAGGGTGATCAGCGCCCAGAAGTGCACGATCGACAAGCGGTACGAGTAGATCGGCCGCTCGGCCTGCTTGGGCACGAAGTAATACATCATGCCGAGGAAGCCCGTGGTCAGGAAGAAGCCCACCGCGTTGTGCCCGTACCACCACTGGATCATCGCGTCTGTCGCGCCGGCGTAGGCCGAATACGACTTGAACAGGCTGACCGGCAGCGAGATGTGGTTGACGATGTGCAGCATCGCGGTGACGACGATGAAGGCACCGTAGAACCAGTTGCCGACATAGATGTGCTTGGTCTTGCGCTTGACGATGGTGCCGAAGAACACCACCCCGTAGGTGACCCAGACGATCGCCAGCAGAATCGCGATCGGCCACTCGAGCTCGGCGTATTCCTTGGTCGTGGTGTAACCCAATGGCAGGGTGATCAAGGCGCTGACGATGACCGCCTGCCAACCCCAGAAGGTGAACGCCGCCAAACTGTCGGAAATCAACCGCGTCTGGCAGGTGCGCTGCACCACGTAATAGGAGGTGCCAAACAGCGCACAGCCACCAAAGGCGAAAATCACCAGGTTGGTGTGCAGCGGGCGCAGGCGGCCAAAGCTGGTCCAGGGCAGGTCGAGGTTCAGTTGCGGCCAGACCAGTTGCGAGGCGATGAACACCCCGAGCCCCATGCCAAGGATCCCCCAGACCACCGTCATGATGGCGAACTGGCGGACGACCTTATAGTTATAAGCAGTCGGACTGATTGCTGTGCTCATTCTAAGGTTCCACGGTTTGAATATTCTTGTTTGTTGAAAATCGGCGCCAGTATCGGTAACCCCTGGGGGTATGGCAACGCAAGGCTCCTTGCGCCGACCCGTGTCCACACCCTGCATACTGCCGTCCCGCAGCGCTTGGGTCTGGACGATTGTACACAAATAAATATTTGTTATGTGTACCGTTTCTCGACTTTTTCTGATCGATCGGTCAGGCTTTTTTGGGCCTGCCTGGGTAGGTCGGATACCCTCCGAAAGCCGTAGCTTGAACCGCCCAAAGTCGGCCCAGCATCAGGCGCCATAAGACGTGCGAGCAGGGCGTTGCCGCCTTGGCATCAAGCTTAGTTGTGTTCGGAGGGGGTGCAAGCGAGGGGGTGCGGCGGGAGGGAGCCGGGGCCGTTTCACGGCCCTTTCGCGACACAAGGCCGCTCCTACACGGATCGCATTTCACCTGTAGGAGCGGCCTTGCCGGGGCGCCGGACCGGTCGGAAAGGGCTGCAGAGCAGCCCCGGGGGGTGTTACTTGGCGGTTACCGTCTCGGCCGGTTGCGGTTGCGACAGGCTGTACACGTAGGCGGCCAGAAGGTGGACCTTGTCGTGGCCCTGGATGTCAGCCTGCGCCGGCATCTGCCCCTGGCGGCCGTAGCGAATGGTCTGCTGCAGCTGGGCGAAGCTGGACCCATAGATGAACGCCTGCGGATGGGTCAGGTCAGGTGCGCCCATCACTGGCGTGCCTTTACCTTCCGGGCCATGGCAGGCAACGCAGTTGCTGGCGAAAATCTGCTGGCCCTTGGCTGGATCAGCCTTGACCCCTTCAGGCAGCGTGCGACCGTCCATGTTGGTCAGCACGAATGCGGCCACATCAGCCACGCCCTGCTCACCGATCACCTCCGCCCAGCCCGGCATGACGCCGTGGCGGCCGTTCATGATCGAGGCCTTGATGGTTTCCGGGTCGCCGCCCCAGCGCCAGTCGCTGTCGGTCAGATTGGGGAAGCCGTAGGCACCCTTGGCGTCCGAGCCGTGGCACACCGAGCAGTTCGAGGCAAACAAGCGACCGCCCATTTTCAGCGCTTGCGGGTCCTTGGCCACTTCTTCCACCGGCATGGCGGCGAACTTGGCAAAGATCGGCCCGAAGCGGGCGTCGGCCTTGTCCATCTCGCGCTGCCATTCATCGACCTGGGTCCAGCCATTCTCGTAGCCCGGCAGGATGCCTTTCCAGTTGCCTAGGCCTGGGTACAGGATCAGGTAACCGACGCCGAAGGCGAGGGTGCCGACGAACAGCCAGAACCACCACTTGGGCAGCGGGTTGTCGTACTCCTCGATGCCATCGAAGCTGTGGCCCATGGTCTGGTCGGTGGTGTCCTTGCTCTGGCCCTTGCGGGTGCTGAGCAGCAGCCAGGTCAGGCCGATCAGGCTGCCGATGGTCAGTACGCTGATGTACGTACTCCAGAAGGTGGTCATTGCCCGTTACTCCTCATTGCAGGCTCCTGCCCGGCAGGGGGCAGGCGGTCATCGTCGAAGGGCAGCAGGCGCGCTTCGGCGAAATCACGGTCACGGCGACGGTTGAACACCCACAGGCTCAGGCCGATGAAGGCGATCATCACCACCAGGGTGCCGAGGCCGCGGATCATGCCGATGTCGATTGACAGTTCCATTGCTTACCTCTTGTTCTTGATCGCAGTGCCGAGCACCTGCAGGTAGGCCACCAGCGCGTCCATCTCGGTATGGCCCTTGACGGCGTCACGGGCACCGGCGATATCCGCGTCGGTGTAAGGCACGCCGAGGGTGCGCAGGGCGCGCATCTTGGTCTCGGTGTGGCTGTTGTCGACCTGGTCGGCGACCAGCCATGGGTAGGACGGCATCTTCGACTCGGGGACGACGTTGCGCGGGTTGTATAGATGCGCGCGGTGCCAGTCGTCCGAGTAGCGCCCGCCGACTCGGGCCAGGTCCGGCCCGGTGCGCTTGGAGCCCCACAGGAACGGGTGGTCCCAGACGCTCTCGCCGGCGACCGAGTAGTGTCCGTAGCGCTCGGTTTCAGCACGGAACGGCCGGATCATCTGCGAGTGGCAACCGACGCAGCCTTCGCGAATGTAGATATCGCGGCCTTCCAGCTGCAGCGCGGTGTAGGGCTTCATGCCTTCTACCGGCTTGTTGGTGACGTCCTGGAAGAACAGCGGGACGATCTGGGTCAGGCCGCCGATACTGACGGCCAACACCATCAACACTGCCAGCAGGCCGACGTTTTTCTCGATGACTTCATGTTTCATCAGACAACTCTCCTCAGGCCAACTGGGCGTTCGCAGGGGCGGCGGCTGCATCCGGTGCGCGCACCGTGCGCCAGGTGTTCCAGGCCATCAGGAACATGCCGCTGAGGAAGATCGCACCACCGACGAAGCGCACGATGAAGCCTGGGTGGCTGGCCACCAGGGTTTCGACGAACGAGTAGGTGAGGGTGCCGTCGGCGTTGACTGCGCGCCACATCAGGCCCTGGGCGATACCGTTGACCCACATCGAGGCTATGTACAACACGGTGCCGATGGTTGCCAGCCAGAAG
Source organism: Pseudomonas shirazensis (assembly GCF_050496565.1). GTDB lineage: Bacteria > Pseudomonadota > Gammaproteobacteria > Pseudomonadales > Pseudomonadaceae > Aquipseudomonas > Aquipseudomonas shirazensis_A. The sequence goes on from NZ_JBNWAE010000012.1 coordinate 41,742, forward strand.
TGCGCATTGATCAAGCCAATGCTGTACATGCGCTCTTTGCCCCAGATTTTCGGAATGGTGTGATACAGCGCACCAATCGAAATCATTGCTACCCAGCCCAGCGCGCCGGCATGGACGTGGCCGATGGTCCAGTCGGTGTAGTGCGACAGGGCGTTGACGGTCTTGATCGCCATCATCGGCCCTTCGAAGGTCGACATGCCGTAGAACGCCAGCGACACCACCAGGAAGCGCAGAATCGGGTCGCTGCGCAGTTTGTGCCAGGCGCCCGACAGGGTCATCATGCCGTTGATCATGCCGCCCCAGCTTGGCGCAAGCAGGATCAGCGACATGACCATGCCCAGTGATTGCGCCCAGTCGGGCAGGGCGGTGTAGTGCAGGTGGTGCGGGCCGGCCCAGATGTACAGGGTGATCAGCGCCCAGAAGTGCACGATCGACAACCGATAGGAATACACCGGGCGTTCGGCCTGCTTGGGCACGTAGTAGTACATCATGCCGAGGAAGCCTGCGGTCAGGAAGAAGCCCACCGCGTTGTGGCCGTACCACCACTGGACCATGGCGTCGGTTGCGCCGGCATAGATCGAGTAGGACTTGGTCAGGCTGACCGGGATTTCCAGGTTGTTGACGATGTGCAGCAGCGCCACGGTGAGGATGAACGCACCGAAGAACCAGTTACCCACATAGATGTGCTTGGTAGTGCGCTTGATCAGCGTACCGAAGAACACGATCGCGTAGGCCACCCAGACAATGGTGATCAGGATGTCGATCGGCCATTCCAGCTCGGCGTATTCCTTGGAGCTGGTGTAGCCCAGCGGCAGGCTGATCGCGGCGAGCAGGATTACCAGTTGCCAGCCCCAGAACGAGAATGCCGCCAGGCGCGGCGCGAACAGGGTGGTCTGGCAGGTGCGCTGCACCGAGTAATACGAGGTGGCAAACAGCGCGCAGCCGCCGAAGGCGAAGATCACTGCGTTGGTGTGCAGCGGTCGCAGGCGGCCGAAGCTGGTCCACGGCAGGTCGAAGTTGAGGGCAGGCCAGGCGAGCTGGGCGGCGATGAAAACGCCGAGCCCCATCCCGACGATTCCCCACACCACCGTCATAATGGCGAATTGGCGGACCACCTTGTAGTTGTAGGCGGTTCTGGGTGTTGTGTTCATGTATGGGTTCCCATCCACGGTTATAGGCAGACTAAACAGCGAGGCAAGAATGAGAGATGGGCAAAATGCCGGTATTGACGGGGATCAATGGGCGCAAGTGACAAATGTTTCAGGCTTGCGCTGCGATCTGCCGCCGACCGGTGGCGCGCAGGGCAATGCGGGGTGTTTGATCCTGGCCCATGGGGCCGGCGCTCCGATGGACAGCGGGTTCATGAACGACATGGCGCAAAGGCTCACAGGGCAAGGGCTGGCGGTAGTGCGCTTCGAGTTCCCGTACATGGCCGAACGGCGCGTAACGGGCGGCAGGCGGCCACCTAACCCGCAGAAGGTTTTGCTTGAATGCTGGCGCGAGGTGTATCAACAGGTGCGACCATTGGTCACAGGGCCGCTGGCGATTGGCGGCAAGTCGATGGGTGGGCGCATGGCCAGTTTGCTGGCCGATGAACTGCAGGTAGATGCACTGGTGTGCCTGGGATATCCGTTCTATGCAGCGGGCAAGCCGGAAAAGCCGCGGGTCGCGCACTTGGCTGAACTACAGACACCGACCTTGATTGTTCAGGGCGAGCGCGATGCCCTGGGTAACCGGGAGACGGTCGCGGGGTACGAGCTGTCGTCAGCTATCGAACTGTGCTGGCTGGCGGCGGCGGATCATGACCTCAAGCCGCTCAAAGCGTCGGGTTTCACCCATGAGCAGCACCTGCAGACAACCGCAGAACGGGTTGCCCGCTTCATCCAGCGCTGAACAGCAACTCAGCAGGCGCCGCGCCTGCTGAGCCAATGCGACCGTTGGATCAGTCGCGGTATTCGCACAGGTAAGCGGTTGCAACCGCGACCTTGAGCTGGAACTTGCTGTCGGCAGGCACATTGAACTGGCTGCCAGCGGCGAACTCCTGCCAGTTGTCGCTGCCTGGCAGCTTGACGGTCAGGGCGCCGGAAACCACGTGCATGATTTCGCGCTTGGCGGTGCCGAACTCGTAATCGCCCGGGGCCATGACGCCGACGGTGGCCGGGCCTTCAGTGCCTTCGAAAGCGATCGACTTGACGGTGCCATCAAAGTACTCGTTGACCTTGAACATGGGGGCGACTCCTGTAAGGGGGATGAAAAAGGGGCCGGCCAGTATGCCCAAGCCCCAGCGTGTCGTCATCTGCTTTCAGGGGCTCTCGGTCGGCAGGCTCAGTGGCAGCAAACGCGCGGTGTTGCGCGCGTCTTCGAGGGCGCGGTGCTGCTGGCCGCTGAACTGCAGGCCGGCCAGTTGCAGAGCGCTGTTGAGCCCGGCCGGGCGTTGCAGGTGGCGGGCCTTGGCGAAGCGCTGCTTGAGGTTGATGTGGGCGGTGTCCTGGAGCACGCTGCGCACTTTATAGTCGTGCCACTCCTGCAGCAGCTGGCGGCGGTCATAGTCGCCCCAGCTGACCCAGGCTTGCAGTTCGTCGGCATGCGTACTCAGCCAGCCCTCAAACCCGGCCCAGGCTTCACGAAAACACGCGGCAGCGTCGACGTCCGCCTGGCTGATGTGGGTCAGCTGGCGGCAGAACGGAGTTAACTGCGGGCGCTTTTTCGGCTTGACGAAGCACTGGAACTGGTCGACCTCATGGCCTTGCCGCGTCACCAGGCTGGCGCCGATTTCGATGATTTCCATTTCCGTGAGCGGCCAGCCACCGTCGTCGGTGGTGGCCTCCAGGTCGATCACTAACCAATGGGCCATGGCAGGCTCCCTTGCAAGTCTGGCTAGAGAGTAGCCAAACTCGGCCAAACAGGCACCCTATGGCACTTTAGCATATGTGCTGGTTGTGCCGCTTGCGGAAAACGCCTAGCTTAGGCGCATCAAGGTTTGGTGTGTCTGCAAGTGTCTGCGTTGATTCCACTGCCCAGGCTCAAGGCCTTATCGTCGCTGTTGCTGGTTGCCCTGCTGGGGCACCTCGCGCCTGCCTGGGCCGAGCCCGAAGCAGGTATCGAAGTGCGCGTCGGTGCAGCGCATTTTCCCCCTTACACCTTTCGCCCGGAGCGGGGCGTCGACAGTGGCCTGCTGCCGCAACTGACGCAGGCGCTCAACACCCTGCAACAGACTTACCACTTCGTGCTGGTACCCACCTCGATTCCGCGGCGCTTTGCCGACCTGGAGCAAGGGCGCACTGACATGGCAATTTTCGAGAACCCTCAATGGGGCTGGCAACAGGTTGCCCATAGTGCAGTCGACATGGGCCTGGAAGACGCCGAGATTTTTGTTGCGCGGCGTCAGCCGGGCCGTGACCAAAGCTACTTCGATGATCTGCATGGCAAACGCCTGGCGGTGTATCACGGCTATCACTATGCCTTCGCCGGCTTCAATGCCGACCCGCAGCAGCTCATTGCAAACTTCCGCGCAACCTTGACCTATTCCCATGACAGCAACCTGTTCATGGTCCAGCGCGGCCGCGCCGACATTGCTTTGGTGACGCGCTCGTATTTCAATGATTTTCTCGCCCGCAACCCTGCCAGCCGCGAGCAGCTGCTGGGCTCGGAGCGGGTCGATCAGCGCTATCATCATTACGCACTGCTGCGCCCGGACGCACCGATCAGCCCGCAGGCATTTACCACACTGTTGCAACAGCTGCGCAGCAACGGTGAGTTGGCGCGGATTTTTCAGCCTTATCAAATCCAGACGATCAGCCCGCAATAGCGCTCAGGTATATAGCTGGGCGCTGTTGCGACAGTGGATCAAGGCATCGCGGATCATGAAATTGACCAGCGTCGGCGAGACGCCGAACGCCTTGGCGATGTCTTTTTGTGGGACACCATGCAGCCGATACATCTCGAACGCATAACGGGTGCGCTGTGGCAGCTCATTCAGCACATCGGCGATATGTTCAAGCGCAGCCAGGTTGATATGGGTTTGCTCTGGCGATGCATTGGCGACTACTACATTCATGCCTTCCTCTTCTGTGCCCGAATACCGCAACTCCACCGCCTGCTTGCGGTAGTGATCGATCGCAAGGTTGCGCACGATCTGGAACAGATAGCTGAGTTGAGCCTTGATCGAGGAGGTGATCTGCGGCGCCGCGTTGACCCTGAAGAAAGCGTCCTGAACGACGTCCTCGGCACGTGAGCGGCAGCCTGTGATGCGGGCGGCGATTTTCACAAGGATACTGCGATTGTCGACGAACGCCTGGAGCAAGGGGGAGTTGCAGTTACTTGCGAATAGCTGGTCCGCCATGGAAATCACCTCAGCTCTTGTGGGAACAGGAGCGTTTTTGGCTAAGGACGCTTCCTGCGACCAGCGACAAACTAGGCTTGATGGTAATGATTGTCAAATGCAAAGGATAATGACTATCCATTGTGCGGTGTCTGGAGCAGGCAGCCCGGAGCAGTGAGTTGCCCAACATGACGGTAAGGGTGCTCGAGACTGTGTTGCTGAGAATAATTATAATTTGTAAGATCGCACGCTGATATCACTCAGTCCCGCGTCAATGCAGCGCTTATTGCCGAGCAGGGAGACGCCAGGTGCCGTTGTGGAACATTATTACCGTGAGTTGGTGAGCTTTCTTAGCGCGCGTCTGGGCAATCGCCAGGCCGCTGAAGACGTGGCTCACGACGCTTATCTGCGGGTGCTGGAGCGTACCGATACGCAGCAGATCGAGCATCCCCGCGCGTTCCTTTATCGCACGGCGCTGAATCTGGTGATTGACCGCCACCGCCGCCACCTGGTCCGCCGGGCCGAGTCGCTTGATGTGCTCGACAACGATGAGCGCTGGCACACCCCGGCGCCGTCGCAGAGCATGCAGCTTGACCAGCGACTGGCGCTGATGCAACGCGCACTGGATGAACTCAGCGCGCCGTGCCGCGAGAGTTTTCTGTTGCGCAAGATCGAAGGCCTGTCGCATCCGCAGATCGCCGAGCGCCTGGGTATCTCCCGCAGCCTTGTGGAAAAGCACATCGTCAATGCCATGAAGCACTGCCGCGTGCGCATGCGCCAGTGGGAATCGTGAACGGCGGCCAGTAAAAATCCCCGTACTGGCACCTTGATTTCTCGCGTTTTAGCGACGAGTATCAGTAAAGACCCCGCCTGGTAGTCACCGGGCATGCCTGAACTGGCGCAGTATGGTCATGGAGCGTGTGTCCTTACCTCTGCCCAGGTTCGATCGATGCCTCATAAAGCCTTGCGCATCCTCATCGCCGACGAGCATCCGTCCCAGCGTTTGCAGCTGGAGAAGATGCTCAATGCCATGGGGTATTACCGGATCGCCCCGGTGGAAAACTTCGAAGACTTGCAGCGCCTGGTGCAGAGCGCGCTGCAGCCGTTCAATCTGCTGATTGGCAACATCGAGCTGGCTAGCCACGCAGGTGTTGATCTGGCGCGTTTCTGCCGGGTTAGTTCGCAGATTCAGCATGCCCTGCTGTACCACTCGCAGCACCTGAAAGTACCGGCGGTGCCGCAGACCGAGCGCAAGGCGGTGAGCATCAGCCTGCCGAAAGTGCCTGACAGCGAGGCGCTGGAGTCATTTATGGCAATCATCGACCTGCCGATGGTGGTCGGCCAGTTGCCGCTGCCGCCCGGGCTTTCCCCAGGCTCGGGCTATCCAAGACTACGGCGCAACTTCGCCCAGACCGTGTTCAACCGCTAAGCCTGGATGCGCCCGATTGCCGCAGGGTTTGTTATCCTCTCGCCCTTTGCCGATCTGCGGACTCTGCCATGACTGCCATCGATAGCGCGCCTGTGCCGCGGTTTACCCGCGCTGACCACCGGACCCTGGGTCTGGCGGCGCTGGGCGGCGCGTTGGAAATCTACGATTTCATCATCTTCGTGTTCTTTGCCCTGACCCTCAGCCAGCTGTTTTTCCCGCCGGAAATGCCTGAGTGGCTGCGTTTGTTGCAGAGCTTTGGGATTTTTGTGACCGGTTACCTGGCGCGGCCGTTGGGCGGTATCTTGATGGCGCATTTTGCCGACCATCTGGGCCGCAAGCGGGTGTTCAGCCTGAGCATCCTGATGATGGCGCTGCCGTGCCTGTTGATCGGGGTGATGCCGACCTACGCCGACATAGGCTACGCCGCGCCGTTGATCCTATTGGCGCTGCGGATTCTGCAGGGCGCGGCAGTGGGCGGTGAAGTCCCCAGCGCCTGGACCTTCGTTGCCGAGCATGCGCCGGATGGTCGGCGAGGCTACGCATTGGGATTTTTGCAGGCTGGGCTGACCTTTGGTTATTTGCTCGGCGCGCTGACGGCTAGTTTGCTGGCGCAGTTGTTTACCCCGCAGGAGATTCTTGATTACGCCTGGCGTTATCCGTTCTTGCTTGGCGGGGTGTTTGGCGTGATTGGGGTTTGGCTGCGCCGTTGGTTGAGTGAGACGCCGGTGTTTCTGGCATTGCGTGAGCGGCGTGAGCAGCCGGTGGCGTTTCCGTTGCGGCAGGTGTTGCGCGAGCATCGACGGGCGTTGGTGCCGGCGGCATTGCTGACCTGTGTGCTGACTTCGGCGGTGGTGGTGTTGGTGGTGATCACGCCAACGGTGATGCAGCAGCGGTTTGGCATCAGTGCTGGGCATACCTTTGCCTTGAGCAGTGTCGGTATCGTGTTTTTGAATATTGGCTGTGTGTTGGCTGGGTTGCTGGTTGACCGGATCGGGGCGTGGCGCGCGTTGCTGATCTACAGCCTGGCGCTGCCGGTGGGGATTGCGGCGCTGTATGCGAGTCTGGTGGGGCAGTGGGCGGTGATCTGGCCGGCCTATGCCTTGGCCGGGCTTTGCTGTGGGGTGGTGGGGGTGGTGCCTTCGGTGATGGTGGGGCTGTTCCCGGCGCAGATTCGGGTTTCCGGGATTTCCTTTACCTATAACGTGGCTTATGCGTTGTGGGCGAGTACTACGCCTTTGGCTTTGATTGCTCTGATGCCTTGGAGCCCTTGGGTTTGTGTGGGGTTCTGTTTGATGATGGGGGTGGTTGGGGCGGTGACTGCGCTGTATTTTCAGGGGCGGGAGTCGTTGGTGTTTGCGGGGGATAGTTCTGTTGTGGGGGCGGCTTTGTGTCGTGAGCGGGCTGTCTAGGTTGCCTTGGCTGTCTTCGGGGGTGGGGCGCGGGTTTTTGGGATTATCCATTTGATTTATAGGTAGTTCTGGCCCCTTTCGCCCTTACGGCGAGTCACTTTTTTGGCAAACGCCCCAAAAAAGTAACCAAAAAAATGCTTGGCTCCACATCCGGCCCCTGCGCTGCGGGGTTCCCTCGCTTCGGTCTTGCTCCCGGGAGGACCGCGCTGAACGGGCCATCCTGGCCCGCAGCGCTTGACGGGCATCCATGCCCGTCACCTCCCTTCGCAAGACCTGCGCTCGGCCTCCTGAGTCGCCGGTGGATCAAGATCAAGAGCACGCCTCGCTGCGCTGGCGCAGATCAAGGGCGGGGCCGCTTTGCGGCCCTTCGCGGGTAAACCCGCTCCCACAAGTTGGCTCAGCTTCCTGTGGGAGCGGGTTTACCCGCGAGGGGTTGCGCAGCAGCCCCGGCAATCTCAAATCAAACAAAAATCAGGCAGCCACACCAATCCCGCTCTGCGCCAGCGCAGCGAGGCGTGCACTTGATCTTGATCTGCTTTTGATCTTGATCTACTGCGACTTCAGGAGGCCGAGCGCAGGTCTTGCGGAGGGAGGTGACGGCCATGGATGGCCGTCAAGCGCTGCGGGCCAGGAGGGCCCGTTCAGCGCGGTCCTCCCGGGAGCAAGACCGAAGCGAGGGAACCCCGCAGCGCAGCGAAGGGGCCGTATGTAGGAGCAAGCCTTTTTTTGGTTACTTTTTTGAGGCGTTTGTCAAAAAAGTGACTCGCCGTAAGGGCGAAAGGGGCCGGACCTACCGATAAAACAAACGGATAAGCCCCAGCCCCCAACCTCAAACCAACCTAAAATAATCACATATTAGGATAGTTAGGCCCACCCGCACCCTCAGGCGTAACCCAGGTAATATTCTGCGCTGGATCCTTGATATCGCACGTTTTGCAATGCACACAGTTCTGCGCATTGATCTGGAACCGCTTGGCACCATCCTCCTGCGTAACCACCTCATACACCCCAGCCGGGCAATACCGCTGCGCCGGCTCGTCATACAACGGCAGGTTACTGGCAATCGGCACACTCGGATCAGCCAGCTTCAAGTGGCAAGGCTGCTCCTCTTCATGGTTGGTACTGGAGAGAAACACCGAGCTCAGCTTGTCAAAGCTCAACTTGCCATCCGGCTTCGGATAATCGATCTTCTTCGAATCCGCCGCCAGCTTCAGACACGCATAGTCAGGCTTGGTATCACGCAGGGTGAACGGCAGCTTGCCAGCAAACCAGTTCTGGTCGACATAGTTGAAGGCAGCGCCAAACAGCGGCCCGAACTTGTGCATCGCCGGGCCAAAGTTACGGCTGGCAAACAGCTCGTCGTGCAGCCAGCTGGCCTTGAAGCCATCGACGTAGCTGTTGAGCACATCACCGCCTTCACTCCCGGCCAGCAACGCAGCAGCCACCGCATCAGCGGCGAGCATGCCCGACTTCATCGCCGTATGGCTGCCCTTGATCTTGGCCACGTTCATGGTGCCCAGGTCGCAGCCGATCAATGCGCCGCCATTGAAGACCATTTTTGGCAGTGAGTTGATACCGCCTTTGGCCAGGGCGCGGGCGCCGTAGCTGATGCGCTTGCCGCCCTCAAGATACTGGCTGATCACCGGATGGTGCTTGAGACGCTGGAACTCATCGAACGGCGACAGGTATGGGTTGGCATAGGACAGGTCGACGATAAGGCCAACCACCACCTGGTTGTTCTCCAGGTGATAGAGGAACGAGCCACCTGTGTTCTCGTTGCTGACCACATCCAGCGGCCAGCCCGCGGTATGCACCACCAGGCCTTGCTCATGCTTGCTCGGGTCGATCTCCCAGATCTCTTTGATGCCGATGCCGTAGTGCTGCACATCCGACTCGCTGTCGAGATTGAAGCGCTTGATCAGTTGCTTGCCGATGTGCCCGCGGCAGCCTTCTGCGAACAGGGTGTACTTGGCACGCAGTTCCATGCCTGGGGTGTACAGGCCATCTTTCGGCTTGCCTTCGCGGTCGACGCCGAGGTCGCCGGTGAGGATGCCGCGGACTACGCCGTTGTCATCGATCAGCGCTTCCTGAGCGGCAAAGCCTGGGTACACCTCAACGCCGAGGTTTTCCGCCTGCTGGGCCAGCCAGCGGCACAGGTTGCCCAGCGAGATGATGTAGTTGCCCTGGTTGTGCATGGTCTTGGGCACGAACAGGTCAGGCACCTTGGTCGAGCTGCCGGCATCTTTGAGGACATAGATGTCGTCGCGTTTGACCGCGGTGTTGAGCGGGGCGCCGAGCGCTTTCCAGTCAGGGAACAGCTCATCCAGCGCGCGCGGTTCGAACACCGCGCCAGAGAGGATATGAGCGCCGACTTCGGAGCCTTTCTCGACCACGCAGACGCTGATCTCGCTACCGGCTTCGGCGGCCTTCTGCTTCAGACGGCAGGCGGCGGACAGGCCTGCCGGCCCGGCGCCGACAATGACCACGTCGAATTCCATGTATTCGCGTTCCACTGGTTCTCTCCTACTCAAGGCTCATCGCTGTTTCTTGTCGGGGGACGGGCAGTCACCGGTAGCTATCTAGGCTGTAGCTTTACCGAACACGGACTACACCGCTGGGTCATGCCGCGCATTATATCTACACCACTCCAACGGTCCAATACAAACGTTTGTTTGAATTTGCCGCAGACCAGTAAAATCAAAGGGAGGCGGCTGGAGGCTGGCCGATTTGCCGTATTGACCAGGCTGGGTGTTACGGTCAAGATACGAGCGGTTTTACGCTCGCCGTAGGCTGATCGATGGGCGCAGGAGCACCCCTAAAGACCAGGTGTAGAGCAGGGTTTTCGGGCTGAACGCCGTCATGTAGTGGAGTTTACACGCCACCACAGAAAATGACCCGCAGGTTCTGCCTCGGCAGTCGCTACAGGACTTATCAGTCACAGTGAGTAATCCTCTGGCCGATACGTTTTTAGAGGTGCCCTTGTACCCACGCGCAATCGCCGGGCCTTTGCCCCTAGGCGAGTTTCTTTTCACCGGAGAGTAACGAGGAATCCATGAAGGTTCTTGTAGCTGTCAAACGAGTGGTCGACTACAACGTCAAGGTTCGCGTCAAAGCGGACAACTCCGGCGTCGACCTTGCAAACGTCAAGATGTCCATGAACCCCTTCTGCGAAATCGCGGTGGAAGAAGCCGTACGCCTGAAAGAAAAGGGCGTTGCGACCGAGATCATCGCCGTTGCAGTCGGCCCGACCGCTGCCCAGGAGCAACTGCGCACCGCGCTGGCCCTCGGCGCTGACCGTGCCATCCTGGTCGAGACCAGCGAAGAGCTGAACTCGCTGGCCGTGGCCAAGGCGCTCAAGGCGCTGGTCGACAAGGAACAACCGCAGCTGGTGATCCTCGGCAAACAGGCGATCGACAGCGACAACAATCAGACCGGGCAGATGCTCGCGGCGCTGACTGGCTACGCCCAGGGCACCTTCGCCTCCAAGGTTGAAGTGGCCGGTGACAAGCTCAACGTCACTCGTGAAATCGATGGCGGCCTGCAGACGGTATCGCTGAACCTGCCGGCGATCGTCACTACCGACCTGCGCCTGAATGAGCCGCGCTATGCGTCGCTGCCGAACATCATGAAGGCCAAGAAGAAGCCGCTGGAGACTGTTACTCCGGACGCGCTGGGCGTTTCTACCGCCTCCACTGTGAAGACCGTAAAAGTCGAAGCGCCGGCTGCACGCAGCGCGGGTATCAAGGTCAAGTCGGTGGCTGAACTGGTCGAGAAACTGAAGAACGAGGCGAAGGTAATCTAAATGACTATCCTGGTTATCGCTGAACACGAGAACGGCGCCGTTGCCCCGGCCACCCTCAATACAGTTGCTGCTGCCGCCAAGATCGGTGGTGAAGTACATGTACTGGTCGCCGGCGCCAATGTTGGTGCTGTCGCCGAAGCTGCTGCCAAGATCGCTGGCGTAGCCAAGGTGCTGGTAGCCGACAACGCCGCCTATGCCCACCTGCTGCCAGAAAACGTCGCGCCGCTGCTGGCCGAGCTGGGCAAGGGATACAGCCACGTGCTGGCCCCGGCCACCACCAACGGCAAGAACATCCTGCCGCGGGTTGCTGCGCTGCTGGACGTCGATCAGATCTCCGAGATCATCGCGGTCGAGTCTGCCGACACTTTCAAGCGCCCGATCTATGCCGGTAACGCCATTGCCACCGTGCAATCGAGCGCGGCCGTCAAGGTCATCACCGTGCGTACCACCGGTTTCGATCCGGTTGCTGCCGAGGGTGGTTCGGCCACTGTCGAAGCCGTCAGCGCCGCCCACGATGCCGGCAAGTCGGCGTTCGTTGGCGAAGAGCTGGCCAAGTCGGATCGTCCTGAGCTGACCGCTGCCAAGATCGTCGTCTCCGGCGGTCGCGGCATGGGTAACGGTGACAACTTCAAGCACCTGTACACCCTGGCCGACAAGCTCGGCGCCGCCGTTGGCGCATCGCGCGCTGCGGTCGACGCAGGCTTTGTGCCGAACGACATGCAGGTCGGTCAGACCGGCAAGATCGTCGCGCCACAGCTGTACATCGCCGTCGGTATTTCCGGCGCGATCCAGCACCTGGCCGGTATGAAAGACTCCAAAGTGATCGTTGCGATCAACAAGGATGAAGAGGCGCCGATCTTCCAGGTGGCTGATTACGGCTTGGTCGCGGACCTGTTCGAAGCAGTTCCAGAGCTGGAAAAGCTGGTCTGATCCGCCTGCTTCACTTATAAAGAAGCCCGGCCCTCGACATGAGGGCCGGGCTTTTTCATAAGGAGTGGTGGATGAATTTTCGCAGAACGGGCAGGGCGCTGATCTGCCTGGCCGCGCTGATGTCGCCTGTAGTCATGGCGGCCGGCAAGTGCGAGCGCCTGGTCGCCACCGGCAGCCCGGATGCGCCGCCCTATTCATGGCAGGACCCGCAAGACCCGCGGCACCTGATCGGGGCCAACGTCGACCTGCTGCGCCAGGTGGCGACCGAGCTGGGCCTGAAGCTTGAAGTGCTGCACGCCGGCCGCCGCGATCAAGCGCTGGAAGAGGTGCGCAGCGGGCGTATGGACGTGTTGCTCGATACGCCCATGCAGGTGACCCAGCTGGATGCCCTGGATTACATCCACCCGGCGCTGCAGCTCAATGAATACCTGGTCTGGACCCGGCATGACGGTGCCGTGGTGTTCGACGGCCCGGCTGATCTCGCTCAGTACCAAGGCACGCTGTCGGAGCGGGCCCGGCTGACCCCGGCCTTCGAGGCCTTTGCCAAGGCGCAGCTCAAGCTGGTGCCGGCGCAGAACCTGACTCAGGCGTTCCAGAAGCTGGTGCTCGGTCAGGTCGATTATGTGCTGGCCGGGCGCTACTCAGGCATGGCCATGGTCCAGGGTCTGGGCATGGCCAATGACCTGATCGCCCGTGGTCTGCCGGTGGACCGTCCCGGGCTGTACCTGGCGGTGTCGCACAACTCGGCCTGCAATGACGCCTGGTTGCGCGGACAACTGGCAAAAAAACTGACAGAATTGCCGATCTCCGGTGCATCCGAAACGGTGCTGCAACGTAACGTCGAGCGCTGGAAGGCGCAGATGTTGGTGCCCCAGGATGCCCCCAAACAGTAGGAAGACCGTGTTGAGAATCCAACCCTTGATGCTGGCCCTGGCCATCACCAGCCTGGCTGGCTGTGCCAATGATCCGGCGCCCACTGAACAACTGCGGCTGTCCGAGCAGGCGCTGGAGCAGGCCAAGGCCGTCGGTGCCACCGATCAGGTCGAAGCGCTGAAGCTGGCAGACGAAAAACTGACTCGCGCCAAAGCCAATCTGCTCAGCCAGGACAACCGCGATGCACGCATGCGCGCCGAGCAGGCCGAACTGGATGCACGCCTGGCCGAGGCGCAGGTGCTGACGCTCAAGAGCGAAGAACAGTTGACTGTGCTGCAGTCGCGGGTCAAGCGCTTGCGCAAGCAATTGGAGGCGCAGCCATGAACCGCACGACGCCAATCGCGGCGCTGGCATTGCTGGCGCTGGTCGGGCTGCAGGGCTGTGCCAGCCAGCGCAGCGAATCGGCCCTGGAGGATGCCAGCGCGGCGTTCCAGAAGGTCAAGGATGACTCCAACGTACTGCGCAGTGCGCCACGTGACGTGATCCGTGCCGGCGAGTCGCTGGCCAAGGCTGAGCGGCTGTCCAGCTACATCGGCACCGGTGCCGATGTGCGCCACTACGCTTATCTGAGCCAGCGCTACAGCGAGATCGCTGCCGAGCACGCCAAGCTGTCGTTGAATCAGGAGCGCATCGCCAAGCTTGATCTGGAGCGTCAGCGCCTGCAGTTGGCGCTGCGTGAGGCCAAGCTGGCCAGTGTGCAACAGCAAGGCAAGTGGGTCGAAGCGCAGATCAGCGCGCTGGCCTCCGAGCAGAGCGAACGCGGCCTGGTGATGACCTTGGGCGATGTGCTGTTCGACACCGGTCGGGCTGATCTGAAGAACTCAGCCAGTCGCACCGTGCTCAAGCTGGTGCAGTTTCTCCAGCTCAATCCGCGTCGGGTGATCCGCATCGAGGGCTACACCGACAGTACCGGCACGCCGGAAGACAACCTCAAGCTGTCGCGTGATCGTGCACAGGCCGTGGCCGATATGCTGGTCGATCTGGGTATCGACGAGAAGCGTATTCAGGTCGAGGGTTACGGCGACCAGTATCCGATCGACGTCAATGCTTCCGAGCGGGGCAGGGCGCAGAACCGCCGAGTCGAGATCGTCTTCTCCGACGACAAGGGCAAACTCGCCGCGCCACGCTGACAGACGCTGCTCGCGGGGTCGTTGCAGGGCCCCGTGAGCTGGCGTGGGTAAACCCTGAAAGGGTGCTGGTCACGTAACTGTAATGTCGACTACTCTGCAATCTGTCCCCGTACACTTTGCAACTGTTCCGGTATTCTGCCTGTCAGTGAGTCGCATAAAAACAACGACCCGTCCGCGCTTCGAGAATCCGTCATGACCAACCTGCTGCTGTACCAGCGCATCGCCCAGCAACTGGCCGAGGACATCCGTCGTGGTGTCTACCAGCCCGGTGAGCGGGTGCCGTCGGTACGCAAGATGAGCGCGCAGCTCAATGTCAGCCACGCGACCGTGCTTCAGGCCTACGCCAACCTGGAAGACCAGGGGCTGATCCGTGCACGGCCGCAGTCCGGCTACTATGTGCACCAGACGCCAGCGCTGACTGCGCAGACGCCAGACATCGCCCGCGTCGAGCGGCCTGGACTGGTGACCCGCGCCACCATCATCCAGCAGGTACTGACCGAGGCGCGCCGTGACGGTGTGTTCCCGTTCGGCGCTGCCGTGCCCCATGTCGACTATCTGCCGGTACGAGCGCTGCACCAGCAGTTGGCCAAGGTCACTCGTTTTCACAGCCCGCGCGCGTTCAGTTACATGTTCAGCCCAGGTTTCGAGCCACTGCGCCGGCAAATAGCCATTCGCATGCGCGATGCCGGGGTGCTGGTCGACCCGCGCGAGATCATCGTGACCCATGGCTGTGTCGATGCGCTGCAGATGTCACTGCGCGTGCTGACCCGGCCGGGCGACCTGATCGCGGCCGAGTCGCCGACCTATTACGGCCTGCTGCAACTGGCAGACCTGCTTGGGCTGAAAGTCATCGAGATCCCCAGCGACCCTGCCAACGGCATCAGCCTGGAGGCATTGCAGCTGGCGGCCAATCAGTGGTCTATCAAGGCGCTGGTACTGACCGCGCGGTTGAGCAACCCGCTCGGTGGCACCATCCCGGAAGAGCGCCAGAAGCAGCTGCTGCGGCTGGCATCAGACTTCGACATCCAGATTGTCGAGGATGATATCTACGGCGAGCTGATGTTCGAACAAGGCCGCACCAAGGCCCTCAAGGCCTACGACCGGCTGGATCGGGTGATCTACTGCTCGAGCTTTTCCAAGACCTTGTCGCCCGGCGTACGGGTGGGCTGGATGATTGCCGGCCGTTATCAGGCCGAGATCCAGCGCTTGCAGACCTTCACAACTCACTCGGCTTGCAGCGTGACCCAGATGGGAGTTTCCGCCTACCTGGAAAATGGCGGTTATGACCGCCACCTGCGTTTCATTCGCCAGGAATACCGCAAGAACCTCAGCGCCTATCAGCTGGCGGTGCAGCAGCACTTCCCCGAGGGTACGCAAATGACCCGGCCAACCGGCGGCTTCATCCTCTGGGTGAGCCTGCCTGGGCGGGTCAACACTCAGGAGCTGCATGTGCGGGCGCTGGAGCAGGGCATCAGTATTGCGCCTGGGCTGATCTTCAGTAATACCGAGCAGTTCAACCACTGTATTCGGCTCAACTGCGGCATCCCGTGGAACAAGGAAGCCGAGCGCGCCGTGATCACGCTTGGCCTGCTGGCCCATCAATTGTGCAAAGAGTCGGCCAGTTCACTGTTCTAGTCTTGCCAGACTCAGGCGGAACCGCCAGCATAGTCCTGTCATTCAGCGGTGTTTATGGAGTTCATGAAAGCGCTTCGCTGTTTTGCCCTGTTGTGTTGCCTGGCTCCGCTGTGTTTCTCCAGCGGTGCGCTGCAGGCTGCGTCCACAGCGCCCGTCGCTGCCCCGGCCAAGGCGGCCAGCAAGGCCACCGCTGGCAAGGCGAGCACGCCCCCGGCGAAGGCTGCGGTGCGCAAGAAGGCCAAGGCCAAGCCAGTGGCGAGAAACAAGCGCAAGGCAGTCAGCAAGGCTGTGGCCAAACCGGTACCCAAGGCCAAGCTCGACCTCAGCTTGCCTGCGCACCTTGTCGACAAGCTTGAGCCGGAGGTGGATACGTTGTCGCAGTCGCAGTCGCAGTCGCAGTCGCAGTCGCAGTCGCAGCGACGCAAGCCTCTACTGCCGTCGATGTTTCCTGAAAACCCGCCAGCGGATGACAGCCCCTTCCAGCTCAACGGACGCTTGATCAACAACGAGATGCAGCTGCAGTTGCGCAATGACAGCCGGCGTGAAGTCGAAGGTGCTGCCATCGACTTCCAGTTCCGTCAGTAGCTGCAACTGACTGCCGGGTCACGACAGATTTCATCTGGCCAGCAATTTCAAACGTGTGTTTGAGTCGTTACTATCAGGGACGTTCGTCCCGTTTTGTTCCAGGAGCCTAGAATTGATGAAATGCCGAGAGGGTTGCGGTGCCTGCTGCATCGCCCCTTCGATCAGCTCGCCGATGCCGCGCATGCCGCACGGCAAGCCGGCCGGTGAGCGCTGCCTGCACCTGACGCCGAGCAATCTCTGTGAGCTGTTCGGCAGGCCGGAGCGCCCCGCAGTGTGTGGTGGCTTCAAGGCCGATGTCGAGGTGTGTGGCAGCGACAGTGACGAGGCAATCAGGCTTCTTGGCTGGCTGGAGCAGATGACGGCGGCGTGACACGGTATCTTCGACAACAAGGATAAGCATGATGAGATCGTTCAAGCGTATTGCACTGCTGTGTGGCATGGGTGTGCTGTTGGCCCCGGCTGCCTGGGCAGAAAACTGGCAGGTGGCCAAGGACAAGGACGGCATCACCGTGTCGCTCAGCGAGGTGCCAGGGTCGCAGTACAAGGCCTACCGCGGCGTGACGGTGATCAAGGCGCCGTTGGCCAAGGTCAAAGCGCTGCAGGAGGATGTTGCCGGGGCCTGTGCCTGGATCCATGAGTGCGAGTCGCAGAAGCTGCTCAAGCACGAAGGTGATCAAACCTGGACCTACAGCCGCTTCAATACGCCGCCGCTGGTCACCCCGCGTGACTCGGTGATGCTGGTTACCACCACCCAGCAAGCAGACGGCAGCCTGCTGCGCACGCTGGAAGAAAAGCCCGATTATCTGCCGGCAGAAAAAGGTTATGTGCGGGTGGCCAAGGTCGAAGGCTTCTGGAAACTGGTGCCCAAAGGTGACAGCACTGAAGTGACCTACCAGGTGCATACCGAGCCAGGTGGCAGCGTGCCGTCCTGGCTGGCCAACAAGTTCGTTGTCGATGCACCTTTCAATACCCTGCAGGCGCTACGCGAGCGCGCCGAGAAGCCCTGATCGGCAAATGCAAAAAAGGCTGCCCGAGGGCAGCCTTTTTTACGCATTCAGCATTTAACCAGCGATGCTTACTTGCGATCCGTCAGGTTGACGATGTCGCGCTGCGGCTCACCGGTGTACAGCTGACGTGGACGGCCAATCTTGTACGGGCTGGAGAGCATTTCTTTCCAGTGCGAGATCCAGCCGACAGTACGTGCCAGGGCAAAGATCACGGTGAACATGCTGGTCGGAATGCCGATCGCCTTGAGGATGATCCCCGAGTAGAAGTCGACGTTCGGATACAGCGAGCGCTCGATGAAGTAAGGATCGGTCAGAGCGATCTCTTCAAGGCGCATGGCCAGTTGCAGTTGCGGGTCGTCCTTGATGCCCAGCTCGCGCAGGACTTCGTCGCAGGTCTGCTTCATCACGGTGGCGCGTGGGTCACGGTTCTTGTAGACGCGGTGACCGAAGCCCATCAACTTGAACGGATCGTTCTTGTCCTTGGCCTTGGCGATGAAGGTGTCGATGTTGGAAACATCGCCGATTTCATCGAGCATGGTCAGTACGGCTTCGTTGGCGCCGCCGTGTGCCGGGCCCCATAGTGCGGCGATGCCGGCTGCGATACAGGCGAACGGGTTGGCACCCGACGAGCCGGCCAGACGTACGGTAGAGGTCGAAGCGTTCTGCTCGTGGTCGGCATGGAGGATGAAGATCCGGTCCATTGCCTTGGCCAGCACCGGGCTGATCGGTTTGATCTCGCACGGGGTGTTGAACATCATGTGCAGGAAGTTTTCCGCGTACGACAGGTCGTTGCGCGGGTACATCATCGGCTGGCCCATGGAGTACTTGTAAACCATCGCGGCCAGGGTCGGCATTTTCGCGACCAGGCGCACCGCGGAGATTTCGCGGTGTTGCGGGTTATTGATATCCAGGGAGTCGTGGTAGAACGCCGAAAGGGCGCCGACCACACCGCACATCACCGCCATCGGGTGAGCGTCGCGGCGGAAACCGTTGAAGAACGACTTCAGCTGCTCGTGAACCATGGTGTGGTTCTTGACGGTGCTGACGAACTGCGCCTTCTGCTCGGCATTCGGCAGTTCGCCGTTGAGCAGCAGGTAGCAGGTTTCGAGGTAGTCCGATTGCTCGGCGAGTTGCTCGATCGGGTAGCCGCGGTGCAGCAGAATACCCTGGTCGCCGTCAATGTAGGTGATCTTCGACTCGCACGAGGCAGTCGCCATGAAACCTGGGTCGAAGGTGAAGTGACCAGAAGCCCCCAACCCGCGGACGTCGATTACATCGGGACCAACGGTGCCGGTTAAAATGGGCAGCTCGACGGGGGCTGCGCCCTCGATGACCAACTGCGCTTTTTTGTCAGCCATGTGGCCTCCTATTAATGCTTGAAATCATCAGACAGACCCCCCACGCAGGGCCCGCACCACTATAGAGGGATAAATTCAGATGTCAATTTGCCTAAAGGTGGGTTGAATCACCCCCTAAGGCCTGATTTTTCAAGAAATTGGCGCCCGTTTACGCCTTTTGTTCGCTAAAGGCAATGCGCTATTTGGGCTAGCCCATCACGTTGTCATAAGCAGCCTAACTGTCTATACTCGGCAGCCGACCGCCAAGGGCTTGCAAGCCCGATTGCTGGGGGTCGCCGTTCCCTGGGTGGTGGGTACCTGACCAGTACACTTACCAACAACTTTGCCCTGTTAGCTTGGGGCTCTTCAGTGTGAAAAAAGCCGTGAAAAGCCAACGACCTGTAAACCTAGACCTAAGGACCATCAAACTCCCCATTACCGGTATTACGTCATTCCTGCACCGTGTCTCCGGCATCATTCTCTTCCTGGGCTTGGCGATCATGCTTTACGCATTGAGCAAATCCCTGGGTTCGGAGGAAGGTTTCGGCGAGGTGAAGGCGTGCTTGACCAGTCCGCTGGCCAAGTTCGTGGCGTGGGGTCTCCTCTCTGCCTTGCTGTATCACCTGGTTGCCGGCGTGCGCCATTTGATCATGGACATGGGCATCGGTGAGACACTGGAAGGCGGAAGACTGGGCTCGAAAATCATCATCGCTGTTTCCGTAGTGGTGATCGTGCTGGCAGGAGTTTGGATATGGTAACTAACGTCACGAACCTCTCGCGTTCGGGCCTCTATGACTGGATGGCGCAGCGCGTATCTGCGGTCGTTCTCGCGGCTTACTTCATCTTCCTGATCGGCTACCTCGTTGCCCACCCGGGTATCGAGTTTGCCCAGTGGCACGCTCTGTTCTCCAACAATGCGATGCGAATCTTCAGTCTGTTGGCCCTGGTGGCCCTCGGCGCTCACGCCTGGGTCGGCATGTGGACCATCGCCACTGACTACCTGACGCCAATGGCGCTGGGCAAGTCGGCGACTGCGATTCGTTTCCTGTTCCAGGCGGTATGCGGCGTTGCGATGTTCGCTTACTTCGTCTGGGGTGTGCAGATTCTCTGGGGTATCTGATTCATGGCTATGATTCCAACGATTTCATTCGACGCCATCATTGTTGGTGGTGGCGGTGCCGGCATGCGCGCTGCGCTGCAGCTGGCACAGGGCGGTCACAAGACTGCCGTGATCACCAAGGTCTTCCCGACCCGTTCGCACACTGTATCCGCCCAGGGCGGCATCACCTGTGCAATCGCCTCGGCTGACCCGAACGACGATTGGCGCTGGCACATGTACGACACCGTCAAGGGGTCGGACTATATTGGTGACCAGGACGCTATCGAATACATGTGTCAGGAAGGCCCGGCTGCGGTGTTCGAGCTGGACCACATGGGTCTGCCGTTCTCGCGTACCGAAACTGGCCGTATCTATCAGCGTCCGTTCGGCGGCCAGTCCAAGGACTTCGGTAAGGGCGGCCAGGCGGCGCGTACTTGCGCAGCTTCCGACCGTACCGGTCACGCGCTGCTGCACACTCTGTACCAGGGTAACCTGAAAGCCGGCACCACGTTCCTCAACGAGTACTACGCAGTCGATCTGGTGAAGAACCAGGACGGCGCCTTCGTTGGTGTGATCGCGATCTGCATCGAAACCGGCGAAACCCTGTACATCAAGGCCAAGGCCACTGTACTGGCGACTGGCGGTGCGGGCCGTATCTACGCATCGACCACCAATGCCCTGATCAACACCGGTGACGGTATCGGCATGGCCCTGCGTGCAGGCGTTCCGGTCCAGGACATCGAGATGTGGCAGTTCCACCCGACCGGCATCGCCGGCGCTGGTGTACTGGTCACCGAAGGTTGCCGCGGTGAAGGCGGTTACCTGATCAACAAGCACGGCGAGCGTTTCATGGAGCGCTATGCGCCTAACGCCAAGGACCTTGCTGGTCGTGACGTTGTGGCCCGCTCGATGGTCAAGGAAATCATCGCCGGTAACGGCTGTGGTCCGAATGGCGATCACGTGATGCTCAAGCTCGACCACCTCGGCGAAGAAGTGCTGCACAGCCGTCTGCCAGGTATCTGCGAGCTGTCCAAGACCTTCGCCCACGTCGACCCAGTGGTCGCGCCGGTGCCGGTCGTACCAACCTGCCACTACATGATGGGCGGCGTTGCCACCAACATTCATGGTCAGGCCATGACCCAGGACGCCGACGGCGTCGACCAGATCATCCCGGGCTTGTTCGCCGTGGGTGAAGTGGCCTGCGTATCGGTTCACGGCGCCAACCGCCTGGGTGGCAACTCGCTGCTCGACCTGGTGGTGTTCGGCCGTGCTGCTGGTCTGCACCTGGAAAAAGCGCTGTCCGACGGCATCACCTACACCGACGCCAGCGACACCGACATCGAAGTCGCCCTGAGCCGCTTGAACAAGCTCAATCAGCGCACCGATGGCGAAGACGTGGCTACCCTGCGTCGCGAGCTGCAAAGCTGCATGCAGAACTACTTCGGCGTGTTCCGCACCGGCGAATACATGCAGAAGGGCATCGAGCAGCTGGCTCAGCTGCGCGAGCGTATTGCCAACGTCAAGATCAACGACAAGTCCCAGGCCTTCAACACCGCGCGGATCGAAGCGCTGGAGCTGCAGAACCTGCTGGAAGTTGCCGAAGCTACTGCGATCGCCGCAGAAGTGCGCAAAGAGTCGCGCGGTGCTCACGCCCGTGAAGACTTCGAAGATCGTGACGACGAAAACTGGCTGTGCCACACCCTGTTCTTCCCAGGTGAGAAGCGGGTTGCCAAGCGCGCAGTCAATTTCGCACCGAAGACCGTACCGGCGTTTGAACCAAAAATCCGGACTTACTAAGGGGTGGCCGCTATGTTGAAAGTCGAAGTATATCGCTACAACCCGGACACCGACTCGGCGCCGAAAACTCAGATTTTCGAAGTCGACACCGGTGGCAAGGACCTGATGGTGCTGGACGTGTTGGCACTGATCAAGGA
This sequence comes from Pseudomonas shirazensis, assembly GCF_050496565.1. GTDB lineage: Bacteria > Pseudomonadota > Gammaproteobacteria > Pseudomonadales > Pseudomonadaceae > Aquipseudomonas > Aquipseudomonas shirazensis_A. The sequence continues at coordinate 63,293 of NZ_JBNWAE010000012.1, forward strand.
GCAGGACGAGGGTTTCTCTTATCGTCGCTCCTGCCGTGAAGGCGTCTGTGGTTCCGACGGCATGAACATCAATGGCAAGAACGGCCTGGCGTGCATCACGCCGCTGTCTGCCGTAGTAAAAGGTAACAAATTGGTCGTGCGTCCGTTGCCGGGCCTGCCAGTTATCCGTGACCTGGTCGTCGATATGAGCATCTTCTACAAGCAGTACGAGAAGGTGAAGCCATTCCTGCAGAACGATTCGCCAGCTCCGGCTATCGAACGCCTGCAATCGCCAGAAGAGCGCGAGAAGCTGGATGGTCTGTACGAGTGCATCCTGTGCGCTTGCTGCTCGACTTCCTGCCCGTCGTTCTGGTGGAACCCGGACAAGTTCCTCGGTCCAGCTGCACTGCTGCAGGCCTATCGCTTCCTGGCCGACAGCCGCGACACGAAAACTCAGGAGCGCCTGGCGTCCCTGGATGACCCGTTCAGCGTATTCCGCTGCCGCGGGATCATGAACTGCGTAAACGTTTGCCCTAAAGGTCTGAATCCGACCAAGGCAATCGGTCACGTACGTAACATGCTGCTGCAAAGCGGCACCTGATACACAGCTGTTGCAAGTGCAAGACACTGAAGCGCGGGTGGTGAGCCCGCGCGGAGGTGAAACCCGGGCAGGGGTCGACAAGGCCCACGCCCATTACCTATGAAGATTTGAGACCAGCAGGGGCTTCCGGGCTGGTACCCGGAAAATCTGCAGGATCCTCGGTGGCGTGATTGGTCGCTGTTCTCGGGCTTTCTCATGCGTATTGAGGTACTTGCCGATTCGTCCCCGAACGAGGGTGACCAAGCATGCAAGAAAGCGTGATGCAGCGCATGTGGGAAAGCGCCCACCTTTCAGGTGGTAACGCTGCATATGTGGAAGAGCTCTACGAACTCTACCTGCACGACCCTAACGCTGTGCCAGAAGAGTGGCGCACCTACTTCCAGAAGTTGCCCGCCGACGGCAGCACCGCTACCGATGTATCGCACTCGACAATCCGCGACCATTTCGTACTGCTGGCAAAGAACCAGCGCCGCGCTCAACCGGTTTCCGCCGGGAGCGTGAGCAGTGAACACGAGAAGAAGCAGGTTGAAGTTCTGCGACTGATCCAGGCCTATCGTATGCGCGGCCATCAGGCTGCCAAGCTCGACCCGTTGGGGTTGTGGCAGCGCCCTGCGCCCGTAGACCTGTCGATCAATCACTACGGCTTGACCAATGCCGATCTTGATACGACCTTCCGTGCCGGCGACCTGTTCATCGGCAAAGAGGAAGCGAGCCTACGCGAAATTCACGATGCGCTGGAGAAGACATATTGTCGCACCATCGGCGCCGAGTTCACCCACATCGTCGATTCCGAGCAGCGCAGCTGGTTCCAGCAGCGTCTCGAAAGCGTGCGTGGGCGTCCGGAGTTTTCCGCTGATGTGCAGGCGCATCTGCTTGAGCGTGTCACCGCAGGTGAAGGCCTCGAGAAGTATCTGGGCACCAAGTATCCAGGTACCAAGCGCTTCGGTCTGGAAGGTGGCGAGAGCCTGATCCCGATGCTGGACGAAATGATCCAGCGCTCGGGCTCCTACGGCACCAAGGAAGTCGTGATTGGCATGGCCCACCGTGGCCGTCTGAACGTGCTGGTCAATACCTTCGGCAAGAACCCGCGCGAGCTGTTCGACGAGTTCGAAGGCAAGAAGATGAACGAGCTGGGCTCGGGTGACGTTAAGTATCACCAAGGCTTCTCGTCGAACGTGATGACCCCGGGTGGTGAAGTTCACCTGGCCATGGCGTTCAACCCGTCCCACCTGGAAATCGTCTCGCCAGTGGTGGAGGGTTCGGTGCGCGCCCGTCAGGACCGTCGCAACGACAGCGTTGGCGACAAGGTACTGCCGATCTCGATTCACGGTGATGCTGCGTTCGCTGGCCAGGGTGTGGTGCTGGAAACCTTCCAGATGTCGCAGACCCGCGGTTTCAAGACCGGCGGTACCGTGCACATCGTGATCAACAACCAGGTTGGTTTCACCATCAGCAACCCGCTCGACTCGCGTTCCACCGAGTACTGCACCGACGTCGCCAAGATGATTCAGGCGCCGATCCTGCACGTCAACGGTGATGACCCGGAAGCTGTGCTGTTCGTGACTCAGCTGGCCATCGATTACCGCATGCAGTTCAAGCGTGACGTGGTGGTTGACCTGGTCTGCTACCGTCGCCGCGGCCACAACGAAGCGGACGAGCCTAACGGCACCCAGCCACTGATGTATCAGCAGATCAGCAAGCAGCGCACCACCCGTGAGCTGTACGCCGAGTCGCTGATCCAGGCCGGTCGTGTCGACGCCGAGCGTGCTCAGGCCAAGATCGACGAATACCGCAACGCGCTGGACAACGGTCTGCATGTGGTCAAGAGCCTGGTCAAGGAGCCGAACCGCGAGCTGTTCGTCGACTGGCGTCCATACCTGGGCCATGCCTGGACCGCGCGTCACGACACCCGTTTCGACCTCAAGACCTTGCAGGACCTGTCGGCCAAACTGCTGGAGATGCCGGAAGGCTTCGTCGTGCAGCGTCAGGTGTCGAAGATCTACGAAGATCGCCAGAAGATGCAGGCCGGTGGCTTGCCGATCAACTGGGGCTATGCCGAAACCATGGCGTACGCCACGTTGGCCTTCGAAGGTCACCCGATCCGCATGACTGGTCAGGATATCGGCCGCGGCACCTTCTCGCACCGCCACGCGGTGTTGCACAACCAGAAGGACGCCAGCACCTATATCCCGTTGCAGAACCTGTACCCGGGCCAGCCACGTTTCGACCTGTACGATTCGTTCCTGTCCGAGGAAGCAGTGCTGGCGTTCGAATACGGTTACTCGACCACTCAGCCAAACGCGCTGGTGATCTGGGAAGCCCAGTTCGGCGACTTCGCCAACGGTGCGCAAGTGGTGATCGACCAGTTCATCACCAGTGGCGAGCACAAGTGGGGCCGTCTGTGCGGTCTGACCATGCTGCTGCCGCACGGCTACGAAGGCCAGGGTCCTGAGCACTCCTCGGCGCGTCTGGAGCGTTACCTGCAGCTGTGCGCCGAGCACAACATCCAGGTGTGCGTACCGACCACCCCGGCACAGATCTACCACCTGCTGCGTCGCCAGGTGATCCGCCCGCTGCGCAAGCCGCTGGTGGTCCTGACGCCGAAGTCGCTGCTGCGCCACAAGCTGGCCGTGTCGACCTTGGAAGACCTGGCAGAGGGCTCGTTCCAGACCGTGATCCCGGAAATCGACAGCCTCGATCCGGCCAAGGTCGAACGCCTGATCCTGTGCAGTGGCAAGGTCTACTACGACCTGCTGGAAAAACGCCGTGCCGAAGGCCGCGAAGATATTGCCATCGTGCGTATCGAGCAGCTGTATCCGTTCCCGGAAGACGACCTGGTCGAAATCCTGGCGCCGTACAGCAACCTCAAGGCGGCCGTCTGGTGCCAGGAAGAGCCAATGAACCAAGGCGCCTGGTACAGCAGCCAGCACCATATGCGCCGTATCCTGGGCCGCCACAACAAGGCACTGGTCCTGGAATACGCCGGCCGCGACGCTTCTGCCGCGCCTGCCTGTGGTTACGCATCGAAGCACGCCGAACAGCAGGAAAAACTGCTGCAAGACGCCTTCACTGTTTAATGCTTTCGCGCACCTGAAACCGAATTTAAGGAAACACTGCTAATGGCTATCGAGATCAAAGCCCCAACCTTCCCGGAATCGGTTGCCGACGGCACCGTTGCCACCTGGCACAAACAGCCGGGCGACGCCGTCAAGCGTGACGAGCTGATCGTCGACATCGAGACCGACAAAGTCGTCCTGGAAGTGCTCGCCACTGCCGACGGCGTACTCGGCCCGATCGTCAAGGGCGAGGGCGACACCGTTCTCTCCGACGAACTGCTGGGTTCGATCGTTGAAGGCGGCGCTGCTGCCGCTGCACCTGCTGCCGCGCCTGCTGCTGGCGGCGCTGCGCCGGCCGCTGCTGCCGACGCTGCTGAAGACGACCCGATCGCTGCACCGGCCGCGCGCAAGCTGGCTGAAGAAGGCGGTATCGATCTGGCTACCGTTGCCGGCACTGGCAAAGGCGGTCGTATCACCAAGGAAGACGTGGTTGCTGCTGTTGCCAACAAGAAGTCCGCGCCTGCCGCGGCTCCTGCTGCCAAGCCTGCCGCTGCTGCTGCCGCTCCAGTACTGACCGCCGCTGGCGACCGTACCGAGAAGCGTGTGCCGATGACCCGTCTGCGCGCCAAGATCGCCGAGCGTCTGGTCGAAGCCCAGTCGAACATGGCCATGCTGACCACCTTCAACGAAGTCGACATGACCGAAGTCATGGCCCTGCGTTCGAAGTACAAGGACCTGTTCGAGAAGTCCCACAATGGCGTACGCCTGGGCTTCATGTCGTTCTTCGTCAAGGCCGCCACCGAAGCGCTCAAGCGCTACCCGGCAGTCAACGCCTCGATCGACGGCACCGACATCGTCTACCACGGCTTTGCTGACGTCGGCGTTGCCGTCTCCAGCGACCGTGGCCTGGTGGTTCCGGTACTGCGCAACGCCGAGCAGATGAGCCTGGCGGAAATCGAGAACGGCATCGCCACCTTCGGCAAGAAGGCACGTGACGGCAAGCTGGGCATCGAAGACATGACCGGCGGTACCTTCACCATCACCAACGGTGGTACATTCGGCTCGATGATGTCGACCCCGATCGTGAACCCGCCGCAGGCGGCTATTCTGGGCATGCACAACATCATCCAGCGTCCGATGGCGGTCAATGGCCAGGTTGCCATTCGCCCGATGATGTACCTGGCGCTGTCCTACGATCACCGTCTGATCGATGGCAAGGAAGCGGTAACCTTCCTGGTCACCATCAAGAACCTGCTGGAAGACCCGGCTCGTCTGCTGCTGGACATCTAACACGCAGCTGCAAGCGGCAACCGGCCGGCTCCCGTGCGAGCCCGTCGCTTGCCGCTTGAGGCTTGCAGCTTGTAGCTGAAAAGGAATCTTTTATGACCCAGAAATTCGACGTGGTAGTGATTGGTGCGGGCCCTGGCGGCTATGTTGCCGCGATCAAGGCCGCTCAGCTTGGCTTGAGCACCGCCTGCATCGAGAAGTACACCGACGCCGAAGGCAAACTGGCCTTGGGCGGTACCTGCCTGAACGTCGGTTGCATTCCTTCCAAGGCGCTGCTGGACAGCTCCTGGAAGTACAAGGAAGCCAAAGAGAGCTTCAACGTTCACGGTATCTCCACTGGCGAAGTGAAGATGGACGTTGCTGCAATGGTTGGCCGCAAGGCTGGCATCGTCAAGAACCTGACCAGCGGTGTTGCCACCCTGTTCAAGGCCAACGGTGTTACTTCGATCCAGGGCCACGGCAAACTGCTGGCTGGCAAGAAAGTCGAAGTCACCAAGGCTGACGGCACCACCGAAATCATCGAAGCCGAAAACGTGATCCTGGCCTCCGGCTCGCGTCCGATCGACATTCCGCCGGCTCCGGTCGACCAGAACGTCATCGTCGACTCCACCGGTGCCCTGGAGTTCCAGACCGTTCCGCAGCGTCTGGGCGTGATCGGCGCTGGCGTGATCGGCCTGGAACTGGGTTCGGTATGGTCGCGTCTGGGTGCTCAGGTGACCGTTCTGGAAGCGCTGGATACCTTCCTGATGGCTGCCGACACTGCAGTTGCCAAGGAAGCCCAGAAGACCCTGACCAAGCAAGGCCTGGACATCAAGCTGGGCGCTCGCGTGACCGGCTCGCAAGTCAACGGCAACGAAGTCGAAGTGACTTACACCGATGCCAACGGCGAGCAGAAGATCACCTTCGACAAGCTGATCGTTGCGGTCGGCCGTCGTCCAGTGACCACTGAACTGCTGTCGGCCGACAGCGGCGTCGACATCGACGAGCGTGGCTACATCTTCGTCGATGACTACTGCGCGACCAGCGTGCCGGGCGTGTACGCCATCGGTGACGTGGTGCGTGGCATGATGCTGGCGCACAAGGCCTCGGAAGAGGGCATCATGGTTGTCGAGCGCATCAAGGGCCACAAGGCTCAGATGAACTACGACCTGATCCCATCGGTTATCTACACCCACCCGGAAATCGCTTGGGTCGGCAAGACCGAACAAGCCTTGAAGGCTGAAGGCGTAGAGGTTAACGTGGGCACCTTCCCGTTCGCGGCCAGCGGCCGTGCGATGGCTGCCAACGACACCGGTGGTTTCGTCAAGGTCATCGCCGATGCCAAGACCGACCGCGTTCTGGGTGTGCACGTGATTGGCCCATCGGCTGCCGAACTGGTTCAGCAGGGCGCAATCGCAATGGAATTCGGCACCAGCGCCGAAGACATCGGCATGATGGTGTTCAGCCATCCGACTCTGTCCGAAGCGCTGCATGAAGCCGCTCTGGCTGTGAATGGCGGTGCCATCCACGTCGCCAACCGCAAGAAGCGTTAATTATAAGAAACCACGGCGGGTCGCCCGTCGTGAGTCCTGCGTGCATGACTCACCGCGGAACGTCCGCCGGACCGGACCTTCGGGACCACCCGAAGGTTTAACGGTCACAGGTGGTGCGGCGCCATTGTTGGCGCAGCGCCGAAGCGCAGTACCTAACGAAGACGGTATAAAGCATGAATCTTCACGAGTATCAGGGTAAGCAGCTGTTCGCTGAATACGGCCTGCCAGTTTCCAAGGGTTTCGCAGTCGACACCCCTGAAGCAGCAGCAGAAGCCTGCGACAAGATCGGCGGTTCCGAGTGGGTTGTAAAAGCCCAGGTTCACGCAGGTGGTCGCGGTAAAGCGGGCGGCGTCAAGCTGGTTCGCAGCAAAGAAGACGCCAAGGCGTTCGCTGCACAGTGGTTGGGCAAGCGTCTGGTGACTTACCAGACTGACGCCAACGGTCAGCCAGTGACCAAGATCCTGGTCGAGTCCTGCACTGACATCGCCAAAGAGCTGTATCTGGGCGCTGTAGTCGATCGTTCGAGCCGTCGTATCGTGTTCATGGCGTCCACCGAAGGTGGCGTGGACATCGAGAAAGTCGCTCACGAAACTCCTGAGAAGATCATCAAGGCTACTATCGATCCACTGGTTGGCGCTCAGCCATTCCAGGGTCGTGAACTGGCGTTCCAGCTGGGTCTGGAAGGCAAGCAAGTTGCACAGTTCGCCAAGATTTTCGTAGGCCTGGCCAAGCTGTTCAAAGAACACGACCTGGCCCTGCTGGAAGTCAACCCGCTGGTCATCAAGGCCGACGGCGACCTGCATTGTCTCGATGCCAAAATCAACATCGATGCCAACGCAATGTACCGTCAGCCTAAGCTGAAGACCTTCCACGACCCGTCCCAGGACGATCCTCGTGAAGCCCACGCTGCCAGCTTCGAGCTGAACTACGTAGCGCTGGAAGGCAACATCGGTTGCATGGTCAACGGTGCTGGCCTGGCCATGGGCACCATGGACATCGTCAACCTGCATGGCGGCAAGCCAGCCAACTTCCTCGACGTAGGTGGTGGTGCTACCAAAGAGCGCGTGACCGAAGCCTTCAAGATCATCCTGTCCGACAGCAATGTCGCGGCCGTACTGGTCAACATCTTCGGCGGCATCGTTCGCTGCGACATGATTGCCGAAGGCATCATCGGCGCTGTGAAAGAAGTCGGCGTCAAGGTACCGGTTGTCGTCCGTCTGGAAGGCAACAATGCCGAGCTCGGCGCTAAAGTACTGGCAGAAAGCGGTTTGAACATCATTGCTGCAACCAGCCTGACCGACGCTGCTCAACAAGTTGTCAAAGCTGCGGAGGGCAAGTAATGAGCGTCCTGATCAATAAAGACACCAAAGTCATCTGCCAGGGCTTCACCGGCTCGCAGGGCACTTTCCACTCCGAACAAGCCATCGCCTACGGCACCAAGATGGTTGGCGGCGTGACTCCGGGCAAAGGCGGCACCACTCACCTGGGCCTGCCAGTGTTCAACACTGTGAAAGAAGCTGTAGAAGCTACCGGCGCTGACGCTTCGGTCATCTACGTTCCAGCTCCTTTCTGCAAGGACTCGATCCTTGAAGCTGCCCTGGGCGGCATCAAGCTGATCGTCTGCATCACCGAAGGCATTCCTACCCTGGACATGCTGGATGCCAAGGTCAAGTGCGACGAACTGGGTGTTACCCTGATCGGCCCTAACTGCCCAGGCGTGATCACTCCGGGCGAGTGCAAGATCGGCATCATGCCAGGTCACATCCACTTGCCAGGCAAGGTTGGTATTGTGTCGCGTTCCGGCACCCTGACCTACGAAGCTGTCAAGCAGACCACCGACGCCGGCTTCGGCCAGTCGACCTGCGTCGGCATCGGCGGTGACCCGATCCCAGGCTCGAACTTCATCGACATCCTGAAGCTGTTCCAGGAAGACCCGCAGACCGAAGCGATCGTCATGATCGGCGAGATCGGCGGTTCGGCTGAAGAAGAAGCCGCTGCCTACATCAAAGCCAATGTGACCAAGCCGGTCGTTTCCTACATCGCTGGTGTTACCGCTCCTGCGGGCAAGCGTATGGGTCACGCGGGTGCAATCATCTCTGGCGGCAAAGGCACTGCAGACGAGAAGTTCGCAGCGCTGCAGGACGCGGGTGTTAAAACCGTGCGTTCGCTGGCCGACATCGGCAAGGCCCTGGCCGAGCTGACTGGCTGGGAAGCCAAGAAGTAATACGCTAGACTCCCCACGCGCACAGAGGCCACCTTCGGGTGGCCTTTGTCGTTTTCGGCAGCACTGCAAGTCGGCTCGCCGTGCCTGTCGTTCATAACCGCGACAGCCAATTGCATTGGCGAGACACCTCGACCGCCAGCCGTGCAGTCGGGGTGCAACTTGGTTACACTGTCGCCCACTTTCGTGTCGGCGCCCCAAAAGGGTGCGGGTATGTCAAAAAGGTCTGTCCCACCCGGACGGTCCCATATTTCCCTCATCCAAGGGGAAATCCCTCTCTAAATCCCGATTTCAGTAGTGTGGTATTTCCTTAAATGAAAGTTCTCAAAGGCCAGGATATTCTGGCGCTTGGCTTTATGACGTTCGCGCTGTTCGTCGGTGCCGGCAACATCATCTTCCCGCCGATCGTGGGCTTGCAGTCAGGCCCGCATGTGTGGATGGCAGCCCTGGGCTTCCTCGTCACTGCAGTTGGCCTGCCGGTTATCACTGTGGTCGCCCTGGCCAAGGTCGGCGGCGGCATGGACGCGTTGAGCAGCCCGATCGGCAAGTTCTTCGGCGGCCTGCTGGCGGCGGTCTGCTACCTGTCGGTTGGCCCGCTGTTCGCCACCCCGCGCACGGCGACGGTGTCGTTCGAAGTGGGCGTAGCGCCGTTGACCGGTGAAAGCCCGCTGGCATTGTTCATCTACAGCCTGGTGTACTTCATCATCGTGCTGGCAGTGTCCATGTACCCCGGCAAGCTGCTGGATACAGTGGGCCGCTTCCTTGCACCGCTGAAGATCCTCGCCCTGGCAGCCCTGGGTATCGCCGCGTTCGCGCTGCCAGCCGGTACCATCGGCGAAGCACAGCCGGCTTACGTTGCCGCGCCGTTCTCGCAAGGCTTCATCAATGGCTACCTGACCATGGACACCCTCGGTGCGCTGGTCTTCGGTATCGTCATCGTCAACGCGATCCGCTCGCGTGGGGTCGAGTCGCCAAAGCTGATCACCCGCTATGCAATCATCGCCGGCTTGATCGCCGGGTTAGGGCTGGCACTGGTGTACATCAGCCTGTTCCGCCTCGGTGCCGGCAGCCATGACATCGCCGCTGACGCCACCAACGGCGCGGCCGTGCTGCATGCCTATGTGCAACACACCTTTGGCTCACTCGGTAGCGGCTTCCTGGCGGTGTTGATCGCCTTGGCCTGCCTGGTAACTGCGGTTGGCCTGACCTGCGCCTGCGCCGAGTACTTCAGCCAGATTCTGCCGCTGTCATACCGCACGCTGGTGGTGATCTTGGCTGGCTTCTCGCTGGTGGTCTCGAACCTTGGCCTGACCAAGCTGATCATGTTCTCGATCCCGTTGCTGACGGCAATTTATCCGCCGTGCATCGTGCTGGTGGCGCTGAGTTTCTGCAAAGAGATCTGGAACTCGCCGGTGCGTATCATGGGCCCAGTGATGGCCGTCTCGTTGCTGTTCGGTGTAGTTGACGCGATCAAGGGCACGCCGCTTGCTCATATCTTGCCGGATGCCGTGGCACACCTGCCGCTGAGCGAGCAGGGCCTGGCCTGGCTGGTGCCGTCTGTGGTCACGCTCGGTGTGGCAGTCATTTGCGACCGCATGCTGGGCAAGCCGCGCGAAGCGTTGGCTTGATGCACTGACAGCTTGTGTCGAGCGCTGGCCACAAGCCAATTGCGCGTTTGCTGCAGCTGAATGACAAAACCCCGTGTCCGTGAGGCCGCGGGGTTTTTTAGGCCCTGGCGGTGGGCCTTTGTGAGGCAGCGCGTGTCTTTTGCCACATTCGGGCGTCGAAACCGATATCCTTTTGTGCACCTGAACGGTCGAGAACCTGCATGAGCTTTATCCAAAGCAACCTGAGCAATCTGTTGGCAGTCTGCTGGTTTGCCCTGTGCTGGGGTGGTTACACCCGCTATGCAATCTGGAAGGGCCGCGATACGGCCTGCCTGGCCAGCGTTCTGCACCTCTATCGGGAAGACTGGATGCGGCGCATGCTGCTGCGCGACAACCGCATTGCCGATGCCAGTGTGATCGGCAACCTTGAGCGCAATGCCTCGTTCTTCGCCTCCAGCACGTTGATCATCCTTGCCGGTATCCTCACGGTGCTGGGGGCGTCGGACCGCGCCGTATCGCTGCTGGCCGACCTGCCGTATGTGCAGGTGGCTTCGCAGGGCATGTCGGAGGTCAAGCTGTTGGGCCTGGCGGCGGTATTCGTCTATGCCTTTTTCACCTTCAGCTGGTGCATGCGCCAGTACAACTTTGCAGCGGTGCTGGTGGGCTCGGCGCCGATGATCGGTGAGCGCCTGGTCAACGAACTTGAGCGCAAGGCATTTGCTGCGCGGGCGGCACGGGTACTGTCACTTGCGGCCAACCAGTTCAACTTCGGCTTGCGCGCCTATTACTTCGGCATGGCCATGTTGACCTGGTTCATCAACCCGTGGCTATTCATGGTCGTCAGCTTGGGCGTAGTGCTGATTCTTTATCGCCGCGAGTTCCACTCCGATGTATTGGAAGTGATGGTGTTCACGCCGACTGAAAGTGTCCCTGGTGACGCGCCGAAAGAGCCGGCCGCAGTGTTGACTGAAACGGTTAATCGTTAAACTTCAGGCATAAAAAAACCCGACAATGTCGGGTTTTTTTTGTGCTGCGATTACGGCTTGACTGGTGCAGTCGGGGCCGGCTCGCCTTTGTCAGCAGCTTCTTCAGCGGCTTTTTGCTGCGCTTCAGCCTGGTCTTTGGCAGCTTCGGCGTTTTCCTTGGCAGCTTCGTTCATCTTATCCTGAGCTTCGCCAACTTTTTCCTGGGCTTGCTCAGCGTGTTCCTGTGCATCCTGGGCCTTGTTTTCGCTTGCCTTGTCGCAAGCAGCCAGGCCCATGGCAGCAGCCAGCATCAGAGCAAAAGCAAAAGGTTTACGCATGGGGTGTCTCTCCTTGGGTGGAATAACTTACTTGATCCTTCGAGTTCAAGTGCGCGAAATTAGTTCCACAGAGATTACAGATATATAAGTGCGCGTCCAATATGGAATTTTCAACGCGTTTGTGCTGTCACGCCGCCGAGGGCTAAATGGTGACCGATTCGACTCTGACCGCCATGGCTGAACGCTTCCTGTCGGCACTGCGGCACTGCCAGTTATTGAACATGCGCGTGCATCAAGCTGATGCTGGCGGCATGACCCTGCTGCTGCCCTGGTCGCCGCTATTGGTTGGCAATCCACAGACTGGTGCAGTCCATGGCGGCGCGCTGACCACCTTGATGGACACCACCTGCGGCATGGCCACGTTGTGTTCGTTGGCGCAGTTCGAAGTGTGCCCGACCCTGGACCTGCGCATCGACTATATGCACCCCGCCGAGGCCGGCAAGGACATCTACGGCCACGCCCACTGTTATCGCGTCACCCGCGATGTGATTTTCACCCGTGGCATGGCCTATCAGGATGACCCCGAGCAGCCTATTTGCCAGGTGGTGGGGACTTTCATGCGCCTGGGGCAGCAGGCCAGGGGTGGTATCCGCTTTGCTGGCAAGCTCGATGGAGGGCAGGGCTGATGATTCCCGCAGACGTTCGCCAGCGGCTCAACCAGGCCCACGCTGTGGGTGATTACGCACCACTGCTGTCTTTGATTCCGTATGCGGGGCTCATCGGTATCGAGTGCGAGCGCCAGGGCGAGCAGCTGTTGTTCCGCTTGCCAGCCAGCGCCGACAATGTCGGCAACCCGCTGTTGCCGGCCATTCATGGTGGCGTCATCGCAGGCTTCATGGAATTGTCGGCGGCGCTTTATCTGCTGGTCTACAGCGACAGCGCGAGCATTCCGAAAATCATCGATTTCTCCATCGACTACCTGCGTGCCGGTTATCTGCGCGACACCTACGCCAGCTGCCAGCTCTGGCGCCAGGGGCGGCGCGTGACCAATGTCGCGATCAGTGCCTGGCAGGATGATCGCAACCTGCCGATCGCCATGGCCCGGGCTCATTTCAAGATCGAACCGGAAACGCCCTTGAAATAGTTTGCCATGCCCCCATCTGTTGGACATCCCGCCGTAAACGCCGGCCACCGCGGCCTGCCGGGCGACCATTGCCATCAGATCGGAGTTTTGAAGACCATGAGTGTGGAGACACAAAAAGAAACCCTGGGCTTCCAGACCGAGGTAAAGCAGCTGCTGCACCTCATGATCCACTCGCTGTACTCGAACAAGGAAATTTTCCTTCGCGAGCTTATTTCCAACGCCTCCGACGCCGCTGACAAGCTGCGTTTCGAAGCCCTGGCCAAGCCAGAGCTGCTCGAGGGCGACGCCGACCTGAAGATCCGCGTCAGCTTCGACGCCGAGGCCGGTACTGTGACCCTGGAAGACAACGGCATCGGCATGAGCCGTGAAGATGTCATTGCGCACCTGGGCACCATCGCCAAGTCCGGCACTGCCGACTTCATGAAAAACCTCAGCGGCGACCAGAAAAAGGATTCGCACCTGATCGGTCAGTTCGGCGTGGGCTTCTATTCGGCGTTCATCGTTGCCGACCAGGTCGACGTCTACAGCCGTCGTGCTGGCCAGCCAGCTGCTGAAGGCGTGCACTGGTCGTCGAAAGGTGAGGGCGAATTCGAAGTCGCCACCATCGACAAGCCACAACGCGGCACACGCATCGTTCTGCACCTGAAGAAGGAAGAACAGGAGTTTGCTGACGGCTGGCGCCTGCGTAACGTGGTGAAGAAGTACTCCGACCACATTGCCCTGCCAATCCAGTTGCCTAAAGAGCAGGCCGAAGCCGCTGAAGGCGAAGCCGCACCTGCGCAGGAATGGGAAACCGTCAACCGCGCCAGCGCCCTGTGGACCCGTCCGCGTACCGAGGTCAAGGACGAGGAATACCAGGAGTTCTACAAGCACATCGGCCATGACTTCGAAAACCCGCTGGCCTGGAGCCACAACAAGGTCGAAGGCAAGCTCGAATACAACTCGCTGCTGTACGTCCCGGCCCGCGCGCCGTTCGACCTGTACCAGCGCGAAGCGCCGCGTGGTCTGAAGCTGTACGTGCAGCGTGTTTTCATCATGGACCAGGCTGAGTCGTTCCTGCCGCTGTACCTGCGCTTTATCAAGGGCGTGGTCGACTCCAATGACCTGTCGCTGAACGTTTCGCGCGAAATCCTGCAGAAAGATCCAATCATCGACTCGATGAAAACTGCGCTGACCAAGCGCGTGCTGGACATGCTCGAGAAGCTGGCGAAGAACGAACCCGAGCAGTACAAGGGCTTCTGGAAAAACTTCGGTCAGGTCCTCAAGGAAGGCCCGGCAGAAGACTTCGCTAACAAAGAGAAGATCGCCGGCCTGCTGCGCTTCGCTTCGACCCACGACGACAGCGGCGAGCAGAGCGTGTCGCTGGCTGACTACCTGGCCCGCGCCAAAGAAGGCCAGGACAAGATCTACTACCTCACCGGCGAAACCTACGCGCAGGTCAAGAACAGCCCGCACCTGGAAGTCTTCCGCAAGAAAGGCATCGAAGTGCTGCTGCTGACCGATCGTATCGACGAGTGGCTGATGAGCTACCTGAGCGACTTCGACGGCAAGAGCTTCGTCGATGTTGCCCGCGGTGACCTTGACCTGGGCAAGCTGGATTCGGAAGAAGACAAGAAAGCCCAGGAAGAAGTCGCCAAGGAAAAAGAAGGCCTGGTCGAGCGTCTGAAAGCTGCCCTGGGTGACAGTGTCGCCGAGGTGCGTGTCTCGCATCGCCTGACCGATTCGCCAGCCATTCTGGCCATCGGTGAGCAGGACCTGGGCTTGCAGATGCGGCAGATCCTCGAGGCCAGCGGGCAGAAGGTGCCGGATTCGAAGCCGATCTTCGAATTTAACCCGGCTCACCCGCTGATCGAGAAGCTGGATCACGAGCAGAGCGAAGACCGCTTCGGCGAGCTTTCGCACATTCTGTTCGATCAGGCGGCCTTGGCCGCTGGTGATAGTCTCAAGGACCCGGCGGCGTATGTGCGTCGCCTGAACAAGCTGCTGGTCGAGCTGTCTGCTTGAGATAAGCGCTGAATAAGCCCGCTTCGGCGGGCTTTTTTATTACGGTCTTTTGTGCCAGGACTAGGAGAACCTTGATGAGCAAAGCAATCGTCGAATCGTTGGTCTACCACCACGCCGGCAAGGCTTACGAGAGCCGCTTGGTATACGCCCCAGGCGCAGAAGCAAAACCTGCTCTGCTGATGGCGCCGAACTGGATGGGCATCGGCGAAGGTGCCGAGCGCATTGCCAGGGAAGTCGCCGAGAAAGGCTATGTGGTGCTGATCGCCGACCTCTATGGGCAGTTGGTGCGGCCGACCAATGCAGATGAAGCGGGCGCCGCCATGATGCCGCTGAAAAACGATCGTGGTGAGCTGCGCCAGCGCATGCACGCCGCCCTGGCCCAGTTGCTGGGGCAGTCCAAGGCGGTGCTGGCGCCGGGCAAGGTGGCGGCGTTCGGCTTCTGTTTTGGTGGTTGCTGTGCACTGGAGCTGGCCCGCAGTGGCGCTGATCTGAAAGCCACTGTCTCGTTCCACGGCACCCTCGACACACCTGACAGCACTGATGCCGGCAACATCAAAGGTTCGGTACTGGTGCTGCACGGCGCCAGCGATCCACTGGTACCCCGCGAGCAGCTGCCTGCCTTTGAGCAGGAAATGAACGCGGCCAAGGTCGATTGGCAGTTGGTCAGCTACGGCGGCGCGGTGCACTCGTTCACCGATCCGGCGGCGAACGTACCGGGCAAGATGCAGTTTGACTGGCGCACCTCGCAGCGCGCGTTCAAGGCCATGCACAATCTGCTCGAAGAAGTGTTCAAACCGGATCCTGCTCCGCTAGCGGGGTAACTCGATCCGCTGGGTTTCTCCGGCCACCACTGGCCATTGCCCGGCAGCCCAGTTGGCCCGTGCCTGTTCGATCAGTGCCGGGTCACTGGCAACAAAGTTCCAGTCCATCCGCCGCGGCCCATCCAGCGGCGCGCCGCCGATCAGTGCCAGCTGGCATTCACCTTGCGCGTACAGCGTCAGTTCCTCGCCTTCTGGCAGCACCAGCAAGCTATGCGACTCGACCGGTTCATCATTGAGCAACACCTCGCCCTCCAGCAGATACAGCCCACGCTGGGTATGTTCAGTGGGAATCAGCAGGCTGGTTGCCGGTTGCATTGCGATGTGCGCGGACAGGGTAGGGGAAAGCACCGGCACCGGCGATTCTAGGCAAAAGCCCTGACCGGCAATCAAACAGATACGCACGCCCAGGCTGTCGCTGACCGGCAAGCTCGCAGCGGGGTGATGGCTGTAATTGGGCAGTGCCTGCTCGTGTTCACGCGGCGCCGCCAGCCACACCTGCAGCCCGTGCAGCCGTGAACCGCTTGCGACCAGCTCGGCCGGCGTGCGCTCGACATGAGCCACGCCGCGGCCGGCACTCATCCAGCTGACCTCGCCAGGCCGCACACGTTGATCAGAGCCAAGGCTGTCCTTGTGCAGCAGTTCGCCTTCGAACAGATAGGTCAGGGTCGCCAGGCCGATGTGGGGATGTTGGTGAATATCCACGCCGCTGCCCGCAGCGTAGTCAGTTGCGAGCATATGATCGAAGAACACGAACGGGCCGACGCTGCGGCACTGCGCCGAAGGTAGCGGCCGCAGAATGGGCTGGCCTGAGATGGTTTCGGCGCGTGGGCGGATAATCAACGGGCGGCTCATGCAAGGCTCCAGACACAGGGCTGAGGCTGCAAGCATAGCGGCTTGCCAGCTATTGCTGAACCGCCGCCATCGGGCGCAGGTCTACTCTGTTCGAATAAGCTCAAGGAAACTGCCATGATTGCCAGAGCACTGGCTGCGGTACTGGTTTCGGGCCTGCTGTGCCACGCTGCGCAGGCGCGTGACTATCGCTACAGCGATGCCCATCTGCACTACGTCGACTTCTTCCAGGAGTCCGAGGGTATGCCGGCACTGCTTGCGGCGATGGACAAGGCTGGTATCGATCAGTCGATGATTTCCGGAGTGTCAGTGGCGAAGAAGTGGCACGAGGACGAACCCAAACGCCCGCGCTACTACGCCGGCGATGATGCCGATGCCTACTGGTACAGCGCCACCGACGTTTATGTGGCGGCCGCACTGGAGAAGCTACCGGCCGAGCAACGCAAGCGCTTCCATCCATTCCTGACCGGCTTCAACCCGGTCGACAAGAACGCAGCCAGCCACATCGAGCGCATGCTCGAGCTGTATCCGGGGATGTGGCAAGGGATTGGCGAGGTATTCACCCGCCACGACGACCTGACTGCGCTGACCAGCGGCGATACGCCAAGGGCCAACAACGAGGCCATGACGCGGATTTATCACCTGGCCGCAGAGCGTGATCTGCCTGTGCTGATCCACTCCAACATCACCTCCAAGCGCGAGCGCAACCCGCTGTACCTGGCCGAGCTGGAAGAGCCGCTGCGCAATCATCCGCACACCCGCTTCATCTGGGCGCATGCCGGTACCAGCATGGAGATTCATCGGCATCAGACGCAGATGGACTTTCTCTTGCCGGTAGTGACGCGTCTGTTGAAAGACTATCCCAACCTGTACATCGACCTGTCCTGGAGTGTGCTCGAACCGTATCTGCTCGACGAGGCAGGCAAGCCGCGCACGGCCTGGGTCGAGTTGGTCGAGCAGTACCCTGACCGGTTCATGCTGGGTTCGGATGTGGTTGGTCGGTTCGACAGCCTGGGCAAGGAGCTGCATGGCTTCGATCCATTCCTGGATGCTTTGAGCGAAGAGGTGGCGCACAAGGTGGCGCGGGACAACTTCCTGGCGGTGCTGCCCAAGGGCCATTGAGCGGCGCTGAACCCTTCAAATGCCAGAAACAAAAACGCCCCGAACCAGTCGGGGCGTTTTCAGTTCAGCAGTCAGGCCTTACTTGCCTTCCCAGCGCTTGAGCACCAGGGTGGCGTTGGTGCCGCCGAAGCCGAAGCTGTTGCTCAT
Organism: Pseudomonas shirazensis; assembly: GCF_050496565.1. GTDB lineage: Bacteria > Pseudomonadota > Gammaproteobacteria > Pseudomonadales > Pseudomonadaceae > Aquipseudomonas > Aquipseudomonas shirazensis_A. Next base: position 80,906 of record NZ_JBNWAE010000012.1, read on the forward strand.
GACGGTGTCGATCTTCGCGTTTTCGATGGTTTCACGCTGGATTGGCAGGTCAGCAACTTCAGGGTCCAGCTCATCGATGTTGGCGGAGCCGGCGATGAAGTTGTTTTCCATCATCAGCAGGCAGTAGATCGCCTCGTGCACGCCAGCGGCGCCCAGCGAGTGGCCGGACAGGCTCTTGGTCGAGCTGATCTTCGGTGCCTTGTCCTTGAACACTTCACGCACACCTTTCATCTCGGCAACGTCGCCGACCGGAGTCGAGGTGCCGTGAGTGTTGAGGTAGTCGATTGGTGTATCAACGGTCGACAGCGCCTGCTGCATGCAGCGGATGGCGCCTTCGCCGCTTGGCGCGACCATGTCGTAACCGTCGGAAGTTGCACCGTAGCCGACGATTTCAGCATAGATCTTGGCGCCACGGGCGAGGGCGTGTTCCAGCTCCTCGACCACGACCATACCGCCGCCGCCAGCGATGACGAAACCGTCACGGTCAGCGTCGTAGGCGCGCGAAGCCAGCTCAGGGGTTTCGTTGCGCTTGGTCGACAGGGCGCCCATGGCATCGAACAGGAACGACTGGCTCCAGTGCTCTTCTTCACCGCCACCGGCGAAGACGATGTCCTGCTTGCCCCACTGGATCTGCTCCAGAGCGGTACCGATGCAGTGTGCACTGGTGGCGCAGGCCGACGAGATCGAGTAGTTGATGCCCTTGATCTTGAACGGCGTGGCCAGGCACGCGGAAACGGTGCTGCCCATGGTGCGGGTAACCCGGTACGGACCGACGCGCTTGACGCCTTTCTCGCGCAGGGTGTCCAGCGCTTCCATCTGGTTCAGGGTCGATGCGCCGCCGGAGCCTGCTACCAGGCCGGTGCGTGGGTTGGAAACCTGCTCTTCGCTCAGCCCCGAGTCCTTGATCGCGTCCTGCATCGCCAGGTAGGCGTAGGCAGCGGCGTGACCGACGAAGCGGAACACCTTGCGGTCGATCAGTTCTTCGAGGTTCAGGTCGATGGAACCGGAAACCTGGCTGCGCAGCCCCATTTCCTTGTATTCCGGGTTGAAACGAATGCCCGGACGGCTCTTGCGCAGGTTTTCGGTGACGGTCTCTTTGTCATTGCCCAGGCACGATACGATGCCCAGACCAGTGATAACGACGCGGCGCATGCGAATAACCCTTAGAAATTGTCAGTGGAGGTGAACACGCCGACCCGGAGGGCTTCGGCCGTGTAGATCTCGCGGCCGTCGACACTGACCGAGCCATCGGCGATGGCCATGTTCAGCTTGCCTTTCAGGACGCGCTTGATATGAATGTTGTAGGTGACTTTCTTCGCAGTAGGCAATACCTGGCCGAAGAATTTCACTTCGCCAGAGCCCAGTGCGCGACCGCGACCCGGCAAGCCTTGCCAGCCGAGGAAGAAGCCGACCAACTGCCACATGGCATCAAGGCCCAGGCAGCCCGGCATGACCGGATCACCTTCGAAGTGGCAGGCAAAGAACCACAGGTCTGGAGTGATATCCAGCTCAGCGACCAATTCACCCTTGCCGAACTTGCCGCCTTCCTCGCTGATATGCGTGATGCGATCAACCATCAACATGTTGGGGGCGGGCAGTTGCGCGTTACCTGGGCCGAACAGCTCACCGCGACTGCAGCGCAGCAGGTCTTCCCGAGTAAAGGCGTTTTGTTTGGTCATGCGAGCTCCTCAATAATCCCCATGCGGCAGGGGATGAATCTTCCCGGCCATCCCCAAGCGCTTCAAGCTCAAGGCGGCAGCCTACAGATAGACTATTGCGTTGTGGTGAAAGTCACAGCGATCCTGGTAAATGAGTACAGGTGTTCACTGAAACCGGTATTTTCAGGCCCAGCGGCGCGCCTGTCCAGCATTAAGACTGCCGCACTTTAACATTTATCGCCAGTCACGGCTGTCTGGCCGGGTGGCTGGCGGCCGCAAGCGTCAGCGGTATTTCCAGGGTAAACGTCGAGCCCCGCCCCGCGCGGCTCTGTGCGTGCAGGCGGCCGCCCATGCGCTCTGCCAGGGTTCGCGCGATGGCCAAGCCCAGCCCGGTGCCGCCGTAGCGGCGCGAGATCGAACTGTCAGCCTGCTGGAAGGCTACGAACATGCTTTCCAGATGCTGGTCGTCGATGCCGATGCCGGTGTCGCGAACCGCGCAGGTGAACCATAGGCCACCCGTATCGGCCAATTGCCAGCGCGGTTCGATATCGACCCTGCCTTGCTCGGTAAATTTCAATGCATTGCCAATCAGGTTGAGCAGGATTTGGCGAATCCGCGTCGGGTCGCCATAGACGCGCAGGTGCTCGGCGCCTGCGGGCAAATGCAGGTGCAAGCCCAGGCCACGCTGCTGGGCGCTGTGCTGGAAGGCTTGCACACTGCTGGTGATCAGTTCGCCAAGGCTGAATTCGATGTGTTCCAGCTCAAGCTCGGTGCGCTCGATACGCGAGAAATCGAGGATGTCATTGATGACTTTGAGCAGGTGCCCGGTCGATTCACTGGCAACGGAGGTGTACTCGGCCTGCTCGCCGGTCATCTGAGTGGTTTCCAGTAGCTGCAACATGCCCAACACGCCGTTCATCGGTGTGCGCAATTCGTGGCTCATCATCGCCAGGAAGTCCGACTTGGCCCGGTTGGCCTGTTCGGCTTCCTCGCGCGCCTGGGTCAGTTGGGCGATGGTTTGGCGCTGCTCCTGGCTGGCCTGCTCAAGGGCGCTGGCGAGGTTGTTGATATGCCGCGCCAGGTTGCCCAGTTCGCTGTCATCGACCACCGGCACCGGGGCATTGAAGGTACCTTGCTGAATCGCCTTGACCGCAAGCCCCATGTCGCTGATCGGCTCGGCCAGGCTGCGTGCCAGGCGTCGCGCCAACAGGAACGTGAAGAGCAGGGCAAACAGGGCGAGGATGCCGGCCTTGATCACGATCTCCTGTTGCCGCTGATTGAAGGCGTCATCCGACATGCCGACGATCACTCGGCCCAGGTAGTCATCGGTGATGCCCGGCAAAGTGCTTTTGGCAGGTGGCAAGAAGTCACTGTCCAGGCGGATCTGCTGCAGCCGGATCGGTGCCTGGAACACCTCGACCCGCTGCGCGCGGTTGGCGCTCTCATCGGCTTGTTCGACATACACCAGAATATTGTTGCGCCCGTCCTGCACCTCGAGGAAACGCACATGAGGGATGCTCAAGGTGGCGCGCATCAGGCTGTCGAGTACTTCGTTGTTGCCTGAGATAACGCCGTATTCGGAAGCCGGGGCCAGCTGATTGGCGATCAGTTGCCCGGTGTGGTTGAGTTCCTGACGCAAATCCTGAATGCGCACGAAGGTGAAGAAGCTGATCAGCAGCAGCGTCAGCAATAGTGCCGGCCCCAGGCTGATGATCTGGGTGCGGGTATGGATATCCCAGCTCAGGCGCTTGCTCATGGGGTGGACTCTCCTGCGGCCAGGGCCAGTGCGGCGGCCTGCGGGTCAATCGGTTCGAGGCCCAGTGCGCGCGCCACCTGCTGGTTGCCGCTGACGCCAAAATGGGCGGGATACAAACTGCGTGGCCAGCGTGCGGGCGGCTGATCGAGCAACTGGTCAAGCACGGCCAGCCAGTCGTCCTGATCGCTGAAGGTGCTGGCCAGGGCGCCGGCGCGGACAAAACCGGCGTTGGGGCCAATCAGCGCCATCTGCCGGCCGTAGCTACTGAGCAAGACGTTTTTCGCAGTCTTGGCGTTATACAAATCAGGGTCATCCAGACCGAGCAGCACGTCGCTGTCAGCCAGCACTTGCTGTAGCGGGCGGCTGTCGCGCAGGTCTGGCCAGTGCTGAGCAACGATCTCAAGGCCCAGTGGCCGCGCCGCCTGGCGCAGTTCATGGAGCAGGAAGTGGCTGTGCTGGCCATAGAGCACGCCGATTCGCCGTGCCTGCGGCATCAGCAAGCGGGTCAGGCGCAACTGCCGGGCCAGCGGCGGGTCGCTCCAGAGCAGGCTCAGGTAGCCCGGGCGATGTGTCCCCAGCTGTTGCTCGGCCTCGACGCGGCTGACCCGCATGAGCAGGGCGCGCGGCCCGGCGGATTCGCTCATGCGCCATTGCAGCGCGGCGCGGTCGAGCAGAATCAGGCGCAGGTCACGCGGCAGTTGGCTGGGTGGTGGCAGGCTCGAGACGGGCTGAAAGCGCACCTGGTCATTGCCACGGCGAACTTGCAGTGCCTGGGCGAAGCTGCGCATTCCAGCCTGATCGCTGGCGCCGACCACCAGCACCTCATTGGCCGACAGCGTCGCCAGCGGCCACAGGCAGATCAACAGCAGACCAAGCAGGCGTGCCATCAGAACTCCAGCTCTGCGCTGACGCTCAGGCGCTGGCGACTGTCGTAGCGGTTCTGCGCGAGGGTGACCGGTTCATCGTCCAGGCGCTGCTGCCACAGTGCGGCGAGCTCAAGGTTGCTGCGGCGAATGCGCAAGCGCTTGGCCAGGCGCAGGTCAACCCGCTCATAGCGATACTGGTTGAGCGCGTCATCGCCGTAGTAGAACAGCGCACTCGACCAGCCATTGCCCCAGTCGCGCAGCCAGCCGGCGGAGCCGCTGTTGCGCGCACTGGCTTCGCTGTCGTTGCGGTTGCTGGCCCAGGCGTCGACATAGGCGTAGGTCAGGCGCAGCCGGTCACGCTGGCCAAGGCGCCAGTCGAGTTGCAGCTCACTGCCGCTGAAACGGGCCTTGTTGCTGTTGCTGGCGATGTACTGGTTGTTGCGCAGCGGCTCGCTGATCATGCCGCTGATTTCGTCGTAGAACAGCTTCAGGTCAAGGTTCAGGCTGATGTCGCTGAAGCTACCGTTGTAGCCCAGTTCACGCGAGCGCATCCGCTCCTGATCGAGATCGCCCGGGCCGCGGGTCTTGACGAAGTATTCGCCCCTGCCCAGGCCAGGCTGATAGGGGCTGAGGTTATTGACCGTATAGCTCCAGTTGACGTTGTTCTCGAACATGTCGGGTGAGCGCACTGCTTCGGAATACACCGCGCGCAGGCCATGACGTGGAGTGATCAGGTAATTGACCGCCAGGCGCGGCGTCAGCGAACTGCCAGACAGGCGGCTGTCCTCGAACATGGTTCCGCCCTGGATGATCCAGTGCTCGTCGGCGCGCCATTCCAGCTGGCCAAACAGGCGCCAGGTCTGGTCGCTCAGGGTGCCATTGAAATAGGTCTGCGAGTCGGCCTGGTCATAGCGAAAGTTCGCGCCGCTGAGCAGGCGCAGGTTGTCGGTCAGGCTCAGAGTGTCCTGGATTTCCAGGTCATAGCGGGTTTCGCGGGTGCTTTGGTCGACGTCACCACACACCACCTGGCTGCCGCCCTGACTGTCCCACTGGGTCTTGACCTGATCGCGCAGGGCCTGCAACGCAGGATTGCTGTTGGCGGGTGGGTTGACGATATTGCGGGCGACCTGCTCGGCGTAGTTCGAGTCGAGTTGCCACAGTTGGGTCAACGCGGGGCTGAACGACAGCGCCGCATCACAGGCACGCCACACCTGCTGGCGGTCGAAGTGCTGCGCCGAACCCTGCACATACAGGCTGTGTCGGGCATTGAGGTCAATGTTCCAGCGCAGCGAGCCGGCATAGTCCTTGGCCTTTACGTCCGCGTCGTTACCCCGGGCGGTAACGAAGGGGAACACCGGCTGGTAGCTATAGGGCCGCTGATTGCTGCCTTCCTTGGCCGCCAGTTGCCACTCCAACGTCTGGTTGCTCGCCAACTGCTGCAGCACACTCAGGTTGATCCGGTTGAGCCGGCGGCTGTCGCGGTAGTCAGCGCCGTACTGGTCATGGTCAAAGCCGTCATCTTCCTGTCCGGACAACGACAGACGCAAGTCACCGCCGTCCCAGCTCAAGCCTTGGCTGGCATAGAAATCGGTAATGCCATCCGCCCCGCGGGTGAGCTTGAGGCGCGTGCCCTGGCTGTCGGCAGGGCTGCGGGTGAGGATGTTGACCACCGCCATCAGGGCATTGGCGCCATAACTGACTGTGTTTGGCCCGCGGAACACTTCGATCCGCTCAATATCCTCAAGTGCTACCGGGATATCGCTCCAGTCGACGGTGGCCAGGCCTGCGCGGTACACCGAGCGGCCGTCGATCAGTACCTGCATGCGCCGCGCCTCGCTGACGTTGCTGCCGTGGTAGTTCACTGTCGGCTGGTTGCTGGCGCCGTAGCCGATCATCATGCCCGGCACCAGCCGCAAGAGCTCGGGGATGTCGCGGGCGCCGCTGGCGCGGATCAACTGGCTGTCGAGCACAGTCATGCTGCCCGGGACGCCGGCGGCAGATTGTTTAAGTCGGGTGGCAGTGAGAACTTGCGGCAGGTCCTGGTTGTCAATAAACAGGTCGTCGGCCACAGCTGGTCCGCCAAGCAGGGCAGTCAGTAACAGCAGGCGAGGGAAGGGCGGCGTGCCGGACAACACGTTACAGCCTTGTTTCAGCAGGAAACGCGCATGTTAACCGACCGCAGAGGTTTTTCCAGCTGCCCCATCCATGCTGGCTACGCCGTCGAGCGGGTAACAGGCTGACACTGCGTGCCTCTGGTTATGCCGCATCTGGCCCGTATAATGCGCCCGTCGCCACTCAACTTTGGCTTTAACGGACTGGATATGACTGAACAGCAACCTGTTGCAGTTCTTGGAGGCGGCAGCTTCGGCACCGCCGTGGCCAACCTGCTGGCCGAAAACGGCAACCCTGTGCGCCAGTGGATGCGCGATCCGGAGCAGGCGCAGGCGATGCGCGTCAACCGCGAAAACCCGCGCTACCTCAAAGGTATCCGCTTGCAGGACGGCGTCGAGCCGGTCAATGACTTGCTGGCCACCCTGCAAGCCGCACAACTGATTTTTGTTGCGCTGCCATCCAGCGCCTTGCGCAGCGTGCTGGCGCCGCATGCCGAGCTGCTGCGCGGCAAGTGCCTGGTGAGCCTGACCAAAGGCATCGAGGCGCAGAGCTTCAAGCTGATGAGCCAGATTCTCGAAGAAATCGCCCCCGAGGCGCGTATCGGTGTGCTTTCCGGGCCGAACCTGGCGCGCGAAATCGCCGAACACGCACTGACCGCCACGGTGGTCGCCAGCGAAGACGAAGCGCTGTGCCTGAGCGTGCAAGAGGTACTGCACGGGCGCACCTTCCGCGTCTATGCCAGTGCCGACCGCTTCGGTGTCGAACTGGGCGGCGCACTGAAAAACGTCTACGCGATCATTGCCGGTATGGCCGTGGCGCTGGGCATGGGTGAGAACACCAAGAGCATGCTGATCACCCGCGCGCTGGCCGAGATGACCCGGTTTGCCGTGAGCCTGGGCGCCAACCCGATGACCTTCCTCGGCCTTGCCGGGGTCGGTGACCTGATCGTCACCTGCTCGTCGCCGAAAAGCCGCAACTACCAGGTCGGCCATGCGCTGGGCCAGGGTTTGTCGCTGGAAGAAGCGGTCAGCCGGCTGGGCGAAGTGGCCGAGGGCGTGAACACCATCAAGGTGCTCAAGGCCAAGGCCGATGATGCCCAGGTGTACATGCCACTGGTAGCCGGGCTGCACGCGATCCTGTTCGAAGGGCGCACCTTGAATCAGGTCATCGAACACCTGATGCGCGCTGAACCGAAAACCGACGTCGACTTCATTTCCACCAGCGGTTTCAACTAAGCGCTGAGCACAGCAAGGAGCAATACATGAGCGATACCCCCGAGCGCGTGGAGCGCGAATCGATCATCCTGCGGGTGCTGTGGATGCTCGTGTTCCTGGTGGTCTGGCAGTTGGCCGAATTGCTGCTGGCCGGCCTGGTACTGGTGCAGCTGATCTACCGTCTGGTGTACGGCGCGCCGAGCGCCAGCCTGATGAATTTTGGCGATAGCCTGAGCCAGTTTCTGGCGCAGATCGGCCGCTTTGGCACCTTTCACAGCGATCGCAAGCCGTGGCCGTTTTCCGATTGGCCAACCCCACGCGCACCCGAGGGTGAGGCGCCACACGTAGTAGCGCCCGCGCCGCATCCGGTGCGTGATGAGGAGCCCAAGCTGTGAAACTGTGGATCCTGCGTCACGGCGAAGCCGAGGCACGCGCCAACAGCGATGCCGAACGGCGCTTGACCAGCCACGGCCGCGAGCAGGTCCTGCACAGCGCTGCGCGGCTGCTGGGGCAGCCACTGCAGGCGATCCTGGTGAGCCCGTACGTGCGTGCTCAGCAAACCGCTGCATTGGTGCAGGAAACTCTCGATTTCGCCCAGCCGCTGCGCACCGTGCCTTGGCTCACCCCAGAAAGCAGCGTTGGTGAAGCCATTGCCGAACTTGAGCAACTAGGCTTTGAACACGTCTTGCTGGTCAGTCACCAGCCGCTGGTAGGCTCACTGGTCGGCGTGCTTGAGCACGGCCATCTGCAACAGCCGGCAGCCATGAGCACCGCCAGCCTGGCCGAGCTGGAAGGGGACTGGCCGTTGCCTGGATTGATGTCACTGAAAGCCTTGAGTCATCCCGGCTAGCCTGCGGCAACTGGCATTTTTGCCAGTTGCCTGGGCGTTCGGCTGATTGCTAGCGTTGATCGCGTGAAAGTCGAACGGTGTAACAGGGAGTAGTGGATGAGTAGTCGACGTCTTGAATTGGTGAGCTCGGTGAGCCCACAGCGGGTGCTGGATAAACTCAACGAGCAAGGCGTGCCGGACTTTGCCGAGCACCGCTTGCTGCAGGACTGCGCAGATGCCAGCTTCAATCGCTTGCTGGGCAAGTGCGAAGGCCAATATGAGCTTGAGCAACTGCGACAGGCGAGCATCCGTATGGCGCATCTGCTGCAGACCAGCTGCCTTGCGCTGCGCCGCTGCAAGCTCGAAGAAGCGGACAAGGCCCAGGCTCGCGAGGCACTCGAGTATCAATTGGCCTACATGCAGGCGTGCCTGCGCCGGTCGATGGCCAGCTTCGATTGAACCGGCGATGACCTGAACGCCCTTGGCGATGACCTATCCGGACGTTGCCGCCGCCGCTGCGCTTGCCGACAATGGGCAATCTTTTCGTGAGAGCAGGCGGCCATGTCGCAGCAAATCTTCTTCGCCCATGCCAATGGCTTCCCCTCGGCCACCTACGGCAAGCTGTTTGCTGCGCTCGCGCCGGACTATCAGGTCCAGCATCTGCTCCAGCACGGCCACGACCCGCGCTTCCCGGTGGATGACAACTGGCTCAATCTGGTCGATGAACTGCTCCACCATCTGGCCCAGCAGCCACAGCCGGTGTGGGGGGTTGGCCACTCCTTGGGTGGGGTATTGCACCTGCACGCGGCGCTGCGTTGCCCGCAGTATTACCGCGGCGTGGTGATGCTCGATTCGCCAGTGTTGACCCGCGCCGATCAGTGGCTGCTGCGCACGGCCAAACGCTTTGGCTTCATCGACCGCATTACCCCGGCGGGGCGCACCCTGAACCGCCGCGCTGTGTTTACTGATCGGGACAGTGCGCGGGGCTACTTCACCGGCAAGACGCTGTTCCGTCATTTCGACCCGGACTGCCTAGAGGCCTATCTGGAGCATGGTCTGGAAGCCGTTGACGGTGGTCTGCGCCTGCGCTTCGATCCTGCCACCGAGATCAGCATCTATCGCAGTATCCCGCACTTGAGTCCAGCACCGGCGCGCCAACTGCAGGTGCCGCTGGCCATGGTTCGCGGTGACCGCAGCCGGGTGATCCGCCGCCATCACGCCTTTGCTGTGCGCGGCATGCCACTGGGCGAATACCATAGCGTGCCGGGCGGGCATATGTTCCCCCTGGAACGCCCCGCTGATACCGCCAGCTTGATCAAAGGACTGTTTGATCGTTGGGGACAGCCATGAGCGCGCAGGTCGAGGAAATCCGGCTCAATCTGGGCCATATCGAATTGGCGGCACATCTGTTTGGCCCGGAGGATGGCGAGCCGGTGATCGCGCTGCACGGCTGGCTGGACAACGCCAACAGCTTCGCCCGGCTGGCGCCGCTGTTACGCGGGTTGCGTATCGTTGCGCTGGATCTGGCCGGCCATGGTTATTCGCAGCACCGCCCGGCGGGTGCCAGCTACGCGCTGGCCGATTATGCCCACGATGTCGTGCGGGTTGCCGAGCAGCTCGGCTGGCAGCGCTTCGGCCTGCTCGGCCATTCGCTGGGTGCAATCATCTCGGTGCAACTGGCCGGGGCGCTGCCAGCGCGGGTCAGCCGCCTGCTGCTGATCGACGGCGTGCTGCCGCCGACCGGCACCGAGCAGGATGCGGCGCAGCGGCTGGGCATGGCCCTGCAGGCGCAGTTACGCCTGGACAGCAAGCGCAAGTCGATCTATCCGAGCCTCGAACAAGGCATCGAGGCGCGTATGAAGGGCATGGTCGCGGTCAGCCGCGAAGCCGCCGAACTGTTGGCTCAACGCGGCCTGATGCCGGTACCCGGTGGCTACAGCTGGCGCAGCGACAGCCGTTTGACCCTGCCGTCGCCGGCACGCCTGAGTGAGGCGCAGGCCATGGCCTTTGTTCAGCGCATCGAATGCCCGACCTGCCTGGTGGTTGCGGCCGATGGCATGCTCGCGCGCCACACCGCGCTGCTGGAGCAGCTACCCTTCGAGCAGGTGCGCCTGCCTGGCGGTCATCACTTGCACCTGAACGACGAGCAGGGCGCGACCCTTGTCGCAGACTGTATCAATCGCTTCTGCGGGTTTTCTTGACTTGCCTGGGACAAGTGCCGAGGCTTGGCAGGTTGAACAGGGAGACAACCATGGACATGCCTGACATTTACCCCCTCGCCACCCACGCCGCCAGCGGCAAGGGAGGCCGATGAGTATTCGAATTCTGGTTGCCGGCTGCCTGGGCCTTGCCAGCCCGCTGTTGTGGGCGGGCAGCCTGCCGGTACCGCTGGACGCCAAGGTAGTCGATCAGCGCCCGGCGCTGGAGCAGGAGCGGGTTTACCCACTTGCCCCTTTGCGCAAGATCAGCGGAAAAGTGCGTTTTGACAAGGTCGAAGGCCGCGGCCAGGTGAGCTCTGTGACCTACCAATTGCCCGCCGAGCGCACTGCACGCGAAGCCTTCAAAAGCGCCCGCGAAGCACTGCAGGAGGAAGGCGGTTATCCGCTGTTCTGGTGTGAAAGGCGCGACTGTGGCGAAGCCAGCCTGTGGGCCAATGAAGTGTTCAAGAACGCCAGGCTCAACGGCGGCGATGAGCAGCAGGCGTTTATCCTGCTGCGCCGCTCGGCCGAAGAAGCCGATACGTTGGTCGCCTTGTACAGCGTCACCGCCGGCAACAAGCGGGTTTACCTGCACGTCGAAGAGTTCGTTGCCGAGTCGCCGCTGGGCGAGCTGTTGCCGACCTCGGCCACGGTCATGCGCGAGCTGCACGACACCGGCAAACTTGACTATCCTGACCTGACGGCACCGTTGCCGGCCTGGGTGACCCTGCTCGGGCGCAGCTTGAACCTGGACAGCACCCTGCGGGTCAGCCTGAGTGGCAAGCAGGCCGAGGATTGGCGCGAGCAGCTGGTCAAGGCGGGCGTACGCGCTGCACGGTTGGAGGTCGGCACTGCCGAGACCGAGGGGTTGCATCTGGAATTGATTCGTTAAGTGAGTGCGCCTGTGGCCAACAATGATCGCCTGCTGGTACAGATTCTGCTGTTGGCGCTGCTTGGCGCCGGTCTGTGGGTAATGGCGCCGTTCATCTCGGCGCTGCTGTGGGGCGCAATCCTGGCGTTTGCCAGCTGGCCGCTGATGCGCCTGCTCACCCGTTGGCTGGGCGGACGCGAAACCCTGGCTGCAGCGGTGCTTACCACCCTGTGGATTCTGATCGTGGCGCTGCCACTGGTGTGGCTCGGCTTCAACCTGGCTGACCATATTCGCGATGCCACGGCGTTTATCCGCGATGTGCAGGTCGATGGCCTGCCCGATGCACCGGCCTGGTTGGGCAGCATTCCGCTGGTTGGTGAGCGCCTGCTGAACTGGTGGAACTCCCTCGACCAGCAGGGCGCGGCGCTGCTGGCATCGGCCAAACCGTATTTCGGCCAGGTCGGCAACTGGCTGCTGGCGCGCAGCGCGCAGATTGGCGGTGGCGTACTCGAGCTGTCGTTGAGTCTGGTCTTCGTGTTCTTCTTCTACCGCGATGGCCCGCGGCTGGCGGCGTTTGTATTGCGCCTGCTGCAGCGGCTGATCGGCGAACGCGCCGAGTATTACCTGGAACTGGTCGCCGGCACCGTGCAGCGCGTAGTCAACGGGGTGATCGGCACGGCGGCGGCGCAAGGCCTGCTGGCGATGATTGGTTTCCTCATCGCTGGCGTACCCGGGGCAATCGTGCTTGGCTTGGTGACGTTCATGCTCAGCCTGATTCCGATGGGGCCGCCACTGGCTTGGCTGCCCGCCACTGCATGGCTGGTGTGGCAGGGGCACTACGGCATGGCAGTGTTTCTCGGTATCTGGGGCACCTTCGTCATCAGCGGCGTGGACAACGTGCTCAAACCGTACCTGATCAGCCGTGGCGGCAACCTGCCGCTGGTGATCGTGCTGCTCGGGGTATTCGGCGGCCTGATCGCGTTTGGCTTCATCGGCTTGTTCATCGGCCCGACCCTGCTCGCCGTGGCCTACAGCCTGTTGCTGGACTGGAGCCGCAGCACTCAGCCGAGCGTGCAGCCCTAGCAGGCTTTACGCTTTCTTTATGCGCTGGACCAGCGCTCGCTCTCGTTCCTTTACGGACATCCCCCGGACAATCTTCGCAAAGCGGCCCACGCCGCATTCCGGGGAGATTGGCTCATGTACATGCTTGAAGGCGTGTCACTGCTCTTGGCAGTGGCGTTGGCGGTTTACCTGCTGGTCGCGCTGTTGCGCGCCGACCACAGCTAGGGAGCGGCCATGCACAGTTATGACTTCGCCTTGCTGCTGGCGTTTTTTGCCATCGTCCTGCTGCCCGCGCCCTGGCTCGGGCGCTTCTACTACAAGGTCATGGAAGGCCAGCGCACATGGCTGTCGCCGGCGCTCGGCCTGCTGGAGCGCGGCTGCTACCGGCTGGCCGGGGTTCAGGCCGAGCAGGAGCACAGCTGGAAGCAGTACGCGCTGGCCCTGCTGACGTTCAATCTGGCCGGGTTCGTCCTGCTGTTCGCCGTGTTGATGCTGCAGGGTTACCTGCCACTCAATCCGCAACAGTTGCCGGGCCAGGACTGGTCTCTAGCATTCAACACGGCGGTGAGCTTTGTCACCAACACCAACTGGCAGGCCTACAGTGGCGAAGCCTCGCTCAGCTATCTGAGCCAGATGCTCGGCCTGACCGTGCAGAACTTCGTCAGCGCCGCGACCGGCCTGGCCGTGCTGGTTGCATTGTGCCGTGGGATTGCCCGGCGTTCGGCTGCAACTGTCGGCAACTTCTGGGTCGACATGACCCGCGCTACCCTCTACGGCCTGTTGCCACTGTGTCTGCTGCTGGCGCTGTTGCTGGTGTGGCAGGGCGTGCCCCAGACCTTTGCCGATTACGCCCATGCCGTGACCCTGCAAGGCGCTGACCAGACTATCCCGCTCGGGCCGGCCGCAAGCCAGATCGCGATCAAGCAACTGGGCACCAATGGCGGCGGCTTCTTCGGTGTCAACTCGGCCCATCCGTTCGAAAACCCCACGGCCTGGAGCAACCTCTTCGAGCTGGCGTCGATCATCCTGATTCCGGTGGCGCTGGTGTTCACCTTCGGCCACTACGTCAAGGACCTGCGCCAGAGCCGAGCGATTCTCGCCTGCATGCTGGCGTTGTTCCTGATCGGCGGCGCCACTGCGCTGTGGGCCGAGTACCAGCCCAATCCAGCGCTGACCAGTGAGCAGGTGCAGCAGTCGGCGCCGATGGAGGGCAAGGAGAGCCGCTTCGGCACTACCGGCTCGGTGCTCTGGACAGTCACCACTACCGCTGCTTCCAATGGCTCGGTGAACGCCATGCACGACAGCCTCAACCCGCTGACCGGGATGGTTGCGATGCTCAACATGATGGTCGGCGAGGTGATCTTCGGCGGCGTTGGTGCGGGCCTCTACGGCATGCTCCTGTTCGTCTTGATTGCAGTGTTTCTGGCGGGGCTGATGATCGGCCGCACGCCGGAATACCTGGGCAAGAAGCTGCAAGCGCGGGAGGTCCAACTGCTGGTGGCGACCTTGCTGGTGATGCCGCTTGGCGTGCTGGTGCTCGGCGCCCTCGCGGCCAGCCTGCCAGGCCCTGCCGGTGTGGTCAGCAACCCCGGCGCGCACGGCTTTAGTCAGCTGCTCTACGCCTACACCTCGGGCACCGCCAACAACGGCTCGGCGTTCGCCGGCTTTGGCGCCAACACGGCGTACCACAACGTCATGATCGCCCTGGCCATGCTCATTGGCCGCTTCGGCTACATCCTGCCGGTGCTGGCCCTGGCCGGCAGCCTGGCGGCGAAGAACCGCGCACCGCAAGGGCAGAACAGCTTCCCCACCCACGGCCCGCTGTTCACCGGTTTGCTGCTGGTGATCATCCTGCTGATGGGCGGCCTGACCTTCCTGCCAAGCCTGGCCCTGGGGCCGATTGCCGAACAACTGAGCCTGGGTTTCTGAGGAATCAACATGAACATGCCTATTGCTCAAGTCCAGGCGCCACGCCCTGGCACCGATCAGACCCGTTTCGCCGCGCTGTGGCGGCCCGCCCTGGTACAGGCGCTGGTCAAGCTTGATCCGCGTCAGCTCAAGCGTTCGCCGGTGATGCTGGTGGTGGCGCTGACGGCGCTGCTGACCACGCTGCTGTGTTTCGTCCCAGAGAGCGGTGTCAGCACCGCGGTAGCAATCCAGATCGCGCTGTGGCTGTGGTTCACCGTGCTGTTTGCCAACTTTGCCGAAGCACTGGCTGAAGGCCGCGGCAAGGCACGCGCCGACAGCCTCAAGGCCGGCAGCCAGGGCCTCAACGCGCAGCGTCGGCGTGCCGATGGCAGCTTCGAAACAGTGGCCGCCAGCGCGCTGCGCAAAGACGATGTCGTCAAGGTGGTGGCCGGCGAGCTGATTCCCGGCGACGGCGAGGTGCTCGAAGGCATCGCGGCGGTCAATGAAGCGGCCATCACTGGCGAATCGGCGCCGGTCATCCGCGAGTCCGGTGGCGACCGCTCCGCTGTCACCGGCAATACCCGGCTGGTCTCCGACTGGCTGCTGATCCGCATCACCAGCAACCCGGGCGAATCGACCCTGGACCGCATGATCGCGCTGGTCGAAGGCGCCAAACGGCAGAAGACTCCAAACGAGGTCGCCCTCGATATCCTGCTGATCGGCCTCACCCTGATCTTCTTGATCGTAGTGGTGACCTTGCAGCCCTTCGCCCGCTTCGCCGGTGGCAGCCTGCCGCTGATCTTCCTCGCCGCGCTGCTGGTGACGCTGATCCCGACCACCATTGGTGGCCTGCTTTCGGCGATCGGCATTGCCGGCATGGACCGGCTGGTGCGGCTCAACGTCATTGCACGCTCCGGTCGAGCAGTCGAGGCGGCCGGTGACGTGCACACGCTGATGCTCGACAAGACCGGCACCATCACCTTCGGCAACCGCCGCTGCAGCGCGCTGCACACGGCGCCGGCGGTCACGGCCAAAGAGCTGGGCGAGGGCGCCTTGCTCGCGTCGCTGGCCGACGACACCGCCGAAGGCAAGTCGATTGTCGAGTACCTGCGCCAGTTGCATGACTTCAACGAGCCGGCCGCCGATCAGTTCAGCCCGGTGGCGTTCAGCGCCGAGACGCGCCTGTCGGGTGTCGACTTCGAGCAGCGCCGCTACCGCAAGGGCGCTGTCGATGCGGTGCTGGGCTTTGTCGGTATCGAGCGCTTGCAGATGCCATCGGCGCTGGCCAAGGAAGTCGAGCGCATTGCCCAGAGTGGCGGCACGCCGCTGCTGGTGTGCGTCGATCAGCGCCTGCTCGGCGTGATCCACCTCAAGGACGTGGTCAAGCCGGGTATCCGCGAGCGCTTCGCCGAACTGCGCAAGCTCGGCATCCGCACGGTGATGGTGACGGGCGATAACCCGCTGACCGCGGCTGCCATCGCCGCCGAGGCCGGTGTCGATGATGTACTCGCCGAGGCCACCCCGGAGAAGAAGCTGGCGCGCATTCGCCAGGAGCAGAACGATGGCCGTTTGGTCGCCATGTGCGGCGACGGCGCCAACGATGCGCCGGCGCTGGCCCAGGCCGATGTCGGCATGGCCATGAACGACGGTACTCAAGCCGCGCGTGAGGCGGCCAACATGGTCGACCTCGACAGCGACCCGACCAAGCTGCTCGACGTGGTTCAGGTTGGCAAGGAGCTGCTGGTCACCCGTGGCGCGCTGACCACCTTCTCGATTGCCAACGACGTCGCCAAGTACTTCGCCATCCTGCCGGCGCTGTTTGCTGCGATCTACCCGCAATTGGGCGTGCTCAACCTGATGCAACTGGCCAGCCCGCAGAGCGCGATCCTTTCGGCGATCGTGTTCAACGCGCTGATCATTGTCGCATTGATCCCCTTGGCGCTGCGTGGCGTCAGGGTGCAGGCGGCGAGTGCCGCGCACCTGCTACGGCGCAACTTGCTGATCTACGGTGTCGGCGGCCTGATCGTGCCGTTTGCCGGGATCAAGTTGATCGACATGCTGCTCAATGCCCTGCATCTGGTCTGAGGAGGCCGCCATGACTACTTACCTTCGCCCGGCCCTGAGCCTGGTTGTATTGATGACAGTGATCACCGGCACGCTGTATCCGCTGGCTGTTACGGCGGTTGCGCAAGTGGCCTTCCCCGTGCAGGCCAACGGCAGCCTGGTGCGCGACGAGCAGGGCCAGGTGCGCGGCTCGGCGCTGATCGCCCAGCCGTTCACTGGCGATGGCTGGTTCCACTCACGTCCCTCGGCGGCGGCGTATGCCACCGTGGCCAGTGGCGCGAGCAATCTGGCGCCGAGCAATCCAGCCCTGGCCGAGCGGGTCAAGGGTGAGGCAGGCGCGCTACATCGCGCCGAGTTGGGGCCGGTGCCGCAAGCCCTGCTGACCACCTCGGCCAGCGGCCTCGATCCGCATCTGTCGCCGCAAGCGCTGGCCTATCAGATCCCCCGAGTGGCGGCGGCGCGCAAACTGCCGGTCGAGCGCTTGCAAGGGCTGATCGAAGAGGCCACCCTGCAGCCATTGATCGGCCCACCGGTGGTCAACGTGCTGGCGTTGAATCAGGCGCTGGAGCACCTCGCCCGCTGTGCCGATCACCGCAACTGTGAAGGATGAAACATGAGTGACTCTGCCCGCGCCGACGCGCTGTTGGCCAACCTGCCGCGCGCCGGGCGTGGCCGGCTCAAGGTATTTCTCGGTGCAGCGCCCGGCGTGGGCAAGACCTACGCCATGCTCCAGGCCGCCCACGCCCAGCAACGCCAGGGCGTGCAGGTGCTGGCCGGGGTGGTCGAAACCCACGGCCGCAGCGAAACCGAGGCGCTGCTCGGCGGCTTGCTCCAGCAGCCGCTGCTGCGCAGCCAATACCACGGCATCACCCTTGAGGAAATGGACCTCGACGGCTTGCTGCAGGCCAGCCCCCAGCTGGCCCTGGTCGACGAACTGGCCCACAGCAACGCCCCCAACAGCCGCCATGCCAAGCGCTGGCAGGACGTGCAGGAGCTGCTCTCGGCCGGCATCGATGTCTATACCACGGTCAACGTGCAGCATCTGGAAAGCCTCAACGACAAGGTTCGCGACATCACCGGTGTACAGGTCCGCGAAACCCTGCCCGACTGGGTGCTGCAGGAAGCCTTCGAACTGGTGCTGATCGACCTGCCACCGCGCGAACTGCTGCAGCGCCTGCGCGAAGGCAAGGTCTACGTGCCCGAACAGGCCCGCGCCGCCATCGATGCGTTTTTCTCGCAGACCAACCTCAGTGCCCTGCGTGAGCTGGCCATGCACACCGCCGCCGCGCAGGTGGATGCCGACCTTGCTCATGGCTACCGTCAGCTTGGCCAGGAAGCACCGGCGCTGCGCGGCCGCCTGCTGGTCGGCGTCGACGGCGATCAGCAAGCCGAGCGGCTGGTGCGCCATGCCTGCCGCGTGGCCCAGCGCCGGCATCTGCCGTGGAGCCTGGTGCATGTCGACAACGGCAGGTTGCGCGACGAAGCCGCCCGCCAGCGCCTACAGAGCGCGCAGCAATTGGCTGAGCGGCTGGGCGGCGAGGTGGTGCTGTTGCGCGCCGGCGAAGTCGCGCGGACCTTGCTTCAGCATGCCGCCGAGCGCCGTGCCAGCCTGGTGCTGGTGGGGCAGTCGCGTGACCGCCTGCACCGGCGTCTGTTCGGTGCCGGTGTCGCTGCACGGCTGCTGCGCGAAAACCACGGCCTGGAGATCAACGTGCTCGACCGCGAGGCGCAGCCACCTGCACCGCGCACGGCGGCGAAACGGGTGTGGGTCTGGCGGCACTATCTGCTGGCGCTGCTCGCCACTGCGCTTGCCGCAGGCCTGGCCTGGGCGGTCTCCAGCGTGCTGGCGTTGCCGAATATCTCGCTGGTGTTTCTCGCCGCCGTGCTGCTGGTAGCGGTGCGCAGCAGTCTCGGCCCGGCGCTGGCGTGCGCGGTGCTGTCGTTTCTCAGCTATGACTTTCTGTTCATCCCACCCAACTTTTCACTGAGCATCCAGCGCGAAGAAGATGTGCTGACGCTGGTGTTCTTCCTGCTCATGGCCGCACTCACCGGCAACCTCGCCGCGCGCCAGCGGCGCCAGTTACAGGCCCTGCGCGAGACCCAGGCGCAGACCAGCCAACTGCTCGATCTGTCACGCAAGCTTACCGTCGCCACCGACCGCCAGGCGGTATTCAGCGCCGCCAGCCAGCACCTCGATGGTTGGCAGGACCTGCACGTGTGTCTGCTTGAGCGGGGTGGCGAAGGCTTGCTACAAGCCGCCAACGGCCAGCTGCCAGGTTTGAGCGACACCGAGCGCGCGGCCGCGGACTGGGCCTGGCAGCACGGCCAGGCCGCTGGCTACGGCAGCGACACCTTGCCCAATGGTCGCTGGTGGTGGTGGCCGCTGGTGGTCGATGAGCAACCGCTGGCGCTGCTCGGCGTGCGCCCACGCGACGGCGCGAACCTCACTGCCCAGCGCCGACGCCTGCTGATGGCGCTGGCCCAGCCGCTGGCGCAAGCCCTGGCCCGCGCGCGCCTTGGCGAACAACTCGAAGCTGCTCGCCTGCACGGCGAAACCGAACAGCTGCGCAGCGCCTTGCTGGCCTCGGTGTCGCACGATCTGCGCACGCCGCTGACCGCCATGCGCGGCAGCATCGACAGCCTGCTCGCACTGGGCGATGCCATCCCGCCCGACGATCGCCGCGAATTGCTCGAGGGTACTCGTGACGAAGCCGAGCGCCTCGACCGCTACATCCAGAACCTGCTCGACATGACCCGCCTCGGTCACGGCAGTCTCAAGCTTGCGCGTGACTGGGTGGCGCCCGCCGATATCGTTGCCAGCGCCTTGCAGCGCCTGCGCGTAGTACTGGCGCCGCTGCGGGTCAGCACCGAGGTGCCGAGCGAGCTGCCGCTGCTGTTCGTGCATGCAGCCTTGATCGAACAGGCGCTGGTCAACGTACTGGAAAACGCCGCGCGCTTTTCGCCCAGCAACGGCCGCCTGCAATTGCAGGTCGACGTGCGTGATGAGCAACTGTGCCTGGCCGTCAGCGATCAGGGCCCCGGCATCCCCGAAGCCGAGCGTGAGCAGATCTTCGACATGTTCTACACCGCCGCCCGCGGCGACCGTGGTGGGCAGGGGACCGGCCTCGGCCTTGCCATCTGCCAAGGCATGATCGGCGCCCACGGCGGCAGCATCCAGGTGGCTGACGGCATCGATGGCCACGGCACCTGCATCACTCTATGCTTGCCGTTGCCCCCTCAGCCCACCGCCGAAAGCCAGGACTCATGAGCCAAACCGCCACCTTGCTGGTCATCGACGACGAACCGCAGATTCGCAAGTTCCTGCGTATCAGCCTGAGCTCGCAAGGCTACAAGGTCATCGAAGCCGCTACCGGCAGCGAAGGCCTGGCCCAGGCGGCGTTGGCAAAACCCGACTTGGTCGTGCTCGACCTCGGCCTGCCGGACATGGATGGCCAGCAGGTGCTGCGTGAATTGCGCGAGTGGAGCTCCGTGCCGGTGATGGTGCTGTCGGTGCGCGCCAGCGAGTTGCAGAAAGTCGATGCCCTGGATGGCGGCGCCAACGACTACGTCACCAAACCGTTCGGCATTCAGGAGTTCCTCGCCCGCATCCGCGCCCTGTTGCGCCAGGTACCGCAGAGCGGCGCTGCCCAGTCCAGCGCCAGCTTCGGGCCGCTGCGGGTGGACTTCGCCTACCGTCGCGTGACCCTCGATGGCAGCGAAATAGCGCTGACCCGCAAAGAGTACGCATTGTTGGCGCAACTGGCTGGGCATCCCGGTCGGGTGATCACCCAGCAGCAACTGCTCAAGGATATCTGGGGGCCGACCCACGTCGACGATACGCACTACCTGCGGATAGTGGTTGCGCATGTGCGGCAGAAGCTGGGCGATGACCCTACTGCGCCACGGTTTATCGTGACTGAGCCTGGGGTGGGGTATCGGTTGTTGGTGCCGTAAGCTCGTACTTGCAACACCGCTTCGGCGCTTGATCGCGATTGAGTAATGCGAGTTGTGGATACTCGTGAACCGCATTTGCATGCGGTCCCGAGCACTCCGATTCAATGGTGACACAGATGTGCAGCCTAGAAATCGACCGTCAACCCCGCATACAACGCCCGCCCATCACCAGGCGAGTGCAGTGAGTCTTTAGCCCCGTCCGGGTCATACCAGGCATATTCGTAATAACGGTCGGTGAGGTTTTTGAGCTGCAGGTCAACGCTCAACGTCTCCGTGACTTTGTAAGTCGCACCGATATTCATCAACACATAACCGCCATACGTACCTTGAGTATTTTCCCGCTCAAGATAGTAGTTGGTCTGCCCATTCATCCACGCCGTCAACTGCAACGCCTGCGTCGCCTGGTAACTGATACCTGTATTCCACAAATGATGCGGAACATGGTCTATTTCCTTGCCTTTGCTCTGTGGCAATGCGCTGCTCGGCTCGAGGATTTTCGAGTATTGCCATGAATACGAAGCCCACAGCTCCGTACGCTCGTCCGGGTGCAGATTGACCTGCAGGTCGTAACCCCAGCGGCGGGTTTCACCGACGTTGTCGGACTCCCCGCTGGGGTCGTTGAGGCGGCGGCTGACTTCGCCGGTGGCGTCCTGGCGCCAGTAGGCGACGCGGCCATCAACCCAGCTGGCGGGGGTGAACTTGATGCCGGTTTCCCAGCCTTCGTTGATCGACGGTTGCAGGTCTTCATTGCGCGGCGGCACTTTGTAGGCCGCAGCGCCGCTGCCGACCTGGAACGTGCGGCCCCAGTTGGCGTAGACGCTGGCGTACTGCCAGGGCGAATAGACCACACTGAGCTTGGGTTGCTTGATCAGCCCGTAATCATTGATGTCGGAGGTTTGTCCGGTGAGTTGGTTGGTGAAGTCGCCGCTGATCTTGTCGACACGATACGCCGGCACGATCTTCAGCGACTCGAACGGTTCGATCTCGGCCTGCACATAAGCGCCGACCGTGTTGAAATCGAAGTCTTGATCGCGGGTCTGTGACTGGCGTACGCGCTGTACGGTGCGATAGCGCTCGCTGCGGTTGTTCTGCTTTTGCACGTCACTGCCGCCCTCCAGGGCAAAGCCGTGCAGCCAGTCTACTTGTGGCCGCCAGGTCAGCGAGGTGAGGGCGCCGTACTGGGTTTCGTAGGCATCGCGCTCTTGCTGCGCGCTGGTGCGCCAGTACTGGGTCCAGCGCCGATCATCGAAAGTGTTCAGGTAGGTCTTGGCCGACCAGGCGAGGGTCTCGGTCAGGTCGGTGTCGAAGTGAACGCTGAGCTGGTTCATGCGCCGCGTGCCTTTGTCGCTGGCGTTGAAGTCGTTGCTCATGCGCGGGTGCTGGCGGGCATCGGCTTCAGTCAAGTAACCTGCTTCCTGAGCGTCGGCTTCGTAGTGGCGGGCGCTCAGGCCGAGGCGGTAACTGCCGTCATCTGGGGTATAGAACCACTTGCCGCTGAAGCTGTAGCGCTCGGTATCGGCATGCTCGCGGTAACCGTCGACCTGCTGGCGGGCGAAGAAGTAGTTCTGCGTCCAGTTACTGGTTTCGATGCCTTTGGCCAGCTGCACTTCGCGGGTGTTGAAGCTGCCGTAGCGCAGGCGCGCCTTGTTGTAGTTGCCGCCGCTGCGGGTGTTGATATTGACGTTGCCGGCGATGTTATTGAGGCCATAGCGCGGGTCGCTGGTGCCGCGCACCACCTCGATGCTGTCGATGTCCATCGGGAATACCGAGTCGATGAAAGGCATGTTGCCGTCATTGGTATTGCTCGGGATGCCATCGATCAGCAGCTTTACCGCGTTGACTTCACCTTCACCGTTGAAGCCGCGAAACGACAGCTTGCCCGAGGTGGTGCCCTGGTTGAAGCCGGTGAGCATCACGCCCGGTGCACGGTTGAACAGCTCCCAGCTGTAGGCAACGGGCATCTTCTCGAGAATGTCGCCGCCAAGAATATCCACTGAGCTGAGCACACTGCTGGTCGCAAGCGGCCCGGTGCTGGCGCCGGAGACGGTAACGGCGCCGAGGGTCAGGGTGGAATTGTCGGCAGGCACAGCCTGAGCAATGGCTTGGGACAGTGGGCAGAGCGTGGCGACACAGGTAACGGCAAGCACGGGCACGACACTACGTGCAGTACGAAGGTACGCAGGCATGAATAAAGGTTCCTGACAGAAAAGCCTGAGACGAGCGTGCAGCGCAGTCCGCGCGCACGATCATTTGCTTGGCGACTATTCAGGTCAGCGGCGGGGCGCGTGGGGTGAGATTCGGCCACTGCTGGCGCGGCAGCGGTAACTCCGGGCGCTGGCCGAGCAGCACGGTATCTGGCCAGAAGCGTGGGAACAGGTGTTTGAAGTAGGTGCCTGGCAGTGCCGCTTGACCGGCATGGCCGCAGCAGCAATCACCGGACTGGGGCTTGATCTCGCCGTGCCCGGAGAAGTCTGGCAACTCCAGCTTGAGTTGCGCCAGAACCGATTTAGGCAAACTCTGCCCGCCATGCAGGCTGCAGAAGCTGGCGAAGATCAGCGAGTCATCCAGAGCGGGTTCACGCAAGGCACGGTCGAGCGGCATCGCCAGCAGGTTGAACAACACTGCGCAACAGGCGAGTAGCAAGAGGTAAGGGTGCAGGCGTGAACGCATGGGCGTTACCAGAAAAGTAGGCGCGCATTAAGCCGCATTTGGCTGGGCCTGTAAAAGTGTCTTGATGCGCTATGTTGTCACGGGTGAGCGCGATTGGTGCCGGCTGCCCCATGCAAAGCCAGGCGCCGATCGCTCGACACAGCCGACCACTGCGCAGACAATCATGCCTGCCGGCACCGGCTGTGCCCTGGAGCAAACGTAATGGATTGCCCGCCAACGCTACACACCGAACGCCTCATCCTCACGCCCCTGCGCCTTGAGGATGCCGCCGATATACAGACGCTGTTCGCCCAGTGGGAAATAGTGCGCTACCTCGACAGCCGTGTGCCTTGGCCGTATCCCGATGACGGCGGGTTGGTCTATGTGCGCGATATCGCCCTGCCTGGCGTAGCGGCGGGGCGGGAGTGGCACTGGATGATCCGCACGCGCAGTCAGCCTGCGAGCAGCATCGGCAGCATCAG
The DNA here is from genome assembly GCF_050496565.1 of Pseudomonas shirazensis. GTDB lineage: Bacteria > Pseudomonadota > Gammaproteobacteria > Pseudomonadales > Pseudomonadaceae > Aquipseudomonas > Aquipseudomonas shirazensis_A. The sequence continues at coordinate 104,529 of NZ_JBNWAE010000012.1, forward strand.
CCTGTACGACCAGCCTGGCAACAACCGCGGCTTCTGGCTTGCCCCGCAGTGGCAGGGCCACGGCTACATGCGCGAAGCGTGCAGGGTGATCAACGCCTACTGGTTCGAAACCCTGAAACGGCCGCTTATGCAAGTGCCCAAGGCCGCCGTCAACCACGCCTCACGCAAGGTTTCGCTACACGAGGGCATGCGCTTGGTCGCCACGCGCGATGGGGACTATGTGAGCGGGCCGATGCAGACCGAGATCTGGGAGCTGACCCGCAGCGAGTGGCTCGACAGCTGCGAACAGGCTAAGCGCCAGCCGGTGAGTTGAGCAACTGCTCAACGCTGGCCCTGAGCTGCTCGATGGTGAACGGTTTGGCCAGCAACCGCGACTGCTCCTGCCGCTCGGGGCTGCCGTTCGCGGTATCGACGCAGCCTGAGATGAACAGCACCTTGAGTGTTGGCCTTACTGCCCAGGCGGCTTCGGCGATTTTGTGACCACTGCTGCCACCGGGCAAGATCAGGTCAGTAACGATCAGTTTCAGATCAGGCAATTCGGCGATACGCTGCACGACCTGATCAGCGCTGGGCATCTCAGCCACTTCAAAACCAGCCTCGTGCAGGGCTTCACCTACCAGCTCACGAATGGCAACTTCATCGTCGATGACCATCGCCGTACCGCGACTGCTGCTGGCTGCCGCTGGCTGCCGAAGTGCCTGCTGGTCTTTCGCTACAGGAGCGCTGCCTTCGTGAACCGGCAGGAACAGGCACACCGCGGTGCCTTTGCCCAGCGCTGACTCAATACGAACAGCCCCACCGGCCTGGCGTACGAAGTCCTCGACCATCGACAGCCCCAGACCGGTCCCGGAACCGAGCGGTTTGGTGGTGAAAAACGGCTCCAGCGCGCGCTCGACGATGCTCGCCGGCATGCCCATACCGGTGTCTGCCACGCAGATCCGTACATAGTCACCCGCTTGCACATGCAGAGCGCCCGGGTCGGTCACCGCCAGCGTGCTGACCTCGATCCGCAGCGTGCCGCCTTGAGGCATTGCGTCACGCGCGTTGATGCACAGGTTGAGCAGGGCGTTCTCGAGTTGGTGGGCATCGCAGTGGCACAGCGTGGGTGCGCCAGGGGCGAGCAGTTCGATGTTGATCAGCGGCGTCAACGTGCGCGCAATCAACTCTTCCATGTTCTTTATCAACACTGCCGGATCGACGCTAGCAGCAACCAAAGGCTGTTTCCTGGCATAGGCCAACAACCGATGGGTCAGTGAACTGGCTCGTTGCGTGGCGTTCCGGGCGAGGGTGACATAGCGCTCGATGCCTGCCAGGCGGCCTTGAGCGATACGTTGTTCGATCATGTCCTGGCTGCCGGTGATGATCGTCAACAGGTTGTTGAAGTCATGGGCCAAGCCTCCGGTCAATTGCCCCAGCGACTCCATCTTCTGGCTCTGCTGCAGTTGCGAACGGACTTGATCGAAGGCCAGTTGGCGCTCGCGGTACAGTGTGACGTCGCGAGCCACGGCAAAAAACCGACCCTGGCGGCCGGTGATACGCCAGTTCAGCAGCAGAGGCTGACCTTTGCTGCGTACGCTTTGCGTGTCCAGCTCGGCAATCTGCCGATCATGCAGGTTGCGCACGGCGTCGGATAATTGCGCAGGCGAAATATAGCTGTAGAACGCGCCATCTTTGAGCTGCTGCTCGGTCCAGCCGGTCTCGGCCTGCCAGGCAGGGTTCATCGCCAGCACTTCACCCTGCGCCGACAAGGTGCAGATCAGGTCGGGTGACAGTTTCCAGATGTCATCGCGTTCATCCGTGCGCCGCTCGACTTCGTCCTCAAGGTTTTGATTGAGACGGTCCAGCGCTCTGATGCTACGCCTGAACAATGCGCACACCACTGCCATGCCCAAGGTAACCAGGCCAAAACTCAGGCTGTTGACCCAGTCGCTCCAGTCAGCGCTGAAACCGATTGGCCCGATGAAAAAGTACTGTGCCGTCAGCACTGCGAGGATGCATCCCAGTACCGCTGGCCATGCGCCAAACCAGAAGCCAATCAACATCAGTCCCGGGATGAAGAACAGGTAGGGCAACGCTGTAGCAGGCAGTTGGGCTCGCGCTAAGGCGCACGCCACGACCACGAGTAAGGTACCCAGGTAGCGCGTCCTGGTGGAGATCTGCGTGCGCTCCAAGCGCTGCAGCGTGTAGGCGGTCCATCTCAGCAAACGGGTCAAAATTACTCCGAACAGTGGCGGCGAAGCGGGGCGTGTATAGCGCTAAAGGAGTGCTTTAGGCGCTTTCCCGGACTGATAGGCTAGTTGCTCCTGGCCGTCCAATAGTTTTTTTTGCGATCAGTCGGTGCGAGGTTTGATTGTCCTAACGCGCTGGGGCTGACTAAGCTGGCAATGTGCCTCATAGGTAAGTGTTTTGGATAGTGCTACAGGAGTTACCGTGGGCGATTCGACAATTATGCACGATGAGCGGTTGCGTCTGGCCGAGGTCGATCGGCTGACGTCCAGCTTGGTCAGCGGCTCGGACCCGGTCCTGAACAGTGTCGTGGTGATGCTCTGTGCCCATTTCGGTGTGCCCACCGCGTTGGTCAGCATCATCGACCGCGACTATCAGGTATTCAAGGCGCGGGTAGGCATGGCTGCCGAGCGCACGCCCAGAGAGATGTCGTTTTGCGCTCTTGAACTCGAGCAGGACACGGTACTGGAAATCTGTGACGCCCTGGCCGATGCGCGCACTGTCGATAACCCGCTGGTGCAGGGTGATCCTTACATTCGCTACTACGCGGGCGCACCACTGAAGATCAGGGCAGGGTTGAATCTGGGGCGGCTGTGCATCATTGACCAGGCGGCACGTCCGTCGTTGTCCGAGCGCGACCAGGCGCTGTTGCGCAGCGCGGCGCAGATTGTCGTATCGCGGTTGCAGTCGATCCATGAGCAGCATTTCTACGACAGTATGACCGGCTTGCCCAACCGGCGCAGGTTCGAAGCCGACTTCGCCAACTGCGCCAGCGTCGTTGGCCAGGTCGCAGTGTTCATCGAGCCTATTTCAGCAGCCGGCATGGACCGCCTGGTGAAGGCACTGGGCATCGAGTTTTTCGCAAGGTTCATGCTGGCCGTGAAAGAGGCCTTGCTGGCAGCCCTGCCGCCGGGGTCGCGCCTGTACCGCCCGAGCACGCTGGGCTTTCTGACCCTCATCGAATGCAATGACATGGCCTCATTGCCGGCCAGGCTTGACGCTATCGTTGCGGCGCTGAGGGGGCCGTTGCACAGCGGCAACGTGCCGGTGTTCGCCGATGTCGGCATGAGCGTGCTGGAGCCGGGAGTGGAGACCGATGCATCGCTGGATACCCTGCGGTTAATGGCGAGCATGACCGATGCGGCACGTCTTAGCGAGCAGCGTTGGCTGGTCTACGATCCGCTGGTCGACACCAGCCAGCGGCGCAGTACCGCTTTGCTCCATGCACTGGAGCCGGCACTGGCTGCGGCCGATCAATTGCGTTTGGTCTACCAGCCTAGGGTTGACTTGGCCAGTAGGCGCTGTGTGGCAGTAGAGGCTTTATTGCGCTGGAAGCATCCGACCATGGGTGAGATCAGCCCTGCGGAATTCATTCCGCTGGCTGAAACCACGGCCTCCATTCGCGGGATTACGCTGTGGGTGATCTGGCACGTTTGCCAACAAGTGTCACGTTGGCGTGAAGAAGGGCTGGACATGACCGTGTCACTGAACATCTCCGCGCTGGATCTCGCCGATGGCCACCTGTTCGAGTACCTGAGCCGTACGCTCGGCGAGTTCGGCGTGGACCCACGTCGCATCGAGCTTGAGTTCACCGAGAGCGCCCTGGTCACTGACTTTGACCAGGTCCACGAACAGCTTGAGCGGTTCCGCAGGCTGGGGGTAGCGATAGGCATTGACGACTTCGGCAGCGGTTACAGCAACTGGGTGTACCTGCGCAGAATTCCGGCCACCAGCGTCAAGCTTGATCGCTCGCTGCTGGCCAACCTGCAGCCGGGCAATAACGAGTGGCACATCATTCGCGGGCTGGTCAGCCTGTTGCGCGACCTGCGCCTGACGGTGGTGGCCGAAGGTATCGAAACCGACCTGCACCACCATTTGTTGCGTGGCTGGGGCTGTGAGCAAGGCCAGGGCTATTTTTACGCAAAGCCGATGCCACCTTCGGAACTTGAAATCTGGCTGCAGAAGGGCTGCTGCGTGCCGATGACCTGACAAGGACGACGGTTTTGCTCATGGCTGTGCCGTGAGGACCGTCGACATTTTTGCCCCATCGACCGCGTTGCTCACTCCATCGAGAACACCATGTTCAACTCCAAGCTAAAAAATCAGCTGCAGCGCCTGCAAGACGAACTCGACGCACTGCAGCGCGCGCAGGCCGCCAGAAGCGACCAGATGCTGGAAATCACGGTTGATCGAAACATGCTGATCACGGCGGTCAACCGCAACTTCGCCCGGTTGGTTGGACGTGACCCGTCGCAGTTGCTGGGCCAGTCGCTGGGGACCATCGCGCCCAGCTATGTGAAAGAGCTGCCCTGTTTCAAAAACTTTCAGCAGGCCATGAGCAATGGCAGCGGCGTCAGTGACGAGTATCGCTACCTCGCCGCCGATGGTCGGATGGTCTGGATGAGAGCGGCCTGGTGCCCGGTCAAGTCAGCAGCGGGTGCAGTTACCCATATGTCGGCCTACGGCACCGAGGTCACCGCGAGCATCGATAAAGCGCGTGAGAACGATGAATTCATCGAGGCGCTGTACCGCTCGACCGCGGTCATCGAGTTTGAGCTGGACGGTACTATCGTTGCAGCCAACGACAACTTCTTGAGAACGGTGAACTATTCGCTGGCAGAGATCGTGGGCAAGCATCACCGTATTTTCTGTGAGCCCAACTATGTCAATTCGCCTGCCTATCAACAGTTGTGGCGCAGCCTCAACGAGGGGCAGTTCGTCGCCGAGCGCTTCCTGCGCTTTGACAAGTCAGGGCGCGAACTCTGGCTGGAGGCATCCTACAACCCGGTGCGCGACACCCGTGGCCAGCTATACAAGATCGTCAAATTCGCCATCGACATCACGGAGCAGGTCAGGCATGAGCAGGAGGTCAGCTCGGCCGCCGGGGTTGCCTATGACGTTTCGCGCAAAACTGATGACTCGGCGAAAAGGGGGGCGGTGGCCGTCAAGGATACTGTCGAGACCATGAACCGTATCGTCGCGCAGGTCTGCACGGCCTCTGCCGGGGTCGAGGCGCTGGGGCAGCAGTCGCAGTTGATCACATCGATTGTTTCCACCATCGGCGGCATTGCCCAGCAGACCAACCTGCTGGCGCTGAACGCGGCTATTGAGGCAGCGCGCGCGGGCGAACAGGGCCGAGGCTTTGCCGTGGTGGCCGATGAAGTGAGGAAGCTGGCCGGACGCACCAGTGCCGCTACTCAGGAAATCGTGGAAGTGGTGCAGAAAAACAACGCCCTTGTGGAGGCCGCAGTGATCAGCATGGGTGAAAGCACGCATCAGGCTGAAATCGGCCTGGCGCTGGCCAGCCAGGCCGGCCATGTCATCACTGAAATTCAGTCGGGTGCGCAGGAAGTGGTGACAGCGGTCGGTCGATTCTCATCGCAGATTGCCGGGCAGTCCCACCCGTGAAGGTGTGACCGGTAGCGCCGGCACGCCATCAGGCGACCGGCTCTACCTCAAGAAACGCCGCTTCCAGCAGCTGCCGGGTGTAGGGATGCTGCGGCGCATGGAAGATCTCCCGCGCGTCACCTTGTTCCACCACCTGCCCGTGTTTGATCACCATCAGCTGATGACTCAGCGCCTTGACCACCGCCAGATCATGACTGATGAACAGGTAGGTCAGGTTGTATTTGAGCTGCAACGAACGCAACAGCTCCACCACCTGGCGCTGCACGGTGCGGTCGAGCGCCGAGGTCGGCTCGTCGAGCAGGATCAACGCCGGTTTGAGCACCAGCGCGCGAGCGATGGCGATACGCTGGCGCTGACCACCGGAGAACTCATGGGGGTAGCGGTGGCGGGTGGCCGGGTCGAGCCCCACCTCCTGCAGTGCGGCAATGATTGCTGCCTCTTGCTCCTGGGCGGTGCCGATGCGGTGAATGCGCAGGCCTTCGCCGACGATATCGGCAACACTCATGCGCGGGCTGAGGCTGCCGAACGGGTCCTGGAACACCACCTGCATTTCCCGCCGCAGCGGCCGTACCTCCTGCTGGTTCATGCCCTGCAGGTTCTGCCCGTGAAAACGGATGTCGCCCTGGCTCGAGATCAGCCGCAGGATCGCCAGGCCCAAGGTCGATTTGCCCGAGCCGCTTTCGCCAACGATGCCCAGGGTCTGCCCTTGGGGCAGGCTGAAATTGATCCCGTCGACTGCCTTGACGTGGTCTACCGTGCGCCGCAGCAGGCCTTTCTTGATCGGGAACCAGACGCGCAGGTCGTCCACCTCCAGCAGCGGCGCGCCGAGCGGGTTGGCCGCAGGCTGGCCGCTGGGTTCGGCGTTGATCAGCATCTGCGTGTAGGGGTGCTGTGGGGCGGTGAACAGCGTCGTGCATTCGGCCTGCTCGACGATCTTGCCTTGCTGCATCACGCACACGCGGTGGGCGATGCGCCGTACCAGGTTGAGGTCATGGCTGATCAGCAACAGGGCCATGCCCAGGCGTGCCTGCAGCTCCTTGAGCAGGTCGAGAATTTTCAACTGCACGGTGACGTCGAGCGCGGTGGTCGGCTCGTCGGCAATCAGCAGTTCTGGCTCATTGGCCAGGGCCATGGCAATCATCACCCGCTGGCGCTGGCCGCCGGACAACTCATGCGGCAGCGCCTTGAGGCGCTTGTGCGGCTCGGGGATGCCGACCAGGTCGAGCAACTCCAGGGTGCGCGCCGTCGCCTGCTTGCCGGTCAAACCCTTGTGCAGGAGAAGGATCTCGTTGATCTGCTTCTCGATGCAGTGCAGCGGGTTGAGCGAGGTCATCGGTTCCTGGAAGATCATTGCGATGCGGTTGCCACGGATTCGCTGCATCGGCTTTTCGCCAAGCTTGAGCATGTCCTTGCCGTCGTACTCGATGCTGCCACTGGGGTGGCGGGCAAGCGGGTAGGGCAGCAGGCGCAGGATCGAGTGGGCAGTGACCGACTTGCCCGAGCCGCTCTCGCCGACCAGGGCCAGGGTCTCGCCCTTGCGGATGTCGAAACTGATGCCATCGACCACGCGGTTGACCTGGTCACCGCTGAGGAACTCGACCGCAAGATCACGGACTTCGATCAGGTTAGGTTCGCTCATGTCATTTCCTCGGGTCGAAGGCGTCGCGGGCGGATTCGCCGATAAACACCAACAGGCTGAGCATCACGGCCAGCACGGCGAAGGCACTGATGCCCAGCCATGGCGCCTGCAGGTTGGATTTGCCCTGGGCGACCAGCTCGCCCAACGACGGTGAGCCAGCGGGCAGGCCAAAGCCAAGGAAGTCCAGCGCGGTCAGGGTACCGATGGCGCCGGTGAGGATGAACGGCATGAAGGTCATGGTCGAGATCATTGCGTTGGGCAGAATGTGCCGGTACATGATCGCGCCGTTGCGCATGCCCAGCGCGCGGGCAGCGCGCACATATTCGAGGTTACGCCCACGGAGGAACTCGGCACGGACCACGTCGACCAGGCTCATCCATGAGAACAGCAACATGATCCCCAGCAGCCACCAGAAATTGGGCTGGACGAAGCTGGCGAGAATGATCAGCAGGTACAGCACCGGCAAACCTGACCAGATTTCCAGGAAACGCTGGCCGGCAAGGTCGACCCAGCCACCATAAAAGCCCTGCAGAGCCCCGGCAATGACGCCGATGATCGAGCTGAGGATGGTCAGGGTCAGGGCAAACAATACCGAAACGCGGAAACCGTAGATCACCCGCGCCATGACATCGCGGCCCTGGTCATCGGTGCCCAGCCAGTTGTCTGCCGAGGGCGGCGCGGGCGCCGGCACCTTCAAGTCGTAGTTGATGCTCTGGTAGCTGAACGGGATTGGCGCCCACAGCACAAAGCTGTCTTTCTTCTCCAGTAGGTCGCGGATGTACGGGCTCTTGTAGTTGGCTTCGAGCGGGAACTCACCACCAAAGGTGGTCTCGGCGTAGCGCTTGAACGCCGGGAAGTACCACTCGCCGTCGTAGCGCACGGCAATCGGTTTGTCGTTGGCGATCAGCTCGGCGCCAAGGCTCAGGCCAAACAGGATCAGGAACAGCCACAGCGACCACCAGCCACGGCGGTTGGCCTTGAAGCGCTCGAAGCGCCGTCGATTGAGCGGGGACAGGGCCATTGGTCAATTCTCCCGGCTGGCGAAGTCGATGCGCGGATCGACCAGGGTGTAGGTCAGGTCGCCGATCAGTTTCACCACCAGCCCGAGCAGGGTGAAGATGAACAGGGTGCCGAAGACCACCGGGTAATCGCGGTTGATCGCCGCTTCGAAACTCATCAGGCCAAGGCCGTCGAGGGAGAAGATCACTTCGATCAGCAGGGAGCCTGTGAAGAAGATGCCGATGAATGCCGAAGGGAAGCCGGCGATCACCAGCAGCATGGCGTTACGGAACACATGCCCGTACAGCACCCGCGGCCGGCTCAGGCCTTTGGCCTTGGCGGTGACCACATACTGCTTGTTGATCTCGTCGAGGAAGCTGTTTTTGGTCAGCAGGGTCATGGTGGCGAAGTTGCCGATCACCAGCGCGGTAATCGGCAGCACCAGATGCCAGAAGTAATCGAGGATCTTGCCGGTGGTGGACAGCTCGTCGAAGTTGTTCGAGGTCAGTCCGCGTAGCGGGAACCAGTCGAAGTAACTGCCGCCGGCGAACAGGACGATCAGCAGAATGGCGAACAGAAACGCCGGGATGGCATAGCCGACCACGATCGCCGAACTGGTCCAGACGTCGAAGTGGCTGCCATGGCGCACCGCCTTGGCGATCCCCAGCGGGATCGACACCAGGTACATGATCAGCGTGCTCCACAGCCCGAGCGAGATCGACACCGGCATCTTCTCGGCAATCAGGTCGATGACCTTGGCATCACGGAAGAAGCTGTCGCCAAAGTCGAGCTGGGCGTAGTTCTTGACCATGATCCACAAGCGCTCCGGGGCGGACTTGTCGAAGCCGTACATGTGTTCGATTTCAGCGATCAGGGCCGGGTCCAGGCCCTGTGCGCCGCGATAGTTGGAGCCGGCCACCGAGACTTCGGCGCCGCCGCCGGCGATGCGGCTGGTCGCGCCGTCAAAGCCTTCGAGTTTGGCGATCATCTGCTCGACCGGGCCACCGGGTGCGGCCTGGACGATGATGAAATTGATCACCAGGATGCCGAACAAGGTCGGGATGATCAGCAGCAGGCGCCGCAGAATATAGGCGAGCATGTCAGTTGGCCTCGCTCGGCGTGGTATCTGGCGCAGGCTGCGTGGTCACGGCCGGTTTCACATCAGGCTTGATCCACCAGGTGTCGATGCCGACGTCGTACTTGGGCGAGACCTTGGGGTGGCCGATATGGTTCCAGTAGGCCACCCGCCAGGTCTTGATGTGCCAGTTGGGGATCACGTAGTAGCCCCACTGCAACACGCGGTCGAGGGCGCGGGCGTGGTTGATCAGGCTCTGACGGGAGTCGGCGTTGATCAGTTGCTCGACCAGTTGGTCGATGGCCGGGTCGCGCAGGCCGATGAAGTTGCGGCTGCCTGGGTTGTCGGCGGCGCCCGAGGTCCAGAACTCGCGCTGTTCGTTACCTGGCGAGTTGGACTGGGGGAAGCCGCTGACGATCATGTCGAAGTCACGCGATCGCAGGCGGTTGATGTACTGCGGTACCTCGACCCGGCGCAGGGTCAGTTCGATGCCGAGGTCTGCCAGGTTGCGTTTGAACGGCAACAGCACGCGTTCAAACTCCGTCTGTGCGAGCAGAAACTCGATCACCACCGGCTTGCCCTGAGCATCGACCATCTTGTCGTCGACGATTTTCCAGCCCGCTTCCTGCAGCAGCTTGTAGGCCTGGCGTTGCTGCTCGCGGATCATGCCGGTGCCGTCGCTGACCGGGTTCTTGAACACCTCGGTAAAGGCCTGCTCGGGGATCTGGCCGCGCAGCGGTTCGAGGATCTTCAGTTCATCCGGCGTGGCCGGCTGCTTGGCCGCCATGTCGGAGTTTTCGAAGTAGCTGCTGGTGCGGGTATAGGCGCCGTTGAACAGCTGCTTGTTGGTCCACTCGTAGTCGAGCAGCAGGCTCAGCGCCTTGCGCACGCGCACGTCCTGGAACATTGGCTTGCGCAGGTTGAAGACAAAGCCCTGCATGCCGGTCGGGTTGCCGTTGGGCAGCTCTTCTTTGATCAGGCGACCTTCGCGTACGGCGGGCACGTTGTAGGCGTTTGCCCAGTTCTTTGCCGCCACCTCCAGGTTGTAGTCGAACTGGCCGGCCTTGAGCGCCTCAAGGGCGACGGTGCTGTCGCGATAATAATCAAAGGTCATGACGTCGAAATTGAACATGCCACGGTTGATCGGCAGGTCCTTGGCCCAATAGTCCTTGACCCGCTCGAAACGCACCGAACGACCGGCCTTGACCTCGGCAACCCGGTAGGGACCGCTGCCCAAGGGGATTTCCAGGTTGCCGCGGTTGAATTCGCGGTTTTCGTACCAGTGCTTTGGCAGGACTGGCAGCTGGCCGAGGATCAGCGGCAGCTCACGGTTGTTCTTGTGCTTGAACTTGAACAGTACCTTCAGCGGATCTTCGGCAATGACCTCGGCAACGTCACCGTAGTACACCTTGTACAGCGGAGCGCCTTGGCTGATCAGGGTGTTGAAGGTCCAGACCACGTCATCGGCACGCATGGGGTGGCCGTCATGGAAACGTGCTTGCGGGCGCAGGTAGAAGCGCACCCAGCTGTTGTCCGGGGCCTTCTCGATCTTGCCGGCAACCAGGCCGTACTCGGTAAACGGCTCGTCCAGGCTCTGGCGCATGAGTGTGTCGTAGATGCTGCCGACGTTTTCCGCGGCAACCCCTTTGTTGATGAACGGGTTGAGGCTGTCGAAGCCGCCAAAGCCGGACTGGCGAAAGGTGCCGCCTTTGGGCGCGTCCGGGTTGACGTAGTCGAAGTGTTTGAAGTCGGCCGGATACTTGGGCGGCTCGTCATACAGGGTCAAGGCGTGCTGCGGGGCAGCCAGCACGGGAAGGCTCAGGCAGGCTAGCAGCAGGCTGCCGGCCAGTTGGCGCAGGCGGTGCGGCATCATTTGGCTTTCTCCGAAGTCTTGAGCCACCAGCTGTTCAGGCCCAGGGTGTAGGGCGGCGTGGTGACGAAGGCGAACCGGTTGCGGTAGGCCAGGCGATGATTGTCCAGATACCAGTTGGGGATCATGTAGTAATGCCACGACAGCACCCGGTCCAGCGCACGCGCGGCGGCAACCTGGTCGTCGCGGGTGCGGGCAGCGAGCAGGGTGTCGAGCAGGTGGTCGACCACCGGGTCCTTGACCCCCGCATAGTTCTTGCTGCCCTTGGTCGAAGCCTGGCTGGAATGGAAGTACAGCCACTGTTCGAGGCCAGGGCTGAGGGTCTGGTTCAGGGTCATCAGGATCATGTCGAAATCAAACTGGTCCAGCCGTTGTTTGTACTGGGCGCGGTCTACCGTGCGCAAGCGCGCATCGATGCCGATACTCGCCAGATTTTCGACATAAGGTTGCAGGATCCGTTCGAGGTTCGGGTTTACCAGCAACAGCTCCATGCGGAACTGCTTGCCCTTGGCGTCCACCAGGCGCTGGCCGTCCAGCTTCCAGCCGGCTTTGCCCAGCAGGGTCAGAGCCTCGCGCAAGGTCTGGCGGCTGACGCCGCTGCCGTCGGTATGGCTGACCTGGTAGGGCTCTGTGTACAGCTTGGCCGGCAGTTCGTCGCGGAACGGCGCCAGCAGCAGCCACTCCTTGCCGGTCGGCAGGCCGCTGGCAGCAAACTCGCTGTTTGGGTAATAACTGGTCGAGCGCCGGTAGGCGCTGCTGAACAGGGCGCGGTTGGTCCACTCGAAATCCAGCATCAGGCCCAGCGCCTGGCGTACCTGCGGGTCGCTGAACGTGGCGCGGCGGCTGTTCATGAACAGCCCCTGGGTCTGGGTCGGGATGCGGTGCGGGATCTGCGCCTTGATCACCTCGCCACGGCGCACTGCAGGGAAGTTGTAGCTGTTGGCCCAGTTCTTCGCCTGATGTTCGATGTAGATGTCGAACTCGCCGGCCTTGAACGCTTCAAAGGCGACCGTGGCGTCGCGGTAGAACTCATATTCGACGCGGTTGTAGTTGTACTTGCCGCGATTGACCGCCAGGTCCTTGCCCCAATAATCCTTGACCCGTTTGAATACCAGGCGCCGCCCCGGCTGCACTTCGGTGATCCGATAGGGCCCGCTGCCCAGCGGCGGCTCGAAGGTGGTCGCCTTGAAGTCGCGCTTCTGCCAGTAATGCTTGGGCAGTACTGGCATCTCACCCAGACGCAGGATCAACAACGGGTTGCCGGCACGCTTGAACACGAAGCGGATGCGCAGTGGCCCAAGAATGTCGACCCGCTGTACTTCCTGCAGGTTGGTGCGGTACAGCGGGTGGCCGTCCTTGAGCAGGGTGCGATAGGAGAACGCCACGTCCGCCGAGGTAATCGGCTTGCCGTCGTGAAAGCGTGCCTCGGGACGCAGGTTGAACACCACCCAGCTGCGGTCCTCGCTGTACTCGACCGACCGCGCAATCAGGCCGTAGCTTGAGGTTGGCTCATCGCCAGACGGATCGTACATGCCTGTACCGACCATCAGCGTCTCGTTCAGCTCGCTGACGCCGTATTGCAGAAAGTTTGGCGTGGTGACCGGGCTCGACCCTTTGAAGGTGTAGGGGTTGAGCGTGTCGAACGTGCCAAATGCCATGGCCCGCAAGGTTCCGCCCTTGGGCGCTTGCGGGTTGACCCAATCGAAGTGGGTGAATGTGGCTGGGTATTTGAGCGTGCCGAACTGCGCGTAACCGTGGCTTTCGCTGACGGTGGCGGCGGCGGGGAAGCTCAAGGCCAGGCTGAAGGACAGCAGGAGGGGACGTATCAAATCGGCATCCGATCCAGAGGGCGTTGGGCTTTGGTCGGGCTACAGTAACAGCTTGGCGGGATTGGAAAAAGAGTGATGCGAGAGGGGGCGGCAAGCGGGGCTGGCTGACAGCCCCGCGAGGCTCAATGGCCGAGGTAGACGGTCAGGGTCTGGCCTGGTTTGAGGGCATGCCCACTGCGCGGATTCCAGCGCTTCAAGTGCTGCATTTCGACGTTGAAACGCTTGGCCACCAGGTACAGTGAATCGCCCTTGCGGACCTTGTACTGAGTCGAGCGTTGCTTGGCCGAGGCGACCCGGTTGGCGGCTGCAGACGGCGCGTTGCCACCGCGCATGGCCAGGACCTGGCCGGCCTTCAGGCGATTGCCGGGGATCTTGTTCCAGCGCTGGATATCCTTGACCGAAACCCGGTTGGCCTTGGCGATGCTGCCCAGGTTGTCACCGCGCTTGACCCGGTAGCTGCGCGCGGCCGGCGCGCTGGCTTCGGCGACAGCGGCTTCGAACACGGCCTTGCGTGGTTGCAGGCTGAGCAGCTGTTCGGGGTTCAGGTTGGACAGGCTGGCCGAGAGCAACTGCGCCTTGGCGGTCGGCACCAGCAGCTGTTGCGGGCCGTCGACCGTCATGCGCTTCTTGAATGCCGGGTTGAGCTGGATCAGCTCGTCTTCGTCGATATCGGCAAAGGCTGCGACCCGCGACAGGTCGAGGCGGTCGTTGATGGCGACGGCGGCAAAGTACGGTTCGTTGGCGATTGGGTTGAGGTTGACGCCATACGATTCAGGCGTCGACACCACTTGCGACAGGGCCAGCAGCTTGGGCACGTAGTCGCGGGTTTCCTGGGGCAGCGGCAGGTTCCAGTAATCGGTCGGCAGGCCGAGCTTTTCGTTGCGTTCGATGGCGCGGCTGACGGTGCCTTCGCCGGCGTTGTAGGCCGCCAGGGCCAGCAGCCAGTCGCCGTTGAACATGTCGTGCAGACGGCTCAGGTAATCCAGTGCAGCGTTGGTCGATGCCGTGACGTCGCGGCGGCCATCGTAGAAGTTGGTCTGACGCAGGTTGAAGTGGCGCCCGGTCGAGGGGATGAACTGCCACATGCCGGCCGCGTGGGCCCGGGAATACGCCATCGGGTTGTAGGCGCTCTCGATCGCCGGCAGCAGGGCCAACTCCAGTGGCATGTCGCGTTCTTCGAGGCGCTCGACAATGTAATGCAGGTACAGGCTGCCGCGCTCGCCGGCGGTTTCAACGAAGCGCGGGTTGCTGGCGAACCACAGGCGCTGTTGCTCGATGCGCGGGTTGACGTCGATGGTGTCCTGCAGCGCGAAGCCCTGGCGCATGCGTTCCCAGACATCCTGGGGCGCTTGCTGCTTGGGCTTGACCATGATCAACGGAGCTGGCTTGTGCTTGATCCGTGCCTGATAGTTGTGCGCGCGAACGCTTTCGGATTCATCTACCTGACGGGTGCTCTGGCAGCCCACCAAAGTGGCGGCCAGGGCCAGCGCACTGATCTGTGCGAGGCGCGTCAAAGCGACGGATTGCGAGGTTCTGCGGCTACTGGAAGGCATCGGCTGGGGCAGGTATCCGGGTGAAAAAAGTTGGGCGATTCTAGGAACCGCTTCTGCCCGGGTCAACCTTTGCCCCTCAATTACGATATATCTTGAGGTTATCAGAAGCCGTCTTTCCAAGACCTCAAGGCAGCAAAAACAGCAGCTTGGCCTTCGTTTGAATGTCCCTTCCATTCGTCTGCTTTTTGTTTAACGGATGTTTCTGCGGTACGCAAAAAAGGGTTGGTAAGGCGTTCCAGGCCAATACTGGAAGGCAGCGTTATACGGCCGGCTGCGCGTAGCCTGGTCACCTCGTCAAAGCGCGCGAGGACGTCGGGATTGCCTGGCTCTACGGCCTTGGCAAAACGCAGGTTGCTCAGGGTGTATTCATGGGCGCAGTAGACCTCGGTTGCACCAGGCAGGGCGGCGAGACGCTCGAGCGAGTTGTGCATCTGCGCAGGCGTGCCCTCGAACAAACGGCCGCAACCGCCGGCAAACAGCGTGTCGCCACTGAACAGCACGGGTGTCGGCGTCTGTGCGGTATAAAAGGCGATGTGGCCCAGGGTGTGCCCGGGCATCGCCAGCACCTCGAAGGTCAGCCCCAGCGCAATGACCTGGGCGTTGTCTTCGAGCGCCAGGTCACGGCCTGGAATCTGCTCACGGGCCGGGCCGCTGACCCGCGCTCCGGTGGCCCGCTTGAGCTCGACTACGCCGCCGACATGATCGTGGTGATGGTGGGTGATGAGGATATCCTTCAGCTCCCAGCCCGGGTTGGCCTCGAGCCAGTCCAACACCGGTTGGGCGTCACCAGGATCGACCACCGCACAGTGGCGTTTGGCAGTATCCTGTAACAACCAGATGTAGTTATCAGAGAAAGCGGGTAGTGCATCGATCTGTATCATGTGCGGATCCGAATCATCTGCCGTGGGACATAAGGGCATCTTAGCCGCGATGGCGCGGCGGGAGAACCTTGGAGGGAAGACGCAATGACCGACCAAGCCTTTGCCCAGGCCGACCCTGAATGGGTCGAGCTGATCAGCCTGGCCCGCGAATGGTTTCAAGGCCCTGTTGGGCAGTTGATGCTGCGCGAAGAGGAAAAGTTGCTTGAAACTGAACTCGCGCGGTTTTTTGGTGGCTATCTGGTGCATTACGGGCCAGGTGCGGAAGCACCGCCGCATGCCAAGCAGGTGCATCGCAATGTGCGCCTCGGTGCGCCGTTGCCCGGGGTTGAAATCGTCTGCGAAGAACAGGCCTGGCCGCTCGCCGAACATGCTGCGGACGTCGTGGTGCTGCAGCACGGGCTGGACTTCAGCCTGTCGCCTCACGGCCTGCTGCGCCAAGCCGCCAGTGCGGTGCGTCCGGGTGGCCATCTGCTGATCGTCGGTATCAACCCGTGGAGCAGTTGGGGCATGCGCCACCTGTTCAGCAAAGGCGCCTTGCGCAAGGCCCGCTGCATCCCGCCGTCGCGGGTCGGCGACTGGCTCAACCTGCTTGGCTTCGCGCTGGAGAAACGCCGCTTCGGCTGTTATCGTCCGCCGCTTGCTTCACCGGCCTGGCAGCAGCGCCTGACCGGCTGGGAGCGGGTAGCCGGCGGCTGGCAGATGTCAGGTGGCGGCGTCTACCTGCTGATAGCGCGCAAGATGGTGGTTGGCCTGCGGCCACTGCAACCGGCCCGGCGCGAGCCGATGGGCAAACTGCTGCCGCTGCCCCTGGCCAAGGTCAATCGCGACCCGGCCAACCGCGACCATCATCCAGGTCGTTAAACTACAGCGAATTAAGGCAGTACATGAGCGAAGAAAGCATCGAGATGTTTACCGACGGCGCCTGCAAGGGCAATCCGGGCCCTGGCGGCTGGGGCGTGCTGATGGTGTACAAGGGCGTCGAAAAAGAGCTCTGGGGTGGCGAGCTGGAAACCACCAACAACCGCATGGAGCTGATGGCGGCCATCCAGGGCCTCAAGGCGCTCAAGCGTGAGTGCGAGGTGGTGCTGACCACCGACTCGCAATATGTGATGAAAGGCATCAACGAGTGGATGGCCAACTGGAAGAAGCGCGGCTGGAAGACTGCCGCCAAGGAACCAGTGAAAAACGCCGACCTGTGGCGCGAGCTCGATGAGCAGGTCAACCGGCACAAGGTCACCTGGAAATGGGTACGCGGGCATATCGGCCATCATGGCAACGAACGCGCCGACCAGTTGGCCAACCGCGGCGTCGACGAAGTTCGCGCGCGTCACAAGTAATCTGACGCTGGGGTATACTCCCGGCTCTTTTTTCTCGTAGCAGTTGGAGCCACCGCCCGTGGAGCAGCAGAACACCCGATACGTCGTCCTCGATACCGAAACTACCGGCATGCCGGTTGGCGAGGGTCATCGGATCATCGAAATCGGTTGCGTCGAAGTGCTGGGTCGGCGTCTGACCGGGCGGCACTTTCATGTTTATCTGCAGCCTGACCGCGAGAGTGACGAGGGCGCGATTGGCGTCCACGGCATCACCGACGCATTCCTGATCGGCAAGCCGCGCTTCGCTGAAGTGGCTGACGAGTTTTTCGACTTCATTCATGGCGCGCAGCTGGTCATCCACAACGCGGCGTTCGACGTTGGCTTCATCAACAACGAGTTCGCCCTGCTTGGCCAGCATGATCGCGCCGATATCTCCAAACACTGCGGCATCCTCGATACCCTGATGCTGGCGCGCTCGCGCCACCCAGGCCAACGCAACAGCCTCGATGCGTTGTGCAAGCGCTACGGCATCGACAACTCCGGGCGTGAGCTGCACGGCGCGTTGCTCGACTCGGAATTGCTGGCGGATGTCTACCTGGCCATGACCGGTGGCCAGACCAGCCTGTCGCTGGCGGGGCATGGTGCTGATGGAGAAGAGGGCGGGGACAGTACCGGCAGTGAGATTCGCCGGATCGTCGGGCGTCAGCCGCAGCCTGTGTTGATGGCTTCTGCGGAGGAGCTGGAGGCGCATGCTCAGCGTCTGGCAGCGGTGGCCAAATCTGCTGGCGGCCCCGCATTGTGGCAGAGCTTGAGCGAAGCCTGATCAGGCCTGCGTGCGGGCCTTCCGTGGCCTGCTGGTTGCCGTAAAGCGCATTCAGGGAATACGAATGATCTCGACGCCACTCTGGGTCAGCTCGAAGCGATCTTCACCCAGGTGCCGGACGCGATCGCCGATGGCCAGTCGATAGCTGGTGATCGGTTCACCATGGGCGCTGCCGTCGGCCTGAAAGGTCGATTCCTGGAATTCGTGCACGGGGTAGATTCGGCCTTCGGCGTCACGGGCGTGAAATTGGCCGACCAGTACTGCTGCCATTTTGGGGGGAAACCTCTGAAAAATTGGAGAAATGTCTGCAGTCATAGACCAGTGAAACTGCCGGGAAGTTTTCTTGCAACGGGAAAAAAACCTCGGCGGCGAAAAACGGTCATCTATAACTATTAACTCCATCAACCAGCAGAGGTTGTAAAACGCCATGAGCCAGGTGTATTCGGTAGCAGTCGTAGTCGGCAGCTTGCGCAAGGATTCCTATAATCGCAAGGTGGCCAAGGCCCTGGGTGAGCTGGCTTCCTCCAGCCTCAGCTTGAAGATCATCGAGATCGGTGACTTGCCGCTGTACAACGAAGATGTCGAGAGTGCCGGTGCGCCGCAACCGTGGCAGCGTTTTCGTGACGAGATCAAGCGTAGTGATGCGGTGCTGTTCGTCACCCCGGAGTACAACCGCTCGCTGCCCGGTTGCCTGAAAAACGCCATTGATGTGGGGTCGCGGCCTTATGGGCAAAGTGCCTGGGGCGGCAAGCCTACGGCAGTGGTGAGCGTTTCGCCTGGTGCAGTTGGTGGTTTTGGCGCCAACCACGCCGTACGCCAGTGCCTGGTGTTCCTGGACATGCCGTGCATGCAGATGCCTGAGGCGTATATCGGCGGGGCGGCGACCCTGTTCGATGACGCTGGCAAGCTCAATGACAAAACCCGGCCGTTCCTGCAGGCATTCATCGACAAGTTTGCGGCGTGGGTGAAGCTCAACCGCGCGGTGTGAACCTGCCGGCAGCCCTGTTGGGGCCGCTCTGCGGCCCTTCGCGGGTGAACCCGCTCCCACAAGTCGGCGGCGCAGCTAAATCCTGTGGGAGCGGGTTCACCCGCGAAGGGGCGCAAAGCGGCCCTAATGTGATTAGGTCAGCAAGATGCCCGCTCATCGTAGATGATGAAAGACAGCTGGCTCCTCAGGATTGCAGCGCCGACTTGTGACGCCTGGCTTGCATTACGCCCCTTGCGGCATTTCGCCGTTGGCCAGGCGTCGGTTGATGTCGGCAACCACTTCAGGCAGATCATTGATGGTGTCGACCAGGTAATGCGGTCGAGAGCTTTCGAACAGCGCATGAATGCGCTGCCGCTCACGCTCCAGTGTGTCTGCATCGAGGGCGAGATACTCCTCCCAGGTCAGCCCCAAGGCGTTGCCCGAACACACCAGCGCCACCGTCCACATGCCGGCGCGGCGGCCTTCGAGAATCCCCGGTACGGTGTCATCGACCTTGACGCAGGCGCCGACGTCATCGATAGCCAAGGCGATCACATTGGCCAGCGCCTGTGCAGGCCAAGGGCGGCCATTGGGGGTTTCGTCGGTCGCCACCACATGGTCGGCAACGTAGCCGTTGCGCTTGGCCAGCTCGACTACCTTGTCCATGACGACTTTGGGGTAGCCCGAGCACGAGCCAATCTTCAGGCCATCTGCACGCAGCCCGGTCAGCGTTTGCAAAGCCCCGGGTATCAGTGCCGAGTGCACGGCGATCTTGTCGATCTGCAGGGGCATGAAGCGTTCATAGATGGCAGTCACATCGTCATCGCTTGGCGTGCGGCCAAACACCTTGCGGTAGCGCTCGGCAATTGCCGGCTGATCGCACAAGGTACGGATATGGTCCCACTTGCCCATGCCCATCGGCCCGCGGGCTTCTTCTATGGACACTTCGACGTCGAACTCGGCGAACGCTTCGACAAAGATCTGCGTGGGCGCAAACGAGCCGAAGTCGACCACGGTACCCGCCCAGTCAAGGATGGCGGCTTGCAGGCGGGTTGGGTTGGTGTAGTTCATGTCACAGAGCCTCGCTCAAGAGTTGAGTACCGGTGTGCACCTGCATTTCCCGCAGCACCTGAGCTACGGCATCGACTGCGGCCTGCATGCCCTGCGCACCGACGGCACCGATGCAGCCAACGCGGAAGGTTTCGACCTGGGTCAACTTGCCCGGGTAGAGGATGAAGCCTTTGGCCTTGACCCGTTCATAGAAGTCCTGGAACCGGTAGCGTGGATCATCCGGGGCGTGGAAGGTGACGATGATCGGCGCCTGAATAGCAGCCGGGAGGAAGCTGCGTAGGCCGATCGCTGCCATACCGTCGAGCAGCGTCCGGCAGTTGTTGGCATAACGCTGGTGTCTGGCCTGCAGGCCGCCTTCTTCGGTGTATTGCTTGAGCGCCTCGTGCAGGGCGGCGATCACGTGGGTAGGCGGAGTGAAGCGCCACTGGCCGGTCTTGGCCATATAGGCATGCTGGTCGAACAGGTCCATGGCCAGCGATTGGGAGTTACCCTCAGCGGCTGCCAAGGCGGTTTTTTCAGCGAAGACGAAGCCCATCCCGGGGACGCCCTCAAGGCATTTGCCGGAAGCTGCGATCAGCGCCTCGAACGGCACTTCGCGAGCGTCGATCGGCAATGCGCCGAATGAGCTCATGGCATCGATGATCAGGCGCTTGCCATGGCTGTGCACTACATCGGCGATGGCCTTGAGCGGATTGAGGATGCCGGTGCTGGTCTCACAGTGGATCAGTGCCACATGGGTCAGCTCGGCATCCGCTGCCAGCATGCGCTCGACATCGTCGGCGGTGGTGGGTTGGTCCTCGGCGGTTTCGAAGGTGCTGTAACGTCGACCGAGTACCTTGCAGATCTTGGCCAGGCGCTGGCCGTAGGCGCCGTTGATCAGCACCAGCACCTTGCCGTCGCGCGGCACCAGCGTGCCGATGGCAGCTTCCACGGCAAAGGTGCCGCTGCCTTGCAACGGTACGCAGTGATGGCTGGCGCTGGCATCGAGGATGGCCAGTAGCTGCTCGCAGACGCTGGCGGTCAGCTGATTGAAGTCTCGGTCCCAGGAACCCCAGTCCACCAGCATCGCCTGGCGGGTACGCAGAGAGGTAGTGAGGGGGCCGGGGGTCAGCAGAATCGGGGCATTGCTCATTGCGTGAATCCTCGCAAGCGGTGGGCTGAGACTGCGAGGTCAAGGTTGCAATTGGGCGTGCTATCAATCAAATTGTTTGTCGTTATGCCAGCCATAAGTCAGGCCGATAGCTATGAACCTGTTCCAGTTACGTGCGTTTGACGCCGTTGCCCGTGAAGGCAGCTTCACCCGCGCTGCAGCGCGCCTGTTCATCAGCCAGCCGGCGGTGACCGGGCACGTCAAAGCGCTGGAGGAGCACTATCAGATCACCCTGCTGCGGCGTACCGCCCGACGGGTGGAGCTGACCGAGGAGGGCACACGGCTGGCAGCCATCACCCGCGCCATGTTTGGCCTGGCCGAGGAGGCGCAGGCCATGCTCGAGGCCAACCGCCAGTTGCTTACCGGGCGCCTCGAGGTCGCTGCCGACGGGCCGCACCGGGTCATGCCGATGCTCGCGCAGCTGCGCGCACGTTACCCTGGTATCACCGTCAACCTGCGGCTGGGCAATGCTCAGGAAACCCTCGCGGCGCTGCTGAGTGAACACGCCGATGTGGCCGTTCTGACTGAAGTCGAGCCGCGTAAGGGGCTATACCTGCGCAGCTTGGGCCAGTCGCAGCTTTGCGCGCTGCTGCCGGTAGCTCACCCTTGGGCCAGAGCGCCTGAAGCGTTGGCGCTTGAGGCGTTGGACAAGCAGATCATGGTGCTGCGCGAGCCGAGCTCGATCACCCGGCGCACATTTGACCAGGCCTGCCTGCGGGCAGGAGTACAGCCAAGGGTGTTGCTGGAGCTGGACAGCCGCGAAGCCGTGACCGAAGCCGTGGCAGCGGAACTTGGAATTGGCATCGTATCGTCGATGGAGGTGGCCCACGATCCGCGCGTGGTGGCACGGCCGATGGCAGCTGAGGGGCTGCTTAATCAGCATATGCTTGGCTGCCTCGAGCGCCGGCGCGAGCTGCGCCTGATCCAGGCGTTCATGGCGCTTGCGCCTGTGCTGTAGAGCAGCACATCGGGGAGGGCAGTTCCCGCTGCATCGTGGGCGACTGGAGGGCGATGCTGCCGGCTGACCCCTCGAGGAACCCAGCATGGCCAACCCCGTTATGTACAGCAATGCCACCGATGCCTTCATCAGCGACAACTTGCCAGCCTGGCTGCATGCCGCTTCAGTCGAGCAGATCGGTGCATTGCAGGCTCGGTTTGCGGCGTACCGTACTACCGAGGCTACCTTGCACAAAGCGTTGCAGCAGCTCAAGGCGCCTCACGAATATGCGCGCATGCTGCTCAACCAGGCGGTAAAAGCGCAACTGAAACTCGAATTCGATCTGGTCAACGCCTTATGGCGCCAGCACTGGGACAAGTACAGCCTGTTGGGCGGTGAGTCGTTCGTCAACCACTACACCATCGAGCCAGCGCTCCATCACGTGCTGCAGAACTTTCCAGAAGGGATGTTATACGATGCCAAGACAGGCCTCATCGCTGGCGGCCATGACGCGTTTCTGACGACCAAGCATTTGTTGATCGAGACTTCGAAGTTCGTTCAGATGTGTCGCAAAGAGGATGCCGGCCAGCGCTATCAGGCCCACCTCGATACGGTGTTGGATGCCGCGTTCGGTGAGGCCCTCAAACTTGAAAAACGCCAGCGCCTTGAGCTCAGCATCAATCTCGCCCATCTCCAGAGCAAGCTGAGTGATGCCGAGCTGGCGCTGCTGTCACCGGTGCAGTCGATTGGCTCCAGAGTCACCGTCAAGCATCTGCATATGCTCGGTTGTGCGCTGCAGGGCGGCCTGGCGCTGGAGGTGACGGTCGATGCCGAGGGCACCGCGCTGGCGCACGCTCTGATCGCGCTGTACCTGCCGCACCGACCGCTGCAATGCTTCGACAGCTGGGCAGCACTGTCTGCTCACCTGTTGAGCCTCCTTCGCGATACCCACGAGCAGGCCAAGTTGCTTGCGCTGATAGCGCTCAAGGATCGCATCACCGTGCATACGACCTTGGGCAAACGTCTGCGAGATCCCGTCCCTGATCTCGAGGTCAGCGGCCGCGTTGCGGCAAGCGATCTGTTCGACGAGCTGGCCCGCATGCAACTGCAACGCATGCGCTCCGATGCGCGTTACCTGCTGGTGCCGGTCGCGGATGTCGATGATCAGAGCAAATGGCAACGGTTGCAGACGCTCGAATCGGTAGGCATGAACCTGCTGCAGATGGCGGGCTTGTTCGTCCCCGTACTGGGGCAATTGCTGACGGCAGAGATGGTTGTCGAGGTAATCAAAGAGGTTTACGAAGGCGTTGGTGACTGGCAGCGCGGTCACCAGCATGAAGCGCTGGAGCACATGCTCGGCGTCGCCGAAGTGGTTGCAGTCAATACCTTGGCCGCAGCCGGCGGGGCTGCGGTTGCCCGGGGCTTCGAACGCAGCGCGTTTGTCGATGAGCTGATGCCGGTTGCCTCGCAGCCGGACGTCGGCAAACTCTGGTCGTATGACCTGACGCCCTACCGCGCTCGAGACGTGCCCAGCCAATTGCACCGGGCGAGCACTGGTCTCTATGTGCATGGCGACCGGCACTACTGGCTGCACCAAGGGCGGTTGCACGAAGTCGTGCAGTTGCACACTCGGCAGTGGCAGTTGAAGCGCACGGATGGCAAGGCTGGGTTCGCCCCGATGTTGCAGTGGAATGGCGACCACGGTTGGCGGCTGGCCTGGCAGCGCCCGCAGGAATGGTACGGCGACGCAGCGTTGCTTGGCCATTTGTGGCCATTGTCCGCATCGTTCGATGCAGCGCGTATTCAACACGTGTTGAAGGTGGCCGATGTTGGCGAGCCAGTGCTGCGCCGGCTGGTCGCCGAGCAACGTGGGCTGCCGGTGGGCCTGGCCGACACGCTGGAGCGCTTCTCGGCAGATACGCGGATCAATGCATTCTTCCTCGAAGTGCAGCAGGGCCCAGACATTGTCGATGGCGAGCTGCTCAAATTCTGCATCGAACAGCTCCCAGCTGATCGCCGTGCGCCGGAGCTGAGTGCTCAGGCCATTCTGGACCATGCACCGACACTGCGCGAAAAACTGATGGGCCATCTGAGCACAGTGGCAAACCTGCCCGAGCACTCCAGCGTGATCCAGCGGGATTTTCCCGCGCTGCCGGATCGCTACGCGGCGGATGTCATGGCCCGAGCAACCGCCCCTCAACGGCAGCGCTTGGCGCAGAAGGGGACGTTGGCCCTGGCACTGGCCGAGCAGGCGCGCCTAGCGGCCCATGAAGCGCGTCTTTGCCGATTGCTCCAGGGCCTGTTTCTCGATAACGCCTATCACGCCGAGCTACCAACGCTGGTCTTCGCCTTGATGCGCCGTGAACCCGTCTGGCCGCAGCAGATCAACTTCGAGGTCCGTGAGGCTACCGCCGATGGACGGCTGATCGCCCGGTTGCATCCTCTGGACGTGCGCTATCCGCCTAAGGTCATGGTCTGGAACGCCGGTCAGCTGGACGTCTACGAGGGCGCCAAACAACTCTTCTCGGGCGTCTCCGGGCCAGGCGGGCTGCTTGAAACCATGTGGCACTTCCTGCCCGAGGCAGACCGGTCACGCCTTGGCTGGACGGACGGCGCAGCGCTGGCTACGCTGCGCGCCGACCTGCAGCAGCGCCTGCCCAAAACCCGCGGCGAGCTCCTCGAACTGTTGGCAATAACGCCACCAAAGCCTACGTTTCGAGCACCGACGCGGCTGCCCGATGGCCGTTTTGGTTATCTGCTCAGTGGTCGTGGCGGCGGCAATCATCATGCCGAGCGGACGTTGCAAGATCGTGTGCGCAGCCTGTTTCCCGGTTTCAATGCAGAGGACCTGGAGCTGTACCTGCAGATATTGCATGAGCAGCCGCAATCGCCATTTAGCCTGCTGCTGGCTGAAGAGCAGAACTACCAGCGGCTGGACTTCACGCTTGAGCATTGGACGGCGGAGGGTGGCGACGTAGTGCGCCGGCCGCTACGGCGCGCGGTCGCGGACGAAATTCGCCGCTCGTGGCGGCTGCAGGGCGCAGCCGGGCGGCGGCAACTGAATGGCACCCCCGGCATGGTGCTGATCTTGTCAGCCCATGCCGCAGGTGATCTGCCGGATCTCACCGGCCATGGCGGTTTTGAGCATGTCACCGAAATCAGTGTGTCGAATATGCAGCTTAGCGCTGTGCCAGAGGGCTTCCTGCGCGCGTTCGGCAATCTGCTGCATCTGAATCTGGACAACAACAGCCTGAATACCCTGCCGCACGGCTTGTCTCATCTGCCGCACCTGCAGGAACTGATTCTCTCGCGCAACGCCCTGCAGCTCACCTCGGCGAGCGATACGGTGCTTTCCGGGCTGACCCAGTTGCGCGTGCTGGACCTGAGCGACAATCCGCTTGGCGCTTTCAACCTGGCCCTGGACCGCTTGCCGCGGCTGCGACAGCTGGGTCTGCGCAGTACGCAGCTGGCACAGGTGCCGCAGCATCTGACCCTGGGTATTTCGCTCGATTACGTCGACCTGCGTGACAACCTGATCACCACGCTGCCTGCGCAGCTGCGCGACAACCGGGCGCACTGGCGCCGCCGACTGGCACTGTCAGGGAATACCTTGCCCGAGGAATACAGCGAGCGCTGGATGAACGCGGCGAGAACATCCGACAGTGAGGCCAGCACCGGTAGCGAGGGCTCATACCGACTACGCTGGCTGGAACTGCTTGATGGCGAGGCCATGGCTACCCGCACCGCGCAGTGGGACCGGCTGGCTGAAGAGGCGGGCAGCGCAGATTTCTTCCGCTTGCTTCAGGATCTGGTGCAAACCAGTGACTTTCGCCTTGCTCGCACAGATCTGGAAGCGCGAGTGTGGAGCATATTCGATGCAATCGAGCAGAACACGGCGCTGCGCGAGGAGGTGTTTACCCTTGCCAGCCAGCCGCGGACCTGCGTCGACAGTGTCATCTCATGCTTCAGCGTGTTGGAAGTGCGAGTGCTGGCCGCCGCCGCCAGCGGCGAGGAGGCTGCAAGCGAGGCGGGGCTGCTCGGCCTGGCCCGGCGTTTGTTCCGACTTGATCAGGTCGAGGCCTACGCCCGCGACGACATGCTCCGGCGCAGTGCGCAGGAGCGTGGCGTCGACGAGGTGGAGGTGAGCCTCGCCTATCGGGTAGGCCTCGCTGCTACGTTGAACCTGCCGGGGCAACCGCGGACCATGCAGTTCGGCACCATCGGCGGCGTAAGCCAGCAGGATCTGGTTCTCGCCGAAGCAGTAGTCCGCGAGGCTGAAGCCGGAGAGGCGCTGGCGCAGTACATCAGTCAGCGGGATTTCTGGTTACAGTATCTGCACCGCGAACACGCGGCTGCGTTCGAGACAGTCGAGGCGCCTTTCTGGGCGCGCATGGAAACCCTTGATGCCCAGCGTGAGGGGTTGGAGGATGGCCAGTACCTGGCTCAGGTCAACCAACTGGCGAACGATCGTGAGGTGGCTGTCACCGCCCAGGCCCTTGAGCTGACCCGTGCAGCCTTGGCCAGGGAAGCCAGCAGCTCGCCAGGCTGATACCGTGCCCGCGTGATCAGGGTGGTTTTTTTCTGCTGCCGGCCTAAGATGGCCGGCAGTAGTCAATGACGGGCAAGCCATGAGCGAGAAAGACACCATCTCCATGCAAATGGTGCGCGAGGCGCTGTTGCAGACCTGCGCAGAGGGTGATGCGGCGTTGGCTGTGCTGACACGCGCCGGGATCGACCCAGGGCAGTTGCAGCAGGCAGATGCGCGGGTCGCAGCCAACGCCTATGCACGCCTTTGGCGACTGTTGGCACGCCGCTGCAACGATGAGTTCTTCGCCATGGATCCGCGCGGCCTGCCACGCGGTAGTCTGGCATTTGCCTGCCGTGCGAGCATGCTTCAGCCTACTCTGGGCGCAGCCCTGCAGAGTGTGCTGGACTTCCTGGCGCTGATGCTTCAGGACCTGCAGCCAGCGTTGCAACAGCAGGATGGGCTGGCAGAAATCATGCTCCATGAACCGCGCCCGCAGCCGCGCCGAGCCTTCATGTATTTCACCTTCTGGATGATCGTGCACGGTGTGGGCTGCTGGCTGGCTGGCCGGCGCATCCCGATTCTGGCAATTGACCTGCCCTGTGCCGAGCCTCCGTATTGCGAAGACTACCGGGTGATGTTTTCGCCCAACCTGCAGTTCGAGAGGCCGCGCGCTCGGATGATGATCCCGGCCGATTGCCTGCAGTGGCCAGTTAAACGCACGGTGGATGATCTGCAGCGTTTTCTGGCTGAGGCACCGGGTAATATTCTGGTGAGATACCGCGACCCGGAAAGTCTGGCCCGGCGTATCCGCAGCGACCTGCTGCAAGCGCCGCCGGCCGATTGGCCTGACGCCGAAGGCCTGGCGCGACAACTGCACGTTTCCGCGTCGACCCTGCGCCGGCGTCTTGCCGAAGAGGGGCAGACCTACCAAGGCCTCAAAGACAGCGCCCGGCGCGAGCTGGCTATGGTCTGGCTGGCGGATGCCGACCATGCCATGGATGAAATCGCCGAGCGGCTGGGTTTTGCGGATGCCAGCTCGTTCTACAAGGCCTTTCGCAAGTGGTATGGCTGTAATCCCGGGCAGTATCGGATGTTGATTCAAACCCGCTGCGTCAGTCACTGATTCCCCCTGCCACCCAGGCCACAGGCACTTCATGGTTGCGCGATCTTCTCAAGCAGGATCTCGAACCATGTTTAACACTGCTCTCCCGGTAAAAATCGAGTGCATCACCGACCATTTCATCGAGGCAATCCTGCCTGACTGGCTCAAGCAAGCCAGTGCGGCGCAGGTTAGCGCAGTGCGCGATGCCTACATTGCGCATATGCAGAGCCAGACGATACTTGCAGCCACACTCGCTCGGGTGTCAGCGCTGCATGATTTTGCCAGGCAGCGGCTCGAGTCGGTGCTGTTGACCCAGATGGCATTGCAGGTTGATCTGGACAAGGCCTGCTGGCGCGAAGTGCGCCGTAGGTTCACCGTTGAACCCGCGGGCTTGCCAACCGACGAGCCTTACTTTGTCAGCGAGCCGGCCATGCAGCGGTTGCTGCAGAACTTCGCCAGCAGCGAGTCGTTCTACGACGGCAGCGGGTTGATCTATCCGGGCAACGAGGCGGCCGGGCAGTCGGCAACGATCCTGAGTGAAAACTCGGCACGTATCGTTGAACTGTGTCGTCAGGTCGATGTGGGTGGGGCCTATCAGGCGCACCTGGATTCAGTACTGGATGCCCAGGCAGCGCAGGCACTCGCCGAGGACGCCCGCCACGCATTCATCCTCGCTGCTCGGCTCGCGCAGGCCAAGCGACTGCTGCCAGACGATGAGGTCAATGTGCTGCTTGACCTGGCTGCGGATCGCACCCCCAATCATCCGCAGGCGGGGATCGTTCGTTGCGGCGAGCTCAGCGTGCTCGATACGGCTGTGACCGGCACATGGTTGGTAGAACTGGGTCAACGCGCCGACGGCTTTTACCCAGTCCCCCGGCTGACCGAGACCGTAGCAGTGCTCTTGCTGGTACCGAACGACGAGCAGTTTCCGGTGCGTCACTTCAGCAGTTGGTCGGCCGTGCAGGATTTTCTTGTACTCGCTCTGGCGGTTCCTGCCAGTACTGAGGCACTGCTGCAGCGTATCGCACTGCGGGAGCGAGCCGCTTTCACCAGCAAGCTGCAGGTGCGCCTCAAAGACCCAGAACCAGACCTTGAAGTCAGCCTGCTCAGCGCCGCCGATGAGCTGTTCAGTTGGCTGGCAGCCCAGCGCATCACACGCATCAAGAATGATGCGCGCTTTCTCGCCGTCCCCAACGCACAGGCTGATAGCCAGGCGCGCCAGCGACGTCTGGATGCATTGGCGTCGGTGGGGCTGGGTGTGCTGAATCTGGCGGGGCTTTTTGTCCCGCTGGTCGGGACATTGCTGATGGCGGACATGGTCCGGCAGACGCTGTTGCAGCTGTGCGAAGGGGTTTACCACTGGGCGCGAGGGCACCAGCATGAAGCTCTGCAGCATTTCCTCGGTGTCGCCGAAAACTTGGCCGTCAACGCGGCGATTGCGGGCGGCTCGCAATTGGTGGTGCGGACCTTCAAACGCAGTGCATTTGTCGAGACGCTGGAACCGGTCACCAATGACGCCGGGCAGCAGCGGCTGTGGAACAATGATCTTAGCCACTACCAGGACACGCCGTCCGAGCAGGCGTTACTCGAACTCGACAACGGCCTGCTGAGCGATGGCGACAGCTGCTGGTGGCGCCATGAAGGCGCTGTCTATCGGGTCCGTGCGCAAGGTCAGAACGGCCCATGGCGATTGCAGGACTCGCAGCACCCGGCGGCGTTTGGTCCCGCGCTGGATTTCAACGGCGAGCAGTCGTGGCGGCTCGAGTACGACCAACCGTTGACTTGGCAGGGCGCTGAGTCACTGCTGACCCGGTTATGGCCACAGGTCAGTTCGCTGAGTGCTGAGCAGCGAGTCCAGGTGTTGCGTGTTGCACAGGTGGATGAAGAGGAGTTGCGCGGCTTGCTGGTGGAAAGTCGGCGTATGCCGGTGGCATTGCGTGACAGCCTCGAGCGGTTTGCTGTTCAGGACCGCATTGAGTTGTTTTTCGCCGGACTGCCTACGGCCGCCAGCGATATCCAACTGTGGCAGTTCTGCGTTGATCAGGTCGGTGTCCAAAGCCTTTCGTTCGAGGCCCAGGCCATTACCATCAACGAGCAGGCACGTAGCCTGCGGCCATTGTTACTCGAGCATGTAGCCAAACTGTATCTCGCTCCCGACCCTGCGCTGGCGCTTGTGCAACGGGACTTTCCAAGTTTGCCAGACGCCTACGCCCTGCACGTGCTCAGGCATGTCAGCAGCGAGCAGCGCAGTGTGCTGCGCGCCGATCAGCGAGTCCCCCTGAGTGTGGCGCAGCATGCTCGTGAAATGCTCCAGGTTGCGCAGCTCACACGCATGCGTGAAGGCCTTTATCTGCAGGACAGTTACCGCGCCGATGTAGTTGAACTGGTATTCGCCCTGCTGAATCAGCACACCGTCTGGCCGCCATCGTTGGTGCTGGAACTTCGTGAAGATTCTGCCGCCGGCAGGTTGCTGGCGCGGCTGCAAGCGCCGGAACCTACGGGCCCGGTGATGGTGCTGGTGAGAACCCAGGGTGGAATGCGCTTGTATGACAGCGCAGGCTTGGAATCTACCCTCGCCATCGCCGAGCCGCGGGGCCTGTTCGAGGCGCTATACGTATGCATGCCGGCGACTGTACGAACCCAGTTGGGTCTGAACGAGTCGGGCGGCGTCAGGACCCTCCAGGCTTGGCTGCGGCAATGGCTGCCAAGCACCCGCGCGGGTTTGCTGGAACTCATCGGCAAGCGCGACGCAGGTGTGCCGGCACGCTCGATGCAGCGCTTGCCAGATGGCAGGGTCGGTTATTTGCTCAGTGGCCGACGGCCTGCCGGGAGCCCGTCCCAGACCGTGCTGAGAAGGCGCATTGGTGCCTTGTACACAGGTTTTGACGAAACCCAGATCGACGCTTACATGACCATGCTGTTGGAGCATCCGGAGGTCGCCTACAGCACCCTGCTGGAGCAGGAGCAGCAATACCAGCGGCTCAAAGAGCTGCTCGCGCTGTGGATAGACCGGGCCCGCAGCACAGCCAATGCCGAGGCGCGCCGCCAGGCCGGACGGCGCATGCGGCGTACCTGGCGGCTGATCGGTGAGCGGATCGTCGATGAGGACGAGGTTTCATATGGTTTGAGCCTGAACCTGACCAACCTCCCATTGCGCAGCCTTCCCGATCTGCCGGGCGACATTGACTTTGCCCATGTCGGCGAGCTGGTCTTGATGGGCCTGGGTATAGAAACAATGCCTGAGGATTTTCTCAGTTGCTTCCCCCAGGTGCGTTGGCTGAACCTGAGCAACAATGCCCTGCGCCATGTCCCCAGTGAGATTGATCGGCTGCGCCACCTGCGCATGTTGCAGTTGGCCAACAATCAGATCAGCCTGACTGCCTCGGGCGTCTCGATGTTACGCAACCTGACCCAACTGGAATCATTGGACCTGAGTTACAACCCGCTGGGCGCCGTGAGCCTGCAACTGACCCCGCTGGTCCGTTTGCGCCAACTCAACCTGCGTGGAGCCAACTTGCAGGCAGTGCCGGTCGATCTGGATTGGTGCGGCCTGCTGGAGGTTGCCGATCTGCGCAATAACCATATTGCTACGCTGCCACAAGGGCTGCTGGACGCGCCAGCATCGTTGCGCCAAGCGTTGCAGCTCGATGGCAACCCGCTGCCTGAGGCGGTCACCCAGCGTTTGCAACTGGGCCTGGCAGGGGCAGCAGCTTTGCCGCTTTCATCCGATGTCTCAGCGGCCAGGGCGCGCGAATTGTGGCTGCAGGCACTGCCTGAGGCCGATCGCAAAACCAGCGGCGGCCACTGGGACAGTTTGCGCGCTGAGCCCGGCAGCGATGACTTTTTCACGCTGCTCAGCGAGTTGACCGGGACCAGCGATTATCGCCTGACCCAGGCAGACCTCGCGCGCAGAGTCTGGGCCGTGCTGGTAGCAGCGAGTGAGAACAGCACCTTGCGCAGCGAGCTGTTCAGCCTGGCCGGTGATCCGCGCACGTGTGTTGACAGCGTGGCATCCTGTTTCAGCGCCCTGGAGGTGCGTCTGTACATCGCCCAGACGCTTGAGATTCGTGAGCCTGCCAGCGCCCATGCTGCTCGCCTGCGCCTGGCCAGACGCCTGTTTCGGCTTGACCGTGTCGAAGCGTTTGCTCGCGATGATTTCCAACAACGTCAGGAAAACGGCGAGCAGGTTGATGAAGTCGAGGTAAGCCTGGCCTATCGCAGCGGACTGGCTGAGGTCCTGGAACTGCCCGGACAACCACGCACGCTGCAGTTCCAGGCCATCGCCGATGTCACCCCGCAGCAACTGAGCGACGCGGCTGCTGCGGTGCGCTTGAGTGAGGCCAGTGATGAACTGGCCCGCTTCGTCAGCCAGCGGGATTTCTGGCTGGAGAACCTGCGACGGGAGCACGGCACGCTTTTCAGTGAAGTCGAGGCACCCTTCTGGGCGAGGCTGGATCAGCTCAGCCCGCAACTGCATCGCCGCGAAGGGCGCTACCTGGAACAGGTCAACGACCTGGCGAAAGAGCGCAGGGCGGCGCTCGACACGTTGGCGCTGCGCCTGACCAAAGAGGCGTTGGAGGAAGTCAACGGGACCTGAGTGGCTGACAAGGCTTGCTAGACAGGGCTTCCCGCTGCCCGTGTGCATGTGCCTCGGAGCAACTTGGAGGCTCTTTCTACCAAGGACTGCACAATGTCTCCGAAACCGCTCGCACCCGCCGACAGCACGACGTTACGTCTGGGCAATGCCACCTATGAATTTATCGGTGGCATTCTTCCTGACTGGCTCAAGCGCGCTTCCCCCAGCCAGATCAATCGCTTGCGTGACCGCTTCAAGCAATACCGCAAAAGCCAACAAGGTGTGCGCGCCGCGACGCTGGATCTGATCCCTCTGCAGACGTTCGTGCAGACTCAGTTCACAGCGCTGTTGGCCGGCAAGCTGCCTGCTGGCAGCAACATCGCAGACCTGCAATGGCTTGAGGTGCGCCGCGAGTTCGGGAGGCTGCCGGGGACGCAATGGCCCTTTTACATCCCGAACATAGTCCGCGAGCCGGGCCTGTTGCGGCTGATGCAGAACTTCCATCCTGAGGACAGCGTCCTGCAGGGCAGTGGCCTGGTCGCCGCCGGCAGCGACCAGGTGCTTTCCGGCGACCCCGTAGCGCTGGCGGCAGCCTGCCGTGCGCTTGACGTAGGTGCGAAGTATCAGCAGCAGTTGGACAAGGTCTTCAACACCGCCACTTGCGCCATGCTGGTAGCCGACAAGCAGGCCGGGTTGAAGCTTGCAGTCGAGGTTGCGGCCTTGAAAGGCGAAATCAGCGCTGCCGAACAGATCGCCCTGGAAGAAGTTGCACGCGGGCATCACGATGCCAACCAACAAGGGTTGCGCGGTTTTGCCGGTATGCTGAGCATTCTTGGTTGTACGGCCAGCGATGCCCTGGTGATCCAGTTGCGTGGCGTCGAGGGTGAGGACCATGGCCTGTTGCTTTACCTGCCCAGTGATCCCAAGCGCGCACTGCAGCGCTTCGCCGATTGGGGTGCGTTGTCAACCGAGCTGCTGAGCCAGTTACGCGATTCGGCGGGTCGTCAGCGTATCAGTCACATGATCGCTCTGAGCGAACGTCCAGCCTTCCTCAATACCCTGGCCAAACGGCTCGGTGACCCGACGCCAGATCTCGCGCTTGAGGGCGTCACTCCGCAGGATGAGATATTCGTCGAGCTGGTCAATCAGCAAGTGCAACGCATCCACGAAGATGCACGGCTGCTGCTGGTGCCTACGGCGGAGGCTGACCGGCAAGCTCGTGCGCAGCGCTTGCAGGCCTGGGAGGAGGTAGGGCTAGGGGTGGTCAACCTGGCCGGGCTGTTCATTCCCGGGGTCGGCGCACTGCTGCTCGGGCTGTTGGTGGTGCAAACCCTGTCGCAGGTCTACGAAGGCAGCGTTGACTGGCTCTATGGGCACCAGCACGAAGCGCTCGAGCACATGCTGGGCGTAGCCGAGACGCTGGCGGTAGCGGCTGCGATTGCCGGTGGCGCAGCGCTGGTGGCACGCGGGTTTGTCCGCAGCGAGTTCGTCCACGGTCTGGAGCCGGTGACTGTAGGTGACGGCGAAATGCGCCTGTGGTCGGCTGACTTGAGCCAGTACCGCGCGCGTCCGGATGACAGTGGCTTGCAAGCCGATGGCCTGTACGGCAGCGGCGAGCAGCGTTGGATGCGGCACGACGAGCATTATTATGAGGTCCACCGTCCCGAGCCCAATGGCCCGTGGCGGTTGCGTCACCCGCAGCGCGAGGGGGCTTTTGGCCCGGTGGTCGAATTCAACGGCGAGCGCGGCTGGCGCCTGCGTCTGGAGCGGCCGCTGGAGTGGGATGACAGTGCGCGTATGCTGGAGCGGCTGTGGCCTCAGGATCCGCCGGTGGATGCTGCACAAGCCTCGCGGATCATGCAGGTCGCCAGGATCGATCAGGAAGAACTGCGCGGCCTGCTGGTGGCCAATCGGCCGCTACCGGTCAACCTGCGCGAAACTTTGCGCCGGTTCGACGCCGATGCGCGGACCCAGCGCTTCTTCGTCAGCCTGGCTGGCAACGGCGACGTCGCCAGCGATGCACAGATCCAGGCCTGGTGCATGGCCCAACCGGGCATGGCCGGGCTTGACGCCGATGCCCTGCGTGAGGCCTTGCTCGATCAGGACGTGCGCCTGCGCAAGGGCCTGTTCGACCACCTCAGCAATGTTGTGCTGCCCGCCAATGATGCGTTGCTCAATATCATCCGCCGGGACTTCCCCGGCCTGCCTCCCGCCTATGCACAGACTGCAGTGCGCGATGCCAGCCAGGCGCAACGGCAAATAGCCGTGCGCGAGGGGCGGCTGCCGCTGGCGCTGGCCAAACGCGCCCGCGCTTTACTCGGTTTGGCTCGGATCAACCGCGCTGTAGAGGGGTTGTACCTGGCGAACGCGGCCAGCAATGATACGGGGGAGCTGGTCATTGCCTTGCTGCGGCGTACGCCTGGCTGGCCGGCTGCGGTCAATCTCGAGCTGCGCGAAGGCAGCGACAGTGGGCGGCTCTTGTCGATCCTCAACCCGCAGGGCGCAGAGGCGGAGCGCACCATACTGGCACTGCGCGAGGGGCGGGTGCGTCTATATACCAGTCAGGGCCTGGAGCGCGAGGAGGACGTTGCCGAGCCGGCAGGATTCTTCGAAGCGATCAGCGCTCTGCTCACGGATGCGCAACTTGAGCGCTTGCCCAATCCGCAAGCCACGCCCGCTGATCGCCTGCGTGTCGCTGCCACTGCACAGCTGCCTGTGACCGGTAGTGGCCTGCACAGTCTGCTTGGCTGGCAGGCGCAGACGCCTTGGTTCAACCCGGGTCGGCGCCTCGCCGACGGGCGCGTCGGCTATCTGCTTAGCGGGCGCGGCCAGGCCGTGGCGCGCTCGGCCTCGACGGTGCTGCGTGAGCGCATACGTGCGCTGTATCCCAGCTTCAGCGATGCTGAAGTCGGCCAATTCCTGCAGCTGCTGTTACGCTCGCCGCTTTCACCGATGGCACTGTTGCTTCAACAGGAACAGGCCTATGCCGCGCTCGACTCCACTTTGAATCAATGGCAGAGCGCTGAGCTCAGCGAGGCGCGCAACCACCTGCGCGCGCAGTTCGGCGACAGCCTGCGTAGAGCTTGGCGCCTCGAAGGTGAGCCGATTGATCTGCAGGCTGATGCACTGCCAAGCATGCGCCTGGATCTGAGTGGTTTCCCTGCCCGCACGTTGCCGTTCCTACCGCCTGAAGTGGAGTTCAACCACATCGCGGAGTTGGCGTTGACCGACCTGCAAGTAGATACCATCCCGGTCGATTTTCTGCGTGCATTCCCGCGCTTGCGGCGGCTTAGCATCAACAGCAACCAGTTGCTGTCAGTGCCCCGTGGGTTGGCTTACCTGCCAGACCTGGAGATACTGCGACTTTCCCATAACCGCATACGCATGAATGCCGATAGCCTGGCCGTGCTCAGCAGCCTGCCGCGCCTTGCCCAGTTGGACCTGAGCTATAATCCGGTGGGTTTCCTGCAACTGCGCTTCAATCATCTGTCGCATCTGCGTGAGTTACGCTTGCGTCACTGTAGCCTGACTGTTTGGCCGTTCGGGCTGGAACTGTGCGGTTACCTGGAACATGTTGATCTGCGTGACAATCAGGTGCCGGCGCTGCCCGATGACATCATGATGATGCCGCTGTCCTACCGCAGGGCATTTCTGCTCGACCGCAACCCGCTGCCCACTCAGGAGATCGTGCGTCTCTACAGCGTTCAGGACTACCATCGCCTGCATGCGATCGCCGAGCCTGCGCAGGAAATCGACACTGCCGACGGCGGCGACAGTGCGTCCTGGTTGTTGGGTGCTGGCGCCGAGCAGCACGCTTCGCGTCTGCAGGTATGGGACACGCTAGGCGCGTTACCTGGCAGCACCAATCTGTTTGAACTGCTTGGCCAGCTGCAAGCGACCTCTGACTTCGCCAGCCACCGCGAGTACCTGACGGGGCAGGTGTGGGCGCTGCTCGAGGCACTCAACGATGACTCTGAGCTGCGCGAGCAGATCTTTACCCACACGCAGAACAGCCAGACCTGTGCTGACGGCATCGCCGAGCGCTTCAGCGAGCTGCAACTGCAATTGCGTGTTGCCCTGGCCAATCGTGACGGCGCCTTACATGAGCGCGGTAGCCGCCTGATCCAGCTGAACCGGCAGTTATTCCGCTTGGAACAGCTGGATCGGTTCGCTCGCGAGGACATTGCCGGGCGCGTCAGAGCACAGCGCGGCGTGGACGAAATCGAGGTGCTGTTGTACTACCGGATCGAGCTGGCCACTGCGCTGGATTTGCCCGCGCAGCCGCGGACCATGCGCTATTCCCTGGCTGCGGCGGTGAGCGCGCAACAAATTGCCGACGCATTGCGGGTTGTGCGTGCCGCCGAAACTGATGAGGCGCTGGCGCACAGCCTGAACCAGCGCGAGTTCTGGCAGGCCTATCTGCGGGAGCGGCATGACACGGCGTTCGATGCGATTACCGAGGATTACGCTGCCAGGGGCGAGCAGCTGGATCAACAACGGGAGCAGCTCAACAGCCAGCTCTACACCGAGCGCTGGCAGGATCTGGGCAATGAGCGAGAGGCGGCGCTGCAGGCGTTGAGCCTGGAGCTTACGCGTGAGGCACTGGAGCAGGACGCCGCGCGGTTGGACAGCCCCTCTACGGCGAAGCGCTGATCGTTCAGATCAGTCACTGGAGTTGACAGTTTTGGCCATTGCCGCCTGAGGACAGCGGCGCGAACATCGTTGTACTGCAGCCCAACAACAACTCAGCAGTTCGACGATGCGCATTGCCGGCCCAGTCTGTCTGGGCCGCGTGCGGTCGACACCAGCAAGGAACTTCCCCATGCATGTACAAGGCAAACACTTCATTGTCACCGGTGCAGCCTCCGGGCTCGGTGCTGCCACCGCGCAGGCGCTGATCGAGGCCGGCGCTCGGGTCATGTTGGTCGACCTCAATGCCGAGGCCGTAGCGGCCAAGGCCAGCGAGCTTGGTGACAATGCTCATTTCGCGGTTGCTGACATCAGCGACGAACAAGCCGCCCAGGCCGCAGTGACTGCAGCGGTTGCAGCCTTCGGCAGCCTGCAAGGGCTGGTCAACTGCGCCGGTATCGTCGGCGCTGAAAAAATCCTCGGCAAGCAGGGGCCGCATGGCCTGGCTAGCTTCGCCAAGGTTATCAACGTCAACCTGATAGGCAGCTTCAACATGCTGCGCCTGGCCGCTGCGGCGATTGCCGAAACGGCGGCGGATGCCGATGGCGAGCGCGGGGTGATCATCAATACCGCATCGGTAGCCGCCTATGACGGGCAGATCGGCCAGGCCGCCTACGCTGCATCCAAGGGCGCGGTCGCCAGCATGACCTTGCCTGCGGCACGGGAACTGGCGCGGTTTGGCATCCGCGTGATGACCATCGCCCCGGGCATCTTCGAGACGCCGATGATGGCCGGCATGACCCAGGAAGTGCGCGACTCGCTGGCCGCCGGCGTGCCGTTCCCGCCACGCCTGGGTCGCCCTCAGGAGTACGCCGCACTGGCGCTGCACATCATTGAAAACAGCATGCTCAACGGTGAGGTGATCCGCCTCGACGGCGCCCTGCGCATGGCTGCCCGCTAAGGAGAAGTGCAGATGACCCTCGCCAACGATCCAATCGTCATTGTCAGCGCCGTGCGCACGCCCATGGGCGGCTTGCAGGGCGATCTGAAGAGCCTGACTGCCCCGCAATTGGGTGCCGCGGCCATTCGCGCTGCCGTAGAGCGCGCCGGGGTAGCCCCGGCCAGCGTTGATCAACTGCTGTTTGGTTGTGTGCTGCCGGCTGGCCTCGGCCAGGCCCCGGCACGCCAGGCGGCACTGGGCGCAGGCCTGGATAAAAGCACTACCTGCACCACGCTGAACAAGATGTGTGGTTCAGGCATGCAGGCCGCGATCATGGCCCATGATCTGTTGCTGGCCGGCAGCGCCGAGGTGGTGGTGGCGGGTGGCATGGAGAGCATGAGCAATGCGCCTTACCTGCTGGACAAGGCCTGCAGCGGCTACCGCATGGGCCATGGCCGGATGCTTGATCACATGTTCCTCGACGGTCTCGAGGATGCCTATGACAAAGGTCGCCTGATGGGCACCTTCGCCGAAGACTGCGCCCAGGCCGGTGGCTTTAGCCGGGAGGCTCAGGATGCCTTTGCCATCGCCTCGCTGACCCGCGCTCAGGCGGCTATCACAGAGGGCCGTTTCGCTGCTGAAATCGTTGCCGTTGAAGTGACCGAAGGCAAGCAGACGCGGCTGATCAGCGATGACGAACAGCCGCCCAAGGCACGTCTGGACAAGATCCCGCAGTTGCGCCCGGCATTTCGCGAGGGCGGCAGCGTGACCGCCGCCAATTCAAGCTCGATCTCCGACGGTGCGGCGGCGCTGGTGCTGATGCGTCGCTCGCAGGCCGAGCAGCGCGGTCTGACACCGCTGGCGGTGATCCACGCCCATGCGGCGTTCGCTGATGCGCCGGCACTGTTCCCCACCGCACCCATCGGCGCCATCGACAAGCTGCTCAAGCGCACCGGCTGGAGCCTGGCCGAGGTCGATCTGTTCGAGATCAACGAGGCCTTCGCCGTGGTTACCCTGGCGGCGATGCAGCACCTGGATCTGCCTCATGACAAGGTCAATGTGCACGGCGGCGCCTGCGCCCTCGGCCATCCGATCGGTGCCTCTGGTGCGCGGATTCTGGTGACCCTGCTGTCGGCCCTGCGCCAGCGCAATCTGCGCCGTGGTGTGGCGGCGATCTGCATCGGCGGCGGTGAAGCGACCGCCATGGCCGTTGAATGTCTGTACTGAGGTGAACCATGCTGGTAACTGATGAGCAACAACAAATCGCCGATGCGGTGCGAGATTTTGCCCAGGAGCGGCTCAAGCCGTTTGCCGAACAGTGGGACAAGGAGCACCGCTTCCCCCGCGAGGCGACAGCCGAGATGGCCGAGCTTGGCCTGTTTGGCATGCTGGTCCCCGAGCAATGGGGCGGCAGCGATACCGGCTACGTTGCCTACGCCATGGCGCTGGAAGAAATCGCCGCCGGCGACGGTGCCTGCTCGACGATCATGAGCGTGCATAACTCGGTCGGCTGCGTGCCGATCCTGAAGTTCGGCACCGAACAGCAGAAGCAGCAGTTTCTGCAACCACTGGCCACTGGCGCCATGCTCGGCGCCTTTGCCCTGACCGAACCCCAGGCCGGCTCCGATGCCAGTAGCCTGAAAACTCGGGCGCGGTTGGACGGTGACCATTACGTGCTAAATGGCAGCAAACAGTTCATCACCTCCGGCCAGAATGCCGGGGTGGTGATCGTGTTTGCTGTGACCGATCCGGCCGCCGGCAAGCGCGGTATCAGTGCGTTCATCGTGCCGACTGATGCGCCCGGTTATCAGGTCACCCGGGTCGAGGACAAGCTCGGTCAGCACGCCTCCGACACCTGCCAGATCGTCTTCGATGATGTGCGCATACCGCTGGCCAACCGGCTGGGCGAGGAGGGGCAGGGCTACAAGATTGCCCTGGCCAACCTCGAAGGCGGGCGCATCGGTATCGCTTCGCAAGCGGTCGGCATGGCTCGCGCGGCGTTCGAGGTAGCCCGTGACTATGCCCGTGAGCGGCAAAGCTTCGGCAAGCCACTGATCGAGCACCAGGCCGTGGCGTTCCGCCTGGCCGACATGGCTACTCGTATCGCTGTCGCCCGGCAGATGGTGCTGCACGCCGCAGCATTGCGCGACGCAGGACGGCCGGCGTTGCAGGAGGCGTCTATGGCCAAGCTGTTCGCCTCGGAAATGGCCGAAAAGGTCTGCTCGGATGCCTTGCAGACGCTCGGCGGTTATGGCTATCTGAGCGACTTCCCGCTGGAGCGGATCTACCGCGACGTGCGTGTCTGCCAGATCTACGAAGGCACCAGCGACATTCAGCGCATGGTCATTGCGCGCAACCTTTGAAGGAGCAACCTGCATGGCATTCGAAACCATTCTGTTGGACATCCACGGCAAGGTCGGCCTGATCACCCTCAACCGGCCGCAGGCACTGAACGCCCTTAACGCGCAGATCATCGCGGAAATCAACCAGGCGCTGGACCAGTTGGAGCAAGACCCACAGATCGGCTGCGTGGTCCTCACTGGTTCTGCCAAGGCCTTTGCTGCCGGTGCCGACATCAAGGAAATGGCCGAGCTGAGCTACCCGCAGATCTACCTTGACGACCTGTTCAGCGAGTCCGATCGGATCGCCAATCGGCGCAAGCCGATCATCGCCGCGGTGTCTGGTTTTGCCCTGGGCGGGGGCTGTGAGCTGGCGATGATGTGCGACTTCATCCTCGCCGCCGACAACGCCAAGTTCGGTCAGCCAGAAGTCAACCTCGGTGTGCTGCCGGGCATGGGCGGCACCCAACGGCTGACCCGTGCCGTAGGTAAGGCCAAAGCCATGGAGCTGTGCCTGAGCGGTCGTTTGATGGGCGCCGAGGAAGCCGAACGCGCAGGGCTGGTGGCACGCGTCATCCCGCAGGCCGAGTTGCTTGAAGAAGCCTTGAAGGTGGCGGCAAGCATCGCCGCCAAGTCGATCCCGATTAGCATGATGGTCAAAGAGAGCGTCAACCGCGCCTTTGAAGTCACCCTCAGCGAAGGTGTGCGCTTCGAGCGTCGGGTATTCCATGCAGCCTTTGCGACTCACGACCAGAAAGAAGGCATGGCGGCGTTTATCGCCAAGCGCGAGGCGCAGTTCAAGGACGCCTGACAACGGCGCGTGGTTGCAGGTGGGGCGGATGCCTGCAACCGCTCCCACTCAATACCAATGATCCGCCGCCGGCTTGCGACCAAGGAAGCACAGCGCTTGGCCCTTCGCATGATTCAAGCAGGCCTTCGCACTGCCTAGTATCGGCTCATTGCCTGTCGCGCCGACGGGCCATGGACAGTCGAGGCTTTCATGATTTACGCCGCTCCCGGCACCGCCGGTGCCCTTGTTCAATTCAAGCTGCGCTACGGCAACTACATCAACGGGCAGTTCGTGCCGCCGATCAAGGGCGAGTACTTCACCAACACCTCGCCAGTCAATGGCCAGCCGATTGCCGAATTCCCGCGCTCTGGTGCCGAGGACATCGACGCGGCGCTGGATGCCGCGCATGCGGTGGCCGAGTCCTGGGGGCATACGTCGGTACAGGACCGTTCGTTGATTCTGCTGAAGATCGCCGACCGCATTGAAGCGCACCTCGAGCAGCTGGCGATTACCGAGAGCTGGGATAACGGCAAGCCAATCCGCGAAACGCTCAACGCCGATGTGCCGTTGGCCGCCGATCATTTCCGCTACTTTGCCGGGTGCATCCGCGCTCAGGAAGGCGGCGCGGCCGAGATCAATCAGAACACCGTGGCCTACCATCTGCATGAGCCGTTGGGGGTGGTCGGGCAGATCATTCCGTGGAACTTCCCGCTGCTGATGGCCGCCTGGAAGCTCGCCCCAGCGCTGGCTGCCGGTAACTGCGTAATCCTCAAGCCTGCCGAGCAGACGCCTCAATCAATCACTTTGCTGGTAGAGCTGGTAGGCGACTTGCTGCCCGCCGGTGTGCTCAACATCGTCCATGGCTATGGCCGCGAGGCGGGCGAAGCGCTGGCCACCAGCAAGCGGATCGCCAAGATTGCCTTCACCGGCTCGACCCCGGTGGGCTCGCACATCATGAAGTGCGCTGCCGAGAACATAATTCCGTCCACTGTGGAGCTGGGTGGCAAGTCGCCGAACATCTTCTTCGAAGATATTCTCCAGGCCGAACCGGCCTTTATCGACAAAGCC
The DNA here is from genome assembly GCF_050496565.1 of Pseudomonas shirazensis. Lineage (GTDB taxonomy): Bacteria > Pseudomonadota > Gammaproteobacteria > Pseudomonadales > Pseudomonadaceae > Aquipseudomonas > Aquipseudomonas shirazensis_A. The sequence continues at coordinate 146,245 of NZ_JBNWAE010000012.1, forward strand.
GCCGAAGGGCTGGTGCTGGCGTTCTTCAACCAGGGCGAAGTGTGCACCTGCCCATCGCGCGCGCTGGTGCAGGAGTCGATCTATCCGCAGTTCATGCAGGTGGTGCTGGAGAAGATCCGCAAGATCAAGCGTGGCAACCCGCTCGACACCGAGACCATGGTCGGCGCGCAGGCCTCGCAGCAACAGTTCGACCGCATTCTCACCTACCTCGAAGTAGCCGAACAGGAAGGCGCCGAGCTGCTCACCGGCGGTCACGTCGAGCGGCTTGAAGGTGATCTGGCTGGCGGTTACTACCTGCAGCCGACCCTGCTCAAGGGCCATAACGGCATGCGCGTGTTCCAGGAAGAAATCTTCGGCCCGGTAGTCAGCGTGACCACCTTCAAGGATGAGGCCGAGGCACTGGCAATTGCCAACGATACCGAGTTCGGCCTCGGCGCCGGGGTCTGGACGCGTGATATCAACCGCGCCTATCGCATGGGCCGCGGGATCAAGGCTGGGCGAGTCTGGACCAACTGCTACCACCTGTATCCAGCGCACGCGGCGTTCGGCGGCTACAAGAAGTCTGGCGTGGGCCGCGAGACGCACAAGATGATGCTCGACCACTATCAGCAGACCAAGAACCTGCTGGTCAGCTACGACATCAACCCGCTCGGGTTCTTCTGAACCAGCGGTAACTGGTCCTGAGGTGCGACTTATTTACGTTTTCTAAAATTGCGGATGAGCCGAGTAGGCTGGGGGCGCCTTGCGCCCCTTTCGCGACACAAGGCCGCTCCTACAGGGACCGCGTTGGAATGTGGTCTCGCTTTTTGTAGGAGCGGCCTTGTGTCGCGAAAGGGGTGCGAAGCGCCCCCAAGTAAAGAAGATTCCGTAACTAATGGTTCCAAAGTAGCAATGGCATTACACCGGAAACGGTGTATCAATAGACGCACCGCAATCCTGTGGTGCCAGAAGAGGATGAACCCATGTGGAAAAAACCCGCGTTCACTGATCTGCGTATTGGTTTTGAAGTCACGATGTATTTCGCCAACCGCTGAATCTTCTGGGGCCGCCACGCGGCCCTTTCCGCGCTGTCAGGCCGCTGCCAGTGCGCGCCGATCCGATTGCAAACCCTTCAGGATGCTTTAGGCTGAGCTTCACCCTCAAAAAAACAATAGGCGTTGCATGAGCGCGAATCCGAGCCAGTTGCGCAAGTTCGTTTCCCCGGAAATCATCTTTGGTGCCGGCTGCAGGCATCACGTTGCCAACTATGCGCGGACCTTCGGCGCGCGCAAGGTACTGCTGGTCAGTGACCCCGGCGTGCTGGCTGCCGGCTGGGTCGCCGACGTCGAGGCCAGCCTGCAGGGGCAGGGTATCGACTACTGCCTGCATACCGATGTCTCGCCCAACCCCCGTGTTGAAGAAGTCATGGCCGGCGCCGAGCGCTACCGCAGCGAACAGTGCGACGTGATTGTCGCCGTCGGTGGTGGCAGCCCGATGGACTGCGCCAAGGCCATCGGCATCGTGGTCGCCCATGGCCGGCATATTCTCGAGTTCGAAGGTGTCGACACCATTCGCGTGCCGAGCCCACCGCTGATTCTGATCCCCACCACGGCAGGCACCTCAGCGGACGTGTCGCAGTTCGTGATCATTTCCAACCAGCAGCAACGGATGAAGTTTTCCATCGTCAGCAAGGCGGTGGTGCCGGACGTGTCGTTGATCGATCCTGAAACCACCCTGAGCATGGATCCGTTCTTGTCCGCCTGCACCGGCATTGACGCCTTGGTGCATGCCATCGAGGCGTTCGTGTCGACCGGGCATGGCCCGCTGACCGACCCGCATGCGCTGGAGGCCATGCGCCTGATCAACGGCAACTTGGTGCAGATGATCGCCAGCCCCAACGATATTGCCCTGCGCGAAAAGGTCATGCTCGGCAGCATGCAGGCGGGCCTGGCGTTTTCCAATGCCATTCTTGGCGCCGTGCACGCCATGTCGCACAGCCTTGGTGGTTTTCTCGACCTGCCCCATGGGTTGTGCAATGCGGTGCTGGTCGAGCATGTGGTGGCGTTCAATTACAGTGCGGCGCCAGAGCGCTTCAAGGTGATTGCGCAGACGCTGGGGATTGATTGTCGTGGGCTCAATCATGAACAGGTGCGCAAGCGTCTGGTCGACCACCTGATCGCGCTCAAGCATGCGGTGGGTTTCCACGAAACCCTTGGCTTGCATGGCGTCGGCAGCAGCGATATCCCGTTCCTGTCACGCCATGCGATGGGCGATCCGTGCATTCTGACCAATCCGCGCAGTTCGAGCCTGCGAGATGTCGAGGTGGTCTATGGCGAGGCCCTCTGAGCCTGGCGCCGATGCCTTGGCTGGGTTGTTGGGGTTATCCAACCACACGGTGCGCAAGAGCCATTACCCAGAACTGGCAGTGCGCCTGGAAGAGCTGGAAGCGGAACGCAATCGCTATACCTGGCTGTTCGAACACGCCGTGCACGGCATCTTTCAGGCCAGCCTCGAGGACGGCATGCGTGCAGCCAATCCGGCGCTGGCGCGCATGCTCGGCTACGACCACGCGCAGGCATTGCTGTTCTCGCGCAGCGATCTGGCCAGCTTGCTGTTCGATCGGGGTACCGATGAGTTGGCCGAGATCGTTACTACCCTCCAGCGCGAGCGCGCGTTGCTGGCCTATGAGACCCGCCTGCGCCGCCGTGATGGCAGCAGCGTCGATGTGCTGATGAACCTGCTCTCGCGTCCGGACGAACCCGGCGTGGTCGAAGGCTTCGTGGCGGATATCACCGAGCGCAAGCAGGCTCAGGCACGCCTGCAGCAGCTCAATGACCAGCTTGAACAACGGGTTGCCGAACGTACCAATGAGCTGATCGAGGCGCGCGACGCCGCCCAGGCGGCGAACCTGAGCAAGGACAAGTATCTGGCTGCGGCCAGCCACGACCTGCTGCAGCCGTTGAATGCCGCCAGGTTGTTGATTTCGACCTTGCGCGAACGCGACCTGGCCGCGGCCGAAGGCCTGCTGGTCGAGCGTGCGCACCAGGCACTGGAAGGCGCTGAAGACTTGCTCAGCGACCTGCTGGATATTTCCCGCCTGGATCACGCGACCATCAAGCCCGACTTCGACTGTTATCGGCTCGATGATCTGCTGTTACCGCTGGAGTCGGAGTTTCAGCCGGTTGCCGAGGCAGCCGGGCTGTCGCTGCGGGTGCGTGGTGGGCAGCCGGTGATACACACCGATTTGCGCTTGCTGACGCGGATACTGCGCAACTTTCTCAGCAATGCCTGCCGTTACACCGAGCAGGGGCGGGTGCTGCTGGGCTGGCGGCGGCGCGGCGACAAGCTCAGCATCGAAGTCTGGGACAGCGGCCGTGGCATCGCCGCCGAGCGCTTGCAGTCAATCTTTCTCGAATTCAACCAGCTGGATGTCGGCCGGGCTGCCGATCGCAAAGGGGTCGGGCTGGGGCTGGCAATCGTCGAGCGGATCGCACGCATCCTTGAGTGCAACATCGGCGTACGCTCCTGGCCGGGCCGCGGTTCGGTGTTCAGTATCGAAGTGCCGATCTCCAGTCAGGAGCCGGCGCCGGCGGGCTTGCCGATTGCGCAGGCCAGTGTCGGCGACCCTTTGCCTGGGCGGCGCCTGCTGGTGCTGGACAACGAGCTGAGTATCCGCCAGAGCATGGCGGCCCTTCTCGGCCAGTGGGGCTGCGAGGTATTGACCGCTGGGGATCTGCACGAATCGCTGCAGGTCCTGCAGGGGCGGCCACCGGAACTGGTGCTGGCGGATTTTCACCTTGATCAAGGCCTGACGGGCTGCCATGTTGTTCGCGACCTCAGGGCGCACTTCGCCTGCGCGATTCCGGCGGTGATGATTACCGCTGATCGCAGCGAGCAGAGCCGGCGGGCCATGCAGCGGCTGAAGGCACCGCTGCTGAACAAACCGGTCAAGCCAGGCAAACTGCGCGCTGTGCTCAGCCAATTGCTGGCACAGTGACTGTGGCTGGAGCAGGGGATACTGATGGACCTTGTACATCATTTCAGACAATTGCCCGGTAATCCCTGTTGCCCGTTGCGCCTTGGCGCCTTAGACTGCCGCCCCCTGTAAAAGAGTGCCGGTTGGCGCTTGAAGAATTCTGTTGCGCAGGCACCGGCCTGAGCGACACCCGAATCGCCCAATGCACATTTTTTCATAGAGAAATCGATGACCAAGGAACAGTTGCTGGCCATGTCGGCCGATGACTACATGAACGCTGCCCAGTTGGAGTTCTTCACCCAGCTGCTGCAAGCGATGAAGGTAGAAACCCACGAGCGCATCGAACAGAGCCGCATCACCATCGAAAGCCTGGATACCCCTTCGGACCCGGCCGACGTGGCGTCGGTCGAAGAAGAGCGTCACTGGCTGGTCAACGGTATCGAGCGCGACCAGCGCTTGCTGCCGCAGCTGGAGATGGCCCTCGGCCGTATTGGCGACGGTGATTTTGGCTGGTGCGAAGACAGCGGTGAGGCGATTGGCCTGCAGCGTCTGCTGATCAGCCCGACCACCAAGTACTGCATCGAAGCGCAAGAGCGCCACGAACAGATCGGTCGCCACCAGCGCCAGATCTGATCGATCGCAGCATGCATGGCCCCACGGAGCGATCCCTGGGGCTTTTTGCATTTGTTCGGCACTACTTTGGTTGCTGGGCGCTTTGATGTTTGCTCTGCATCAAGTCTGTGCTCGTTAAGCCGAAGGAAGTATAGATAGTGGCGTTATAGTGGCGTCTAATGGGAGCACAATAATGCCCTAGCGGATGGACCCTCAACATGATGCGTGATGGATCTGTGCCCACCTGTAACTTGCCGCAACCCGCAAAACGCCCGGTCCTGCCAGGGATTGCCGCGTTGCAGGGCGCGGCGCTGGCTGCCGTGCTGGCGGCCATGACGTTTGCTCAATTGGCGTTCTATCTGGCCCTGCCGCTGGCATTATTGGTGCTCTGGTTGCCGGGTTGGCGACGCAAGGCAGCCCAGCCAAGAAACGCCGAGCCGTCTTCACCAGCGCACAATGAGCTAACCCAAACCTTGGCGCGCAGCACCAGCCATAACGCCTTGTCTGCCGCCTCCATGGCTTTTTCGGTACAACAGTTGGCCACTCGATTGCAGTCGCAACTGGGCGCCGCCGATCAGATCGTTGACAGTGCACAGATCATGATCGGCACCGAGAAAGCCACCGCTCAGCTCAGCCAGCAGGCGTTGCAGGCGGCCCGTTCAGCACATTCCAACAGTGCGGCAGGTCAGCAGGTACTGGCCGAGTCGATCCAGCGCATGCACCAGTTGAGCGCCCGGGCCACGGCCAGTCGCGAGTTGATCGAAGCCCTGCACCAGCGCAGCGAAGATATCGCTCGGGTCACCCTGGTGATCCAGGCCATCGCCAGCCAGACCAACCTGCTCGCGCTCAACGCGGCGATCGAGGCGGCCCGGGCCGGCGAGCACGGGCGTGGCTTTGCAGTGGTTGCCGATGAAGTGCGCGGGCTGGCCGGGCGCACCGCTACCGCTACTGGCGAAGTAGGCGCGATGGTCGCCGATATTCAGGCCCGCACCGCTGAGGTGGTCGAGCAGATTCGTAGCCTGGCCGGGGATTTGAGCGCTGACCTGGTTCAGGTCGAGCAAACTGGCGAGCAGTTGACCTTGATCGCCAAGCTGGCGGCCTCTGTGGAGCTGCAGGTTGACGAGATCGCCGAGGGGACCCAGATCAACCAGCAACAACTGGATAACCTGTTCCAGGCGGTTGGGCAGGTGCGCACTGATCTGGAGCTCAGCGATGGGCAAACGCGCACGCTTGCTCAGGCAGCGGTGCACATGGAACGCCAGGCCGAGGCGCTCAGCGAGCGGCTTGCTGAGGTGGGCCTGGATGACTACCACCAGCGCATCTTTGCGCTTGCCGAGCAGGGCGCGCGGAGTATCGCTGCCCGCTTCGAGCAGGATATCGAGCAAGGTCTGATTAGCGAAGAGGCGCTGTTCGATCGGCGCTACCAACCCATCCTGAACATGCAGCCGCCGCGCTTTACCACCCGCTTTGACCAGTACACCGATACGGTGCTGCCCCAATTGCAGGAGCCGCTGCTGGCCCAGCATGAGGGGCTGGTCCACGCGATTGCCTGCACTGGCGAGGGCTACGTTCCGACCCACAACGCGGCGTTCAACCTGCCCCTGACCGGCGACCCGCTGCATGACACCGCGCACAACCGCAGCAAGCGCAAGTTCGACGACCGCACCGGTATCCGCTGTGGCAACCATAAGCAGCGGTTGCTGTTGCAAACCTACAGCCGCGATACCGGCGAACTCATGCATGACCTGTCGGTGCCGCTGTTCATCAACGGTAAGCACTGGGGTGGCCTGCGTCTGGGCTACAAGCCCGAGCCTGGTCTGAACTGAGCGGGGTTTATTGCCGCTGATGCAATACAGATGTACCAGGCCGCGCTGTTTGTAGTTGCGGTTGATGCGTATCATGGTGATATCGTTAGGTTGCTAATTAAATTCCGGAGGGGATGATGAATAGCCAGATCGATGTCGCAGTGATGATCGGCTCCGGTGTACCGGCAGCATTGCAGGCGCGGGGCCTGCGGGTCTGCTGGGTCGTGCTGGTGAATGGCGAGCGTCGTGGTACGGCGTTTGCCAGTCGCCAAGAGGCGCTGGATTGTCAAGCTGCCTGGCAGGCCCAGCTGGGCCGAACACAGGCAGCCTGAAAGCCTTTTCAGCCCTCCAGGAAGCGCGCCAGCTCACACGCATCGCTGTGCCGGCGGCGAAAACCTCTGACCCGGCCGGTAGCGCTGTCGGTTACGTGAAAAAAGGCGATGCCGGCAGCCACTACCCGAAATCTGGGCCGGTCTGCAGCGCTGGTCAGGCAATAAATGTCGCTTGGGCCTCGACGGATTTCAGTATTTTCGTGCATATTTCTCCCGTGTAACGCGCAGAGGGTTGCCTTGGGCCGTCAGGCCTGGGACCTGTCGCTATCTATTGCATGTCTACCGGCAGTGTTGAAGTCGGCATTTACGCCTGCGTTGTGGGAAAATTGCCGAAATGTGATGTGCGGATCTAGCTGGCACAGCGGGGTTAGAAATCCTGCCTGCTGCGTAGTCTTTATGTACGGGCCGCTCGTGCTCTATTTCATTAGTCTTTCAGCAGCGATCTGAAATGGCTGCGCCGCCGATCAATTCGGGTGTGGCGCTTGTAACCCTGTTTGAGGATTTGAGATTGGCAGTCAGTACTCTTGATACCCATGCGTTATTTGCATTGGGCGACTTGCGTGGCAAGTTGGCCCAGTTGTTTCACGGGCGTTTCGTTTATGTCACCGAGCAAAGCCCGGACGGCTTGTACATGGCCGAGATCGATACCGAAAGCTCGTTGGTGGTGGATGACAAGCAGCGCCTTGAGCTGAAAGTAGGTGATCATTTCCGCGCCGCAGTTCTACCCAGTCGCGAGGGTGGCAAGCTGGAGCTGCGTTTTCGCGAGCTCAAGCTGAATGTCTACGGGGGCGATTATGCTTTCGTCAAAGTGGCGGAAGGTGAGGGCATCGTGTTTCGTAACGGCCATGGCGTGATGTTGGTCTTTGCCGCTCAGCAGCAAGTGCAGGATGGCCTGGGCAAGCTGCTCAAGGCAGTGACCGGCAAGGTTGCCAAGTGGCGCAAGGGTGAGTTGACGACGTTCAAGGCCAGCGAGTGAGTGATGACCGATTGCCTGCCCAGGGACGGGCGGAGTTTCACCGCCAGTTCGAGTCACAGGCGGTGGCGCATGCCGAGCGGCTGCTGGCCCAGCGCGCAGTGATGGGCAGCGCCTGGCTGAGTTGGGTTGCCGGCCAGTTATATGAGATTACGCCTGCGCCCTTGGCTGCAATGGTCCGGCGCGAACTGCAGCGACTGAATCGCTAGGCTCGGGCCGGCCTGGCGGGTATCTCAATTGCCCTGGTTATTGCCGCCGCTGATCTCGGCAGGCACGTTCTCGCCTGCCGCACGTTTGCGAAACAGCGCTGCGCGGGCCAACAGCAAGGTGGTAACCGGCACGGTTATCGACAGCAGAATCGGGATCAGCCAGGCATGCACGATTGGCCCCTGCTTCAACCATGAAAAATACAGGATCGATGCCAGGCTCACGCACCAGGCGCCGATAGTTGAAGCCAGTGCAGGTGGGTGCATCCGCTGGAAGTAGTCTTTCAGCCGCACCAGACCGATTGCACCAATCAACGCGAACAGGCTGCCTATCAGCAGTAACGCTGCGGTTGTGAGTTCGAGCCAAAACGGCAGTTGCAGAGCTTCGGTCATTCTATTACCTCACCGCGCAGGAGGAATTTGGCCAAGGCGAATGAGCCGACGAAGCCGAACAAGGCAATCAGCAATGCGCCTTCGAAATAGGTATCGCTGGCATAGCGAATGCCCAGCACTAGCATCATCAACATGGCCAGGATGTACAGGTAATCCAGGGCCAGAACCCGATCCTGGGCAGAAGGGCCGCGGAACAACCTGACCAAAGCCAGCGCCATGGCAATGGTGAAGATGAACAAGCTGGCGAGAATCGCGTTGGCGAGCAGGCCTGTCATTCGAATATCTCCATCAGCGGGCGTTCATAGGTGTGCTTGAAGTGCTCGATGAACTGCGCCTCATCACGCAGATCGAACACGTGCAGCAGCAGCATGCTGCGGTCCAGAGCAAGTTCTGACCAGACCGTGCCGGGCACCACTGTGGTGATCATCGACAAGGCGGCCAGGCCATGCACATCGCGCAGTGCCAGTGGAATGTGGACGAATGCCGATCGTGGCGGCCGGCGCTTTGCCGACAGAACGCCGCGGGCAACTTGCAGGTTGGAGGTGATGACATCCAGACCTACCCGGCCGATCAGTTTGGCAACCACCCACGGCCGTTTCACGTGCGCATGTTGCGGGCGCAGTGGGGCCAGCAGGATGGGCGCGAGAATCGCCAGCAAGGCGCCGAGCAGCAGGTTGCCAGGGCTGATCGAGAGGTTCAGCAACAGCCACAACGCAAACAGCGCAACCGACAGCAGCGGAGCGGGTAACAGACGGTTCATGGCTGCGCCTCGGTGTTGAAGGTGGTTGGACCTGGAATCGGCATCGAGCCCATGACTGCCTCAATGTATGCCTGCGGTGCTTGCAGGCTTGCGGCAGTGTCCTGGGTGTAGCGCAGCAGCGGTTCTGCCCTGACGCTGAGGAACAGGCACAGACCCAGCAGAATCGCGATCGGCAGGCACTCATAGCGGCGCAGCAGTGGCGAAGGGCGCTCTTCGGGCTTCCAGAAGCGCTGAATGCCAACCCTGCCAAAAGCGATCAATGACGCCATGCCGGAAAGCACCAATAACGCGACCAGGCACCAGCCGGCCGCCGACAGTGGCTGCTCCGGGGCGACACCCAGGCCCAGCGGGTTGAACAGCGCGCTGATCAGGCTCAGCTTGCCGATGAAGCCCGACAGCGGCGGCATGCCGATGATCAACAGCGCGCAGGCAATAAAGCTTAAACCCAGGAATGCCATGGTCCACGGAATGATCTGGCCGATTACCGCCTTCTGCTGATCGTCCAGGTTGATGCCCTTGGGTGGATGCAGAGACTCCAGCAGTGGCGGCGACAGGCCTTCGTCATCATCCAGCGGCGTCTCGTTGGCCGAGCGCGAGCGCTCGATCAACTCCGCCAGGAGGAACAACGCGCACAGGGCCAGGGTCGAGCTGACCAGGTAGAACAGCGCGCTGCCGGTCAGAATGGGCTGACCAAAACCTATCGCTGCCATCAAGGTGCCGGCTGAAACTAGAATGCTCAGCGCTGCCATACGCTCCAGGCGCTGTGCGGCCAGAATCGACACCGCGGCGACCGCCAGGGTCGCCAGGCCGCCGTAGACCAGCCATTCGCCGCCAAAGTGCGCCGACGCGCCGGCTTGCCCGGAAAACAGCAACGTCCACAGCCGCAGTACGGCGTACAGGCCGACCTTGGTCATGATTGCGAATAGGGCGGCGACCGGTGCGCTCGCCGAGGAGTAGGCCGGTACCAGCCAGAAATTCAGCGGCCAGATCCCGGCCTTGGCCAGGAACGCCATCGCCAGAATGGCTGCGCCGGCGTGCAGCAGGCCACGATCAGCCTCAGGAACCAGCGGGATCTTCAAGGCCAGGTCGGCCATGTTCAGTGTGCCGGTGACGCCATAGAGCATGGCTGCACCGACCAGAAACAGCGAAGAGGCGAACAGGTTGATGGCGATGTAGTGCAAGCCCGCTTTGACCCGAGCCCGCCCTGAACCGTGCAGGAGCAGGCCATATGACGCTGCCAGCAGCACCTCGAAGAATACGAACAGGTTGAACAGGTCGGCGGTGAGGAATGCGCCATACAGACCCATCAGCTGGATCTGGAACAACGCATGAAAACTCGCCCCGGCGCCGTCCCAGCGCGCCCGGGCGAACAGCAGGGCGCTGACGCCGATCACGCCGGTCAGGCTCAGCATCAATGCCGAGAGATGGTCGACCACCAGCACGATGCCGAATGGGGCTGACCAGTTACCGGGCAAATAAACACCGATAGACTCGGCCTGGCCCTGGCTGCGCACCCAGTTCAGCAGCGTCAGCGCAATCGCCAGGCCGATAATGCTCGACAGCAGGTTGAGGTGGGCCTTGATCCGCCGATGTTTCTCACCCAGCAGCAACATAATCGCCGCTGTCACCAGCGGCAACAGGATTGGTGCGACGATCAATTGATTCATCCAGCTCATTCTTCACGCTCCCGGCCATCGACGTGGTCAGTGCCGGTCAGCCCGCGCGAGGCCAGCAGCACAACCAGGAACAACGCGGTCATGGCAAAGCTGATGACGATCGCGGTCAACACCAATGCTTGTGGCAATGGGTCTGTGTAGTGCAACAAGTCCTGTGTCACGCCTTCCTTGATGATCGGCTCTTTACCGATGAACAGGCTGCCCATGCTGAAGATGAACAGGTTGACCCCGTAGGACAGCAGGCACAGCCCCATGATCACCTGATAGGTACGTGGCCGCAGGATCAGCCAGACCCCGGACGCGGCCAGAACACCGATGGCTACTGCAATGACTTCTTCCATCAGGCGGCTCCTGTCTGGCTGGATTTCTGTGCGCTGCCGGGGCGATAGGCGCGCACTGATTGGTGGGCCAAGGCCGTCAGAATCAGCAAGGTCGAACCTACCACCACGCTGTACACGCCGATGTCGAAGAACAGTGCACTGGCTACGTGCACGTCACCCAGCAGCGGCAGGTGCAGGTGTGCGGTATGGGTGGTCAGGAACGGATAGCCCAGTAGCATCGCGCCAGCGCCGGTCAGCGTTGCGCAGAGCAGGCCGGTGCCCATCCAGCGCAGCGGCCGCAGGCTCATCTGCGCCTCCACCCATTGGGTGCCCGCCACCATGTACTGCAGGATGAATGCCACCGACATCACCAGGCCGGCGACGAAGCCACCCCCCGGTTGGTTGTGACCGCGCATGAACAGGTACATCGACACCATCAGGGCCACCGGCAGCAACAGCCGCACCAACGCCGCGGGCACCATCATGAAGCCCATTGCCGTGTCGGTGGCATGCCGCGGGTTGATCAGGTCGGTAACCACATCCGGGGCCAACTGGCGCTGCTGCGCCGGCAGTTGCATGCTTTCCTTGGGTGGGCGGAAGCGGCGCAGCAGGGCGAACACGGTCAGCGCCACGGCAACCAGCACGGTGATCTCGCCGAGGGTGTCGAAGCCGCGGAAGTCCACCAGCATCACATTGACCACATTGGTCCCGCCGCCTTGGGGCAGTGCCCGGCTCAAGTAGAACGAGGAGATATCGTTGGGCGTAGGCCGGGTCAGCATCGAGTAGGACAGCAGGGCCATGCCGCCACCGACCAACACGGCCAACAGCAGGTCACGCAGGCGGCGCAGGCGCGCCCGTTCCTGACTGCCGGGCAGAGGCGAGACACCTTCGATACGGCGAGGCAGCCAGCGCAGGCCGAGCAGGATCAGTACCGTGGTAACGACTTCAACCGCCAACTGAGTCAGGGCCAGGTCAGGGGCCGAGAACCAGACGAAGGTAATGCAGGTCATCAGGCCGCAGACGCTGACCATGGTCAGTGCCGCAAGACGATGATACTTGGCCTGCCAGGCAGCCCCGATGGCGCAGGCAATGGCAATCACCCACAAGGCTACGAACACCCCGGAGCCAGGTATCTTCGGTCGATCACCCCAGCTCAAGCCGCTGTACAGCAGCGGCGTCAGGCCAGCGATAAACGCCGCCAGCACGAGCATGAACAGTTGTTTCTGCAAGCGTCGGGTAGTCAGCGCTGCCTCTACATGACGCGCAATCAGCATCAACCTGACCAGCCCATGTTCGAACAGGCGCTTGCCATTGAAGCGTTCGATCAGTGGCGGGTACGGGAATCTGCCCAGGCGCAGTTGCTTGCGCAACAGCAGGTACAGCATCACGCCACCGCACATCGCCACCAAGCTCATGATCAAAGGCGCATTCCAGCCGTGCCAGATGGCCAGGCTGTATTCTGGCAGTGTGCCGCCGACTACCGGCAGAGCGGCGGCGGCGAGCAGCGGGCCGACTGACTGGGCCGGGAAGATCCCGACGACCAGGCAGGTCAGCACCAGCAACTCGACCGGCGCCCGCATCCAGCGCGGTGGTTCGTGGGGTGTATGCGGTAGGTCCTGGGCAGGTGGGCCGAAGAATACGTCGACGGTAAAGCGCAGGGCGTAGGCAACGCTGAAGGTGCCCGCCAGGGTGGCGATGACTGGCAAGGCCGCTTCGACCCAGGCGGTGGAGGAAATGAACACTGTTTCGGCGAAGAACATTTCCTTGGACAAGAAGCCGTTCATCAATGGCACGCCGGCCATCGACGCACTGGCAACCATGGCCAGGGTCGCGGTGTAAGGGATAAGCCGCATCAACCCGCTGAGACGGCGGATATCGCGTGTCCCACTCTCGTGGTCGATGATGCCGGCCGCCATGAACAGCGACGCCTTGAAGGTCGCGTGGTTGAGAATGTGGAACACTGCTGCGACTGCCGCCAGCGGGCTGTTCAGGCCGAGCAGTAGGGTGATCAGCCCGAGGTGGCTGATGGTCGAGTAGGCCAGCAGGCCCTTGAGGTCATTTTGAAACATCGCCGCGAAGGCGCCCAGAACCAGGGTAATGGCACCCGCGCCGCCGACAATCCAGAACCATTCCTCGGTGCCAGCCAGAGTGGGCCACAGCCGAGCCATGAGGAACACGCCTGCCTTGACCATGGTTGCCGAGTGCAGATACGCCGACACTGGCGTCGGCGCCGCCATGGCGTGGGGCAGCCAGAACTGGAATGGAAACTGCGCACTCTTGCTCAGCGCGCCAATCAGGATCAGCGGCAACAATACCGGATACAGCGCATGCTGGCGCACGGTTTCCCCGGCCGCGAGCACTTTGTCCAGATCATAGCTGCCGACCACATGGCCGAGCAGCAGGGCACCCACAAGCAGGCACAATCCCCCGGCGCCGGTCACCATCAGCGCCATATAGGCGCCGCGGCGGGCATCAGCGCGGTGGTGCCAGTAGCCGATCAGCAGGAACGAGAACAGGCTGGTCAGCTCCCAGAAGAACACCAGCTGGATCAGGTTGCCGGAAATCACCAGCCCGAGCATGGCGCCCATGAACGCCAGGAAGAATGCGAAGAAGCGCGGCACCGGGTCTTGCGGCGACATGTAATAGCGCGCGTATAGAGACACCAGTGTGCCGATGCCCAGCACCAGCAGCGAGAACAGCCAGGCAAAGCCGTCCATGCGCAGCACCAGGTTCAAGCCCAGGCTTGGCAGCCACAGAAACTCCTCGCGGATCACGCCACCGTGAGCGACCTGAGGGTAGAGCAGCGCCACCTGGACCGTGCCGACGAGGGCCACCAGCCCGGCGAGAATTGACTCGGCGTTCCTTGCGTTGTGCGGCAGGACGGCCGCCAGGCAACTGCCAACGAAGGGCAGAAGCAATAGCACTATCAATGACATAGCGACCTAATCTGGAGGAGTTTGGTAAGGATAATACGTGCCGAACGGTTGATCACCAACACGCAAGCTGTGCCAGAATCCTACAAAAGGGGTGTGACAAGCAGTTTTTTTATAACAGCTTTTTACAAAGGATAGCTGTTCTTTTCTCCATTACTGGCTGGTTTCGCCGTCGACTGGCGCGCTATTTGCCTGTTGAGAACGCTCACTGCGGCGGATCTTCAGTTCGCTGATGACTACGGCAATCACGATCAGCAGCCCGCCCAGCAACGCCATCCCCGGCAGGCGCTCGCCGGCGAGACGCCCGACCACGCCTGCCCAGACCGGTTCACCCGCGTAGATCAAGGTTGCCCGAGTGGGCGAAACCGATTTTTGCGCCCAATTCATGGCTACCTGAATGATCGCGCTCATCAGGCCCAGGCCGAGGGCGCTTGTCAGCAGTAGCCAGGAAAAATCAGGCAATGACTCGTTGGTCGGCACGATCATCGCAAACGACAGCAGCGAGGCCGTGGCCAATTGCACCACCGTCACCCTGCGCACATCGACCTGGCCGGCATAGCGGCTGATCAAAATGATCTCAGCGGCAATCGCGACGGCGCTGATCAAGGTCAGCAGTTCGCCTTCACTGAAGTGCAGGCCTGCGCTGCTGGGGCCCGCGAGCAGCATCAGGCCGACAAATGCCAGGCAGATTCCGAGGCTCGGCATCAAACCGGGGCGTCGGCCCAGCACCAGCCACTGCAGCAGTGGTACGAACGGTACGTAGAGTGCAGTGATGAACGCCGACTGGCTGCTGTTGATCGTTTGCAGGCCCATGGTCTGCAAACCGTAACCGAGCATGATGGTGATGCCGATCAAAACGCCGGCCTTGAGTTCGAGCATGGTCAGGCCCGCCAGCGCTCTTGCCGAAACCAAGCCCACGAACACGGCTGCCGCGGCGAAGCGCAGGCCGACAAAGAACATCGGGCCGCTGACGCTCATGACGTTGTGCACGATGAGAAAGGTGCCGCCCCACAGCATAGTGATGAACACCAGTACCAGTTCTGCCTTGCTCAGGCGGAAACTGACAGTGGTCTTGGGCTGACTGGGGGCCTGGCTCATGGTTGCACGCTCGACAGTGGCGGCGCACAATCGCCGCAAAGTGGGCAGTATACTGCGCAAGGCTTACCGATGAGCAATATAGTGCACAAAACCTCGACGCATCGCGCTTCCGTGCTCCAACACGTTAGTCAGAACATTCGCCAATTGCGTGGCGCGGCGGGCCTCAGCCAGAGTGCCCTGGCCGAGCGCTCTGGAGTCAGTCGGCGCATGCTGGTAGCCATCGAAGGCGGTGAGAAGAACGTTAGCCTGACCACCCTCGACTTGATCGCCGAGGCCTTGGGAGTGGCGTTCAGCCAGTTGATTCAGGCTCCTGAGCAGCGCGATCCGAGCCGCATTGAAGAGCTGGCATGGGCCGGCGAGCATCCTGGCAGCAGAGCCTTGTTGCTGGGGAGCAGCCCGGCGCGGCGCGAGGTGGAGTTATGGGAATGGACGCTGGCCCCTGGCGAATCCTACGCCAGCGAGGCAGACGCCGAAGGCTGGAGCGAGCAGATCTACATCGCCGAGGGCTGCTTGACGCTGATCATCGAAGGTCAGGCCCAGCAGTTGGCGACGGGGCAGTTCCACATCTTTGCCAGCAACCGCCGCTATGCCTATCGTAATGACGGCGAGCTGCCCGTGCGATTCGTGCGCAATGTTGTGATCTGAAGCTCACTGCTGGTAGGCCGCCAGGCATTCCTCAGTGTTTTGCACCGTTGCGTAAGCGAATGCCAGTGAGGCCATGAACGTTGCATGCACCTGGGCAGCTGGCACTTGCTGGCCATTGAATTCCAGCGCTCGTGTGGCGCACGCATCATGGGCGACCGTGACGCTGTAGCCAAAATCGGCGGCAGCGCGCACGGCGGCATCGATACACATGTGGCTCATGCTGCCGACAATCGTCACGGCTTGCACGGCGTGCTCATCAAGCAGTTCTTTAAGGCCGGTCTCTTGAAAGGCATTGACCTGTTGTTTGAGCAGCACCGGCTCATCACCGAGGGAAGCAGCCTTGGGGTGAATTTCGGCTCCGGCTGAGCCCGGCGCAAAGAATGGCGCGTCGGAGCTGGTAAATTCATGGCGAACATGCACGATCAGGTCGCCGCGCTTGCGCGCTGCATTGAGCAGCAACGCGGCGTTGTCGGCGGCCGCATCAGCGCCGTCGAGGCACCACTTGCCCCCAGGAAAGTAGTCTTTCTGGATATCGATGACGATCAGTGCCTGTTTGCTCATGCTGCCTCCTGCGGCGGGTGTCAGGTTGAACACTAGTTATAGATGCGAATTGCCTGGCAGGTGCGATACGGAAAACTACAGTAATGTTGTTGGTGGATCTGACGGATGCGGCCCAGGGCCGCCGAGCGCCAGATGATCGTGATTGTTGCGCAGCGGGCACTCCTTCAGCGACATGCAGCCGCAGCCTATGCAGCCGTCCAGTTGATCGCGTAGCAGGGTCAATTCTTCGATGCGCTGGCTGAGATCGTCTCGCCAGCCGGCCGACAGGCGCTGCCAGTCAGCGGCATTCGGGGTATGGCCCAGCGGCAGGCTGGATAGCGCTTTGGCGATGGTGGCTAGCGGGATGCCCAGACGCTGGGCCATCTTGATCACCGCCACCCGGCGCAGCATCGCACGCGGGTAGCGGCGTTGATTGCCGGCGTTGCGGGTGCTTTGGATCAAGCCTTTGGTTTCGTAGAAGTGCAGGGCGGTAACCGCGACGCCACTACGACTGGCCAGTTGGCCGACGCTGAGCTGGCGCTCGGTATCGGTGGCGTGGATGGCTGGCATGCTAATTAATCCTTGACCTTGACTTAACTCGAGGTTTTACCCTGCCGGCCATGATGACTGCAAGTACTGCATAAAGGAGACAGCCTGTGGCCGCTGCGATGCATTCCCTATGGTTTACCCAAATGATCGAATATCAAGTGCCGGCTAGCCGTCAGGCTGCTCTTGCCAACGCGCTGGTGTTGCGCAGCGAGCAACTGGCCACGCGCTGGCCGGCATTGGTGCGGGTAAGTGTTCAGGCCAGCGATGACGGCACGCGGGTCCTGCAGCATTTACAGTGGCAGAACCGTGAACAGTGGCAAGCGGCCTGCGGCTCTTTCACTGATGAGCCATTCCTCGAACTGCTTGAGCAACATCAGGCGAGGAGCGTCAACTTCGCCGCGTATCAGGCTGTGCGCAGTCTGGTGCGTGGCAATGATGGCGGCCTGCATTGTGAAGTTGGCGCGGGCGCTTGGTAGCCATCGCTAATCATCTGTTACCTATGCCAATTGCGAGTGACGGGAGGCTGCTCCATTATCACTGGCTTGATCGCCGATGATGTCGCCATCGCAGGAGTGCACTTGACATGAATAGCCAGTCCCAGTTGCAGCAAAGTGTGCCGTCGCGCCTCGCCCGTGTGCGTGAGGTAATGGCCAGTGAGGGTGTGGACGCACTGCTGGTGCCTTCGGCAGACCCGCACCTGTCCGAGTACCTGCCGGGCCACTGGCAAGGTCGTCAGTGGCTGTCCGGATTTCATGGCTCGGTGGGTACATTGGTGGTACTGGCTGACTTCGCTGGGCTGTGGGTAGACAGCCGTTACTGGGAACAGGCTGCAAACGAACTCGCCGGCAGCGGCATAGAATTGATGAAGCTTATGCCAGGTAGCTCAGGCCCGTTCGATTGGCTCGGCAGCAATCTCCAGCCGCAGGCGACGGTTGCCGTTGACGGCGCTGTGCTGTCGGTGACCGCGTCTCGGCAGCTTCAGCAGAGTTTGCAAGCCAACGGCATCCGGTTGGTGACAGACAAGGATCTGCTTGATCAAGTCTGGGAATCACGCCCAGCGCTGCCAGCTGCCCCAATCTACGAGCACTTGCCGCCCCAGGCCACAGCCACCCGAGCGGAAAAACTGGACGCGCTGCGCTGTACCTTGAGCAGCAAAGGTGCCGATTGGCATTTCATTGCCACCCTCGATGACATCGCCTGGTTGTTCAATCTGCGCGGCAGTGACGTTTCCTATAACCCGGTTTTCGTCGCGTTTGCATGGGTTGGTCAGCAACAGGCGGTGCTGTTTGTCGACCTGAACAAAGTTGATGCCCAGCTGCGTCAAGCACTGGCGGCCGACGGTGTCGAGCTGCAGGACTACCACCACGCAGGGCGCGTGCTTGCCTCAATTGCGGGTGGCAGCACTGTATTGATCGACCCGGCCCGGGTCACCTGTGGCCTGGTCGGTCGGCTCGGGGCGCAGGTGAAGCTGCTCGAGCAGATCAACCCGACGACGTTGAGCAAGTCGTGCAAGGGCGATGCTGAACTGGCGCATGTTCGTCAGGTCATGGAGCAGGACGGGGCTGCGCTCTGTGAATTTTTTGCTTGGTTCGAGGCCAACCTTGGCAAACAACAGATCACCGAGTTGACCATCGACGAGCGTCTGACTGCGGCGCGAGCGCAGCGACCTGGCTATGTTTCACTAAGCTTCTCGACCATTGCCGCTTTCAATGCCAATGGCGCCATGCCGCACTATCGTGCTACCGAGCAGTCCCATGCGGTAATCGAGGGCGACGGGCTGTTGTTGATCGATTCGGGCGGCCAGTACCTGGGCGGTACGACCGACATTACCCGGATGGTCCCGGTAGGTCAGCCGACCCGGGCACAGCGTGAGGATTGCACTCGCGTGCTCAAAGGCATGATCGCGTTGTCGCGAGCGAGTTTCCCGCGTGGCATTTTGTCTCCGTTGCTGGACGCAATAGCACGGACGCCGCTCTGGGCTGATCAGGTCGATTACGGTCATGGCACTGGACACGGCGTCGGCTACTTCATGAATGTGCATGAAGGGCCGCAGGTCATTGCCTACCAGGCCCAGGCGTTGCCGCACACGGCGATGCAGGAGGGCATGATCAGCTCGATCGAGCCTGGCACTTATCGGCCAGGCAAGTGGGGCGTACGGATCGAAAACCTGGTGGTCAATCGCGCAGCAGGCAGGAGCGAGTTCGGCGACTTTCTGGCTTTTGAAACCTTGACCTTGTGTCCGATCGATACGCGCTGCCTGCTGATTGAATTGCTCAATGATGAGGAAAGAGGCTGGCTCAACCAATATCATGCGCATGTCAGCGAGCGGTTGGCACCTCTGTTGGCGGGTTCTGCACTGCAGTGGTTGCGCGATCGTACGGTGGCTGTCTGAGTCTGCGCTCCAACGTAAAAAGGGTAGCCATTCGGCTACCCTTCAGCGTTATTACTTGCAAATGACGATCATGCTGCGGCTGGTATAGCCAGCCGGGTTGATCCCGAACAGGTAGTCACCCGGTTCTTCGTCAGTATCGCCCGAGCGGGCCACTACTCTATAGCCGCGATTGCTGCACGCACTGGCCGCCTTGGCATTACACTTTTCCCACGAAGAGGAAAGGCCGGAGCAATTGATGTGTAAACCCTTTTTCCCACGCTTGACTTCAGTCTGTGCGGTGGCGGCACACCCTGCGATGGCCATTACAGCCAGGATGAGCAAAATACGTTTCATGCCTGTCCTTAAATGTGGGGGCGACTGCATGCCTGCTCCCATCGTCCTCGCCTGATTCTTCCTGAATTTACCTCAGCATCCGTGTTCGGCACAGTAGATAGCGTAGAGATTATGATTTTGTGACAGCTTAATCAGGCCAGCAGGTCGGTACAACCGCTAAACACGGCAAATGAAAATATTTCTCAATTCAGTCAGCGACGACCGCGGGTGCAGGTTCCTTACGCATGGTCAGTGTAGCTCCAGCAGAAGCGGTGATGATCGCAGCGATAGCCAACCATTGCCCAGAGGTGAGCTTTTCGCCGAGGAACAGCAAACCTGATAGAGCACCGAACGCTGGCTCGATACTCATCAAGGTACCGAACGTGCGCGCTGGCATGCGCATCAGGGCAACCATCTCCAGGCTGTAGGGGAGGGCAGTTGACAGCACCGCCACGCCCAGAGCGACAGGCAGCAGCGCCGGGTTCAGGAGTGCAGTGCCTGCATGGATAACGCCGACCGGCGCAACGAACAAGGCGGCGATCACGACACCGAGTGCGGCTGTCTGCACACCATGCTCGGCGCCGGCCTTTTGCCCATAAAGAATGTACAGCGCCCAGCACACTCCGGCGGCCAGCGCATAGCTGGCGCCGATCAGGTCAACAGCGCTTGCGCTTTGCCCCACCGGTATCAGCAAGAGCAAGCCCGCGATTGCCAGCGCGATCCAGAGAAAGTCGATGGCACGGCGCGAGGCAAAAATGGCTACTGCCAGTGGGCCTGTGAATTCCAGTGCCACGGCGATGCCCAGTGGCACTGTGCGCAGCGACATATAGAAGAGGAGGTTCATGCCGCCCAGTGCCATCCCGTAGATCAGCACATTCCGCCAAGTGCTGCTGTTCATACGTGCCCGCCATGGGCGCAGAATGAGCAGCATGATCACGCTGGCAAAAATCAGCCGCAGGGTGGTAGTGCCTTGAGCGCCGATCAAGGGGAACATGCCCTTGGCCAGGGATGCGCCTGACTGGATGGATGCCATGGCTATTAATAGCAGGCCGATCGGGAACAGCGTGGTGGCCATGCTGCGGGGCGTGGTGCTCATAATTCGGCGGGGATCCTGTGGTGGGCGCGATGCGCACTATAGTGCGCAGGTTGCTCGATTTGCCGCAAGCACCCCGTGCAGAGTGTTGTTTGATACAGTCGGTGAATTAA
>NZ_JBNWAE010000013.1:0-165543 GCF_050496565.1 Pseudomonas shirazensis
TGCCTTGCCGACCAACTTCAGCGTGGTCGACACCGTCGAACTGCCTTTGGACACGTCCTTGTCTTTGTCATCCTTCACCGAGATGAGGGTTGGGGTAACAGACTGGACGATGGTCACATTCCAGGGATCGGAAGCTGGGTTGCTGCCGTACAAACCATGCGCCTTCAGGGCGTAGGCTTTCACGGTCAGGCCGGTTAGCGTGGTGTGCCAGTCGCCGTTAGCATTGGCGGTCGCTTCTCCCAGCTTGTTAGTCCCATTGCGGATTTCCAACTTCTGACTGGGCGACGCCTTGCCGACCAATTTCAGCGTGGTCGACACCGTCGAGCTGTCTTTGGAAACGTCCTTGTCTTTGTCATCTTTAACCGAGTCGATGGTCGGCTTGACCACTTCCGGTGACCTTGCCACTTTGAACGTCAGGGGTGCCGAGGCATGTGAAAGGACGGTCACTCGAGCATTGGACATCGTTGGTGCCTCAGGGAATTCAGCAGAATTGTCTGCAGGCTAAGCCGATTGATGCGCAGGCGAAACTGACAGAAATGCCAGGTATCGCGAGACTCGTCTTGAGCCCGGACGGTCGCACGGGCTGAGCAGAATGGGGCGCCGTTGACTGCCACTACCACCTGACCAGCCGCTCGCCCTTGACTGCCTGCGGCCCCAGCCATTGCGCACCACGCAGCAACGGCGTCAGCGCGGCTTCTGGCTGAACCTCGAAACCGAGCCGCGCGCGGCGAGCGAGCAGGTCAGCATCCAGATTGAGCTGGTGTTGCCCCTGCAAGGCCAATGCACCCTGCAAGCGCCAGTCACCCGCGCAGCGCATTTCTAGCCAGCCTTGCCCCAAGCCCAGCGACCAGGGCGTTACCAGCGCGAGATCGCTGACCTGCAAACGCCCCTCGCTACCGGCGCACTGTCGCCAGACGCCATTGACCCTGACATGCCCCTGCCATTGCCCCGGCAGGCGATAAGCCACCGGCACGCTCGGCGCTGCCTCGAGCGCCTCGACCTCTGCCCGCCAGCGCCAGGGCAAACCGCTCAGACGCGCCAGCCACGCCTGCCCCTGATAAGCCAAGCGGACCTCGGCCTGAAGGCGCCACGGCCGCCACTGCCAACTCAGCGGCCCGACATCACCCACCTGCTCGGCCTGCCCGTGCCAGAGGCTGCCGCTGACCACCCTGCCGGGCACCAACCAGCCAGCGGGCAACTCGACCAGCAGCGTGACAGCGCATACAAGCGCCGGCCACAGCAGCACGCGCGCCCTCATGGCCGAAACTGCAAGTCGAAGCGCAGCTGCTTGCCCGCCTGCTCCATGCCCCACTGCAGCGGCTGCACGCCCTCGGCCTGCAGCGCTTGCAGCCATGCCAGGAGCACCTTCTCGTCGGCGACTGAACCACGCACATGCCAGGCCTCGTCCTGCAGCTCGACCTGCAGCTCGATATGCCGAGCCTGAGCGGATTGGCGTAGGCGCTCCACGCTCAAGCCAGGGTTGCGCTCAAGGCTGACCGCAGTTTCGGCCAGCCCTCGCCATTGGCTCATCTGAGCCCAACGTGCCGTCGCCTCCCGCGCCAGGATGACGATCAGCAATAGCGCGATCAGGCCAAAGGCAAAGCGCATACGCAGGCGCGGCGATAACGCGCGGATCATGAACTGCTCCCCAGATCGAAGACCACGCCCTGTGCCTGCACCTGTACTGCAGCGCCGACCGCAGTGGCCATTTCATCCCACGGCGGCAGTGTGCCCTCGCCATCCAGGTGCAGGTGCCAACGCTGGCCATCGAAGCGCACCGCGCGCAGACGCCACTGCGGATGCGTGTGCAACCAGTCCTGCAACTGCTCTTGCAAACCGTCGAGCCGGCGCAGGCGCAAGGCCCGCTCGCCGTCGGCAGCACGCAGCTGCTTGAGTGCCTGAGCCGCCTGGCGCGGTGTGGCCTGCGGGCCGGTGACAGCCAGTACCTGCTCACGATACAGCTGGGCCTGACGCCATTGCTGGCTCAGCCACAGACCGCTCCAGACGGCAGCGAGCACCAGACAGACGACGATCAGGCGCTTGTGCTGACCCGTAACATTCAACGATTTACGCGGACGGCGCATTTCCCGCAGCCCGGGTACGGCATCGAGATGCGCAATTCGTTGCGGCCAGGGTCCATCGACCTGCGTAAATACCTGCGTATCCCACGGTGCAGGAGCACCAGCCAACCCTTGTGGCCAGGCCAGCCAGTGTTCGCTGCCCTCCCCGTCCACCCGCGCATACAAGGTCGATTGCTCCTGTCGCCACAGCCATCCACTGCCCCGCTCGAGCGTCGGCAAGAGCTGAAACTGCGACCAGCAACGCTCCACCTGCATGTCCCATTCCACGCACTGCGCCAGCCAGCCATCGAGCCGATGGCGTGCCACCACTACCAGCCGCAATTGCCCTGCCGCTCGACCGATGCAGGCACAGTCAACCTCATCGCTTGCTTGCAACAGGCGATCCTCCAACAGCAGCGGCCATTCCTCACGCTTGAGCCCGGGCGGCGCCGGCACCTGAAAATGGCTGCACGCCTCGCCCGGCACCACCAGGCCAACCCGAGCGTTCAGGCCCTGCGGCGGGCGGCCCTGCCCCTCGTCACAGAGCACGCCATTGTCCAGCAGGCACCAGTGCCAATGCCCATCCGCCACGGGCCGCACCAGCAACCAAGGCCGCGCTGGCGAGCGCCACCGCCATTCATGCTTCATGAAAGCCCCCAGGGCAGGACGAACGTGCAGACATAAGGTGCTCCATCACGCTGCAAATGCAGCCGCACACCCGCGCCAGGGTGTGCCGGCTGGTCGGAAGGCCAGGCCAGCCAGCGGCCGCCCTGGTAATAAACAACGCTCCAACTGCTGACCCGCGGCAACCGCTCGCGCACGACCCAATGCGGCATGCCGACGGCGTACAGGTCTGCCGAGCTTTCCAACAGCAACTGCTGCTCGCGCGGATCGAAGCGCAGGCGCTGGCGTTGTAGGCGTGAACCGCCCTCGGCCTGCGGCCAGGCGGCGGCAGCCACCCAGAGCAACTGCTGCGCCTGTGGCTGCCAGTCGAGCCAGCGCACGGCCAACGGCAAGCGCTGCTCGTAGAGACGGCGCAGCACCGGGCTGTCGAAACGCCGCTCCAGCGCCAGGCAAAATTCGAGTACACTGCTTTCGCTGCTGGTGCTGTCGAGGCGTTCGCGAACCTTGAGCCAGCCATTGACCAGCGCGGCGAGCATGATGCCGAGCACTGCGGTCAGGGCCAGCGCGACCATCAGCTCGACCAGGGTCAGGCCGGCCTGCTGGCGTTTCATGGCCGCTCCAGAAACACGCTGTACAAACCCAGCGGCAGGCGCTGCTCGCGGTCAGCGAACAGTTGCAGTTCGCCACGGCGCAGGTCGCGCACACCGGTGCTGCGTAGTTGCAGGCGCCAATGGCAGGTCTGCGCGCCCTGCTGCAGTTCGCCGCTGCCTTGATTGGCCGCAGGCCAGTATTGCTCGACGACAAAACGTGCCTGCAGCTCGCGCGCGCAGAGCAGGCCGAGGCGGTGCTGCTGGACTGTTTCCTGCACAGCGAGGCGCTGGCGCAGGACCTGACTGGCGATCACCGCCAGCACCGAGGCGATGGCCAGCGCGACCACCACTTCCAGCAAGGTGAAGCCGCACTGCCGCGACTTCATGGCGCAGCCTGGGTCAGCAGTTGGCCGTCGCGACCCCACTGCCAGCGCTGGCTGCCTTGCGGCCACTGCCACAGCAGCGAACCCGGCCGCGCCCAGCCCTCGGGAGTGAACAGCAATTGCGGCGTAGCACTGGCGGACCAGTCCGGGCGCAGCGTCTTCGGCCACTGGCCGAGGCGCACCGGTTCGACCACCCAGGCGTCGCCCTCGCGGCGGACAAACTCCGGCTGCTGGCCGTTCCAGCGCAGCCCGCGCAGTTGCCCGGCATGGCGCGCCAGCGCGGCTTGCTCGCGGGTCTGTGCAGCCAGTCGGTCGAGCGCCTGGCTGACGGTGCTGTTGCCGCTGTCGAGCCAGGCCACGCTGAGGCCGCTCATCAAGCCGGCAATCGCCAGCACCACGAGCAACTCGATCAGGCTGAAGCCACGCTGGGCGAGCATCGGTCACAGCGCCCAGTTGCCCAGGTCGGCATCCAGGTCTTCGCCGCCCGCTACGCCATCGGCACCGAGCGAATACACGTCGACCCGACCATGCTCGCCGGGCATGCGGTATTGGTACGGAGTGCCCCACGGGTCTTCTGGCAAGCGGCGGATATAACCGTCGCTGCGCCAGGCCCGCGGGACGGGTTCGGCGACCGGTTTTGTAACCAGCGCCGCCAGGCCCTGCTCGTTGCTGGGAAAGCGCAGGTTGTCGAGCCGGTACATGTCCAGCGCCTGCTCGAGCGTTGCCAGGTCGGCCATGACCTTCTGGCGCATGGCCTTGTCCTGATTGCCCAGCACGCTCGGTGCGACCACGGCGATGAGCAGGCCGATGATGAAAATCACCACCATGATTTCCATCAGGGTGAAGCCTTGTTGGCGCTTACGTCGATGCTGCATTGGCGGTTCTCCTTGTCACAGTTGCAGGCCTTGGTTGAGTTGCATGATCGGCAGCAACACCGCCAGCACGATGAACAGCACCACGCCGCCCATCACCAGAATCATCAAAGGTTCAAACAGCGCCATCGCGGTATCGACCTGACGGGCAAAGCCGCGCTCCTGGTCGTCGGCCACGCGCTCGAGCATGTCGGCCAGGGTGCCGCTGGCCTCGCCGCTGCCGACCATGTTCACCAGCAGTGGCGGAAATTGTTGGCTGGCGTCCAATGCCCGGTGCAGGCTGGTGCCGCCCTCGACCTGCTGGCGGACCTGTTCCATGGCCTGGCGGATGCGCCGGTTGCCTACCGTTTCGGTGGCCACCTGCAGCGCTTCGAGCAGGGCCACTCCACTGCTGCTGAGGATCGCCAGGCTGCGCGCCAGCCGCGCGCTTTCCAGCACCTGCAGCAAGCCGCCGATGCGCGGCAGGCGCAGCAGCCATTGATCGCGGCGCAGGCACCACTGCGGCTTGCGCAGCAGCCAACTGCTGGCCACACCGGACACCAGCGCAACTGCCAGCAGCCACGGCCCGGCGCTGACCAGGCCCTGGCTGAGGCCAATCAGGATCGAGGTCACCAGCGGCAGGCTCTGCCCGGAATGGGCAAACTGTTCGGTGAGTTTGGGCACCACGAACGTCATCAAACCGATCACCACGGCCAGCGACACGCCCATCAGCACCGCTGGATAGATCAACGCCGTGCGCGCCTTGTGTTGTTGTCGCTGGACCTGTTCAAGGTGATCAGCCAGCCGCGTCAGCACCTGCGCCAGCCGCCCGGAACGCTCACCGGCCTCGACCAGCGCGCAGTACAGACCAGTGAACGGCGCGCCCTGCCGGGCCAAACTCCGGGCCAGCCCAAGGCCCTCGGCCAACGCCCCGCGCACACCGACCAGTACCGCTTGCAGCGCCGGCTGGCGCAACTGCCGCTCCAGCGTGGCGAGCGCATCGACCAGAGGGATACCGGCGCCAGTCAGGGTTGCCAGTTGGCGGGTCAGCTCGCACAGCTGCGCCCGGCTGAGGCGCTGGCGACGGGAGCGACCGGTCGCGTTGTCGTGGCGCTTGAGGTCTTTGGCGAACATCCCCTGCTCGCGCAACAACTGCCGCGCATGGCGCTCGCTATCGGCCTGCAAAGTGGCGCAATGGCGTTTGCCGGCAAGGTCGACGGCCTGATAGCGATAGGTCGGCATAGGCTAGCCCTGGACCACGCGCAGCACTTCGGCCAGGCTGGTCTGGCCGCGCTGCAGACAGTCACTGGCCATGCTCACCAGGCTGCGCCGACGGTTGGCCAGATAGGTGTGCATCGCCACTTCGCTTGCACCCTCGTAGAGCAAGGCAATCAGCCCAGCATCCAGCTCAACGAATTCGTACAGGCCCATCCGCCCGGCATAGCCGCTGCCCTGGCAGGCTTCGCAGCCGACCGCGTGAAAGGTCTCGCGCAGCGCGCGCAGTTCAGGGAACAGTTGTTTTTCTGCGGCCTGCAGCGGCTGCGCGACAGCACAGCTGCACAATTGCCGGACCAGCCGCTGGGCCAATACGCCGCGCAGGCACGAGGCAATCAGAAACGGCTCGATGCCCATGTCGCGCAGACGGGTAACGGCGCCCACAGCGCTGTTGGTATGCAAGGTCGACAGCACCAAATGGCCGGTGAGGCTGGCCTGCACGGCAATCTGTGCAGTCTCCTGGTCGCGGATTTCGCCGAGCATGATCACGTCCGGGTCCTGACGCAGAATCGCCCGCAGGCCGGCGGCAAAGGTCAGCCCGGCGCGTGGGTTGATCGCGGTCTGGCCAATGCCGGCGATGGCGTATTCGACCGGATCTTCCACGGTGAGGATATTGCGGCTGCCGTCGTTGAGGCTGTTGAGGCTGGCGTACAGGGTGGTGGTCTTGCCCGAGCCGGTCGGGCCGGTACTGAGGACAATGCCATTGGGCCGCGCCAGGCAATTGCGCAAGCCCTGCAACACGGCCGCGGGCATGCCCAGGTTGTCCAGCGCCAGCAGGCTGGCCTGCTTGTCGAGCACGCGCATCACCACCCGCTCACCGTGGATACCGGGTAAGGTCGAGACCCGCACATCGATCTCGCGGCCGGCTGCACGCAAGGTGATCCGGCCGTCCTGTGGCTGGCGTTTTTCGGCGATATCGAGGCGGGCCATGACCTTGATCCGCGACACCAGCATCGCCGACAGCGCACGCGGCGGGCGCAGGACTTCGCGCAGGTGGCCGTCGACGCGCAGGCGCACCACCAGGCTTTGCTCGAAGGTTTCGATGTGGATGTCCGATGCACGCAGGCGCATGGCCTGGCCGAACAAGCCGTTGATCAGGCGGATCACCGGCGCTTCGTCATCGCTTTCGAGCAGGTCTTCGATGCGTGGCATTTCGCTCATCAGGCTGTCGAGATCGACCTGCTCGCCGATGCCTTCGATCAACGCCTGGTTGGCCGCGCTGCCGGCCTGATAGAGCTGGCCGAGGCGTTGATCGAAGTCTGCTGCCGGCAAGTACTCGACCGCTGCCGGCTGGCCGTGCACGCGCAGTAGCTCCTGCAACTGCGCACTGTCAGCGTCGGCCCGCAGCCACAGCTGCCAACCTTCGGCGAGTGGCGCCAGGGCCAGGCCGGACTGGCGCGCCAGGCGATAGGGCAGCATCACCAGTTACCGCCTTCGAGCCGCGCGCGGCTGGCCGGGAACACCTGCAACAACTGCGAGCCTTCGGCCAATGCCGGCAATTGCAGCGGCGTGCTCTGCTGCAAGCTGCGGTACTTGTCCTGGCTCAGGCCAGCGAGGCTTGGACCGTCACGCAGGATGCGCGGGCGGATGAACACCATCAGGTTCTGCTTGGTATTGCGGCTGGCATCGGAGCGGAACAAGCGGCCCAGCACCGGGACATCACCCAGCAGCGGCACACGCTGGTTGCTGGTGCTCAATTCATCGCTGATCAGGCCACCGAGAATCACCAGGCCGTTGTCCTCGACCATGACCTTGGTCTTGATCTCGCGCTTGTTGGTGATGACGTCACTGGCGCTGCTGCTGTCGGCAATCGACGAAACTTCCTGGACGATATCCAGGCGCACACTGTTGTCGACGTTGACCTGCGGTTTGATCCGCAGCTTGACCCCGACCTCCTTGCGCTCGATGGTCTGGTACGGGTTGGCGTTGTTCTGGGTCACCGAGCCGGTCACGAACGGCACCTCCTGCCCGACCAGGATCGACGCCTCGGCGTTGTCCAGGGTCAACAGGGTTGGCGTCGACAGTAGGTTGAAGCCGCTCTTGCCCTTGAGTGCGTTGACCAGCATGGCGAAGTTGAAGCCACCGCCGAAGTTGCCGATGCCGGCAGTCACCCCGGTGGTGGACGACAGCAGCTTGCCCAGCGCACTGGTGTCGCCCTCGGCGGCAGCGCCGGCGATACCGGCGATGTTCACCCCGTTGTTGCCGAAATTGACTACGCCTGCGCCGAATTTCTCGTCGGCAAACAGCCACTGCACACCCAACTCTTGGGCTTGAATGTCGGAGACCTCGGCAATGATCGCCTCGACCACCACCTGCGCTCGGCGGATGTCCAGCTGCTCGACAATGTTGCGATAGGCCGCCAGCTCGCTGTCCGGGCCGACCATGACCACGGCGTTGGTGCCCTCCTCGTATTCCAGGCGAATGCCGGAGTCACTGGCCATGGCCACGGGCGCCTCTTTGCCCTCGCCCTGCCCTTCCGCCGGCACCGCGCCGGTCTGGCTGAGGCCGCGCAAGACCTTGACCACTTCGCTGGCATTGGCATGGCGCAGGTAGATCACCTGGGTGTTGCTGCTGTGCAGGTTGTCGCCGGGCCGATCCAGCTGCGCCAGCAAGGCGCGCACGCGCTCACGGCTGTCGGCGCTGCCGCGCACCAGCAAGGCATTGCTGCGCGGGTCGGCCACCACCTGGGCCCGGTCGGCGGCCTGTTCACTGGCCAGCAGCCGCGTGACCAACTGGGCGGTATCGGCAGCGCTGGCGTGCTGCAGTTTCATCACCTGCAGCGGCTCTTCGCTGACCTGGTCGAGTTCGCGCAGCAGGCTGTCGATGCGTTCGAGGTTGCGGCGCCAGTCGGTCACCACCAGCAAGTTGGCCGCAGGGTACGGCGTGATCACGCCCACCCGGGGATCGATCAACGGCTTGATGATGCCCAGCATCTGCTCGCTGCCCGCATTGCGCACATTGAACACACGGGTGGCGACACCATCGCTGCCGGTATTCTTGCTGGCGGCGTTTTCGACCGGCACCGGCTCGAGCCGCGCGGCTTGATCGGGGACGATCTTGACGCTGCCATTGGGCAGGTCGACGGCGGCGTAACCCTGCGCACGCAACTGGGCGAGGAAAATATCGTAGATGGCGTCGGCGTCATGCCGGTCGACGGTGCGCACGGTGACCTTGCCTTTGACTCGCGGGTCGACGATGAACGTGGTGCCGGTGATCCGCGACACGCTGTGGATGAACTCGACCAGGTCGGTGTCGACGAAATTCACTTCGTACATCGGCGTGCCGCCTTCGTCGAGCACCTCGGGCTCTTCGGCCCAGGCCAATGACAGGCTCAGGCTCAATGCAGCCGCTGCGCAGTATCTAGCAAACATCAACTCATCCTTGCCGCTTGAAGCCGGTCACGGCGGGCCGTGGCGGCCAGGGCAGGCGTTCGCGCCGCCCCTGGTTGTCGATAATCAGGCCTGCGCCATCGATGTCCTGCAGCACGATGCCCGGCGCCAGCCGCTGGCCGCGGCCCAAGGTGCGAATCTGCTCGCCGAAGCGCAGCACCACCACCGTCGCCGACAGCGGCTGAGCACGCAGCCCGCCGAGGTACTGCAACGGCAGCCGGGTCAGAGGGATCTCGCCAGTATCGAGCGGGGCCTGCCAGTGCCCCACCATCAGCCCGGGAATGGCCGCGTATTCAAGCTGCATCGCCGTGGCCGGTAGCGGCTGACGGCTGAGCTGCAACACACATTGCGCCGCCAGCCAGCCGGCGAAAGTCAACAGCAAAAAGGCGCCGAAGCGACTGCTCCAGCTCACGCCGCGGCCTGCCGTGGGTGCCAGCCAGGATGCCCCTGCACATAGCGCACCTCAGGCAACTGCAGCGGTGCCAGGCGCCAGTCGCTGGGCTGACGACGCAACCAGGCTTCGAGGGTTTGCCACAGCGGTTCACCGGCATCGGCGGCGAACTGCAGGCCGAAGGTGCGGCACTGGCCCTGCACCGTGGCAAAGTCAGCGATACGCTTGCCTTGCGGGCTGTAACTGACGCGCCAGGCCTGGCCTTGCCAGCGGGGTAGATCCTGGCTGTTGTCGAGCAGCAGTGGGTCGCCGAACAACTGCTCGGCGGCGTTTTCCAGCACTTGTTCAACCTGCCGCGCTGGCGCTTCGACCACGGGCGCCGGGTAGCCACCGGTAAGGCTTATCAGGTGCTCGCGGGTGATCATTTCACCGCCCGCCAACGGATAGTCGTAGCGCAGCCCCGGCAGCAACACCGGCATGGCGCTGCTGTCGGTCAATGCTTGATGGAGCAAAGCATCCCAACTGCCGCCGCGCGTATCGCGCCGCCACAGGGCTTGCGGCGCTCGCGCCAACGGTTGATCGAGCCAAGCGGCATGGCCGGCACGCTGTACACGCAGCACACTGCGCAGCTGTGCGGCGCGGTCCTGGGCGGCGGGCGTCAACTGCTGCTCGAAGGCCGGGAAGAACCGCGCCTGAAACTGCCATTGACCCGCCACCTGCTGGCAGCGCAAACGGAACGCGCCGCTGCCTCGGCAACCAGCGAACAGCACCGGTACCTGCCGGCCATTGGCCTGGCTGGCCAGCACGGGTGCCGGCCACAAGTCCTGGCCACGGGCGCACAGCAGCACGTCGATTTCAGCCACGCGCTCGGCCAGCCACAGGCCCGGGCCGGTGCCGACATCGGCCAGCGCGACGACCAGATCAGCCTCGCGCCGCGCCTGCTGGAATACCGCCTGCAGCGATTGGTACCACTGCTTCAGAGAGGCTTTTTGATCCTGCGCATAAGGGTCGGTCACGCCGACCACAGCAATTCGCACACCTGCGCGCTGGAACACCCGCAGGCTGTCGATGCCCAGCGCCTTGCTCTGCTCGGCAGACAGGCCGGCGCCCAGTGTCGCCGCCGCGGACTGCTGATACAGCGCGGCACAGCGCTGTGGCCACAGCACACGTTCATCGCTGCTGACGCGCACATCGCTGCCCAGTAGCTGGCTGCCCTGCACGCCGCTTTCGCCCTGGCTCAGGTAAGCCAGGCCGCTGCCATTCCAACCCTGGCCGTTCTCCAGGGTCAGGCAGTTGTCTGCTCCGGCTTCGCTGCGCAGCTGCTCGAGCAACGCGGCCAGCACCGGGTAACCACCCAGCTGTGCGCGGCTGCTCTGGCTGGCATCCAGCAAGGGCGCAAGCTCCGGGGATGCAGCACTGGCGCTAGCGCCGGTCATCCACGGCGCGCGGCCGAGGTGGCTGACCGGCCCCAGGCGCGTCGCCGGCACCACCGCCTGGCCGGGTTGGCGGGCATCCAGGGTGTCGGCCAGATACAGCAGGTCCAGCGGCGCGCCGCCGCTACGCTGGCCGGGCAGCGCCGAGCAGGCGCCGAGCAACGGCGTCAATGCCGCCACACCCATCCAGCTGATTACCTCGCGTCTGCCCACACTGCTAACCATCAGGCCCGCATCCTTTTCCGAGTTCACGTTGGGGTTCGGATATTGCGGCGCTCAGATGACAGTTTCATGGCAGATATCCGACAGTAATCGCCGATTGATCTGTAAAGAAGCACTGGTAAGAACTGCTAGTTTTAAGCAGACCTTAATATTTCTGCCAAGGAAACATCACACTTGAGCACTACAGTCGCGGTTTCCTCCAACTCAGCCACTATAAGGACACCCTGATGAGTCGAGACACCGGCGACAACCTGGACCGCAACCAAAGCGGCAACCTGCCGATGGCCAGCGTCATGGACACCTACCTGAGCCGTCGCACCGTGATGCGCGGCAGCCTTGGCGCCGCCATCGCAATGATCGCCGGCACCGGTCTGACAGGCTGTTTCGACAGTGGTGGCGGCTCCGACAATGACTCGCCGTCTACCCCGGAGCCGGTCAAACTCAAGCTCGGTTTCGACTCCATCGCTGGCTCGCGCACCGATGCCTGTGTCGTCGCTGCCGGCTACAGCGCCTACGTGCTGGCGCCCTGGGGCACACCGCTGAACAGCAACGCCAACCCGTGGAAGTCCGATGGCAGCAACACCTCCACCGACCAGGCCAACGCCATGGGCATGCACCACGACGGCATGCACTTCTTCCCTATCAACGGCAGCTCGGATGACGGCCTGCTGGCGATCAACTTCGAGTACATCGATGCCGCTGCGCTGCACCCGGCCGGCCCCACCACCGACGGCAGCGGCAAGCGCCCGGTGGAAGAAGCACGCAAGGAAATCAACGCTCACGGCGCCGGCGTGGTTCGCCTGAGCAAGGTCAGCGGGCGCTGGCAAGTGGTCGACAACGACCCGCTCAACCGCCGCTTCACCACGGTGTCGTTGATGGACATCGCCGGCCCGCTGCGCGGCAGCGAACACGTCAAGACCAAATTCTCCCCAGCCGGCACCCAGTGCCGCGGCACCAACAACAACTGCGGCAATGGCTACACGCCGTGGGGCACCTACCTGACCTGCGAAGAAAACTGGCCAGGTATCTTCGTCAATACCGCGACCCGCCCGGCGGATCAGGTGCGCATCGGCGTCAGCGCCACCCGTGGCCAGTACCGCTGGGAAACCTGTGCCGGTGATGCCAGCGAAGTGGACGATGAATTCGGCCGTTTCAACATTACCCCAAGCGGCGCCAGCGCCACCGACGACTACCGCAACGAAGCCAGCACCTACGGCTACATCGTAGAGATCGACCCGTACAACGCCAGCACCCTGGCAGTGAAGCGCACCGCGTTGGGCCGCTTCCGTCACGAGGGCTGCTGCCCGGGCCTGCCGGTCGCGGGCAAACCGCTGGTCTGGTACACCGGCGACGACTCCAACAACGAATACCTGTACAAGTTCGTCTCCGACGCGGTCTGGGACCCGGCGGACGCCACCCCGGCCGACCGCCTGGCGACCGGTGCCAAGTACATGGACCAGGGCAAGCTGTACGTGGCCCGCTTCAATGCCGACGGCAGCGGCAACTGGCTGCTGCTCGACGTCGCCACCGCCACCACCGGCGGCAGCACCCTGGGCGCGCTGTTCGGTGACCTGCCGGGGATCATCATCAATACCCGCGGCGCCGCCGACGCTGTTGGCGCAACGCCGATGGACCGACCCGAGTGGACCGCGGTACACCCGGTCAACGGTGACGTCTACCTGACCCTCACCAACAACAGCGCGCGCACCGCGGACAAGGTCGATGCCGCCAACCCACGCGGGCCGAACCGTCATGGCCACGTGATCCGCTGGCACGACAGCGACGACCAGTTGAGCTTCGCCTGGGACATCTTCGTGTTTGGCGCCAACGCTGCCGGCACTGCCGATATCAACCGCTCCGGGCTGACCGAGCTGAACCAGTTCGCCAGCCCTGATGGCATGAGTTTCGACAGCCGCGGCGTACTCTGGATCGAAACCGACAACGGCGAGTCGACCCTTACCGACTACACCAACGACCAGCTGCTGGCGGTGATCCCGACCGATCTGGTCGATGCTGCTGGCAAGCAGATCCCGGTGAACGCGCAGAACCAGTCGGCCCTGCGCCGTTTCTTCGTCGGCCCGAACGGCTGCGAAGTGACCGGGATTGCCTTTGCCCCAGACAACAAGTCGATGTTCGTCAACATCCAGCATCCGGACAACTGGCCGTACAACGACGTTGCTACCGACGCCACTCCGGCAGGTGCCACGGTGCGCCCGCGGGCTTCCACGGTAGTCATTCAGCGTAATGATGGCGGCGAGATCGGCACTGCCTGATTGCGCTTGATCAACGCCCCGGTTGCAGCGCCATCCTGGCACTGCAACCGGGGCGTTCTCGTCTGTGGGCTCACAATAATGGTTCGCGCGCCCTGACGCGCACCTGCTGCGCCGGCACCCGCGCATGCCACTGCACCACACCCAGAGCCTCGATCTGCAACTGACTGCGCAAGCTCAGCCCCTCTTCCTCGAACGACAGCTGCAACAGGTAATGGCCGCTGTTGAGCAGCAAGCCCTCACTCAAGCGCTCGAATGTTTCGTCATCGACAGCGCCCAGCGCCTGGCGCAGATCCGCTGCATCGGCATAACCGGTCGCAGGCCGGCCACTGACAATGCGGCTGAGCAGTGACCGCGGATATTTGCCTTCGTACAACGCATCGAGCAGCTCCAGGTGTTCCAGGCCCAAGGCATTGGCGTTCAAGCGCCAGCCGCTGGTCTGCGCGATCGCACACAACATCGGATAGCGGCGCTGGCGGGTCGCGTCCGGCTCCAGCAGAAGGTTCAGTTCGCTGCTGTCGAGCATCGGCTGATTGGCCGCCAGCCGCGGTGGCTGCTGGCGCAGATACTGGACACTTTCGGCGCCTTGCAGGCGGGCGTCGCTGTCACTGTCGAGCCAGTCCGCCAGGCCGTGCACCAGCCGTTCAGCCGCCATGTTGTCGCCCAGCAGGTAGCGCAGCTGGCGCTCGGCGCGCTCGGCATCGTTGCCCAGCAGAGCATTGACGTTGAAACAGGTGTGCTGATCGCGCACCCGCAACTGCGCCGTGCCGCCGGCGAAATCGTAATTCAGTGGCTGCCCGCGCAGGGCCTGCCAGAACAGCGGGCTGAGCCGCCAGGCCGGATCGCGCAGGGCTTGCCTGGCATAGGCCAGGCCGGCCTGCTGCATCGCCCGTGCATGCACCCGCTGCTGCAGCAGGCGCACTTCATCGACCTGGCGACGGCCACCCTCGACCAGCCAGGTCAAGCCCGCAGCCAGCATCGCCAGCGCCACCATGACCATCAACAGTGCCGCGCCCTGCTGTTGCCTACCGCCCATTGCCGCCTGCCTTTTCATCACCGAAAGCCGCCAGTCAACACCGTGCGTGTTGCAGGCAGATGGCAACTGCTCGACCGTCATCCAGGCGTCATCTGGGACAGGCAGGATTACCTGAGGTCAGTCAAGCCGACTGGGGCCGCTACGCGCCCCTTCGCGGCGGTCCGGCGTTCCGGTAAACCCGCTCCCACAGATTGAGGCGGCGCCGCATATCCCTGTGGGAGCGGGCTTGCCCGCGAAGGGCTGCAAGGCAGCCCCAATTACCCTAACTGGCCGGCATACACAGGATTGCCCTCTTTTTTTGGTCTTACAGGAATGCGCTGACATGGGTGGTATTGGAATCTGGCAACTGGTGATCGTGCTGTTGATCGTGTTTCTGCTGTTTGGCACCAAGCGCCTCAAGGGCCTGGGCAGCGATGTTGGCGAGGCGATTCAGGGCTTTCGCAAATCCATGGGCGGCGATACCGATGCCAACAACGCTGGCAATGTTCAGGCCGAGCAGGCACCAACGCTGAACGGGCAGAGCGTGCCGCAGGCGCACACGGACCGTCAGGCCTGATGTTCGAGATCGGCTTCACCGAGCTGATGCTGGTCGGCATCGTCGCCCTGCTGGTGCTCGGCCCCGAGCGTCTGCCGGTGGCGGCGCGCGCGGTCGGCCGGGTGCTGGGCCAGGCCCGTCGCGCGATGCACACGCTGCGCACCCAGGTTGAACGCGAGATCGACCTGCCAACACTGGACAGCGCGCCGCTGCAACGCCTGGAACAGGACCTGCGCCAGGGTATCCGCCTCGACACGCAGCCGGCCAATGACGCCGCTGCGCCGGTCATCGCCAAGGAGAATGCATCATGAGCATCGCTGTGTCTGAGCAGCCTCGCATGCCGATCACCGAGCATCTGCGCGAACTGCGCAAACGCCTGCTGCGCGCGCTGCTGATGATCGGCCTGCTGTTCGCTGCGCTGTTTCCGTTTGCACAGACGTTGTACACGCTGATCTCCGAACCGCTGCGCAGATATTTGCCGGAAGGCACCAGCATGATTGCCACCAGCGTCACCTCGCCGTTTCTG
Source organism: Pseudomonas shirazensis (assembly GCF_050496565.1). Classification (GTDB taxonomy): domain Bacteria; phylum Pseudomonadota; class Gammaproteobacteria; order Pseudomonadales; family Pseudomonadaceae; genus Aquipseudomonas; species Aquipseudomonas shirazensis_A. The sequence continues at coordinate 15,586 of NZ_JBNWAE010000013.1, forward strand.
ACGCCGTTCAAGTTGACCGCGATGTGCGCGTTGTTCGTGGCCATGCCGTTGCTGCTGCATCAGGCCTGGGGCTTCATAGCGCCCGGCATGTACCAGCGCGAGCGGCGCATCGCCCTGCCACTGCTGCTGTCGAGCATCGTCCTGTTCTACAGCGGTATGGCCTTCGCATTCTTTTTGGTGTTTCCGATGATGTTCGGCTTTTTCGCCAGCGTGACGCCTGATGGCGTGGCGATGATGACCGACATCAGCCTGTACCTGGATTTCATCATGGCGCTGTTTCTGGCGTTTGGCCTGGCGTTCGAGATCCCGGTGGCGACCTTCATCGTGGTCTGGGCCGGTTTGACCGATGTGGCGACGCTGCGCAAGAGTCGGCCCTATGTGATTGTCGGCTGCTTTGTGGTGGGGATGATCCTGACGCCGCCGGATGTGTTTTCACAGACGATGCTGGCAGTGCCGATGTGGATCCTGTTTGAAGTCGGGCTGTTGACCTGCAGCTCGCTGCCCAAGGCACGCAGCCGCGACTGAGGCGCATGCAGCGGGACAGGTTGCCTGCTCCCAGTACCCGGCGAGGGCTCACATGCTGGCGGCTCATCCCTCGCCGAGTTCCCATCATGACTGCCCCCGCCGTGACCCTGCAGACCCGCTTCGCGCTGGACCTGCTGACCGATATCGCCGCGCCGCTCTCGGCGCAAGCCTTCTACCGGATGTTCGCACCGGTATTCGGCGATGACCTGCCCAAGGCAAGCTACCGCCAACTGCAACAGACCCTGCGCAGTGGCACCCTGAGTACCCCCGTGCACCGCGTCACTGCCCGCGTGCAAGGCAAGGCTAGCTACGACAATGCCACTCGCGTCATAGAGCTCCATCCACAGGTGATCAATGCTGCATTGCAGCGGCCAAACGCAGCGTGCGAGCTGGCGACCATTCTGTTGCATGAGTTCGGTCACCATCTGGACAACGTCTTGCGTCAGGACCTCGCCAACTGCGCCGACGACGGCTGTTTGACGGACGCTGAACACGAGGAAGGCGCACGCTTTGCCTACCTGTTCGGCTGCGTCGTTCCCGGTAGACGCGGCATGCATGAGGTTGCCCGAGTGCACCACGCAGGGCAGATCAGCTTGCTGCAGGTCTACCCGCCAATGCTGCGGCGCTTTATCCGCAACAGCCAGGGCCAGGCAGCGCAATTTTCCGACACCAGTCACGGCAGCCGCGAAGGTTTTTCCGCAGGCTCTGGCGATCATCGGCACCCTGAGCGCTCATGGGGCCACCAATCGATTGGCGAGGACCTGAAGCTCGCCGGCTTCACCGAAAAACAGCGCCAGGCCATCTACTTCGGCAACTGGCTGCGCGACTACTCACAAGTCATCGACCCCAAGCTGGTACGCGCTGCCGACGCGCCGAACGACTTCCCCGCCAAGCTCTCCAGAGAGGTCCTGACACAACTGGTCGACCTGCTCGCGCTGCGCCACTTTCCCGGCCTGCAAAGCACCCCGCAGGAGCGCGATCACTACCGGGTGACCCCGCAAATGCTCGGCGTGTACCGGCCAAGCGAACACATCGACAACCCCTGCAACCCAAACCCGAACGCGGCTGATCCGCGCAACATCGACAGCGATTTCGAAGCGCCGATCCGCGAGGATGACCCGCTGCTGCAGGTCGACCCGCAGACCTCGATGAAGCGCTACATCAGCACCTCGGTGGATTACATGTGCGCCCGCCTGAGCGCCGCCATGGTCATGGGGCCAAGTACCGAAGGCCTGCGCGAATTCGGCGCGGCCCTGCACGTGCTGGAGGACTACTTCGCCCACTCCAACTATGCCGAGCTGAGCCTGCGCAAGCAGGGCCATGCCGATGTCTTGACCTGGACCGCACAAGCGGATTGCAAGCACGGGTGGCCAATCGTCACCGGCATGTTCGCCGGCAGCGACGTAATCGCCAGCCTGGCCGAACCGATGGCCAAGGCGTTGTTCCCGACCTCGGCCGGCTTTGAAACCATCACCCCGGGGATGCGCAGCGACAGCGAGCTGGCCCTGCTGATCCTGTTGCAGGACCACCCTGATCCGAAATGGCAGGCGTACCTCAAGACCTCGCTGGAAGTGCGTGACACCCTGGCCGACATTCCCGGTTTCAATGGCGCGCGGCTGGTGTCGTGGATGTTCGGCTCACCGCTGCGCAGCGCGACCGACCTGACCAAGCTCGGCTATCAGGCCATTCTCAACCTGATCGGCAATTCAGTGGATGACGTGCAGACGCTGATCGGTGGCAACCCCATGCTGACCGGCTCGACCAACCCGACCCACTCTCAGCTCGCCAAGGACCATGACGTGCACCCGCTGCACACCCTGGCGACGCTGATGGCGCGGGTCGCGGTGCGCAATGTCGGCCTTGCCATGTTCAAACACTGGCAAGGCGGACGCTTGCTCGACCCGGTAAAGGTCGCGCGCAGCTACTTCTCTCACCCCAATGACAGCGACTGGCAGGAAGAACTGGTCAGCATCTGGGCCGGCGAGCATCCAGACAACATCAAGGACGCGAGCGATGCGGCCATCTTCGAGGCACTCCATCACGAGCATGCCCCAAGCGTTGACCAGAGCGCCTGGGAGCGCCTGAAAAAGCTCTTCGATTAACTGCCTGGACGCCTCCCCTGTAGGAGCGGCCTTGTGTCGCGAAAGGCGCGCGCAGCGGGCCCGGCGATTCTGCGGTGCTGCACAAATTTTGGGGCCGCTGCGCAGCCCTTTCGCGACACAAGGCCGCTCTTACAGGGATCGTGGCAAACCCGGCTGCAGTGAATGGAAAAGCCCTGGCAGTTGCCTGCCAGGGCTTTTCATTGGTACGACAACGACAGCTCAGAAGTCAGTCAATGGCCAAACCTCATAAGCAGGCGTCTCATACGGGTGGCTGAGCTTCAGGGCAGTGACAACCTGCTGAATCAGCTCGTCGGCCACCACCAGCTCGACCTTCCACTCGTCGACCAGCTCGACCTCGCCAGCCCGCCCGAGAAACGGCTGGCTGCCGTGCATCGGGCGGAACTGGCCTTGGCCGAGGGTCTGCCAGGCGCAGTGCTCATAGCCACCGATGCGACCGCCACCGGCGGCAAACACGGCGGCCTTGACCACCTCGACATGGCTGGCCGGGACGAAGAAGGCGAGCTTGTACACCGCTTAGTTCACCCACACCCGCGCGTTGCGGAACATGCGCATCCACGCTGCATCTTCCTGCCAGTCGTCTGGACGCCAGGAGTTCTGCACTGCGCGGAACACCCGCTCAGGGTGCGGCATCATGATCGTCACGCGGCCATCGCGGCTGGTGAGACCGGTGATGCCACGCGGCGAGCCGTTCGGGTTGGCCGGGTAGGCTTCGGTGACCTTGCCGTGGTTGTCGACAAAGCGCAGCGCCACGCAGCCAGACTGGTCGGCTGCAAGCAGCGCGGCCGGGTCGGCGAACTCGGCGTGGCCTTCACCGTGGGCGATGGCGATCGGCATATGCGAGCCGGCCATGCCCTGCAGGAAGATCGAGTTGGACTTCTGCACCTCGACCATCGCCACACGGGCTTCGAACTGCTCGGAGCGGTTACGCACGAAGTGCGGCCACAGCTCGCTGCCCGGGATCAGCTCGTGCAGGTTGGACATCATCTGGCAACCGTTGCACACACCCAGGGCGAAGCTGTCGTTACGCTCGAAGAAGGCCTGGAAGGCATCCCGCGCACGGCTGTTGAACAGCGCCGACTTGGCCCAGCCCTCACCGGCACCGAGCACATCGCCGTAAGAGAAGCCGCCGCAGGCCACCAGGCCCTTGAATGCTTCCAGGTCAACACGACCGGCGAGGATATCGCTCATGTGCACGTCGACCGCGTTGAAACCGGCACGGTCGAACGCCGCCGCCATCTCGACCTGACCGTTGACGCCCTGCTCACGCAAGACTGCCACTTGCGGGCGGATGCCTTTTTTGATGTACGGCGCGGCGATGTCGTGGTTGACGTCGAAGCCGAGCTTGACGCTCAGGCCTGGGTTGTCTTCAACCAGCAGGCCGGCGTACTCCTGATCAGCGCAGTCGACGTTGTCGCGCAGGCGCTGGATCTGGTAGCTGGTCTTGGCCCATTCGCGCTGCAGCTGGCCGCGATCACCGGTGAATACCGCTTCGCCGGCGAGCTTGATCAGCACTTCGCTGTTGTTGATCGGCTGGCCGATCACGGCCACGCAGTCTTCGCCCAGGCCGGCAGCGCTGAACTGCGCCAGCACGTCCGGGGTGGCATCCTGGCGAACCTGGATGACTGCACCGAGCTCTTCGTTGAAGAGGATGGCAGCGACTTTCTCGCGCTTGCTGGTCAGGGTGTCGAGTTCAAGGTCCAGACCGCAATGACCGGCGAAGGCCATTTCCAGCGCGGTGGTCAGCAGGCCGCCGTCGGAACGGTCGTGGTAGGCCAGCAGGTGACCGTCGGCGTTGAGGCCCTGAATCACGGCGAAGAACGCCTTGAGGTCTTCAGCGTCGTCGACGTCCGGCGCTTGCGCAGCCAGCTTGCCGTGGGTCTGCGCCAGGATCGACGCGCCCATGCGGTTTTTGCCGCGGCCCAGGTCGATCAGGATCAGGTCGGTTTCGCCCTTGTCCATGCGCAGTTGCGGAGTCAGGGTCTGGCGTACGTCGACCACTGGGGCGAAGCCGCTGATGATCAGCGACATCGGCGAGGTCACGCTTTTTTGCGCGCCGTGCTCGCTCCACTGGGTCTTCATCGACATGGAGTCCTTGCCCACCGGAATGGTCAGGCCCAGCTCAGGGCACAGTTCCATGCCGACGGCGCGAACGGCGTCGAACAGGCGGGCATCTTCACCCGGGTGGCCGGCAGCCGACATCCAGTTGGCCGACAGTTTGATGTCGGACAGCTTGTCGATGCGTGCGGCCGCCAGGTTGGTCAGCGCCTCGCCGACCGCCATGCGGCCGGAGGCCGGGGCATCCAGCAGGGCCAGCGGGGTACGCTCGCCCATCGCCATGGCTTCGCCGGTGTAGACGTCGAAGCTGGTCGCGGTCACGGCGCAATCCGCTACCGGCACCTGCCATGGGCCGACCATCTGGTCGCGTGCAACCAGACCAGTGATGGTGCGGTCGCCGATGGTGATCAGGAAGCTCTTGCTAGCCACGGCCGGGTGGTGCAAGACGCGCTCGACCGAATCAGCCAGGTCCAGCGTGCTTGGGTCGAACTCATCGCCAAGCTCGGCTTCGCGAGTGACCGAACGGTGCATGCGCGGCGGCTTGCCGAGCAGGACGTCGAGCGGCATGTCGACCGGGGTGTTGCCGAAGTGGCTGTCGGTAACGGTCAGGTGCGGTTCGGCAGTGGCCTCGCCGACCACCGCAAACGGGCAGCGCTCACGTTCACAGATGGCCTTGAAGCGCTCGAAGTTGGCCGCATCGACCGCCATCACGTAGCGCTCTTGCGATTCGTTGCTCCAGATTTCGTGCGGGGCCATGCCCGGCTCGTCGTTGGGCACGTTGCGCAGTTCGAAGCGGCCACCGCGGCCACCGTCGTTGACCAGCTCAGGGAAGGCGTTGGAAATGCCGCCCGCGCCGACGTCATGGATGAAGGCGATCGGGTTGTCGTCGCCCAGCTGCCAGCAGCGGTCGATGACTTCCTGGCAACGGCGCTCCATTTCCGGGTTTTCCCGTTGAACGGAGGCGAAGTCGAGGTCAGCCGAGCTGGCGCCGGTAGCAACCGACGACGCTGCGCCGCCGCCCAGGCCGATCAGCATGGCTGGGCCGCCGAGTACGATCAGCTTGGCGCCAACGGTGATCTCGGCCTTTTGCACGTGATCTTCACGGATGTTTCCCAGCCCGCCGGCAAGCATGATCGGCTTGTGGTAGCCGCGCACTTCTTCGCCGTGCGGGGTCTGGATCGACTGCTCGAAGGTACGGAAGTAGCCGGTCAGCGCCGGACGGCCGAATTCGTTGTTGAACGCAGCGCCGCCGAGCGGGCCGTCGACCATGATGTCGAGGGCGTTGACGATGCGCTCTGGCTTGCCGTATGGCTTCTCCCACGGCTGTTCGAAGCCAGGGATGCGCAGGTTGGATACGGTAAAGCCGGTCAGTCCGGCCTTGGGCTTGGCGCCGCGACCGGTCGCGCCTTCGTCACGGATCTCGCCACCGGAACCGGTGGACGCGCCGGAGAATGGCGAAATGGCGGTCGGGTGGTTGTGCGTCTCGACCTTCATGAGGATGTGCACCGGCTCCTGCACCGCGCCGTACTGGCGGGTTTCAGGGTTCGGGAAGAAGCGCCCGGCCACGCTGCCGACGATCACCGAGGCGTTGTCCTTGTAAGCCGACAACACGCCTTCGCTGTGCATCTGGTAGGTGTTCTTGATCATGCCGAACAGGCTCTTGTCCTGCGCCTGGCCGTCGATGTCCCAGGTGGCATTGAAGATCTTGTGGCGGCAATGCTCGGAGTTGGCCTGGGCGAACATCATCAGTTCGATGTCGTTCGGGTTGCGCTTGAGGCCCTGGAAGGCGTTGACCAGGTAATCGATCTCGTCTTCGGCCAGGGCCAGACCGAGGTCGATGTTGGCCTGCGCCAGAGCTGCACGGCCACCGCCAAGCACGTCGACCGAGGTCATTGGCTTGGGCTGGGCATGGCTGAACAGATCGCCTGCCTGCTCCAGTTGGGTGAGCACGCGCTGGGTCATGCGGTCATGCAGCACGGCCGCAACTGCTTGCGCGTCGGCCTCGCTGATGTCGCCGGCCACATAGAAGGCAATGCCGCGCTCGAGGCGCTGAATGCTCTGCAGGCCGCAGTTGTGGGCGATGTCGCTGGCCTTGCTGGCCCAGGGCGAAATCGTGCCCAGGCGCGGCACTACCAGGAACAGGCGACCAGTCGGCTCTTGTACCGGCACGCTCGGCCCATACTTGAGCAGACGGGCCAACACTTGCTGCTGGTCGGCGGTCAACTCACCATCGACGTCGGCGAAGTGGGCGAATTCGGCATACAAGCCGGTAACAGCGGGGACTTTCTGGCTCAGTTGCTCGAGTAGCTTACCGTGGCGAAAGGCAGAAAGGGCAGGAGCGCCGCGCAGGATCAACATCGTCGGGACAGCCTCAGGAAGGGGTGTGCTTAGAGGCCGTGCATTCTAGCGTAATTCGCGCGATTGGGCACCCGCTGCAAGGCAATGCTGCCGGGCGGCCGAACCGGACTCCGGGGTCAGAAAAGTCGGGGCTTTTTGCCGGTTTTGCCCGCGCGTCGATAAATCCACGGCCAATCTGCTAGCAGACCTGCCCAACGTTGTCGAGATATGGCAGTTGCGGCCCTTTGCGTATACTGCAAGCTATGTTCGCCCCCACTGCTTTGCGCAAGCGTTGCGCCCAATGGCTCTTCGCAACCGGCCTCTTCCTGATGCTCGGTGCCTGTGTTGAAAAACCCAGCACCCTCGAGCGCGTCAAGGAAGACGGCGTGCTGCGCGTGATTACCCGCAACAGCCCGGCCACTTACTTCCAGGACCGCAACGGCGAAACCGGCTTCGAATACGAGCTGGTCAAGCGTTTTGCCGATGACCTTGGGGTGAAGCTGGAGATCGAAACCGCCGACAATATCGACGAAATGTTCGATCAACTGGGCAAACCGTCCGGCCCGGTACTGGCAGCGGCAGGCCTGGTCAGCAGCGAAAAGCGCAACATCCAGGCAAAATTTTCGCATCCGTACCTCGAAGTCACCCCGCAGGTGATCTACCGCAACGGTCGTTCGCGTCCGACCCAGGCCAAGGGCCTGATCGGCAAGAAGATCATGGTGCTCAAAGGCAGCAGCCATGCTGAACAGCTGGCAGCGCTGAAAAAGCAGTTCCCGACCCTGGAATACGAAGAATCCGACGCCGTTGAAGTAGTCGACTTGCTGCGTATGGTCGATGAAGGCCAGATCGACCTGACCCTGGTCGACTCCAACGAGCTGGCGATGAACCAGGTTTACTTCCCCAATGTACGGGTTGCCTTTGACCTGGGCGACAGCCGCGATCAGCGCTGGGCCGTCGCCGCGGGCGAAGACAACAGTCTGCTCAACGAGGTCAACGAGTTCCTCGACAAAGCGCAGAAGAACGGCACCCTGCAGCGCCTCAAGGACCGTTACTACGGCCACGTCGACGTCCTCGGTTACGTCGGCGCCTACACCTTCGCCCAGCACTTGCAGCAGCGCCTGCCCAAGTATGAAAAGCACTTCAAGGCCTCGGCCAAGGTCGAGCAGGTCGACTGGCGCCTGCTGGCTGCCATCGGCTATCAGGAATCGATGTGGCAGCCGGAGGTGACCTCCAAGACCGGCGTGCGCGGGCTGATGATGTTGACCCAGCGCACCGCGCAGGCGATGGGCGTGTCCAACCGGCTGGATGCCAGGCAGAGCATCACCGGCGGCGCCAAGTACTTCATGCTGGTCAAGGAACAGCTCGACGACAGCATCAAGGAGCCGGACCGCACCTGGTTCGCCCTGGCCGGCTACAACGTCGGCAGCGGCCACCTGGAAGACGCCCGCACCCTGGCCAAGCGTGAAGGCCTGGACCCGAACAAGTGGCTGGACGTGAAGAAGATGTTGCCGCGTCTGTCGCAGAAGCAGTGGTACAGCAAGACCCGCTATGGCTATGCCCGCGGCGGCGAGCCGGTGCATTTTGTCGCCAACATCCGCCGCTACTACGACATCCTGACCTGGGTGACCCAGCCGCAGCTCGAAGGCCAGGTCGCCGAGGGCAACCTGCATGTACCTGGGATCAACAAGGACAAGCCAGCCGAGCAGTCACCACCGATGTAACCGGCTCAGCTCGAGGCTTTTGCTCGCCGTGCCTTGAAGAAGTCGCTGAGTATCTGCCCGCATTCCTGCGACAGCACCCCGCCTTCGAAGAGCACCCGATGATTGAGAAAGCCCTGGGTAAAGAACTGCCCCTGGCTCTGCACGATCCCCGCTTTCGGCTCCAGCGCCCCGTACACCACCCGCGCCACCCGCGAATGAACGATCAAGCCCGCGCACATGCTGCACGGCTCCAGGGTCACGTACAGCGTGCTGCCGGGCAGCCGGTAGTTGTTGGCCGCCTGCGCTGCGGCGCGAATGGCGACCATCTCGGCGTGGGCGCTGGGGTCACTGTCGGTGATCGGTCGGTTGAAGCCACTGCCGATCACTTCGCCATCCTGCACCAGCACCGCGCCGACCGGCACTTCGCCCAGCGCCGCGCCTTGCGCGGCCAGCTCAAGGGCCATCTGCATGAACGCCTGATCGCGGCTGCGATCGATAATCTGCGCGCGCATCAGACCACCGCAATCGCGGCCATCAGGCCGGTTTCCATGTGGTCGATGACGTGGCAATGGAACATCCACGTCCCCGGGTTATCAGCCACCAGGGCCACCTGAGCGCGCTCGTTCTTGCCCAGCAGGTAGGTATCGGTGAACCAGGGCTCGGTGATGGTATGTCGGTTTGAGCTGAGCACTTTGAAGCTCATGCCGTGCAGGTGAATCGGGTGCTGGTACTGGGTCATGTTCTTCAGCTCGAAGATGTAACTCTTGCCCTTTTCCAGTGTGGCGATCGGGCGGTCGGCGCAGGTCTTGTCGGTGATGTCCCAGGCCTTGCCGTTGATCTGCCACAGGCTTGGCGGGCGGCCGCTGTCGGTATCGACCGAGACCTTGCCGACCCACTCGAAATTGAAGTTGATCTTCTCGGCGTTGGCCAGGTCCGGCTCGGCAATCGGGTTGGCCGGCAATGCCGGCGGCCATTCGCCAGGGGCATCGCTGCTGGCGACCGAGCGCAGTGTGCCGAGGCGCACAAAGCCGTCGCGCAGGGAGATCTCCTCGCCAGCTTCAGGGATGCGGATCGCCAGGCAGATGCGCATGCCAGGGCCGAGCCAGTAGTCATCGTCCAATGGCCGCGGCGTGACCGGGTTGCCATCAAGGGCGTAGATCATCGCCTCGCAGTTGCCGCGCAGGTTGATGCGGTAGGTCCAGGTGTTGTCCAGATTGAGCAGACGCACACGCACAACCTGTCCGGCCGGCAATTCGGTGACCGAATCGGCCTGGCCGTTGATGGTGATGAGACGCCCAGCGGTGCCATTGCGCGCAGCTTCCCGGGGGATGCTGAACGGCAGCCACCCGCCCTGTTCGTCGACGTGCCAGTTTTTCAGGCTCAGCGTGCGCTCATGCTTGAAGCCGGTGGGCTCGCGCTCTTCGACGATCAGCGGGCCGACCAGGCCGCGGCCAAGCGCCTCGGAGCTACTGACATGCGGGTGATACCAGTAGCTGCCGGCGTCCGGCACGCGGAATTTGTAGTCGAAATACTCGCCCGGTTTGACTGGCAGTTGCGAGACATAGGGCACGCCGTCCATTTCCAGCGGCAGGCGGATGCCGTGCCAATGGATGGTGGTTTCGACCGGCAGGTGGTTGATGAAGCGCACCCGCAGCCAGGTGCCCTGGCGGACCCGCAGCTCGGTGCCCGGCGCCGACGGGCCAAACGCCCAGGCCTCGGTCTTGAAGCCCGTCACCAGCTCGACCTCGAGCGGCGCGGCGATCAGCTCGTAGTCATGCCCGGCGCTATCGTCCTCGACCTTGCCAAGCCAGTAGCGCGCCGCGCCCCCAGCGCCCAGGCCAACCACGACCAGGCCAGTCAGGCCCTTGAGCATTTGTCGACGGGTAAAGGACATCGGTGCAGGTACCTCGTTAAACGCGATCAGTCTGCCAGCACGGGGCGGGCAATGAAGGGCGAATACGATACACCTGCAAATGCGAAAGATTAAGTGAAGTGTTGATGGTCTTCACCTTCGAACTCCGGCTGGCCAGGCTTTACAACTTCATGTTTAGCGAGACAAACGCCGAGCGGCCCGGTGCCGGGGAAAACATCGGCTGATCGTCGCCGCCCCAGAAGAAGTTGTCGTACCAGACGTATTCGTACTCGCGATCGGTAAGGTTCTTCAGTTGCAGGTCGACACTGGTCGCGCTGGAGATACGGTAGCGCACGCTGGCATCCAGCACGGCAAAGCCACCATACTTGCCTTGCTGATTCTGCGCATCGATGTAGTAGTCGCCCTGGGCGCGCGCCTGCAGGCCAAAGCGCCAGTCATCGTTGTACTGGTAGTCGGCGCCGAGGTTGCTGATGTAACGCGGCGTCGAAAACACCTCCTTGCCCGCCAACGACTCGCCAGTGGCGGCAAAGGCCTTGACCACCTTGGCCTCCTGAATCGAGTGCGAGCCCCACAGCGTCCACTGTTCGTTCAATTGCGCGTTGAGCTGCAGGTCGACGCCGCGCCGACGGGTTTCGCCCAGCCCCACCGAGGTGCCGGTGGCCGGCATGTTGGCCACTTCATCGGTAGCGTCCTGCTGCCACACGGAAACGCGCGCCTCAGCCCCGTTGAACGGGCGGAACTTGACCCCCAGCTCCTTGCCGGTGTTGATCGACGGATCGTAGCTGGCTTGCCCTGCATTCAAGTACGCCGGGAAGCTGCTACCGGTAAGGATCTGGAACGTGCGGCCCCAGTTGGCATAGACGTCGACGCTTTCGCTGACGCTGTAGACCACGCTCAGCTTCGGCTGCTGAATCCAGCCGTAGTCCTGCAGCGAGGCCTTCTGCCCGCCGAGGGTAGTGGTATTGCCGTCGAACTTGTCGACACGCATGGCCGGGATGATCTTCAGCGACTCGGTCGGCTGGATGATCGCCTGCACGTAGCCACCGAGGTTGCGCAGGGTGTAGTGGTCGTCGTCCTGAATACGCGCGGGGGTTGCGTCGAAATCGGTGGGCACGCTAAAGCGGTAGCGTTTGCGGCGATAGGTGTTGTCCTGCTCTTCGACGTTGATACCGCCGTCCAGCGTCAGCAGGTCGTTGGCGCGCCAGGTCAGCGTGCTCAGCAGGCCGGTCTGCTGCTCGTCCCACATCCGCCGCTGGCGCGGGGCGTTGCCCAGCGGGTAATCGGTGAAGGTGATGGTGCGGTCATCGTTGTAGCTGTTGTAGTAGAGCTTGTTGCTCATGCTCAGCTGATCGTTGAGTTGCCAGTCCATGTGCAGGCTCAACTGCTTCATGTCACGGTCGTCACCGTCGTTGGCGTTCTTGGCCGGCGACTGGGTGCGGCTGGCGCGCAGTTCATCGCGGGTAAGAAAGCCGCTTTCCTCGGCCTGATGGTGGTACAGCCGGGCGATCAGGCCAACGCGCAGCGCCTGCTCGTCATCGGTGACGAACCATTTGCCGCCGAGGGCGTATTTGTTGGAGTTGCTGTTGTCGCGAAAGCCGTCCGAGTCCTGCTTGGCGAGGATGTAGTTCTGGGCGAAGTTGCCTTCCTCATGCCCGATCGCCAGCTGTAACTCACGGGTGTCGAAACTGCCGTAGGTGACTCGGCTGTCGATGTAGTTGCCGCCTTGGCGGGTGACGTAGTTGATGTTGCCGCCGATGTTGTGCAGGCCGTAGCGCGGGTCGTTGGTGCCGCGCACCACTTCGATGTAGCTGATGTCGAGCGGGAACACCATGTCGACAAAGCGTTGGTTGCCGCTGTTGACATTGCTCGGGATGCCATCGATGAGCATCTTGATGCCGTTGATGTAACCCTCACCATTGAAGGCGCGAAAGGTCGCCTTGCCCGACTCGGCGCCCTGCCCTGTTTCAGTCAACTGGATACCCGGCATCTGCCCGAGCAACTGCCAGCTGTTCATCACGTTCTTGTCTTCGACCTGATCGCCACCCAGCACATCGACCGAGGTCAGCACGTTCTCGGTACGCAGCGCCGTGCCGGCTGCCTGCGAAACCTTGATTTCGCCAAGGGTGATGACCGAGCTGCCGGTTTGATTGGCATGAAGGTCGGTCATGACCAGCGCGGTCAGCGCGGCGAGTGATAGCGGGGCGGTTCTCATTTCTACTCCTGATCGAGCACAAGTGGGTCAACGCAGGTGACCCACGGCCTAAGACGAGGAGCGATTCTACGGTTGTTATAACATAACAATCCACAAGAAATTGCATGCCTGTACACCGCCCCCTGTAGGAGCGGCCTTGTGTCGCGAAAGGGTTGCGTAGCGGCCCCAGGATTTGTGCAGCACCGCAAAATCGCCGGGCCAGCTCCGCTGGCCTATCGCGACACAAGGCCGCTCCTACACACAGGACCGTGCTTGGTCAGCCGTTGGCAAACCCGATCAACGCCTCCCCGCTCAAGCGATAGCCAATCCACTCATCCTGCGCCTTGGCGCCAATGGCTTCGTAGAATTCGATCGCAGGAGTATTCCAATCCAGCACCGACCACTCAAAGCGTCCGCAACCACGTGCCACTGCCATCTTCGCCAGATGGCGCAGCAACGCCTTGCCGGCACCAGCACCACGCTGTTGCGGCGACACGTACAGGTCCTCCAGATACAAGCCGTGCTTGCCCAGCCAGGTCGAGTAATTGAAGAAATACACGGCAAAACCAATCGGTTCGCCGTCCAGCTCGCAGATCAAGCCATGGGTCGTACTGTGCTCGCCGAACAGGCTGCTCTCGATTCCGGCGACGTCGGTCTTGACCTCGTGTTCGGCCTTTTCATAGATCGCCAGTTCAGTGATAAATCGCAGGATCAGCGCAGCATCGGCGCGCTCGGCAGGGCGGATATTCAGCGTCATTGCAAGGGTTCCGGTAGGGAGTGGCGGCTCAAGCTTAATTGAAACGCTGCCGACAAGCGCTTGCCAGTCACCTGCATGTCTCCATGCTGGTGACTGGCAAAGCTCAAGCTCTGGTGTTCGCGGCTTACAGCTTGAAGGTGCTGACCAGATGATTGAACGACACCGCCAGGCGCGACAGCTCCTGGCTGGAGGCGCTGGTCTGGTTGGCGCCTGCTGCGGTCTGGGTGGAAAGATCCTGAATGTTGACCAGGTTGCGATCCACTTCCCGCGCGACGTTGGCCTGCTCTTCAGACGCGGTGGCGATCAGCATGTTGCGGTCGTTGATCCCAGCGATGTTCTGAGCGATGCGCTCGAGCGATTCGCCAGTGGCCTTGGCCAGTTCCTGGGTATTGCTGGCCAAGGTACGGCTGTTGCCCATGGCCTTGACCGCGTCGTCGGCGCGCGATTGCACGCTGGCGATCATCGCTTCAATCTCGCCGGTGGAGGCCTGGGTGCGCGCGGCCAAGGCTCTGACTTCGTCGGCCACCACCGCAAAACCGCGGCCCTGCTCACCTGCCCGCGCTGCCTCGATCGCCGCATTGAGCGCGAGCAGGTTGGTCTGCTCGGCGATACCACGGATGACGTCGAGGACTTTGGCGATATCGCGCACGCTGCCTGCCAACTCATCGACAATCACCGTCGACTGGCCGATCTCGGCATTCACACTGGTGATCGCCTTGACCGCCTCCCGCGCCTGATCGCGGCCGCTGGCTGCTTCATTGCTGGTGTGGCGGGAAGCTTCGGAGGTCGAGGTGGCGTTGCGCGCCACTTCGTCAACCGCAGCGCTCATTTCGGTGACGGCGGTAGCCGCCAGCTGGATTTCGTCATTTTGACGGACCAGGCCGCGGCTACTCTCTTCGGTCACCGCGTTGAGCTCTTCGGCCGCCGAGGCGAGTTGATCTGCCGCACTGGCAATCTGCTGAATAGTGCCCTTGAGCCCGTTTTGCATCGCGCCTAACGCCGCGAGCAACTGCCCGCCTTCGTCACGATGGCCGCTTTCAATGGTTTTGCTCAGGTCACCACCGGCAATTCGCTGCGCGTTGCCAACCGCCAATGCGATCGGCGCACTGATCACCCGGCTGATGAAAATGCCCAGCAGCAGCGCGGCGATGAAGGAGGCACCGATGCCAAGGTAAAGGTTGAGCTTGGCATCAGCCTCGCTGTCGCGAGCATCCTGGGCGCCTTCACCGATCTGGCGGTTGTTCGACTTGACCATGATCTCCATCTCGTCCATCACGGTGCGATACGCCTGGTGCATTTCTCCAGCCATCAGCTGCTTGGCTGCGGCCAGATCACCACGTTCGATGGTAGCCACCACACGATCGACGATGGCCTGATAGGCCGGCCAGTCCTTTTCCATACGATCGCCAGCGGCGCGTTCGTCATCGGCCAAAGGCGTGGCACGGTACACCGCGAACGCGCGTTCGCTGCTCTGGCGGTTTTCATTCATGGCGGCAAGAATAGTGCTGCGTTCGGCGGCGTCGCTGCCTGCAATGGAAGCAGCCAACAGACGGTACAGATCACGGCTCTGCGCAATGGCATCGGAGCGCGCCTCGGCGGTTTTCGCCACCGAGACCAGGTTGTTACTGAAGACCAACTGCAAGTTTGTAGACAACGAGCCAATTCCCTGGCTACCGACAATCCCAACGATCAACGTGATAAAGGCGCATAGCGCGAATGCAACATACAACTTGGTTGATATCTTGGCGTCGTAGAACCAGTTCATATACGGACCTGCATGGGGGAGAACGAGCTGCGATCGCCGCGGC
The DNA here is from genome assembly GCF_050496565.1 of Pseudomonas shirazensis. Taxonomy (GTDB): domain Bacteria; phylum Pseudomonadota; class Gammaproteobacteria; order Pseudomonadales; family Pseudomonadaceae; genus Aquipseudomonas; species Aquipseudomonas shirazensis_A. The sequence continues at coordinate 30,955 of NZ_JBNWAE010000013.1, forward strand.
GGGCGCATCGTCAGGCTATCGACCGTTCCCAGCAAGCCTGAAGCCTGCGGCGGGGTGTTTATTTCAATCCTGAGCCGAGCGTGTTGGCGTGCCGGGCGTCATCTGGCTTTGTAGTACCGGTAAACGTCGCGCAGCTTGCACCAGCCGAACCAGACTGCCACTCCAAGCAACCATAGAAGTATCAATATCTTGGCTACTGCAGAGGCCGCCTCGATCTGGAAGCCGGCGAGCATGCCGATGACCATCGCTGCGTAGGCTGAGCGATGCATGTTCATCATCAGAAACACGGCGGGCACTACCGAACTGACCAGTGCCACGGCGACGATGTCGATGCCTGTGGTGATCAGCATTGTGTGACCGAGGGAAGTGGTCACACCGACATGCTTGACGACATATGGCAGCAGTACCCCCAGCTGAACGGCAGCGTTCAGCGCCAGCGCTACCAGAAACAACACTGCCAACTGTTTGAACCAGCGCCATACCTTGTTGAACTTGGCCATGCTTCCCTTCAATCCTTTATCCAATAGCAGCCATGGTAATCCACAACCGATGAGCAACAGATACGCCCTCTCCTCTCAGGCATTGGTCTACCTCGGTAAAGCCTGGCTGGTGGTCATAAGCGCGCTGCTTGTGGCCTGCCAATCGCCGCGCGAGGCGTTGCAGCACCTTGCTGACGCACAGGGTCGCCAGGTTGAGGTGCTGCCGGGACGCGCCTTCCCGCTGCTGATACTGACACCGCACGCTGCAGGCATTCTGACTCGCCTGCGCGTCTACCTCGAAGGCGACGGCCATGCCTGGGCCACCACCAGCCAACCCAGCCTGGATCCGAGCCCGCACAATCTGTTGGTGGCCCGGCTGGCACTGGCCGACCCAACGCCCAACGCATACCTGGCCCGACCTTGCCAGTTCGTCATGAGCGCAGCGTGCCGCCCAGAACTGTGGACAAACAGACGGTTTTCTCAGGACGTGGTCACCCGCCTCAGTCAGGCGCTGGATCAATTGAAACAGCGCTATGGCAACCAGGAATTCGAACTGGTGGGGTATTCAGGTGGCGCCGCGCTTGCCTTGTTGTTGGCAGCCCAGCGTACTGACGTAAGCCAGGTGCAGACACTGGCGGGCAACCTCAGCCCGCGCTTGTGGGCCGTAATGAAAAACCTGTCGCCACTCGACGGTTCGCTGGAGCCACTGGACTACCGGGCTCAGCTAGCCGCTCTCCCACAGCGGCACTTGGTTGGAACAGCGGACCAGATCATTCCAGCGACTCTGGCTGACAAATACCAACAAGCGCTTGATTCCCCCCTCTCCCACACAGTCCGCATCGACGGCGCCAGCCATGACCAAGGCTGGGAAGCGGCATGGCCTGAGTCGCTTGAAACTCCGCTGACCAATGGGGCTTGGCAAAAAAAGACCACTGTTGACCATCCCATAAATGGCAAAGTTCCGCTTATTGCTGACTAATCCTTTATTTCTCTAAAAAATAGCTGGCTCATCGCATTTCTTGGATTATTCCCCTTAAAAATCGCGTTCCAGGATGAATCATTCTAATGGTTTGGTGTAAATTCGCTCGCGCTTGACTCAGCACTTCACTGACAAGCTGGCAGGGATGCCCGAAACAGACGCTGACGCGTAGGTCTTCCCGTGTCAGTTTCTGCCCTGTAAGGATACTGCCTTGAACATTTCTCCCATGCGCCGCTCATTGCTCGCGCTCGCCATTGCGGCTACCACGACTACCGCAGCCAATGCCGCTTCCACGCTCGACGTTAATTACGATCTGAGCAAAGGCCAGTTCGTCAGCATCAATGAGCGCTTTGCCAACGCCACCTTTACCGGCACGTCGACAGGCGCAGGTATCTACCTGCAAGACGTGACTCTGGATGGCAACCTGGTCAATCAGGGCAAGATCAACCTGACAACCGAGAGCCTGACCGACTACGCGGGCGGAATCTCCATGACCCTGGATTCCACCGTCGCTGGCGACCTGGTGAACCAGGGCGACATCACGGTGGACGGCCCCGGCGCCATGGGCTTGGATCTGTACCAAGCGGTCATCGCCGGTGAAGTGAACAACAGCGGCAACATCAGCGTGACGGGTGAAAACGCCAACGGCATGATGATCACCTCGACCCAGGCACGCATCAACAACACCGGCACCATCACCGCACGCGGCCTCGACTCCGCCGGTATCGAGATCGACCACGCTCAGTTCACCGGTCAGATCACCGACAGGTTCCAGACCGACCTGAACAACAGCGGAACCATCTCCGGCGAAGGCTTCGGCATTCACTTTGTCGGCCTGGATCCCTCGGCCGGTTTCGACACCTTCGCCATCACCCAGACAGCTGGCCTGATCGAAGGCGGCGAGGCTGCAATCAAGGCCAATGACGGTGCAGCCCCATCGTATTTCTACTGGCAAGGCGGCCAGGTGAAGGGTGATGTGCTGGGCTTGAGTGGCGTACTGGTGCAAGGCGAGGCGATGTTCGATGGCTCGACCATCCGCGCCGGCTTTGTCGACATCGACGGCGGCCGCCTGACCCTGCTGCGCCCGCAGACGACGATTGACGGCGACCTCGACATGGACAGCGACACCGCCCGCCTGCGCCTGCTGCTGGACAACGACACCCTGCCCAACGCGCCTATTCTGAAAGTAACCGGCAACACCTTCTTCTCGGCGGGCAGCCAGATCGAACTGCAGGCGCGCTCCGACGACTTCCGCACCTCGGCCCAGGGCACCCGCTACACCCTGCTCAACTCCGGCACCTGGGAAGACCCAGAGAACCTTTCGGTGGTGTCCTCCTCGGCGCTGCTTGAAGTGAAAAACTTCGGCATCGAAGGCCAGGATGTGAAAGCCCTGGTTGCCACCCGCAGCGATGAGGTGATCACGGAAAACCTGCTGGAAGCGCGTGGTTCGCGCAACGCAGTAAACGCCATCAAGCCGTTCAAGAACACCGTCATGGGCCAACTGGACGAAAGCGACCCGGTGTTCCAGCGTTTCGCCAACGCCGCTACCAGTGAAGAGCTGGCCAAACTGGCCGAAACCCTCACTCCAGACGTCAGCCGTGGCGCGATCCACGCCGCCACCAACAGCCAGAACCTGGTCTCTGGTGCCATCAACCGCCGTGCCAGCAAAGCACGTAGCGGCCTGTCCTCAGGTGACGTGCTGGCCGAGCAAGGCGTATGGCTGCAAGCGCTGACCAGCGATGCCAACCAGGACCGCCGCCACGGTATTGACGGCTACGACGCCAACACCAACGGCATCGCCGTGGGTGCCGACGGCAAGCTCAACGCTGACACCACCGTGGGCCTGGCCTACAGCTACCTGACCAGCGACGTCAAATCCGACCTGGGCAGCAAAACCGACGTCAACGGCCATGCCCTGACTCTGTATGGCAACTGGACTCACGACAACTTCTTCGTCGACACCTCGCTGATGTATGGCTGGAACGACAACGAATCCAAACGCTACATTGCCGGCACCCGCGCCAAGGCCAGCTACGACAGTGAGATCTTCGGCGTCAACGCCCTGGCTGGCTACACCTTCCAGCTCGACAAGCAGTGGCTGCTGGAGCCGCAAGTCGGCGCACGCTATGCCAACGTATCGATTGATTCGTACCGTGAAAAAGGCAGCTCGGCCGCCCTCAACGTCGGCAGCCAACGCTACGAAATCGGCGAAATGGGCCTCGGCGCTCGCCTCGCGGCAGCATTCGATGTAGGCATGGGCACCCTGGAACCGGAAGCCAAGCTGATGGCCTGGCACGATTTCATCGGCGACAAGACCGGCACCACCTCCACCTTCGTCCTCGGCGGTACGCCGTTCACTACCACCGGTGCGACGCCTGCGCGTGACAGCTACGAGCTGGGCCTGGGCGCCAACTACCGCGTCGGCGCGTGGAGCGTGGGCGGTAACTACAGCTACCTGACCAGCAGTGGTTTTGACGCGGATACCTTTACTGCGAACGTGCGTTACGACTTCTGATAGAGGTCTGTGCCTGAAACAACAAAGCCCGCGCATGCGGGCTTTGTTGTCTCTGGCTTTCAGCCAAGCGGTGCGGTATGCGAACAAATGGTGAAAGCCGGCGAGATAACGCTCAATTTCCAAGTCCCTACAGCGCATCAGCCTCTGCATCCACTAGGCCTGACCGTTGGATACCAGCGGAATCACACCGGTCAGCAGCGAAACCAGCAACAGCACCAGACAACTGATCACCGACCATTTCATGGTGAATCGCTGGTTTTCGGCGTAGTCGAGCTTGAGCATGCTCACCACCAGATAGGTGGACGCCACCAGTGGACTGAGGATGTGCACGGGCTGTCCGATCAACGAGGCCCGGGCCATTTCCAGCGCTGTGATGCCGTGATGCTGGGCGGTTTGCGCCAGAATCGGGAGGATACCGAAATAGAACACATCGTTGGACACAAGCCAGGTGACAGGAATACTCAGCAACGCTGTCAACACCGCCATGTAGGGCCCCATTGCTTCAGGGATAACCTTGACCAGGCCATCAGCCACGGCATTTGCCATCCCGGTACCGCCAAGAATGCCAGTGAACACGCCTGCAGCAAAAATCAGCCCGGCCACCGCTAGGATCGGTGGCGCATGCAGCGCCAGCTGATCCTGCTGAGCTTTGAGGCTGGGGAAATTCACGATGAGTGCCAGGCAGGAGGCGATCATGAACAGATATGGCAACGGCAGCACTTCCAGGCACAGCGCGAGCAGCAGACCTGCAGTCAGCGTCCAGTTGAAGCCAAGCTTGCAACGGCTTTGACAGCGCTGCTGAGCACGATCAGAAAAATCTCCGTTGAGATCGATCGCGCCACCTAACCGGCTGCGCTCAAGGCGACCGAACCACCAGGCCAGACCAAAGGTGTACACCACACTGGCAAGCAATGCAGGCAGCAGCGGCACGAACATTTCACCCATGTCCACATGCATGGCCGTAGCAGCACGAGCGGTTGGGCCACCCCAAGGCATCATGTTGCCTAACCCTGCCACTTGTAACAGCAGACAGCACACCATCGGGCGCGACAAGCCCAAGCGCTGATAGATCGGCAAAAATGCCGAGAGCACGATCATGTAGATCGTAGCGCCGTCACCATCCAGTGCCACGATGAACGCAAGTGCTACGGTGCCAATGAAAATCCTCACCGGATCGCCGCGAACTGCGCCAACGATGCGTGCCACGAGTGGATCGAACATGCCCGCCTCGGTCATGCACAGGAAATACAACATGGCGAAGATCATCAGAACTCCATTGGGAGCGACCATCTTCAAACCATCAATTACGTACTTACCCATTTCGGCGTGGAAACCGCCGATTAACGCAAACAGTGACGGGATCAGGATCAGCGCAGTCAGCGCCGACAGCCGTTTGCTCATCAGTGCGTAGATGAAGCAAGCCAACATCACGCAACTTAGCGTAATCAACATGGTAGAAACCTTTTTTTATAGTTGTAAGGTATACCGCAGCAATACCAGCTGACCTGGCTGTATCAGACCGGCAGGCCTTTGGCGCGCAATGACGCGTTGAAGCGCTCGGGGTCCGCTGTGCCTTCCTGATTGGTCTTGCGAATGCTGGCTTCGCGCGCCAGATGCGCATGGGTCAGCGGTAACAGTGCTGCTGCGTCCTCGGCCCGAATGGCAATCACGCCGTCGGCGTCGCCGAGCACCAGGTCTCCAGGCAATACCGCAAGCCCTGCGCAGGCAACCGGCACGTTGATCTCACCCGGCCCGTCCTTGCTCGGACCTCGGTGGGTGTGACCGGCAGCGAACACCGGGATAATGCCCTCGGCCAACTCCTCCAGGTCACGTACCGCACCATCGATCACGATACCTCCCAGCTTCACCCGCAGCGCAGTCGTGCGCACGAGCCCGCCGATGACCGCCTGGCTCACGTCTGCCCCGCCATCGATCACCAGCACATCACCGGGCTCGACCATCATCAGCGCTTTGTGAACCATCAGGTTATCGCCGGGACGCACGCGAACGGTGAACGCAGGCCCACACAGTTTCAGCGCAAGATCACCATGGTAGCCACGCAGCCCACGAGCACCGATACAGCGCCCCATGCAATCACCAGCTACCGCCACTGGTATCTCGCGAAACGCCGCGATCAGTTCAGCCGAAGGCCCTTCCACACGCGGATTGATGCGATAGCCTGCTGGCCATTGGGTAGTTGTCATAGATGCCTCTGAGTCAGGAGAGAACGGTAGGGTTCACGCAGGCACTGGCTGCGGGCGGGGTACCGTCAAGAAAGCCAAGTACGTTGCGCGCCGCGCCCTCGGCCATCGCCGCCAAGGCGGCGGGGGTGGAGCCTGCGACGTGTGGGGTAAGCACGATGTTCTCCAACCCCAGCAAAGGGTTGTCAGGCAGCATTGGCTCCTGAGCGGTTGTGTCGAGCCCCGCGGCGTACAGGGCACCGCTGCGCAGAGCAGCTATCAGTGCCGGCTCATCCACCACTTCGCCGCGTGCGGTATTGATCAGCACAGCCCCGGCAGGCAGCGCCGCCAATTCAGCGGCGCCGATCAGGCCCCGGGTCTGCGCGGTCAGCGGAATATGCAGTGACAACACATGGCTGCCCTCGAGCAGTTGCAACAGGCTGGCAGCCCGTTGAGCGCCCTCGAGATCGGCATCCTGCGGCAGGAACGGGTCGTATATCCGAGCATTCATGCCCAAGGCCTGACAGGCGCGCCAGAGCTTGCGCGCGACCTGGCCGAAGCCGACCAGGCCAATCGTACGCCCGCTCAACTCGATGCCGTCCTGAGCGCGCGCCCAGCGCCCGTCACGCAGCTGCGCGTCCATCCAGCTGATGCGGCGAGCGGCAGCCAGCAACAGCCCAAGTGCCATTTCGGCAACGGACTGAGCGTTGGCACCTGGGGTGACATAGACTGGAATGCTACGAGCCGTGGCGGCATCCACGGCGATGTTGTTTACGCCTACACCATGCTTGCTGATCACCTTGAGGTGGGTCGCGGCCTTGATGGCATCGGCAGTCAGGGCAAGCGTTCGCGAAATGATCGCGTCGACCGGCTCAGCAGCCAGCACCTTTTCGATGGCCGTCGGGTCGTCGGATGGGGAAATGTAGATGACACGGTGACCACCCGCTTCAAGTAGTTGCCGGCCGGCCGACGCCAAGCTGGGCGCGGTGACGAGGATCGTATAGGGCATGCAGTACTCCAGCCTTTGTTGTTATGTGGCTGGCAGTATTACGGTCAATATCGTTTACTTCCATTATCGTTTTTTCAGTTAATCTTTCCCGACAGGAAACCTTTGTCCTTCCGTTACCATCAATGCCATGAAACGCCGCGTGGCAGGAGATAGATAAGGGTTGGCCCGATGAAGGATACCGAAGCGCCTTTTCAGGGTGAGAGCCTCGCTCTCTACCTTGACCTCCACCAGCCCGTAAGCCTGGCCAAAGGTGGCCAGATTGCGCCGGGAGATGAAACTCAGCAGCCCCGTTTCAGCGATCAGCTGCGGTGCCGCAGCGATAGCATTGGTGACAATCGCCACAGCTGGCAGGGCATGGCCGTATTGGGTAAATGCGCCATCGAGCCACTGTCGGGTGGCGACTGTCGGCGGAGAGAGCAGCCACCGATAGCGACTGAAATCGCCCAGCGAAACCGTCCGCCCGACCAGAGGATGATCAAGGTGAGCAACAACAATCACTTCGTCGCCACTGACCTCGTGCTCAAGCAACTCTTCATCGTCCGCACCGCCCAGTGGGCCGACCACGATATCAAGCTGCCCCTTGCGCAATTGCTCGCGAAGGACATCGTTCATGCCGATCTGCAACTCGACAACAACGTTCGGCGCCTCTTGCTGCAGAACCCTGCAGGCGGCCGGCAACAGGTAGTCGGCGCTCGTCGCAGCAGCCCCGACGCGAATGCTGCCGCTGAGCCCCTGGCCCAACGCAGCGGTCTGCCGCTGTGCCTGTTCAAGCACGTGCTCGACCTCAAGGGCATGGGCCAGTAACAACTCCCCCGCCTCGCTCAAGCGGATGCTGCGGCCTACGCGCTGGAACAGTTGCGCTGCGTACTGTTGCTCGAGTCGATCAATACACTTGGACAGCGCTGAGGGTGATATATGGAGTGCTTCGGCAGCGCGCCCTAGATGGCCTAGCTGAGCCACTTTTATGAAATACGTAAGATCCCGCATGCGAACCCACTCGGTCAGGCAGATGCGCCAGTATAAGGACACGTGCCGGCCTGCATCAGGCCTTTGCAGCGAGGTTGCTCTGATGAAAAACCTGAAGCCCGCAATTACGCGGGCTTCAGGGTTTCACGGTAAGAAGCGGCCGATTTCCAGGCGGATTGGCTGAGGTGCATATTCGTGCAATCTGTCCTCGCCCGTGGCCCATGCGCTAGCCTGCCGGCGCCATCTCGACCGCCACCCTGATAGACAGCTCCATCTTTTGTTGCAGTCGCGCGTTTACCAGAACGTACCGCGCAAGGTCAGCGTGAAGTTGCGCGGCTCGCCGTAGTAGTTGCCGTACTCGGATGTACCCACACTGGCGTAATAGGTTCGATCGAACAGATTGCGACCATTGAGGGCAACAGTCCAATGCTCGTCCACATCGTACTCGACCATCGCGTCGTAGACTGCATAGCCCGACTGCTTGAAATCGTAGTCATGGCTATCGATCGGGTTACCCGCCGCATCGAAGCTGTAGGCCTTGCCTGAAACATAAGTCGGACTGGTTGCCGTCACCCCAGCGCCCACGCGCCAGTCCGAAAAAGCGCCTGGCAGGGTGTAGACGCTCCAGAGCTTGAGCAGGTGCTTGGGCGTGATCGTGCTATGCAGGGTAGTCTCGGTATTGTTGCGCACCTGGTTGAAGGTGTAGCCGGCCTGCAGCTGCCAGCCTGGCACGATCTCGCCACTGGCCTCCAGATCAAAGCCTCTACTGGTGATCTTGTCCTGGGCAAGGAAGCAGCAGGAACCGCTGTAGCCGAACGGCGGATCGGGATAGGCAGGGTCTGTCACCGCCTGGTTTTCCCGGGTGATGTGGAACAGCGCCGCGGTGACGTTCATCGCGCCGCCGAACAGTTCGCCCTTGATACCCGTTTCATAAGCTTTGCCGGTCATCGGCTCGAGCGAGGTCGGAGCGTCCTCCGGAGCCTGCATGCTCAGCGATTGAGGTTTGAACATTTCTGAGTAGCTGGCATAGGCCGACCACTCATCATTGAGGGCATAGATCACGCCACCATAGGGAATCAGCGTGGTCCCTACCCGGTCCTGCACAGGCGCATCGGTCGTCCACCCACCAGTCCCGTCGGTATTGGCGGCAGTGCTGTAAGCGTGCTCGAATTTGTAGCGCTGGGCACGGGCACCGAGCACCAGCTTGAGTGGGTCGGTGAGCTGCAGTCGCAGGGTCGAGTACATTCCGTATTGCTCACGGGTGTTTGGCGAGTAATCGCGCCAGAAGTTACGGCTGCTGCCGGTATCCGGCAGCGGCGTGGCGGCCGGGTTCCACAGGTCGATCAGGCCACCCTTGCCGTTGACGCCCAATGCTGCACGCCAGCGGCTGGTGACCTTCTGGTAATCAGCCCCTAACAGCACTTCGTGACGGCGGCCAAAGGCGTCGAAGCTACCGGCAATGTTCACGTCGAATACCGATTGCTTGCTCCAGCTGGATACGTAGCTGCCCCACCAGTAGGTGCCAGTGTTGGTTGTCTCATCGACCGAACCGTAGGGGATGATACCTTCGGTAGTGGCCGTGTTCATGGAGTGGGTGTAGGACGTGTTTAGGGTCCAATCCTCATTGAAGTGGTGATCGAACTTGGCGAACCATTCGCGGGATTCGCTATCGCTCCAGGCTCGACTGTTGGTGAACCAGCGGTGGCGCGGCAATTTCAGGTCACCGCCGGTGCTGTAGCGCGGCAAGCCGTCACCGGTGCCATTTTCCTTGACCTTGTCATAGCTGCCGCCGAGGGTAAGCAAGGTGTCATCGGTCACGTCGAACTCGACGATGCCATACATGAAGGGCTTCTCGGTGCTGCGATTGTCCATGAAGTACTGGCGATCGGTGTAGGCTGCCACGGCGCGACCGCGCAAGCGTCCCTCCATCGCCAATGGGCCGGTCACGTCGACCTCACTGCGGTAGTTGTCCCAAGAGCCTGCCGAGGTATTGAGCTTGAGCTGGTAACTGTCCAGCGGCCGCTTGCGCACCAGGTTGACGATGGCACCCGGATCGCCGCTGCCGCCCAGCAGCGCACTTGCCCCCCGCAGCACCTCGACGTGATCGTACGCCGCCATGTCGTACTGACGCTCGCTGTAGAAAGTGCCCACGCCGGTGCCGATGTCCATCGGCGCGGCGCCGTCGATCTGCACGTTGTCGATGCCGAAGCCACGCGAGTAGAACGCCTGAGTGTTGTAGTTGGCGTTGCGCAGGGTAATGCCGGGCGACCATTTCATCGCATCAGCCAAGGCAGTCATGCGCTGATCTTCGATCATCTGCTGGCTGATGATTGATACCGCCTGCGGGGTATCCTTGATGCTGACTGGAGTCTTGGAGCCCACGCTGACCAGGCCCCCGGTGTAAGAGCCGCTGTTTTCAGTGGCCTGCCCGATGCCCTGTCCGCTGATGGTGGTCGTTCCCAATTCCAGCGCACTACCCGCCAACACCCGCTCAGCCACTACAAAGCTGCCATCCGGGGTTTTGTCCACGCTGAGCAATGAGCCGCGCAGCAGGCGCTGCAAAGCCTGCTCGACACTCAACTCTCCGTTCAAAGCGGGAGCCTGCAGGTTTTCAGCACTGGCAGTAGCGAACAGAATGCGAGAGCCGGTCTGCCCGGCCAAGGCGTTGAGCGCTTGGTCCAATGGCTGGGCCGAGAGGTTGACAGTGTGCAGAGCTTGCGCGGCGTGCAGGCTGGAGGCGAGCAGGACGCTGGCTGCCAGCAATGACTGCCGGCAAAGCCGAGCACGGCGCAATGGTGCATTGTTGTTCATGGAACTCCCCAAGGACGCAATCAGTAGTGACGTTCATGGGTGAAGGCGGATGGGGTACAAAAGATGTTGAGGTCAGATGTGAATAATTCTTGTTTATTTTCATTCAACGTTACGTCGGTACCTCTACTCGCGCGTACAACCGCTATCGCGCGCTTACAAGCACGCTGCCATCCCTCCCACGGATCAACATCACCGGCATGACGGCAGGCAGCAGGTCGATCAGTGACTCCACCGCTGCACTGTCGAATTCGCCTGACAAGCGCAAATCGCCAAGTCGATTGTCGGCCAGCCGGATCGGGGCCTGGCGATACCGACGAATTTCAGCGAGTACCTCGCGTAGCGGTGTACCGTCAAAGCGCAGTTTGCCCTGTTGCCAGGCGGTGGCGCTGGCAGGGTCGAGCGCTGCGACCGCGCCCAATGACTCACGACTGGGCATCAGCTGCTGACCGCCCAGCAAACGCTGAGGCCCGGCACTCGCTGTCGATACATCCACCGCGCCTTCAATTACGGCTACAGCCACGCCACGGCTATCGCTGCGTACATTAAACACCGTACTGATGTCGCGCACCGCCACACCCTGGCTACGGACAATGAAAGGCTTGTCGCCCGGCGCCACGGTGAAGGTAGCCTCGCCCTCCAGTAATTCGAACTGGCGACTGCGCAGACGTTGTTCGATACGCAGGTGAGTGGCACTGTTGAGGGCGATCCGGCTGCCGTCAGCCAGTTGCAGGTCGTGCCGCTGGCCATAGGCCGTGCGCACGTCTTCGCTGCGCCAGGCTGGATCTATCCCCCACAGCATCGACGCGAGCGCCACTGTCGAAAGGCTTGCGCCAAGCACCTGCTTGCGCCGCCGCTGGCGGACAGTCTGCGCTTTGCCTTCCGCCAGCAGTGCTTCGCGGGACGGTACACGGTTGCGAAGCGCCAGCTCAAAGGGCGTCAGCGGGTCATTGCTGCCGGGGCGACGGGGTTCGCTCATGACTCAGCTGCGCCCTGCCAGCGCTAGCCGTGCCGGCTCCCAGTCCTGGGCGATGCTGCGCATGGCCCGGGCGAAGTGCTGGGTGACCATGTTCACCGAGATGGCCAGCTCAGCAGCGATCTCACGCTGCGGCATGCCATGGATGCGGTGCAGCAGAAAAACTTGCCGCGCCCGTGCCGGCAGATTGTCGATAATCGCCAATAGTGCTTCGAGCTGTTGAGCGAAATCCAGCGCTGCTGCGCCGTCGAATTCATGCACGTGCCAGTCCGGCACGTCGGTAGTCGGCTCGAAATAGGCGTCACGGGTGATATCCGCACGCCGGCGGTCGATGGCGCGATTGAAGGAAGTACGGCGCAGGAAGGCGAACGGCAGCCTGACCGCTTGCTGTGGCGGCTTCTCCAGTAGCTGCAGGCACACGTCATGGACCACATCGCGGGCAAACTGACTGCCGTGAAAGCGCCGACGGATGTAGGCGACCAGGTCTTCGTAATGCAGCGCCAGAGCGCTGATCAGTTCCGGGTTGTGAGGTGACTGAGTCATGATGACGGTGTGGCTAAGTGAAAGTGAGTCGCATTATATATAAAGATAAGCTGTGCGCTAGCCGACTTCGGGTTCGTCCAGAAACCAAAAGCCCGCAGTTACGCGGGCTTTGGACTATTTACTGGCAGATCGACGCGGGATCACTCCCACTCAATCGTCGCCGGCGGCTTGCTCGACACGTCATAAGTCACGCGCGAGATGCCTTCGATCTCGTTGATGATCCGCCCGCTGACCGTTTCCAGCAGCTCGTAAGGCAGGTGCGCCCAGCGTGCGGTCATGAAGTCCACGGTCTCGACGGCGCGCAGGGCGACGACCCAGGCGTAGCGACGGCCGTCACCGACCACACCCACCGACTTGACCGGCTGGAACACCACGAAGGCCTGGCTGGTCTTGTGGTACCAGTCGGCTTTGCGCAGCTCTTCGATGAAGATGTGGTCAGCGCGACGGAGGATGTCGGCGTATTCCTTTTTCACTTCACCAAGGATACGCACGCCCAGGCCCGGGCCCGGGAACGGGTGGCGGTAGACCATGTCGTACGGCAGGCCGAGTTCGAGGCCGAGTTTGCGCACTTCGTCCTTGAACAGCTCACGCAGTGGCTCGACCAGTTTGAGGTTCATTTCCTCTGGCAAGCCGCCGACGTTGTGGTGCGACTTGATCACGTGGGCCTTGCCGCTCTTGGCGCCAGCCGACTCGATCACATCCGGGTAGATGGTGCCTTGGGCGAGGAACTGGATGTTTTCCAGTTTGCTGGCTTCGGCATCGAACACGTCGATGAAGGTGCGGCCGATGATCTTGCGCTTCTTCTCCGGATCGGCTTCGCCTTCCAGGTTGCCCAGGAACTGAGCTTCGGCGTTGGCGCGGATCACCTTGACGCCCATGTTCTCGGCGAACATGGCCATCACTTGCTCACCTTCGTGCAGGCGCAGCAGGCCGTTGTCGACGAATACGCAGGTCAGCTGGTCGCCGATGGCGCGGTGCAGCAGCGCAGCAACCACCGACGAGTCGACGCCACCGGACAGGCCCAGCAGGACGTTGGCAGTGCCGACCTGGGCGCGGACCTGGGCGATGGCATCTTCAACGATGTTGGACGAGGTCCACAGCGCTTCGCAGCCGCAGATGTCGAGGATGAAGCGCGACAGGATGCGTCCGCCCTGCTTGGTGTGGGTCACTTCAGGGTGGAACTGCACGCCGTAGTAGCCGCGGCTGTCGTCGAACATACCGGCGATCGGGCAGCTTGGGGTGCTGGCCAGAACGTGGAAGTTCTCTGGCATGCGGGTGACCTTGTCACCGTGGCTCATCCATACATCGAGACCAAACACGCCGTCGGCGTCTACATGGTCTTCGATGCCGTCGAGCAGGCGGCTCTTGCCGACCACGTCAACGCGAGCGTAGCCGAATTCGCGCAGCTCGGAGCCTTCGACCTTGCCGCCCATCTGCTCGGCCATGGTCTGCATGCCGTAGCAGATGCCCAGCACCGGTACGTTGAGGTCGAACACCGCTTGCGGTGCACGCGGGCTGTTGGCTTCGTGGACCGACTCTGGGCCGCCAGCGAGGATGATGCCGCGCGGGTTGAATTCGCGGATCGCTTCATCGTCCATGTCGAACGGATGCAGCTCGCAGTAGACACCGATCTCGCGCACGCGGCGGGCGATCAGCTGGGTGTACTGGGAACCGAAGTCGAGGATCAGGATGCGGTGAGCGTGAATGTCGAGGGCCATGACTCAATCTCGTCAGTGGAAATCGGAAACAACACGGGGCTGTCGTAACAGCCCCGCTTGCTAATGATGCTGGAAGCCTCAGCCTACGCGGTAGTTTGGCGCTTCCTTGGTGATCTGCACGTCATGCACGTGGGACTCGGCCATGCCGGCACCGGTGATGCGTACAAACTCAGGCTTGGTGCGCATCTCTTCGATGGTGGCACTGCCGGTATAGCCCATGGACGAACGCAGGCCGCCCATCAGCTGGTGAATGATCGCAGCCAGTGCGCCTTTGTAAGGTACGCGGCCTTCGATGCCTTCCGGGACCAGCTTCTCGGCGCCGGCCGAGGAGTCCTGGAAGTAACGGTCGGACGAACCCTGCGCCTGAGCCATTGCACCCAGCGAACCCATGCCGCGGTAAGCCTTGTACGAACGACCCTGGAACAGCTCGACTTCGCCTGGTGCTTCTTCGGTACCGGCAAACATCGAACCCATCATCACGCACGAGGCGCCTGCGACGATGGCCTTGGACAGGTCACCCGAGAAGCGGATGCCGCCGTCGGCGATCAGTGGCACGCCGGTGCCTTCGAGGGCAGCGGCTACGTTGGCGATAGCGCTGATCTGCGGCACGCCGACACCAGCAACGATACGCGTGGTGCAGATCGAGCCTGGGCCGATACCGACCTTGACGGCGTCGGCGCCGGCATCAGCCAGGGCCTTGGCGGCAGCGCCGGTGGCGATGTTGCCGCCGATCACCTGCACGTGTGGGTAGGTTTCCTTGACCCAGCGAACGCGGTCGATCACGCCTTTGGAATGACCGTGGGCGGTGTCGACCACCACCACGTCAACGCCGGCAGCAACCAGCGCCGCAACGCGCTCGCCGGTGTCCTTGCCGGTGCCGACCGCAGCGCCGACGCGCAGACGACCCTGGTCGTCCTTGCTCGCCAGCGGGTAGGCCTTGGCCTTTTCGATGTCCTTGACGGTCATCATGCCCTTGAGGCTGAACTTGCCGTCAACGATCAGGACTTTTTCCAGGCGGTGCTTGTGCAGCAGCTCGCGGACTTCGTTCTTGTCGGCGCCTTCGCGGACGGTGACCAGACGCTCTTTGGGCGTCATCACGTCACGCACCTTGGCGTCCAGACGGGTCTCGAAGCGTACGTCACGGGAGGTGACGATACCGACCAGGTCGCCGTTGGCCAGCACCGGAACACCAGAGATATTGTTCAGGCGGGTCAGGTCGAACAGGTCACGCACGGTGGCGTCGGCTTCGATGGTGATCGGGTCCTTGACCACGCCAGCCTCGAACTTCTTGACCTTGCGCACTTCGCTGGCCTGTTGTTCGATGGTCATGTTCTTGTGGATGATGCCGATACCGCCTTCCTGCGCCATGGCGATGGCCAGACGGGCTTCGGTAACGGTGTCCATGGCAGCGGATACCAGCGGAATGTTCAGCTCGATGCCACGGGTCAAACGGGTCTTGAGACTGACTTCATTGGGCAGTACCTCGGAATAACCAGGTACAAGGAGAATGTCGTCGAAGGTCAGTGCTTCTTGGCTGATACGCAGCATCGCGGGGGCTCCCGGGCGGGAAAATTGGAAGCGCGCCATTATACTCATCCATGGCGCGCCGCTCAATGCAAAATAAGGGCCTTCGGTCAGGCCTGTGGCAGTTTTACCTGCACCACGGCTACCGGATGGTCGAGCCAGTCGGCAAACGCGGCGAGGAAGGTCGAGGTAAAACCGGCCTCGCCCCAGTTGTTGAAGATGAACCCCAGGTTGGAAAAGGCACATGGCTGCAAGAATAGAAAGCCATTGATGTCGTCTTCGAAGGCGCACAGCGGGCAGGTGAAGTTGTCGCTCACCCCCGGCATCCACTCTTCCAGGCTGTCGAACAGCGGTTCGCCGACCTCACGCCGGCACTCCGGGCAGCCGGCTTCTTCAAGAAAGCCCTCGGTCGGGGTGTAGATGCAGCGCTTGAGCATGACCTCCAGGCCGTTGACCGGCTGATCGAACGGCAGCAGCTCGGGCCGCAGGGCGATCTTGCGCGCGCCTGGCGCCAGCGCGTAGGCCATGCGGTTGCCGCTGCGGCCACAGGTGCTCAACTGCTCCTCGACGATTTTCTCCCTGACCAGCCAGCGCAGGATCGCCCGCGCGCGGGCCTCGTGCACCGGGACGGTGGACAGTCTGGGGACGATAATGCTCTGGGTGTTCATGAACAAGGCAGGCCTGGGACTTCAATAATCGGCCAATTCTACCCCCTGCTCAGCTCGTCAGGTAGCGAACAATCAAGGCCACACCGCTGGCCAGTACCAGCCAGGTCACCAGCCGTACAAAAGCTTCGCGGGAGAGCTTGAAGCTCAACTGGCGGCCTATCCAGGTGCCAAGGAACATCACTGGCAGCAAGCACGCCGCCAGCAACAGCAGGCTTGTGTCGGCATACACCCCGGCAATCACGAACAACGACAGGCGCACGATGGTGCTGCAACTGATCAGCGCGCACTGCGTCGCGCGGGCCTCATCCTTGGAATCCAGCCGTGCATTCAGGTAGATCGCATAAAGGAAACCACCACTGCCGAACATGGCGCCGAACAGCCCGCCGACGGTTCCCATGGGCATCGCCCAGAGCGGATTCAGACGTTTCGGTCGGGTTTTGATCGCAAGCCCATAAATGGCGTAGGCCGTAACGAACACGCCCATCAGCAGCAACAGCAGGTCTGATTTCAGCTGCAGCAGGAACACCACGCCCAAAATGCAACCGATGGCCATGAACGGCAGCAGCCGCAGCAACTCGGCACGGGCAACGTCCTTGCGCGACGGCAGCAGGTTGCCGAACGCCGCAATGAAGTCGAGCAGCACCAGCAGCGGCACCACCTTGGACAGCGGCATGAAATGAATCAACACCGGCGCCGCAATCAACGCCGTACCAAATCCGGCAATGCCGAACACGACGTAGGCCGCGCTGACCGCGAGTAACACCGGAATCCATTCGAGGCCGGTAAACGGCAATTGAGCGAGCATGCAAGTCCCTCCTTGGGCGATGCGCAAAGGTAGCACTCCAGCGCATGCTCGGTGCAGAGGGCGATGCACAAGTCAGCCTTGTCCTTTATGATGCCGAGCATGATCAAAGACCCTTTCGAACGACTCGGCCTGGACCGCGAGGTCCTCACCGTCAGCCAACTCAACGGCCGCGCCCGCGTGCTGCTCGAGGACGTGTTCCGCAACGTCTGGGTTGAGGGCGAGATTTCCAACCTGGCCCGGCCCGCCTCTGGCCACATCTACTTCACCCTCAAGGACAGCGGCGCGCAGGTGCGCTGCGCGCTGTTCCGCCAGAACGCCACGCGTGTGCGTCAGGCCCTGCGCGATGGCCTGGCCGTGCGGGTGCGCGGCAAGGTCTCGCTGTTCGAGGGCCGCGGCGACTATCAGCTGATCCTCGATACGGTCGAACCAGCTGGTGACGGCGCCCTGCGTCTGGCCTTCGAAGCGCTGAAAGAGAAACTCAGCGCCGAAGGCCTGTTCAGCACCGAGCGCAAGCAGCCGCTGCCGGCGCACCCACAACGCATCGGCATCATCACCTCGCCTACCGGCGCGGTGATCCGCGACATCATCAGCGTGTTTGGCCGGCGCGCGCCGCAGGTCGAGCTGAACCTGATCCCGACTGCCGTGCAGGGCCGCGAGGCGATCAATCAGATCGTGCGCGCCCTGCGCCTGGCCGACAGCCGTGGCTTTGATGCCCTGATCCTGGCCCGTGGCGGCGGTTCGCTGGAAGACCTCTGGTGCTTCAACGAAGAAGCCGTCGCGCGGGCTATTGCCGCCTGTGTGACGCCGATCGTCAGTGCTGTAGGCCATGAAACAGACGTTTCGATCAGTGACTTCGTCGCCGACGTGCGCGCCCCCACGCCGTCCGCCGCTGCCGAACTATTGGCTCCGGACAGCAGCGGTTTGCAGCTGCGCCTTGAGAGCCTGCAACGGCGGCTGTTGCTGCGCATGCAGAACCGTCTGAGCCATGACCGCCTGCGCGTCGATGGCCTGGCCCGCCGCCTGCGTCACCCCGGCGAACGCCTGCGCCAACAGGCGCAGCGTCTGGACGATCTGGACATGCGCCTGCGCCGCGCCTTTGCGCTGAACATGCGCGCACGCCAGGAGCGCCTCGGCCGCCTCGACACGCGCCTGGCCGCGCAGCACCCGGGGCGCACGCTGAAGTTGCTCGGCCAGCGTCTGGACAGCCTCGCCGAGCGCCTGCCGCGGGCCATGCGCGAAACCCTCAAGGACCGCCGGCAACGCTTCCAGGCCCAGCTGCAGACCTTGCAGGTGGTCAGCCCGCTTGCGACCCTGGCACGTGGCTACAGCATCTTGCTGGATGAGCGCGGCCAGGCCATCCGCAGCGCGGCGCAGACGCGCAACGGTCAACGCCTGACCGCTCGCCTCAACGAAGGCGAGCTGCAGGTGC
Organism: Pseudomonas shirazensis; assembly: GCF_050496565.1. Taxonomy (GTDB): domain Bacteria; phylum Pseudomonadota; class Gammaproteobacteria; order Pseudomonadales; family Pseudomonadaceae; genus Aquipseudomonas; species Aquipseudomonas shirazensis_A. Next base: position 49,554 of record NZ_JBNWAE010000013.1, read on the forward strand.
GGGTCGAAGACAACCACCAGACTCCGGTCACCCTTTCGCTATTGGATTGACACATGCCCCGCTTGCTCGCTCCACTGCTTGCTCTGTCCTTGCTGCTGCTGACCACTGCGGCCCAGGCCAGCTACATCACCCGCACCTTGAACAAGCCAGTGCCGGGCGGCGTCGCCGTGGTCGACCTGGGCCCTGCTGCCAGTGCCCCACAGGCGCGCTTTGACGGCAAGCCGGTGCTGGTGGTCAAGGAGCAGGACAACTGGCTGGCGATCGTCGGCATCCCGCTGACGCAGAAGCCTGGCACTGCCACTCTCAGCCAAGGTAACCGCAGCCTGCCGTTCACCGTCGGCAGCAAGAAATACCCCGAACAGCACATCACCCTGAAGAACAAGCGCCAGGTCAACCCAGACCCGGCCGACCTCAAACGGATCGACCGCGAGCTGGCCGAGCAGGTCAAAGCCTACCGCAGCTTCAGCCCGGCCCTGCCGAGCAACCTGATCCTCGACAAACCGGTCAACGGGCCGCTGTCGAGCAAGTTTGGCGTGCGCCGCTTCTTCAACGGTGAAGAGCGCAACCCGCACGCCGGGCTGGACTTCGCCGTCCCCGCCGGGACGCCGATCAAGACCCCGGCCAACGGCACGGTGATCTTGATCGGTAACTACTTTTTCAATGGCCAGACGGTATTCGTCGACCACGGCCAGGGCTTTATCAGCATGTTCTGCCACATGTCGAAAATCGACGTGAAGAACGGCCAGCAACTGCGCCGTGGTGACGTGGTTGGCCGGGTCGGCGCCACCGGTCGCGCCACTGGCCCGCACATGCACTGGAACGTCAGCCTGAACGATGCGCGGGTCGATCCAGCGATCTTCATCGGCGCATTCCAGCCCTGATCGGTTACACGCGGTGCTGCGTGTGGGTGTAGGAGCGGCCTTGTGTCGCGAAAGGCCCGCAAAGCGGGCCCAGCAATGTTTGCGGCGGAGCTGAATATCTGGGGGCGCTACGCACCCCTTTCGCGACACAAGGCCGCTCCTACAGGACCTGCGCCTGAGTTGCGCCGTGAAAATATAGTGCGCAACCAGCATTAAGCACTCGAGGAATAACAGCCATAAAATCGCGCCAATGAACACTTTTTAAGCATTTATCTCAATTTTTTCTCAAGGCTTGCCAACCCTCATCGCTCTGGTTAGGGTTGAAGCCATGAAAACCTCAAGCACCCTCATTCTGCTCCGCCAACACCGCAGCCTCTGCCTGGTCAGTGCCCGACTACCAGGGTGAATCGCGTCGCCTCGCCTTTTCATCTCGTTATCGTCCGGCAGGCCCGATCTCGGCCGCACCCAAAAGGATTATTCGCATGACCATGCTCAAAGACCCGTCGAAGAAATACCGCGCCTTCCCCACCATCGATTTGCCCGACCGCACCTGGCCGTCCAAGACCATCACCGAAGCGCCGATCTGGTGCAGCTCTGACCTGCGTGATGGCAACCAGTCGCTGATCGAGCCGATGGATGCGGAGAAGAAGCTGCGTTTCTGGAAGACGCTGGTGCAGGTTGGCGTGAAGGAAATCGAAGCGTCGTTCCCGTCTGCCTCGCAGACCGATTTCGACTTCGTGCGCACCTTGATCGAAGGCGGCCACATCCCGGATGACACCACCATCCAGGTACTGACCCAGGCCCGCGAAGACCTGATCGCACGCACCTTCGAGTCGCTGCGTGGGGCGAAAAAGGCCATTGTCCACCTGTACAACGCGACCAGCCCGTCGTTCCGCCGCATCGTCTTCAACCAGGACAAGCAAGGCGTCAAGGACATCGCCGTCAACGCCGCCAAGCTGTTCGTCAAATACGCAGCGCAGCAGCCTGAGACACACTGGACCTTCCAGTACTCGCCAGAGACCTTCAGCGCTACCGAACTGGAGTTCGCCAAGGAAGTCTGCGACGCCGTGACCGAGGTGTGGAACCCGACGCCTGAGCACAAGATCATCTTCAACCTGCCAGCCACTGTTGAAGTGGCCACGCCGAATATCTACGCCGACCAGATCGAGTGGTTCTGCCGCAACGTCAATCGCCGTGACAGCGTGATCATCAGCCTGCACTGCCACAACGACCGTGGCACCGGCATCGCTGCCACCGAACTGGGCCTGATGGCCGGTGCCGACCGCGCCGAAGGCTGCCTGTTCGGCAACGGCGAGCGCACCGGCAACGTCGACCTGGTGACCTTGGCGCTGAACCTCTACACCCAGGGCATCGACCCACAACTGGACTTCTCCGACATCGACGGCGTGCGCAAGGTCGTCGAGGAATGCAACCAGTTGCCGGTGCACCCACGTCACCCCTACGTCGGCGACCTGGTCCACACCGCGTTCTCCGGCTCGCACCAGGACGCCATTCGCAAAGGCTTCAGCAAGCAGCAGGAAGGCGAGCTGTGGGAAGTGCCGTACCTGCCGATCGACCCGGCCGACATCGGCCGCAGCTACGAGGCGGTGATCCGCGTCAACAGCCAGTCGGGCAAAGGCGGCATCACCTACCTGCTCGAGCAGGAATACGGCATCAGCCTGCCGCGCCGCATGCAGATCGAGTTCAGCCAGGTCGTACAGGGTGAAACCGACCGCCTGGGCCTGGAAATGACTGCCCAGCAGATCTACAAGCTGCTGCACAAGGAGTACCTCCAGGCCAACGCCCCGTACGCCTTGGTCAGCCACCGCCTGCAGGAAGAAAACGGCAGCAGCAAGGTCGAAGTGGAAGTAGCCGGTGAAGGCGAAACCAACCTGCACTGGCACGGCAAGGGCAACGGTGCGCTGGAAGCGCTGGCTGCCTGCATCCCGGTCGCCGTGGAAATCATGGACTACAACGAGCACGCCATCGGTGCCGGTACCAACGCCAAGGCGGCCGCCTACATCGAGCTGCGCGTTGCCGGTGGCCGCCCGGTGCATGGTGTAGGTATCGATGAAAACATCACCACCGCAAGCTTCAAGGCGCTGTTCAGTGCCCTGAACCGCTCGCTGAGCCAGGAAGAGGCCAAAGCGGCTTAACTCACCGCCGGCTCATCAAACCGCATCCAAGGATGCGGTTTTTTTTGGCCAGCAGTTCAGCGCTGTCCGTAGGAGCGGCCTTGCCGGGGCGCCGGACCGGTCGGAAAGGGGTGCGAAGCGCCCCCAAAATTTCAGCTTCGCCGCTGACATCGCCGGGCCCGCTTTGCGGGCCTTTCGCGACACAAGGCCGCTCCTACAGGGATGCGGGCACGACAAGGGCAGACGTTGGATGTCGAACTAATTATCTTTATGTAGCAAGTAATTGAACATGCACTGACATGGATCAACACTTTGTTTATTGCACTAAAGTTGGGCATCAAATTCTCCGACGAAATACGTCGCTTATCAACTTCGTTTTATTTGATTAAACATTTAACATAGTGGCCGCGTGCCACCAATGACAACAACAGCTTCGGCACTCGCCATATTTACTTCTGCTCACAAGGATATCGACGCCAAAGCCAATGTTGACCAACGCACCGCTACGCCAGAAACTGCTGCTGATCTTGCTGTTCCCCCTGCTCGGCTTTCTGGTACTCGCCGGCCTGTTTCTGAATGACAACCTGCGCACCCTGCGAGACATGCAGGCCACCGTCAGCGCGAGCGGCACCGCCCAGTCGATCAGCCAGCTGGTCACCCGCCTGCAACGCGAGCGTGGCGCCAGCGGTGTATTCATCGGTAGCCAGGGCAAGAACATGGGCGATCGCCTTGTTCAGTTTCGCCAGGACAGCAGCGCTGCGCTGGAAACACTGCGCAACCTGCCGGAAAAATCCGCTGAGTTGACCCAGACCTTGAGCAGCCTCGAACAACTTTCAGCGCTGCGTAGCCAAGTCGACGGCTTGAGCATCGACAGTACGCAATCGAGCCTGCGTTATACCGAACTTATTCAAAAGCTGATCGGCTATACCCATTCATTGGAAAACCGCGTCACCGATACTGCCGTGGTGCAAGCACTCAGCGCCCTCAATCAATTTATAGAACTCAAGGAGCGTGCTGGCCGTGAGCGCGTTATCCTCGGCCTGGTATTCAATCAAGATCACTTCGATGCGGCACTGTTATCGCGCTTCAGTCGTAACCTGGGTGAATTCACCGCTTATAGCGAAGGCTTCATGCGCAAGGCACCCGCCAGCGTATTGAGCCAATACCAGAACGCTCTGCAAAGCGCGTCGGCGCTGGAAGTGGCGAAACTGCAGAAGCTCGGTTTCGACGTGCCACTGGGCCAGCCGCTGAACACCAAGCCTGAAGCCTGGTTCGAGCTGGCAACGCAACGCATCGACCAAATGAGCGAAGTCGAAACCAGCCTGGCGCAGACCGTCGGCCAGCTTGCCGAGCAGGCCCGCAGCGGCGCCGCCCGAGCGTTCTGGCTGACCGCTATCGGTGCAGCGCTGGCACTGCTCTGCGTTGCGCTGCTGGCATCGCTGATCATCCGCAGCATGGGCCGTGCAGTGCATGACATCAACGCCACCCTCGACGCCCTGGCCCGCCGCGACCTGACTGCACGCACCCACTACCGCAGCCAGGATGAGTTCGGCCAGATCGCCGCCAACCTCAACCGCATGGCCCAAGAGATCACCGAGATCGTCCAGGAGATCGGCAGCGCCACCGCCCAGGTGGCCACCGCCGCCGAAGAGTCGTCGACCGTCACCCTGCAAACCAGCCGCAGTGTCGAGCAGCAACGCCAGAGCACCGAACTGGTCGCCACCGCGATCAATGAAATGAGCGCCACCGTGCGCGACGTGGCCCAGAGCACCAGCGATGCAGCCAACCTCTCCCAGCAGATCCACGGCAGCACCGTGGTGGGCCGCGAGGAGATCGAAACCACCATCACGCTGATCCGCGAGCTGTCCAGCCAAGCCCAGCAGACCGCCACCATCATTGATGAGCTGAAGGACGAAAGCGACGCCATCACCTCGGTGCTGGACGTGATTCGCGGCATCGCCGAGCAAACCAACCTGCTCGCCCTCAACGCCGCCATCGAGGCCGCCCGCGCCGGTGATCATGGCCGCGGCTTCGCTGTCGTCGCCTCGGAAGTGCGCACGCTGGCTCAGCGCACCCAGGAGTCGACCGGCAATATCCAGCAGATGATCAGCAACCTGCAGGCAGGCTCCGACCGCGCCAACGCCTCGATGCTGGAAACCCTGGGCAAGGCGCAGTCAGGCGCCGAACGTATCGGTCGGGCCGGCGAATTGCTCGGCAACATTGCCGAAGGCGTGGCCACCATCAACGACCGCACTATCCAGATCGCCTCTGCGGCCGAAGAGCAAAGTGCGGTCTCGGAAGACATCAGCCGCAACGTCAACGAGATCAACGACCTGGTCATCCAGGTCAGCGCCGGCGCCCAGCAGACCGCCGTCACCAGCCAGGAGCTGGCCCGTCTGGCCGAGCATCAGCAGCAACTGGTCAGCCGCTTCCGCCTGGCCTGACTGCCAGCCGGGCTTTCTCCAAAGCAAAAAAAGGGGCGCTGACCAAGCGCCCCATAAGCCGTGCAGCACACAACGAATTCAATCAGTCGAACAATGCCAGCGCCTCGGCGCTGCATTCGCTAATGCGGTTCCAGTCGCCGTTCTTGATCCAGCTGCTGTCGAGCATCCAGGTACCGCCCACGCACATGACATTGTTCAGCGCCATGTAGTTGCGCACGTTGCCTGGGTTGACCCCGCCGGTTGGGCAGAAGCGGATATCGCCAAACGGCCCGCCGAAGGCCTTGATCGCTGCCACGCCACCGCTGATCTCGGCCGGGAACAGCTTGAAGCGGCGGTAACCGAGGGCGTAGCCCTGCATGATCTCCGACGGCGTGCTGATGCCGGGCAACAGCGGAATGTCGCTCTCTACACCGGCAGCGAGAATGTCGGCAGTGATCCCCGGGGTCACCACAAACTGCGCGCCTGCGGCCTGGACAGCATTGAACATGCCACGATCGAGCACAGTGCCAGCACCGATACACAATTCCGGGCGCTGCTCGCGCAGCACTTCAATGGCCTTCAAGCCATGCTGCGAGCGCAGGGTTACTTCCAGCGTGCGAATGCCGCCAGCGGCCAGCGCATCGGCCAGCGGCAGGATGTCCTGCTCACGGGCGATGGTAACTACCGGCAGGATCCGTGCAGCGGCGCAGATCGCATCGATCCGCGCGGTTTTTTCGGCCATCGACAGCAAAGGCTGGGGGCGTTCAAGGGTGGTCATGACAGTGGATCCTTGGCTCATGGGCACCAGTAGATGCTCAGGGGGTCGTGAAGAAAGGCGCGAATCGGCATTTCGCTGGGGTCATCGCCCGCCAGCGCAGCGCGCAGGGTCGCCAGCTTGCCGGCCCCCTGCACAGACAAAGCAGTAAAGGCAGCGCTGGCCAGCAAGGCGCGGGTCATGCTCAGGCGCTGATGCGGCACGCTGGGCGCGAGCATCGGCAACACCCGCTGCTCGCCGACCTTGGCCAGGCCCTGGCGCAACAATGGGCTGGCCGGGAACAGCGACGCGGTATGGCCATCGTCACCCATGCCCAGCACCAGCACGTCGATTGGCGGCAACTCGGCGAGGGCCTGATCGGCCTGCTCGGCTGCTGCCTCAAGATTGCTGGCGTTGTGGTAGAGGCCGAGGAAGCGGGCCTTGGCGGCCGGACCCTTGAACAGGTGCCGGGCCAACAGGCCAGCATTGCTGTCGGCATGTTCGACCGGCACCCAGCGCTCGTCGGCAAGGCTCACGGTGACCTTGGCCCAATCCAGCTCGGCACTGGCCAGTTGCTCGAGAAACGGCACCGGGCTACGCCCGCCAGACAACACCAGGCACGCCTGGCCCTTGCTGGCGATTGCCTGGCGCAGACGCTCGGCGACATCCGCCGCCAGGCGTGCAGCCAATGCCTCGGCATCAGCCAATTGACGCGTCGTGACGACGCTTGGCAGTTGCAGTTCAGATATCGCCATACCATGACCTCCCATCACGTGTAATCAGTGCAATCGAGCTCATCGGCCCCCAGGAGCCGGCCGCATAGGGCTTGGGCGCGTCGCCGGCGTTTTTCCAGCCAGCGATCAGCTGATCGCACCACTTCCAGGCATATTCGATTTCGTCCTTGCGCACGAACAGGTTCTGGTTGCCGCGCATTACTTCCAGCAGCAAGCGCTCGTAGGCATCCGGAATCCGCGCACTGCGCCAGGTGTCGGAAAAATTCAGTTGCAACGGGCCGCTGCGCAGTTGCATGCCCTTGTCCAGGCCTTGCTCCTTGGTCATCACCCGCAGCGAAATACCTTCGTCCGGCTGCAGGCGGATGATCAGCTTGTTGCCGATCTGCAAGCGCTGTTCAGGGGCAAATATATAGTGCGGGGTTTCCTTGAAATGGATGACGATCTGCGACAGCTTGCCGGGCATGCGCTTGCCGGTGCGCAGGTAGAACGGCACCCCCGACCAGCGCCAGTTGCGGATATCGGCACGCAGGGCGACGAAGGTCTCCGTGTCGCTCTGGGCGTTGGCGTTGTCTTCTTCAAGGTAGCCCGGCACTGGCTTGCCATCGCTGTAACCGGCGATGTACTGGCCGCGGACCACGGCGGTGCTGAGGGCCTCGCCAGTGATCGGCGCCAGCGCCTTGAGCACCTTGACCTTCTCGTCGCGGATACTGTCCGCCGAGAGATCGCTGGGCGGGTCCATGGCAATCAGGCAGAGCAGCTGCAGCAAGTGGTTCTGGATCATGTCGCGCAGTTGGCCGGCCTTGTCGAAGTAGCCCCAACGGCCTTCGATACCGACCTTTTCAGCCACGGTGATCTCCACATGAGAGATCGAATTCTGGTTCCACTGGGTTTCGAACAGGCTGTTGGCAAAGCGCAGAGCGATCAGGTTCTGCACCGTCTCCTTGCCCAAGTAGTGGTCGATGCGATAAACCCGGCTCTCGGGGAAGAACCGCGCCACTGCATCGTTGACCCGCCGCGATGACTCAAGATCGTGCCCGATGGGCTTTTCCAGCACCACCCGGGTGCGCTCGACCAGGCCGGCCTTGTCGAGGTTCTCGCAAATCGCGCCGTACACCGCCGCGGGCGTGGCAAAGTAGGCGATCAGCGGCACGCCTGGGGCGGCCTGTTCAGCCAGAGTCTGATAACCCTCGGGCTGGAGGAAATCCAGATGCAGGTAGCTCAGCCGGGCCAGAAAGCGCCCAAGCGTAGCTGCTTCTATATCGGCGTCGGGCACAAACCGGCGCAGGTGCGCTTCGATGTTGCCCAGGTGCTGCTTGCTGTCACCGGCCTCGCGGGCCAGCGCCAGCAAGCGCGAATCGGCGTGCAGGAGGCCGGCACGGTCGAGCTGATAAAGCGCGGGGAACAGCTTGCGCAGTGCCAGGTCGCCGAGGGCGCCAAACAAGGCAAAGGTGCAAGGTTCAACACTGATCGCAGCCATGATGTTGGTTCTTTCCTAAAGTTGACCTAGGAATATCGTTTTCAACCGCACTTTTCAAGAGGTAATGTAGTAAAAACCACAACATTACCGACAAGTGTTACAGACAAGTGGTAGATCAACCCCTACCGACAGTACGATAGACAACCCTGCAAAAAGCCTGCTGTAACGCCAGCCGGCTGTCTTCTCGACCCAAGGACATACCATGGACCGCGTGCGCAACCTCCTGGAACAGATCCAGGGACGCCTCGATGAGCTGAACAAGGCCGAACGCAAAGTCGCCGAAGTCATCCTGCTCAACCCGCAACAGGCCACCCGTTTCAGCATCGCCGCGCTGGCTCAGGCGGCCAAGGTCAGCGAGCCGACCGTCAACCGCTTCTGCCGCTCGTTCGGCGTCAGCGGCTACCCTGAGCTCAAGCTGCAGCTGGCCCAGAGCCTGGCCAGCGGCGCTGCCTACGTCAGCCGTGCGGTCGAGGCGGACGATGATCCGGCCGCCTACACCCAGAAGATCTTCGGCAGCGCCATCGCTTCGCTCGACAGCGCCTGCCAGCAGCTCGACCCGCAGCAGGTCAGCCGCGCCGTCGACATGATGATCCAGGCGCGCCAAATCCACTTCTTCGGCCTCGGCGCCTCGGCACCGGTGGCACTCGACGCGCAGCACAAGTTCTTCCGCTTCAACCTTGCCGTGTCGGCCCACGCCGACGTGCTGATGCAGCGCATGCTGGCCTCGGTGGCGCACACCGGCGACCTGTTCGTGATCATCTCCTACACCGGGCGCACCCGTGAGCTGGTCGAGGTTGCCCGCGTCGCTCGCGAGAACGGCGCCTCGGTGCTCGGCCTGACCGCCGCCGGTTCGCCACTGGCCAACGCCTGCAGCATGAGCCTGCATATCCCGCTGCCGGAAGACACCGACATCTACATGCCGATGACGTCGCGGATCATCCAGCTGACCGTGCTCGACGTCCTGGCCACCGGCATGACCCTGCGCCGCGGCGTCGACTTCCAGCCGCACCTGCGCAAGATCAAAGAGAGCCTCAACGCCAGCCGCTACCCGATCGAGGACGACGAACTCAGTTGAGCCGATGCGCCTGCAGGCTCAGGTGCGCCTGCTCGCCCGGCGCCAGGCTCAGGCCGGCGGTACTGCCGCTGGCGGCTTCGACACATACGAAGCGCTGACTCTCGCGGCCACTGACGCCCATCAGCGGGCGAGTGCCGGGGTGCCAGACCACGGTATCGTCGCTGTCGCCGGTATCGATGCACAGTTCGCGCTCCCAGGTCGGGTCGTGCAACTGCACCGATGAGGTGCCTGGATACACCCGCTGGCACCCGCCACCGACCTTCAAGGCGCCCTTCTGCCGGCAGCTCTGCCGACTCAGCTGATCATAACCTTCAATGTTTTCGAGCCCAGACAGCGCTATCTTGGCAACATCACTGATACGCCAGTAAGCCAGCAGAGCATGACTCAATTGGCAAGTTTCGCTGTCCTGGTGCACGGTGCTGAGCTTGAGCTCCATGTTCTTGCCGAGCCGCGCGTGCAGGTCGACCTGCCACTCACACAGCTGCAACTGCCACACCAGCGTCACCCCGTCATCGTCGGACGTGCTGCTCAGCAGCTTCCAATCGAGCAGCCGGGCCCAGCCATGGGTAGGCCACAGGTCTTCGCTGGGATGACGACCGTACCAGGGCCAGCACACCGGTACTCCGCCGCGGATCGCGCCGACTTGCGGCCATTGCTCGGCGCACCACAACCATGGCCGTTCGCCACTTGGCTGAAAATGCAGCAGCTGCGCGCCTTGACGGCTGAACACGGCCTGGCAGTGCGGGTGGTCGATGACAAGGACATCGCGCTGTTGATGACGCTCCCACTCGAAGACGGGCCTGGGCCGCTGCGGGGTGAACAAGCAGTGGAGCGGATGTTCGGGCATGGCGTGGTAACTCTTGTTGTCATTAGGGCCATCGGGTTGAAGGCGACTTGATTTGATCGTGGCTGGTAAGGCTGGGGGGCGCTTTGCGCCCCTTTCCGACCGGTCCGGCGCCCCGGCAAGGCCGCTCCTACAAGGGATCGCGCGGTCCCTGTAGGAGCGGCCTTGTGTCGCGATAGGGCTGCAAAGCAGCCCCCGACATTCTCGAACCAGCCGCAACCCTCAAAAATGTTGCGCTCGCTTCAATGGCGTAAATTTACAACATTTACCCTCAGAATGACGACTGAATCTTCAAACCCGCGACCAGCGCATTGTCCACCTCGTCCACCCCACCCGGGCTTTTGATGTACTGCAGGTTGGGCCGCACGGTCAGCCAGTTGGTGACATGGAAGCCGTAGTACAGCTCGGCGTTGTACTCAGTGCGCTGCAGCGGCACGAAGCCCATGTCGTTGTAATCACTGATGCCACTCTGTGCGTTGAGCTGCTCGGCGCGCTTTTTCACGTCATCGTTGACGTGGATCCGGGCGATGCCAAAACCGATGTCATCCTTGGGCCGCGAATCGAAGGCGCCTTTGTAGACCATGCCGACTTGCTGGTAGTTGTCGACCACGTTGGTGGCCTTGTCGTGCACGGTGAAGTTGGCGAACAGGCTCAGGCCGCGATTGACGTCACCGGCATGTGCGGTGACTTGCTGCTGGGCCACCACCCACCAGCCATGCTTGCTCGAGTGCGACTTGAAGCCGACACCGCTGACGCCCTGGGCGTTGCCGTTGACGTCCTTGTACACGTCCTCAGCGGAAGCCGTGCTGTAGTAGTAACCGAGGCGATATTCACCCGGCAGGCCATTGACCTTGGGCTGCCAGACCGCCTCGACCGGAATAATTGCACCCTTGGTGCCACTGCCGCTGAGCTTGAAGCCGTTGCCGGTTTCGAGGTTGGACGGGTTCTGCTCGAACGCGCCGACCTGCACGAAGACTTCCGGGGTGATGTTGTACTTGACCCGCAGCGCCCACTGGCTGACCGGCCAGTTGTACCAGATGCCGCCGACCCAGTTACCCACCTGCGAGCCGCAGAACGCCAGGTTCTGGAAGTCGCAAGGGAAGCTGTTGAAATCCTCTCCCGGCCCGTAGCGGCCGAATTTGACGTCCAGCGCGCCATCGAAATACTTCTGCTTGATCCACATCTGGGTCAGCCGCCAGGTCTGGCCGCGACCCCAGACTTCCTGCACCGAACTGAACTGACCGGCGCGTGGGTCGCTGATGCGGTCGTTGGACAGGTTGCGGCCGCTGCGCTCGGTGACTGCCAGCTTGAACTCGGTGTTATGCCAACCGAGGATCTTCTCCAGGTCCAGGTGCATGCCGAGGGCGAACTGGTCGCTGTAGCGCGCCGTCTTGTCGTCGTTGTAGCCGCCATTGAGGTTGCCGGCGACCTCACCGACGTAGTCGAGGGTGAAGTCGTAGCCCTTGTCGAGCAGCTCGGTGCGGGTGCCGCCCCAGTCGCCACTCATCCATTTCGATTCGCTGGAGAAGGCCTCGGCGGCCTGTACGCTGTTGCTGCCGACCAAGGCCAGCAAGGCCAGCGAACCCAACGTGCTGATGCGATTGCGATGTTCCATCCCTGTGCGTCCTCTTTTCTTGTTATGAAGGGTCCAATCAACGGCCCGCGATGTGGGCAACGTTGTCTTGCAAGGGTGCAGCGTGGCGGGCGAGGTGCAGGCGCTCACCGGTTTGCGCGTCGAACAGCAGCACCCGTGCCGGGTCCAGCTGCAGGTTGAGGGTGTCGCCGACCTGGCAGCTGACATCCGGCGCCAGCCGGCAGCACAGCTTGGTCTGGTTGACCGTGACGAAGACCAGCAGGTCCGGCCCGGTCGGCTCGGTGATCTGCACTTCAGCGCGCAACAGCGACAGGCCGTCGCCCTCCCCTGCAGCGAGGCTGATCTGCTCGGGACGAATGCCGAGAATCACTTCACGACCATCCAAGCCCTGGCTGGCAGCACCCAGCGCCAGCTCGCAGCGGGCCTGACCACTGTCGAGCAGCGCCAGCACACGGCCGCCCTGCTCGCGCAGGCGCACCGGCACGAAGTTCATCGGCGGCGAGCCGATGAAGCTGGCGACAAACTGGTTGGCCGGGTCGTTGTAGATCTGCTGCGGGGTGCCGAACTGCTGGATGATGCCGTCCTTCATTACCGCCACCTTATCGCCCAGGGTCATCGCCTCGATCTGGTCATGGGTGACATACACCGTGGTGGTTTTCAGGCGCTGGTGCATCAGCTTGATTTCGGTACGCATCTCGACCCGCAGCTTGGCGTCGAGGTTGGACAACGGCTCGTCGAACAGGTAGATCTTCGGCCGCCGTGCCAGCGCCCGGCCCATCGCCACGCGCTGCTGTTGGCCGCCGGAGAGCTGGCCCGGTTTGCGCGCGAGCAGGTGTTCGATCTGCAGCAGCTTGGCCACCCGCGCCACTTCTTCGTCGATGGCCGCCTGGGACAGCTTGCGAATCTTCAGGCCAAAGGCAATGTTGTCGCGCACGCTCATGGTCGGGTACAGCGCATACGACTGGAACACCATGGCGATGTCGCGATCCTTCGGGCTCATGCCGCTGACGTCGTCGCCATCGATCAGGATCGCGCCGCCGCTGATGCTCTCAAGACCAGCGATGCAGTTCATCAAGGTCGACTTGCCGCAGCCGGAAGGGCCGACCAGGATCAGGAACTCACCGTCCTTGATCGCCAGCTGAATGTCCTTGAGGGTGTCTGGCACACCTGTGCCGTAGGTCTTGTTGACGTTGCGAAGTTCGAGTGTGGCCATGACTTACCCCTTGACTGCGCCGGCGCTCAGGCCGCGCACGAAATACTTGCCTGCGACCACATAGACCAGCAGGGTTGGCAGGCCGGCGATCATTGCCGCCGCCATGTCGACGTTGTATTCCTTGGCCCCGGTGCTGGTGTTGACCAGGTTGTTGAGGGCCACGGTGATCGGTTGCGAATCGCCGCTGGAGAACACCACGCCGAACAGAAAATCGTTCCAGATCTGGGTGAACTGCCAGATCAGGCAGACCATGATGATCGGCGTCGACATCGGCAGGATGATCCGCCCGAAGATGGTGAAGAACCCGGCGCCATCCAGCCGCGCAGCCTTTACCAACGCATCGGGAATGGTCACGTAGTAGTTGCGGAAAAACAGGGTGGTGAACGCCAGGCCATACACCACATGCACCAGCACCAGGCCGGCGGTGGTGTTGGCCAGGCCGAGCTTGCCGAGGGTGAACGAGGCTGGCAGCAGCACCGTCTGGAACGGCAGGAAGCAGCCAAACAGCAGCAGGCCGAAGAACACCTGCGAGCCGCGAAAACGCCACATCGCCAGCACGTAGCCATTGAGTGCGCCGAGCGCGGTAGAGATCAGCACCGCCGGCACGGTGATCATGATTGAGTTCCAGAAATAGCCACTGACCGTGGCCCAGGCCTTGGCCCAGCCGATGCTGGTGACAACGGCCGGCCAGCTGAGCAGGTTGCCGCTGCCGATGTCTTCCGGGGTCTTGAAGCTGGTCAGCAGCATCACCACCAGTGGCACCAGGTACAGCAGCACGGCAAACAGCAGCACGGCGTGAATGGCCAGCCGACTGAGGCTGATGGCCGGTTTGTCGAGGCGGCTAGTCATGGCGTTTGGTCCTCAGTTCCGAGTACAGGTAAGGCACCAGAATCGCCAGGATCGCGCCCAGCATGAGGATCGCACTGGCCGAGCCCATGCCCATCTGGCCGCGGCTGAAGGTGAACGAGTACATGAACATGGCCGGCAAGTCGGAGGAGTAACCCGGGCCGCCAGCGGTCATCGCCGCCACCAGGTCAAAGCTCTTGATGGCGATGTGCGAGAGGATCATCACTGCACTGAAAAACACCGGGCGCAGGCTCGGCAGGACGACTTGCCAGTAAATCCGCGGCAAGCTCGCGCCGTCGATCTGCGCCGCACGGATGATCGACTGATCGACCCCGCGCAGGCCGGCCAGAAACATCGCCATGATGAACCCCGAGGCCTGCCACACGGCGGCAATCACCAGGCAGTACACCACCCGGTCCGGGTCGATCAGCCAGTCCAGGCGAAAGCCTTCCCAGCCCCAGTCGCGCATCAGTTTGTCCAGGCCCATGCCCGGATTGAGCAGCCACTTCCAGGCGGTGCCGGTGACGATCATCGACAGTGCCATTGGGTAAAGGTAGATGGTGCGGATAAAGCCTTCGCGGCGGATGCGCTGGTCCAGCAGGATCGCCAGCAGCACGCCGATGACCAGGCTGATTCCGATGAACAGGCTGCCGAACACCAGCAGGTTTTTGCTCGCCACCCACCAGCGGTCGTTGTCGAGCAGGCGTGCGTATTGCGCCAGCCCTGCCCATTTGTAATTGGGCAAAAAGGTCGAGGTGGTGAACGAGAGAACGAAGGTCCACAAGATGTAACCGTAGAAGCCCACCAGGATGATGACCATGGTTGGCGCCAGTACCAGTTTAGGTAACCAGCGCTGCACGGCGTCCAGGGGTGAGGCCCGCAGTTGCGCGGTCGCAGTAGTCATGGCAGCGATACCTGTCAGTACAGAACGTTAACTGAGGGTGGCTGCAGCCGCCGCGAGGGCGGCTGCGCCGGACCCGCCGTTACTGGGCGGACTTGATCGCCGCGCCGAGCTTTTTCGCGGCATCGGCCGGGTCGGCCTTGGGGTCGTTGATGTAGTTGGTGACCACATCGAAGAACGCGCCCTGCACTGCCAGGTTGGTCGCCATGTTGTGCGCCATGCTCGGTTGCAGGCCGCCGGTCTGGGCGTCGGCAAGGAAGTCCTTGGCCGAGGTCTGCGCGCAGGCATCGAAGCCACGCTTGCCCATGTCGGCGAGCATGTCCTTGCGCACCGGGATCGAGCCCTTGTTGGTGCTGAACAGTTTCTGGAAGTCCTGGCTCATCACCACTTTGGCGATGTCCTGCTGGCCGGCCGAGGTGCCGGCGTCCTTCTGCTTGAACACCACCAGCGAGTCGATGTTGTAGGTAAAGGCTTTGTCGGTACCCGGGAACGGCACGCACTGGTAATCCTTGCCGGCGACCTTGTTGGCCAGGGTCCACTCGCTCTTGGCCCAGTCGCCCATGACCTGCATGCCGGCCTTGCCGTTGATGACCTTGGCGGCTTCCAGGTTCCAGTCCTGGCCTTTGCCGTCAGCGTCCATGTAGGTAGCGACGCGCTTGAGTTCGGTCAGCGCCTTGACCATGCCCGGCCCTGTCAGGACCTTCTGGTCAAGATCAACCAGCGCCTGCTTGTAACCGTCCGCACCCATTACCGACAGCACCACCGCCTCGAACACGGTGCTGTCCTGCCATGGCTGGCCGCCGTGGGCGAGCGGGATGAAGCCGGCTGCCTTGAGCTTGTCGGCTGCGGCGTAGAACTCGTCGAGGGTGGACGGCGCCTTGTCGATGCCGGCCTTCTTGAATACTTCGGGGTTGATCCACAGCCAGTTGACGCGGTGGATGTTGACCGGTACCGCGACATAGTCGCCTTCGTACTTGACGGTGTCGGCGACCTTTTTCTCCAGCAGGCCGTCCCAGTTCTGTTCTTTGGCCACGTCCTTGAGCACGTCAGTGTCGAGCAGGCCGGTGGAGGCCCATTCCTGGATGTCCGGGCCTTTGATCTGGGCCACGCCTGGCGGGTTGCCAGCGACGGCGCGGCTCTTCAGCACGGTCATTGCGGTGGCACCACCGCCGCCGGCAACAGCGCCGTCTTTCCAGATGAAGCCGTCTTTTTCGACCTGAGCCTTGAGTACATCGACAGCAGCCTTTTCGCCGCCAGAGGTCCACCAGTGCACCACTTCGACCGTGCCTTTGGCATCGGCGGCAGACGCGCTCAGGGGCAGCAGGGAGGCTAGAGAAATCGCGGCGGCGAGACGCAGAGTGGAGTTCATCGCAATACCTTTCTTGTTGTTATGCAGGGCAAGACTGTCGCTTGCATTGCACAGGAGTGTAATAACCCGGCAAGGCGCCTCAGGTAACGAAGCGCTGCGCGATTGTCATCAGTTGGTTACATTCGCCGGGCGAGGCCCGTGGCAAGGCTTGGCGCCAGTGCCAGAGTGGGCAACAGCACGGCCTGATAAGCGTGATAGAGGTCTGGCTTGCCCGCCCAGATGGTCGCACTGGGGAGGTTGTCCGGGCTCAGTTCGTGGTGCCAGCTGCCGGCGTCGGTGTCGATCAGGTGGGTTTGAATGAATGCCCAGAAGCGCCCGTACCAGCACTGGTACTGCGCCGCGCCCGTGCGCTGCCACAACGCAGCGGCAGCGGCGCTGGCCTCGGCATGCACCCAGTGCAGGCGCTGGCGTACTACCGGCCGTTGTTGCCAGTCGAGGGTGTAGACGATCCCGGGTGCGCCGTCGGCGTGCCAGGCGTGCTCACAGGCACTGGCAAACAGCCCGCGCGCGTCGGCCAGCAGCCAGTCGGGCGCAGGCAGGTCGGCCAATTGCAGCGCAGCTTCAAGGTGCAGCATCAGCCGTGCCCACTCGAAGCCGTGGCCGGGAGTAACGCCATAGGGCCGATAGCCATCGGCGCGGTTGTCGCTGTTGTAATCGGTGAGCGGCTGCCAGTGCAGGTCGAAGTGTTCGATCACGCTGAAGCCATTGGCGCGCGCATGGTCGTGGATCACCCGCTCGACGATGCGCAGCGCACGCTGCAACCAGATCGGCTCGCCAGTTACGTCGGCAAGGGCCAGAAACGCTTCGGTGCCATGCATGTTGCTGTTGGCCCCGCGATAGGCCTCCTGCTGCTGCCAGTCGCGAGTGAAGCTTTCGCGCAGGGCGCCCTCGGGTTCGCTCCAGAAATGCTGTTCGATGATGTCGATGGCCTGCGTCAGCAAGGCCGGCGCAGCAGCGCTGCCGGCCACCTGCGCAGAACTGGCAGCGAGGGCAACAAAGGCATGCAGGTAGGCGGCTTTGGTACGGTCGCCAGCGGGAGCGGCGCTGGCGTACCAGCCGCCGTGCTCGGCATCACGCAGCGGGCCGGCCAAGGCGGCGATGCCGTGCTCAACCAGCTCCAGACAACCAGCCCTGCCTTGCAGATGAGCCAGGGCGAAGCTGTGGGTCATCCGCGCGGTGGTGATGGTGTCGGCAATCGCGTTGGCGGCGAGGTGGCCGTAGCTGTCGAGATTGCCGAAGCCGAGTTGCAATTGCGAGGCTCTGGCGAAGGCCAGCAAACGCTGCCCTTCGGCATCCAGCCAGGCGCTGTGCGGCCCGTCGATCAACGGCGATTGAACATGATTCATCGGCCTGCTGCGTCCTTGTCGAGAACAGGCACGGCGCCTGTCGTGGCGGCCAAGTCTAGCCAGTGACCCGTTGCTGGGGTGTCACAAAGGCCGCCATTGATGTCACTGGCTGGTGACCAAGCGTTGCTCACTCGGCGCTGCGCGGCAGGCACAAGGTCACGCGCAGGCCGCCTTCACGCAAGTTGAGCAAGCTGACCTCGCCGCCATGGCTGTGGGCAATATTGCGCGCGATGCCCAGGCCCAGGCCATAGCCTTGCTGCTGCCCGGCCAGGCGAAAATGTGGCTCAAACACCTGCTCCATCTGCTGCTGCGGCACACCCGGGCCGTGGTCATCGACCTGCAGCACAAAGCCCTCCGGGCCATCGATGATGCGCAGGTGGGCGCGCTCGCCGTACTTGATCGCGTTGTCGACCAGGTTGCCGATGCAGCGGCGCAGGGCCAGCGCCTTGCCCGGATACGGCGCCAGCGCCCGTCCCTCGACGGTGATACGACCGTCACGCAGATAAGGTTCGGCGAGAATTTCCAGCAGCTGGTTGAGGTCGATCGGCTCGATGTTCTCGTGGATATCCGTGTCTTTGACGCACTGCAGCGCGCCTTTGACCAACAGTTCCAACTCGTCCAGATCACGGCTGAACTGCGCTTGCAGGCGTTCGTCTTCGAGCAGCTCGACACGCAGACGCAGCCGCGTGATCGGCGTGCGCAGGTCGTGCGAGATCGCGCTGAACAGCTGGCTGCGTTCGGTCAGGTAACGGCTGATGCGCTCGCGCATGCTGTTGAAAGCACGGCCCACCTCGACCACCTCACTGCCGCCGCCCTCGGTCACCGGCACCACATCCGCGCCCAGCGACAGTTCGCGGGCAGCGCGGGCCAGGCGCTTCAACGGGCGACTTTGCCAGTGCACCAACAGGCCGATGAACAGCAGCAACATGGCCGTGGTCAGGGCAATGAAGCCGATCTGCTGGCGCGGCAGGCGCTCGGCCTCAAGGCTGGTGTAGGGTTCCGGCAGCAGTGAGGCGATGTACAGCCACTCGCCTTCAGCCAGGCGGATCTGGTTGACCAGCACCGGCGGATTAAGCGGTTCCAGGGTCAGCGAATAATGCGCCCACGAGCGCGGCAGCTCATCCAGCTTGAGGCCGCTGTTGAAGATGCGTAACTGATCGGGGCTGACGAACTCGACCGAGACTTCCACCTGCTGGCCGAGGCGCTCGTGCAGCACTTGCTGGAACACGTCGATGACCGCCTGCTTGCGCGGGGTGATCGGCAGCGTGGCCATGTCCAGCGGCTTGTCGTTGAGCGATACGAAAAAGCGCGTGCCGCCCATGCTGCGCAACTGGTCGAGGACCATGGGCCGATAGGCCACCGGCAACGAGCGGAAGTAACTGACACTGGCGCTCATCGAGTGGGCCAGGCTCTGCGCGCTGGCACGCAGCCCCTGCAACTGGCTGGCGCGCAACTGCGCGACCCAGATCAGGCTCGACAGGCCCTGCGCCAGCAATACCACCAGCAGGGTCAACAGCAGCATGCGGCCCAACAGCGAGCGCGGCAGCAGGCGCCAGCGGCGCTCAGTGGCTGCGGTTGACATTCGCCGCCAGCATGTAGCCACTGCCGCGCACGGTGCGGATCAGCCGTGGTGGTTTGTCGGTATCGCGCAGGCGTGAGCGCAGGCGGCTGACGGCCATGTCGACGATGCGGTCGAGCGGCATCGGCTCGCGCCCGCGGGTGGCATTGCCAATGGTGTCGCGGTCGAGGATCTGCTGCGGGTGGTCGAGAAACAGCTTGAGCAGAGCGAAGTCAGCACCGGACAGAATCACCTCTTCACCGTCGCGGTGGAACAAGCGATGACTGACGGTATCCAGCTGCCATTCGTCAAACGCCAGCACGGCGCTGGCGGGCGCTGCCTGGCCAAACTCGGCACGGCGCAGCAAGGCTTTGATCCGTGCTTGCAGCTCACGTGGGCTGAACGGTTTGCCGAGGTAGTCATCGGCGCCCAGCTCCAGGCCGATGACCCGATCGGCCTCGTCGGAACTGGCGGTGAGCATGATGATCGGCACCCGCGACTGGCGCGGGTGCTGGCGCACCCAACGGCACAGGCTGAAGCCGTCTTCGTCGGGCAGCATCACGTCGAGAATCACCAGGTCACACGGCGTGCTGTCCAGCGCCTGGCGAAAACCCTGGCCGTCGGCCTCGGCGCGCACCTGAAACCCCGAGCGGCTCAGGTAGGTCTGCAGCAGTTCGCGGATGTCATGGTCGTCATCGACCATCAGGATCGATCGGGCGGCAGTGCTCACTAAAATACCTTCCTCTGGTGCACGCGGGTCTAGCTGCCCGCTGTTGTTGAGGTCGTCTTGCCTGGGGCGGTGGTC
Organism: Pseudomonas shirazensis; assembly: GCF_050496565.1. Taxonomy (GTDB): domain Bacteria; phylum Pseudomonadota; class Gammaproteobacteria; order Pseudomonadales; family Pseudomonadaceae; genus Aquipseudomonas; species Aquipseudomonas shirazensis_A. The sequence goes on from NZ_JBNWAE010000013.1 coordinate 69,488, forward strand.
AGTTGCGGGGCAAACCCATTGCCTGCTGCAGCGCGACACCGGCACCCAGCAAGCCGGAAAACTCGGCGGTGACCAACCATACCGGGATCCCGGCAAAATAGCCGCTCATGCAGCCCTTGTCGGCAAAGCTGGCAGCAAAGCCGCTGCGCAGGAACAGCTCGGCAAACCGCGGAATCACGCCACCGACGATATACACCCCGCCGCGCGCGCCGAGGGTGAGTACGTTGTTGCCGGCAACCCGGCCAAGGAAGCAGCAGAACTGCTCGATCACGGCCAACGCCTGTGGCTCTCCGGCCAGCGCCGCCTCGGTGACTTCAGCCGGGCTCAGGTGAACTGGCTTGATAGCATCGAGCGCGCACATCGCCTGATACAAGCGCACCAGGCCGCCGCCGCTGAGTATGGTTTCGGCACTGACATGTCCAATCTGGCTCTGGATCTGCTGATGGATCGCCGCTTCACGCACGTTACCGACGGGCAGGTCGACATGACCGCCCTCGCCCGGCAGCGCCATCCACTGCTGGTTGAGGTGGAGCAAGCTGCCGACACCCAGCCCGGTACCAGGGCCGATCACCAGCGCCGGGCGGGCTGGGTCGGCGTCACCGGCGCATACCGCCTGGAATTCCCCTGGCTGCAAACGGGTCATGCCCAGCGCCATCGCCGAGAAGTCATTGAGCAACAGCAGCTGCTTGACCTGGAGCATGTCGCAGAACGCCCGTCGGCTCAGCCGCCAGTGGTTGTTGGTGAACTGAAACTCATCGCCATCCACCGGCCCGGCAACCGCCAGGCATACCGCCGCGAGCTCACCGCGAGCGATGCCCTGCTCGAGCAGATACGCCTGGATCGCCTGCTCAAGGCTGGTGTAGTCAGCCGTCGGCAACACCCGCACGGCGTGCAGCTGGTTGTCGCGCCAAAGGGCAAAACGTGCGTTGGTGCCACCGATGTCGCCAACCAGCAACTCATTCACTTGAGATTCTCCAGGCCAGAGGTAAAGGCGCTGGCGCCCTGTTCCGCTGAACTGAACGCCATGCGCATGAAGCCAAACAGTTCGCGCCCGCAGCCCAGGTCATTGCCCTGGGGTGCAGGCGGCAGATCGCGGCTGGCCAGCTCTTCGGCCGAGACCATTACCCGCAAGGTGCCTTCGACACCATCGACGCGCACAATATCACCATCGCGCACACGTGCCAGCGGGCCGCCGTCGAACGCTTCCGGGCAGACGTGAATCGCCGCCGGGATCTTGCCCGAGGCGCCAGACATACGCCCGTCAGTCACCAGCGCAACCTTGAAGCCGCGGTCCTGCAGCACGCCGAGGAACGGCGTCATCTTGTGCAGCTCGGGCATGCCGTTGCAGCGCGGGCCTTGGAAGCGCATCACCGCAACGAAATCGCGCTCCAGCTCACCGGCCTTGAACGCATCGGCCAGCGCCTGCTGATCTTCGAACACCCGTGCTGGTGCTTCGACCACGCGGTGCTCGGGCGCCACGGCGGAGACTTTCATCACACCGCGACCGAGGTTGCCCTCCATCACCCGCAGGCCACCCTCGCTGGAGAACGGCCGCGAGGCCGGGCGCAGGATGTTTTCGTCGAGGCTTTGCAGCGGGCCTTCGCGCCAGACCAGCCGACCATCCTCAAGGAACGGCTCCTGGGTGTAGCGGCGCAGGCCGTGGCCGGCCACGGTGTTGACGTCGTCGTGCAGCAGCCCGGCGTCGAGCAGCTCGCGAATCAGGAACGACATACCGCCGGCGGCCTGGAAGTGGTTGATGTCGGCTTTGCCGTTCGGATAGACGTTGGACAGGGTTGGCACGACCTCGGACAGGTCGGCCATGTCCTGCCAGGTCAGCTGGATCCCGGCGGCCTGGGCAATCGCCGGAATGTGCAGGGTGTGGTTGGTCGAGCCGCCGGTTGCATGCAGCGCGACGATTGAGTTGACCAGGGCCTTTTCATCGACGATTTCGCCCAGCGGCATGAAGCTGCCGCTGGCTTTGGTCATGCGCGTGACCTGCTGCGCGGCCTCGGCGGTAAGGGCATCGCGCAATGGCGTGTAGGGATTGACGAACGAGGCGCCGGGCAGGTGCAGGCCCATCACTTCCATCACCAGCTGGTTGGTGTTGGCGGTGCCATAGAAGGTGCAGGTGCCGGGGCTGTGGTAGGACTTCATCTCCGACTCGAGCAGCTCTTCGCGGCTGGCCTTGCCTTCGGCATAGCGCTGGCGCACATCGGCCTTTTGCTTGTTGGAAATGCCCGACGGCATCGGCCCACCGGGGACGAAGATGGTCGGCAGATGGCCGAAGCGCAATGCGCCCATCATCAGCCCGGGGACGATCTTGTCGCAGATGCCGAGCATCAAGGCGGCGTCGAACATGTTGTGTGACAGGGCAATCGCGGTGGACATCGCGATCACTTCGCGGCTGGCGATGGCCAGCTCCATGCCCGGCTCGCCCTGGGTGACGCCGTCGCACATGGCCGGCACACCGCCGGCAAACTGGCCGACCGAGCCGATCTCGCGAAGCGCCTGTTTAATCTGTTCGGGAAAATGCTGATACGGCTGGTGCGCCGAAAGCATGTCGTTATACGCCGAAACAATTGCCACGTTGGCCGCATTCATCATGCGCAGGCTGTGCTTGTCTTCGCTACCGCAGCCGGCCACGCCATGGGCGAAGTTGGCGCATTGCAGGCTGGCGCGCATCGGGCCGTCACTGGCCGCACCGAGAATCAGTTGCAGATAACGTTCACGGGTAGGACGGCTGCGTTCGATCAGCCGTTGGGTGACCTCTAGGATGCGCGGGTGCATGTACTGAACTCCAGGCTGACGGTAAGGGTGGTCTGAAGCGCTATTTCCCCTTCCCTCGATTGCAACCTAGGCTCAAGTGAAACGTGCCTGGTGCACCGTGGAAGCAGCTCGCCCGACCACTCGTTGTATGTTTACACAAAATACTGCCATCAAAAGGGCTTGTTTTCTATCCCATAACGCATAATCTTGTAATTCCAATAACAAAATCGTTTCAGTGAATGCGTGCTCCACGGCAACAGACCTTGTGCCACAGCCTTCACCCGACTGCCAGAGGTATTACCATGACCCTACGCATCGCCATCAACGGATTCGGCCGTATCGGGCGCAACGTCCTGCGCGCACTGTATACCCAAGGCTACCGCCAGGACCTGCAGGTCGTCGCCATCAACGATCTGGGCGACAGCGCGATGAACGCCCACCTGCTCAAGTACGACAGCGTCCACGGCACTTTCGATGCACAGGTCGAGGCCGATCATGAAAGCCTGACCGTCAACGGCGACCGCATCGCGGTCAGCGCTATCCGTAATCCGGCCGAGCTGCCGTGGAAGGCCGAGGCCATCGACGTCGTATTCGAATGCACCGGGCTGTTCACCGACCGCGCCAAGGCTGCCGCTCATTTGAGTGCTGGCGCCGGCAAGGTGATCATTTCGGCGCCGGGCAAGGGCGTTGACGCCACCATCGTCTACGGGGTCAACCATGATGTGCTGCGTGCCTCGCACCAGATCATCTCCAGCGCCTCCTGCACCACCAATTGCCTGGCGCCGATCGCCCAGGTGCTGCACCGCGAGTTCGGTATCGAGCAGGGCTTGATGACTACCATTCACGCCTACACCAACGATCAGGTGCTGACCGACGTGTACCACAGCGATCCGTACCGGGCCCGTTCGGCCACCCAGTCGATGATCCCGAGCAAGACCGGCGCCGCCGAAGCGGTCGGCCTGGTGCTGCCGGAGCTGGCGGGCAAGCTGACCGGCATGGCCGTGCGCGTACCGGTGATCAATGTGTCGCTGGTGGACCTGACCGTCAACCTCAAGCGCGAAGCCAGCGCCGAGCAGGTCAACCAGCTGTTCCTCGAAGCCAGCCGCCACTCGCGGGTACTGGGTTACAACGCCCTGCCGCTGGTGTCGTGCGACTTCAACCACAACCCGCTGTCGTCGATCTTCGATGCCAACCACACCCGCAGCAACGGCCGCATGCTCAAGGTGCTGGCCTGGTATGACAACGAGTGGGGTTTTTCCAACCGCATGCTCGACAACTGCCTGGCGCTGCACAACGCGCAGTAAGGTGGCCCGCCCAGCAGGCAGCGCAGACGGTGCGCTGCCCTGCTCGGGCCAGACATACGCCATGCAAACGATCAGTTTTAACGCTTGACCAATACATGTGATGATAAGCATTATCATTAACCTCCGTATCGGCCAGGTCGCCCCGTGAGTCAGTCACGCTTCACTACCGTCTTCCTAACCCAACGCCTCAGCCTGCTGCGCACGCTGCAAGGCATGGTGGGCAACCCCAGCACTGCCGAAGACCTGCTCCAGGAAACCTACCTGCGGGTCACTCGCGCGCTGGGTGAACGACCGATCGAGCACCTTGAGCCATTTGTGTTCCAGACCGCCCGCAACCTGGCCCTGGATCACCTGCGCGCCCGCCGCGTACAAGCGCGCACGCTGGTCGAGGATGTGCCCGAGCAGGTCCTGCACAACGTCGCCGCCCCCACCAGCAGCAGCGAGGACGCCGCCCACGCCGAGCAGTTGCTCAAGCACCTGAGTATCAGCCTCGGCCAACTGAGCACGCGCCAGCAGCGCATCTTCATCCTCAGCCGCCTGCACGGCGCCAGCTACCTGGAGATTGCCGAGCAGTTGCAGGTTTCGGCGAGCACCGTGCAAAAGGAATTGAAACTGATCATGGCCATCTGCATGGGTGTGGCCGAGCGGCTCAAGTGAGCCGACCGCTGGCCCGCCAGGATCGGTAAAGCGCTTGCCTTGGCCCGTTGCAGCCCCGATCATTCGGCAAAATCCCCCAAGCAAGGACCCTTCGTGACCGACAGCCCCAGCCCCCGCCCGACACCTGCCGGGCCCGATGCCCGCGCGCGTGCCATGGACGAGGCACTGGACTGGCTGCTGCGCCTGCAATGCGCCAGCGCAGCAGACACCGCAGCCTTCGAAGCCTGGTTGAGCGCTGCGCCAGAAAACGCCGAGGCCTATGTCGAGGCCGAAGCAGTCTGGAACGGCGCGCCCCTGCGCCAGGCCGCCGGCAAGATCCACCAGGCCCAGCGCACAGCTCCAGCGGCTCGCCTGCGCCGGCACTGGAAGCCGCTGGCCAGCGCAGCCGTGCTGCTGGTCGGCCTGTTCACCTTCGGCAACCTGCCGGTGCGCCTGCAGGCCGATCACCTGACCGTGGTCGGCGAGCGCCAGCGGCTGCAGTTGGACGACGGCACCAAGGTCCTGCTCAACACCGACTCGGCTTTTGCCAGCGATGAACGCGAAGGCCAGCCAGTGGCTCGCCTGCTACAAGGCGAGGCCTATTTTCAGGTAAGCCGTGCCGGTGAGCAGGCGCTTGAGGTGCAGGCCGGGCCGATGCGTGCGCAGGTCCGCGACACCGACTTTGCCGTGCGCTACCTGGATGGCCAGGCGCAGGTCAGGGTGCAGCGCGGCGATGTCGACCTGCACGCCGCCAGTGATCAGCACATTCGCCTGCGTGCCGGCGACAGCATCAGCGTTGGCCCGCAGGGTTTTGGCCAGCCCAGCCGCCCCGACATGCGCCAGGACCTGGCCTGGATCGACGGCCGCCTGGTGTTCGAGAACTGCCCGCTGAGCGACGTGCTGGCCGAGGTGCGGCGTTACTATCCGGGCTGGATCATCAGCCGCAACAGCGCGCTCGAGCAGGTTGCGGTGACCGGTAACTACCGCCTCGATCAACCGCTGGAAACCCTGCGCGCGCTGGCCCAGATCACCTCGGCCAGGCTGCATGAATACCCGGCGCTGGTGATCCTCAACTGAGCCACTGACAGCTGCATCAATTATTTTTACGCGATCGCTACCCACAACACGTCTCGTTATAGCCAATGCAACTGATTCTTGTTTTTAAACAAGAACAAGCATCACCTATAACAGTTCGCGCGTCTGGGAGCGCTTTCGATGTCCACAGCTCAACTCCGCCCGTCACCCCGCCGTCTGGGGCAGCTGTCCCTGCTGACCTTGGCCCTGATCGCCAGTGGGGCCTGCAGCCTGCCGGCTCTGGCCGCAGAGCCGGCCCAGGCCAACAGTCCGCGCATGGGCGACTATCGCTTCAGCATCGGTCAGCAGCCGCTGGTTGCCGCCATCAACGCCTTCAGCCAAGTCACCGGCTGGCAGGTCGGCTTCAGCGCCGAGGTTGCCGAGGGTGTCTCTTCGCCCGGTGTACAGGGCTCACTGCCAGCCGAGCCTGCGCTGCAGCGTTTGCTCCAAGGCACCGGGCTGAGCTACCGCAAGATCGGCAACGGCAACGTGGTGCTCGAGCGCCAGTCGGCCAGCAGCGTCATCGCCCTGCAGCAACTGACCGTCAGCGCCACCCGCAGCGCCCAGGATGTCAGCCAGGTGCCGAGCACCGTCACTGTGCAGACCCGCGAGCAGCTGGATCGACAGAACGTCAACGATATCCAGCAACTGGTGCGTTACGAGCCGGGCGTCTCGGTTGGCGGCACCGGCCAGCGCAGCGGCCTCAACGGCTACAACATCCGCGGCATCGACGGTGAACGGATTTTGACCCAGATCGACGGCGTGTCGATCCCCGACAGTTTCTTCTACGGCCCCTACGCGCAGACCCAGCGCAATTATGTCGACCCGGAAATCGTCAAGCGCGTTGAAATTCTGCGCGGCCCGGCTTCGGTGCTGTACGGCAGCAACGCCATTGGCGGCGCGGTCAGCTACTTCACCCTCGACCCGGACGACATCATCAAAACCGGCAAGGACGTCGGCGCGCGCTTGAAGACCGGCTACAGCTCGGCTGACGAAAGCTGGCTGACCTCGGCCACCGTCGCCGGCCGCCAGGGCGACGTCGATGGCCTGCTGCACCTGAGCCAGCGCAACGGCCATGAGACCGAGTCGTACGGCGAGCACAACGGTACCGGCCTGGATCGCACCGCGGCCAACCCGGAAGACGTGCGCACCACCAATGTGCTGGCCAAGGCCGGCTGGAACTACGCCGACGATGCGCGGCTGGGCTTTACCTACGAAAACTACAAGGATGATCGCGATCAGAACATCCTCAGCGCCGTGGGCGGGCCGTTCATCCCGGGCTTTGGCGCGATGAATTCATACCGCGCGCGCCAGGGCAACGACACGGTCACCCGCGAGCGCTTTGGCATCAACCACGAGTTCGGCCTCGACAGCCTGTTCGCCGACCGCGCCAAGTGGAGCCTGAACTACCAGATTGCCAAGACCGATCAGCGCACCGACGAGCTGTATGTCGCTTCGGGTCGCCAGGTAGCACGTGACCGCAAGACCACCTACAAAGACCGTCAGTGGGTGTTCGACGGGCAGTTGGACAAGTCCTTCAGCATCGGCCAGACCGACCACCTGCTGACCTACGGCACCACCCTCAAGCATGAAGAAGTTACCGGTACGCGCAGCGGCAGCGGCACGTGCGTGAACGTCGGCGGCAGCTGCACCGCAGTAGGCCAGGACAGCGCCCGCGATGGCCAGGCGCTGGTCAGCGACTTCCCCGACCCGACCGTCGACACCTACAGCCTGTTCGCCCAGGACGAGATCCGCTGGAACAGCTGGACCTTCCTGCCCGGTGCTCGCTACGACTACACGCGCATGCGACCGGAGATGACCGACGCCTTCCTGCGTGGCATTCAGGGCACCGGCGTGGCTCCAACTGCGGTCGACGACTCGGACAAGAAGTGGCATCGCTTGTCGCCCAAGCTTGGCGTGACCTACGCCTTTGACGACCACTACACCTGGTACGGCCAGTACGCCGAGGGCTTCCGCACGCCGACGGCCAAGTCGATGTACGGGCGCTTCGACAACCCGATCGTGGGCTATCGGGTGGAGGGCAATCCGGGCCTGGAGCCGGAGAAGAGCAAGAGCTATGAAACCGGCCTGCGCGGCAACTTTGCTGCAGGTAACTTCGATGTCGCGGTGTTCTACAACAAGTACCGGGATTTCATCAACGAAGACGCCGTGCAGTCGGCAAACCTGGGCACCACCTTCCAGGCCAGCAACATCAAGCACGCCACCATCAAGGGCGCCGAGTTCAAGGGCCGCCTGAACCTCGACCACTTCGGCGCGCCGCAGGGCCTGTATGGCCAGACCTCGATTGCCTATGCCAACGGTCGCAACGACGACAATGGCCAGCCGATCAACAGCGTCAACCCGCTGACCGGCGTGTTCGGCCTCGGTTATGACCAGGCTGACTATGGCGCCCTGCTCAGCTGGACTCTGGTCAAACGCAAGACCCGCGTCGACGACAGCGCCTTCTTCGCCCCGGACGGCGCCAGCACCCAGTTCCGCAGCCCGGGCTACGGCGTGCTCGACTTGAGCGGTTTCTACAAAGTCACCGACGACGTCACCGTCAACGCCGGCCTGTACAACCTGACCAACAAGAAATACTGGCAGTGGGACTCGGTGCGCGGCTACGACGGCCAGGGCGAAGCGGCGGTGACCCAGCCAGCCAACCTCGACCGCCTGACCATGCCCGGGCGCAATTTCGCCGTCAATGTCATCTGGGACATCTGACTAACGCATTACCTGCTTACGCGGTCCCCTGTAGGAGCGGCCTTGTGTCGCGAAAGGCCCGCGCAGCGGGCCCGGCGATTTGCGGTGCTGCACAAATCGTGGGGCCGCTACGTGACCCTTTCCGACCGGTCCGGCGCCCCGGCAAGGCCGCTCCTACACGGGCCGCGTAGCTTGGTACATAGAGTGAATTTTTACTGTGTTCAGCCCGCTTGTTCGTCTCGTAACTAGACCGCCCACTTTTGAAGGACCACCATGACCAACGCCGCCACCGCCGAGCGCCCGCAGCTGCGCTCGCAACGCCTGAATCAGGTGACCAACGCCCCGCACACCGAGCTCGACGCACTGGTCAAAGCCCACGCGCCGTTTGCCAACCGTGACAACTTTGCCCGCTTCGTAGTCGCCCAGTACCTGTTCCAGTCCGAGCTGCAGGCGCTGTACAGCGACCCGCAACTGATCGCCATCGTGCCCGACCTGGCCGCCCGCTGCCGCGCCGATCAGGCTCGCCTGGACCTGGCCGATCTCGATACCGCAGTGCCGGCACCCGTGCCAGGCGCGTTGCAAGCGCCGAGCCTGGGCGAGGCACTGGGCTGGATCTTCGTCTCCGAAGGCTCCAAACTGGGCGCCGCTTTTTTGATCAAGCGTGCAGTGGCACTGGAGCTGTCCGACAGCTTTGGCGCACGTCACCTGGGGGAGCCGGCCGGTGGCCGCGCAGAGGGCTGGAAGCAGTTCACGCGGATTCTCGACGGCCTTGAGCTGTCCGCCGAAGAAGACGCCGCCGCCGAGCGTGCTGCAGTCGCCGCCTTCGAGCGCTTCACCGAGTTGCTCAAGCATGCCTACGCGGCAGAAGTCGCGCCGGCCTGATACGCTTTACCCGGTCACCACGGTGGTGGCCGGCCGTTTTTGCAGTGAGACCATGACCCAACTTGCCCGCTTGAAACTGACCCGCCTGCTGTATGCGATCCTGGCTTATGTGAGCCTGGGGATCGGCTTGGTGGCGATTGTCATTCCGGGCCTGCCGACTACCGAGTTCATCCTGCTTGCAGCCTGGGCCGCGACGCGCAGCTCGCCACGGCTTAGCGCCTGGCTGGAGAACCATCGGTTGTTCGGGCCGATCCTGCACAACTGGCGCAACGGCCGAGTGATCCAGCGCCGGGCGAAAATCAGCGCCACTGTGAGCATGCTGATTTGCGCATGCCTGATGCTGACGTTTCTCGAGCACCGTTGGCCGGTGTTTCTGGCCATCGCCGGCATGAGCCTGGGCAACCTGTGGATCTGGTCACGCCCGGAGCGCGTTCAGCCGGCAGCCTCCAGCTGCAACGCCGGCTGAGCTAGAGCGTCAGCAACCCCGCATACAACGCATACGCGGCCACGCCTGCACCTGCCAGTACTGCAGCGAAAATAAGCTTTTCCCAGCCGGTGAACAGCGCCTGGCCCTGCTCGTGCCTGGCCCTGGCAAACAGAATCACCCCGGGTGCATAGAGCAACGCAGACAGCAGCAGGTACTTGAGCCCGCCGGCGTACAACAGCCACACCGCATACACCAGCGCCAGCCCCGCCACCATCAGGTCCTTGCGGCGCAGGCCGGCTTGCTCGGCATAGCCTTCACCGCGCAGTGCCAGCAGCACGGCGTATGCCGCCGACCACAGGTACGGCACCAGGATCATCGACGACGCCAGGTAAATCAGGCTGGTGTAGGTGCCTGCCGAGAACAGCGTGATCAGCAAAAAGCCCTGGATCATGCAGTTGGTCAGCCACAGCGCGTTGGCCGGCACGTGATTGGCGTTCTCGACAGTGAGAAAGCGCGGCATGGTCTTGTCCTTGGCCGTGGCGTAGAGGATCTCCGCACACAACAGCGCCCACGACAGCAGCGCGCCCAGCAGTGACACCGCCAGGCCAAGGCTGATCAGCAGCGCCCCCCACGGGCCGACGATATGCTCCAGCACCGCTGCCAGCGACGGGTTCTGCAACCCCGCCAGCTCCGGCTGGGTCATCACCCCAAGCGACAGCACGTTGACCAGCACCAGCAAGGCGAGCACGCCGAGAAAGCCGATCACGGTCGCCTTGCCCACATCCGAACGGCGCTGGGCCCGCGCCGAGTAGACGCTCGCGCCCTCGATGCCGATGAACACGAACACGGTCACCAGCATCATGTTGCGCACCTGCTCCATGACGCTGCCGAACTGCGGGTTGCTCGCGCCCCAGATATCGCGGGTAAACACGTCGGCGCGAAACGCCACGGCGGCAATCACGATAAAAATCAGCAGTGGCACTACCTTGGCCACGGTGGTGATCAGGTTGATGAACGCGGCTTCCCTGATTCCTCGCAGCACCACAAAGTGCACGCACCAGAGCAACACCGACGCGCAACCGATCGCCACCGGCGTATTGCCCTCGCCAAACATCGGGAAATAAAACCCCAGGGTGCTGAACAGCAGTACGAAGTAGCCGACGTTGCCCAGCCAGGCGCTGATCCAGTAGCCCCAAGCGGAAGAAAAGCCCATGTAGTCGCCAAAGCCGGCCTTGGCGTAGGCATACACCCCCGAGTCGAGTTCGGGCTTGCGGTTGGCCAGGGTCTGGAACACGAAGGCCAGCGCCAGCATGCCTACGGCGGTGATGCCCCAGCCGATCAACACAGCGCCGGCGTCGGCGCGGGCGGCCATGTTCTGTGGCAGCGAAAAAATCCCGCCGCCAATCATCGAACCCACCACCAGAGCAATCAATGCCCCCAGCCGCAGTTTATTTTCAGGCTCGCTCATTTGGGCGCCCACCGTTGGTTTATGTCATCTGCACGCAACACTTTTGAGTCCATATAAAGAGCGCTGCATATGCGCAGCCGCCATTAAAAGCTATAGCACTAATAGCAACACTGTCTATAGGCGATCCGGTACGCCAATGGGGTGCCGCCGGGCAACTATAGCCTGCCGCAGTAATAATTTTTATTTACGCTGAAAATTTGCCTATCCAGTAAAAGCGACTAGTTTGAAAGATCGCAGGCAGAACAGAGTGTTTACTCTACATTGACATGGAGTTGCCGGTGCAAAGGCCTGCGGCAGAGCGGTCGGCACACTCCAGGAGACACGTCGGGCCTTGGCCTTACGTTGCCATGAACTGATCTACATCAGCGAATGCCGGCGGCGTCAGGTTTACCATGACGTCAACTTTCTCCTGGTACGGAGTCGTTAAATGTCTGATTCTCCCGAAAAACTTAAACTCGGTGCACTGGTGGCACTTGTGGTCGGCTCGATGATTGGTGGCGGGATATTTTCCCTGCCGCAGAACATGGCCGCCAGTGCCGGTGTTGGCGCGGTATTGATTGGTTGGGCTATTACCGCCGTGGGCATGTTGACCCTGGCCTTTGTATTCCAGACCCTGGCCAATCGCAAACCCGATCTGGACGGTGGCGTGTATGCCTACGCCAAGGCTGGATTTGGTGACTACATGGGTTTTTCCTCAGCCTGGGGTTACTGGATCAGTGCCTGGCTGGGCAACGTCGGTTACTTCGTGCTGCTGTTCAGCACCCTCGGTTATTTCTTCCCGGTCTTTGGCGAAGGCAATACGCCGGCGGCGGTGATCGGCGCCTCGATCCTGCTCTGGGCCGTGCATTTTCTGGTGCTGCGCGGGATCAAGGAAGCCGCCTTCATCAACCTGGTGACGACCATTGCCAAGGTTGTGCCGCTGGCCCTGTTCGCGCTGATCTGCCTGTTCGCGTTCAAGCTCGACGTGATCACCGCAGACATCTGGGCGGTCGGCTCGCCTGACTTGGGCAGCGTGATGAACCAGGTGCGCAACATGATGCTGGTCACCGTGTGGGTGTTCATCGGCATCGAGGGCGCGAGCATCTTCTCCTCGCGTGCAGAAAAACGCGCCGACGTCGGCAAGGCCACGGTGATCGGCTTTATCACCGTGCTGCTGTTCCTGGTGCTGATCAACGTGCTGTCGATGGGCGTGATGACCCAACCAGAGCTGGCCAAACTGCAGAACCCGTCGATGGCCGCTGTGCTTGAGCATGTAGTCGGCCACTGGGGCGCGGTACTGATCAGCGTCGGCCTGATCATCTCGCTGTTGGGGGCGTTGCTATCGTGGGTACTGCTGTGCGCCGAGATCATGTTCGCGGCGGCCAAGGACCACACCATGCCGGAGTTTCTGCGCCGCGAGAACGCCAACCATGTGCCGAGCAATGCGCTGTGGCTGACCAACGCCATGGTCCAGGTGTTTCTGGTCATCACCCTGTTCTCGGCCAGTACCTACCTGTCGCTGATCTACCTCGCCACCTCGATGATCCTGGTGCCCTACCTGTGGTCGGCGGCCTACGGCTTTCTCATGGCACTGCGCGGCGAGACCTACGAACAAGCACCCGGCGAGCGGCGCAAGGATCTGCTGATCGGTGCCATCGCCCTGCTCTACGCGATCTGGCTGCTGTATGCCGGTGGCATGAAGTACCTGCTGCTGTCGGCGCTGTTGTATGCGCCTGGGGCGATCCTGTTCGCCAAGGCCAAGCGTGAACTGGGGCAACCGATCTTCACCAGCATGGAGAAGCTGATCTTCGCTGCGGTAGTCGTCGGTGCGCTGGTAGCGGCCTACGGCCTGTATGACGGTTTCCTGACCCTTTAATCACCGAATCTGCATCATGGAGGCAATCACCATGTCCACCGAAAACCTCAAGTACGGCGTCCATTCCGAAGCCGGCAAACTGCGCAAAGTGATGGTCTGCTCACCAGGCCTGGCGCATCAGCGCCTGACCCCAAGCAACTGCGACGAGCTGCTGTTCGACGATGTGATCTGGGTCAACCAGGCCAAGCGCGACCACTTCGACTTTGTCACCAAGATGCGCGAGCGCGGCATCGAAGTGCTGGAAATGCACAACCTGCTGACCGAGACCGTGCAGATCCCTGAAGCCCTGAAGTGGATCCTCGACCGCAAGATCACCGCCGACACCGTCGGCCTGGGCCTGACCAACGAAGTGCGCAGCTGGCTCGAAGGCATGGAGCCGCGCCGTCTGGCCGAGTTTCTGATTGGCGGCGTGGCCGGCGAAGACCTGCCTGAAAGCGACGGCGCCAGTGTGATCAAGATGTACCGCGACTACCTCGGTCACTCCAGCTTCCTCCTCGACCCGCTGCCCAACACCCAGTTCACCCGTGACACCACCTGCTGGATCTACGGCGGCGTCACGTTGAACCCGATGTACTGGCCAGCGCGCCGTCAGGAAACCCTGCTGACCACCGCCATCTACAAGTTCCACCCACAGTTCACCAACGCCGACTTCGAAATCTGGTACGGCGACCCTGACCAGGACCACGGCAAGTCCACCCTGGAAGGCGGCGACGTCATGCCGATCGGCAATGGCGTGGTGTTGATCGGCATGGGTGAGCGCACCTCGCGCCAGGCCATCGGCCAACTGGCGCAGTCGCTGTTCGCCAAGGGCGCGGTAGAAAAAGTAGTGGTCGCCGGCCTGCCCAAATCGCGCGCGGCGATGCACCTGGACACCGTGTTCAGCTTCTGCGACCGCGACCTGGTCACGGTCTTCCCGGAAGTGGTCAAAGAGATCGTGCCGTTCGTGATCCGTCAGGACAGCAGCAAGCCGTATGGCCTGGACGTGCGTCGCGAGCACAAGAGCTTCATCGAAGTGGTCGCCGAGTCGCTCAACCTGAAAGAGCTGCGTGTGGTGGAAACCGGCGGCAACGCCTTTGCCGCCGAGCGCGAGCAGTGGGATGACGGCAACAACGTGGTCGCGCTGGAGCCTGGCGTGGTCATCGGCTACGACCGCAATACCTACACCAATACCCTGCTGCGCAAGGCCGGGGTCGAGGTCATCACCATCAGTGCCGGCGAACTCGGCCGTGGCCGTGGCGGCGGCCACTGCATGACCTGCCCGATCATCCGCGACCCTATCGATTACTGAAACAGCCAGCACCCCGGCCATGCCCATCAGGCATCGGCCGGGTACCTCACCGAATCCAAGGAGAACTGTCATGGCGTTCAACATCCACAACCGCAACCTGCTCAGCCTGGAACACCACACCACGCGCGAGCTGCGCTATCTGCTCGACCTGTCCCGCGACCTCAAGCGCGCCAAGTACACTGGCACCGAGCAGCAGCACCTGAAGGGCAACAACATTGCCCTGATCTTCGAAAAGACCTCGACCCGCACCCGCTGCGCGTTCGAAGTAGCCGCCTACGACCAAGGCGCCAACGTCACCTACATCGACCCCAACTCTTCGCAGATCGGCCACAAGGAAAGCATGAAGGACACCGCACGGGTGCTCGGGCGCATGTACGACGCCATCGAGTACCGCGGCTTCAAGCAGGAGATCGTCGAAGAGCTGGCCAAGTTTGCCGGGGTGCCGGTGTTCAACGGCCTGACCGATGAATACCACCCCACCCAGATGATCGCCGACGTGCTGACCATGCGCGAAAACAGCGACAAGCCGATCCACGACATCAGCTACGCCTACCTGGGCGACGCCCGCAATAACATGGGCAACTCGCTGCTGCTGATCGGCGCCAAGCTCGGCATGGACGTGCGCATTGCTGCGCCCAAAGCGCTGTGGCCGCACGATGATCTGGTCGAGCGCTGCCACAAATACGCCGAAGAAAGCGGCGCCCGCATCACCCTCACCGAAGATCCGAAAGCGGCGGTCAAAGGCGTCGACTTCGTCCATACCGACGTTTGGGTATCGATGGGCGAGCCAGTCGAAGCCTGGGGCGAACGCATTCAGCAACTGCTGCCGTATCAGGTCAACGCCGAGTTGATGAAAGCTACCGGCAACCCACGGGCCAAGTTCATGCACTGCCTGCCGGCGTTCCACAACTCCGACACCAAGGTCGGCAAGCAGATCGCCGAGCAGTACCCGCACCTGGCCAACGGTATCGAAGTGACCGACGACGTGTTCGAGTCGCCGGCCTGCATTGCCTTCGAGCAGGCGGAGAACCGCATGCACACGATCAAAGCGATCCTGGTCTCGACCCTGGCTGATCTCTGACCGACCTGGTGGGCTCTTAGCCGCTGCGGGCACTAGCGCCCGCAGCGGCCACACCGCCTGCTCCCCTCTGCCAAAGGACACTTCACCATGCGTATCGTTGTTGCACTGGGCGGCAACGCCCTGCTCCGCCGTGGCGAGCCTCTGACCGCTGACAATCAGCGAAGCAACATCCGCACCGCCACCGAACAGATCGCCAAGATCCACCCTGGCAATGAACTGGTCATCGCCCACGGCAACGGCCCGCAGGTAGGTTTGCTGTCGCTGCAGGCCCAGGCCTACAAGCCGGACGAAGCCTACCCGCTGGACGTGCTCGGCGCTGAAACCGAAGGCATGATCGGCTACATGATCGAGCAGGAGCTGGGCAACCTGCTCGACTTCGAGGTGCCGTTCGCCACCCTGCTCACCCAGGTCGAAGTCGACGCCAACGACCCGGCCTTCAAGGACCCGACCAAATTCATCGGCCCGGTCTACAGCAAGGAAGACGCCGAGCGCCTGGCCAAGGACAAGGGCTGGGTGGTCAAGGCTGACGGCGACAAATACCGCCGGGTGGTCGCTAGCCCCAAACCCAAGCGCATCTTCGAAATCCGCCCGATCAAATGGCTACTGGAAAAAAGCAGCATCGTGATCTGCGCCGGTGGCGGCGGCATCCCCACCATGTACGATGAAAACCGCAAGCTCAAAGGCATCGAAGCGGTGATCGACAAGGACCTGTGTTCGGCCCTGCTGGCTGAACAGCTGGACGCTGATCTGCTGGTCATCGCCACCGACGTCAATGCCGCCTATGTCGACTTCAACAAGCCCACGCAGAAGGCGATTGCCCAGGCTCACCCGGATGAACTGGAGCGGCTTGGCTTTGCCGCAGGCTCGATGGGACCCAAGGTGCAGGCTGCCTGCGACTTCGCCCGCAACACCGGCAAGGTCGCGGTGATTGGCTCGCTGGCGGACATCGAAGAAATCGTCAAAGGCAGCGCCGGCACCCGGGTATCCACCGCCGAGCCTGGAATAAGCTACCGTTGAATGCAGTTGGCGGGTGCCGGTCGCCCGCCGTTTTCACACCTTTGCGAGGAGCTATCATGGCCAAGTTCGAGCCAGGTCACGTGCATATCGAGCGCATGGCGCTGAACAACCAGGACCACAGCTACGACCTCAACATCAACTACGAAGTGGCCACGGACCCCAGGGACGGCGCCGGCATCCAGTTTCGTATGCACGGCAACATCGAAGGCAAGCCGGTCGAGGAAACGTTCTTTCTGGCCAAGGATCAGGTCCTGCCGAGCTTTCTCAGCATCGCCACGCGCAAGGCGCAAAGCTACATGCCAGCGCCGAAGAAGTTCGAGAGCATGGGCTCGTCACACAAGATCTATGACCTGATGTTCGAAGACATTCGCGAGAAGCTCGCAGTCAAATCCGGCGACTGCGTCAAGCCGGAGCATCTGGAATAGCCCTTGCGGCAACAGCATCGCAGGCAGTTTTGTTGATGCACAAGGCTTGAAGCCTGAAGCGGGCGCGGCATACTGAGCGCCTCTGCGGCCACAGCCTTATACGCTCCCCATGCGCATTCACGTCAGCTTCATCGACCGCGTCGGCATCACCCAGGAAGTCCTGGCCCTGCTCGGTGCCCGCCATCTCAACCTGGACGCCGTGGAGATGGTCCCGCCCAACGTCTACATAGACGCCCCGACCTTAAGCCCGGCCGTGCTCGAAGAACTGCACGATGCCCTGCTGGAAGTGCACGGCGTGCAGTCGGTGGAAGTGGTCGACATCCTCCCCGGCCAGCGCCGCCACCTGCAGCTGGATGCCCTGCTGGCGGCCATGAGCGACCCGGTACTGGCCGTCGACAGCGCCGGCAAGGTGCTGCTGGCCAACCCGGCGCTGATCGCCCTGTGCGGGCGCGAGTCGGCTGGGCGCTCGGTCGGTGAGCTGTTCAAGGACCCGGCCCTGCTGCAGGCGCTGCTGGACAACAACTTCCACCTGCCGATGCGCGAGATGCAGTTCGACGGCCACAGCCTGCTGCTGGATGCCACGCCAATCACCCATGCCGGTGGCCTGCTGACGCTGTACCCGCCCAAGCGTATGGGTGAGCGCTTGTCGGCGCTGCACCATGATCACGCCGAAGGCTTCGACGCGCTGCTCGGTGACTCACCGGCCATTCGCACCCTCAAGGCCCGTGCCCTGCGCGTGGCGGCGCTGGATGCGCCATTGCTGGTGCATGGCGAAACCGGCACCGGCAAGGAGCTGGTGGCCCGCGCCAGCCATGCCCTGAGCAGCCGCCAGGGCGCGCCGTTTCTGGCCCTGAACTGCGCCGCGTTGCCCGAGAGCCTGGCCGAGAGCGAACTGTTCGGCTACGCCCCGGGTGCGTTCACCGGCGCGCAACGCGGTGGCAAACCCGGGCTGATGGAGCTGGCCAACCAGGGCACGGTGTTTCTCGACGAGATCGGCGAGATGTCGCCGTACCTGCAGGCCAAGCTGCTGCGCTTTCTCAACGACGGCAGCTTTCGCCGGGTCGGTGGCGATCGCGAGGTCAAGGTCGATGTGCGCATCATCAGCGCAACCCACCGCGACCTCGAACGCATGGTCAGCGAGGGCAGCTTTCGCGAGGACCTGTTCTACCGCCTCAACGTGCTCAACCTGCAAGTGCCGCCGCTGCGCGAGCGCGGACAGGACATTCTGCTGCTGGCGCACTACTTCATGCAGCAGGCCTGCACACAGATCCAGCGCCCGACCTGCCAGCTCGCCCCAGGCACCCACGCGGCATTACTGGCCAATCCGTGGCCGGGCAACGTGCGCCAGCTGCAGAACGTGATCTTCCGCGCTGCGGCCATCTGCGACAGCGACCTGGTCGACATTGGCGACCTGGACATCGCTGGCACTGCCGTGCGCCGCGGCCAGGAAACCGAGGTGGCCAGCCTTGAGCAGGCAGTCGGCGACTTCGAGCGCGAGCTGCTGCAGCGCCTGTACCCCAGCTACCCCTCGACCCGGCAACTGGCGGCACGCCTGAACACCTCGCACACCGCGATTGCCCAGCGCCTGCGCAAGTACGGGATTTCAGCCAAACCTTAGCGTTCGACCATTGGTCGCGTTGATCGCGCATGCACTCCAACTCCTGCGGATGAGCTCCTTCCAATATCAGGAGTCTTCAATCTCAACAGGAGTACTGACCATGCGCGATTACCCAACGCCGACGTTCCCGGCACAACCGCAGGACGTCCCCGGCGAGCAGCAGAAGATGCAACCCGTTCCCGATTGCGGCGAGCACAGCTACAAAGGCAGTGGCCGCCTGCAGGGCAAAGTCGCCCTGATCACCGGCGGTGACAGCGGCATCGGCCGCGCCGTGGCGATTGCCTATGCCCGTGAAGGTGCCGATGTTGCCATCGCTTATCTGAACGAACACGAAGACGCCCAGGAAACCGCCCGCTGGGTCGAACAGGCCGGCCGCCAGTGCCTGCTGTTGCCGGGCGATCTGGCGCACAAGGCGGTCTGCTACGAAATCGTCGACAAAACGGTGGAAAAGTTCGGCCGCATCGACATCCTGATCAACAATGCCGCGTTCCAGATGTCCCACGAAAACCTCGAAGACATCACCGATGACGAGTGGGTGATGACCTTCGATGTGAACATCACGGCCATGTTCCGTATCTGCCAGCGCGCGCTGCCATCGATGGCCAAGGGCAGTTCGATCATCAACACCAGCTCGATCAATTCCGACTCACCCAAGCCTACCCTGCTGCCCTACGCGACCACCAAAGGCGCAATTGCCAACTTCACTGCAGGCCTGGCGCAAATGCTTGGCAGCAAAGGCATTCGCGTCAACAGCGTTGCGCCTGGCCCGATCTGGACGCCGTTGATCCCGGCGACCATGCCGGCCGAAGAGGTCAGCGAATTCGGCACACAAACGCCGATGGGCCGCCCTGGCCAGCCGGTCGAAGTAGCGCCGATCTATGTGCTGCTGGGCTCGGACGAGGCCAGCTACATTTCCGGCTCGCGCTACGGCGTAACCGGCGGCAAGCCCATCCTGTAAACCCTGTAAAAAAAAGCGGCGCGCATCCCGAGAGATGCGCGCCGCTTTTTCTTTCTCACTTGCTCTGTCGGGTTTCGTGCCGTGCGGTTTTCTGCGCGGTTGAGTCATGCTTGGTGCCCGTCGAGCCATCTGGTCGGCGCGCATCGTTGTCGCGCTCGGCCTCCCCGGCAGGTTTGCTCGGCATGGGTTGCTTGCCCTGCTTGTCGCCAGCGTTATGCATACGTTCCTCCTAGCCTTTGCTGTGATCGGGTGATGACGGGCCCGTGCCGCGCTTGATCCCACGTGGCCCGGCAATGCCCCAGATGGCCAGGCCAATTACCGGCAGGACTACCAGCAGCAACGCCCACATGATCTTGGTGGCGTCTGTCTTGTCGCTGCGAAACACACTGACGATGGCCCACAGGTCAAGCAGCAGGATGATTGCCGCTACGGCAATCCAGAAGTACGTGAGTAGGTCAGCGGACATAAGCTTCGACTCCCGTTGCAATGGATTGAGTGATTGCGCTCAGTGCGTTGTGTATCAGTGGACGGTTTGCCCTACCGCGACATCTGCGGTTGGCAACGGCTGACTGCGCGGCAGGTCATTAGGCAGCAAGCTGCCCACGCCGAACACAGTCATCGCCAATCTGACGCGCATTGCCCGGCAGGCCATGCGCGATTCCATCTCGAACCCGGCCAGGGCATCGTCGAGAAATGGCTGCGCGCCTTTGCTGCGTTGCGTTTTGACTTTTCTGCTGATGCTGGACATCACCCACCTCCTGTTATTTATCCGAACCCTGCACCAGCCCCGAACCCAGGTCGGCACCGGTAATCGGGTTGCTGGCAGGATCAGACGCTGTGCGCAGCTTCATCGCCTCGACCACATCGAACTCGGCCTCGGACAACGACACCGACGCACTGCCGTCACCACCGTCCACCGCCGGGCTTGGGCTTTCCACGTACTCCCATTCACTGCCCTCGTTCCATGGGCCACGCACGTTGGGCTCACCGGACATGTTGAAGTACTTGTTGGTGAACTCGGGCATGCCCGGCAACTTGCCTTGTGGGAAGTTGGGCTGGATCGCATGCAGGGCTTTTTCAAACGACAACTGGTGAGCGATTTCGCGCGTCATCAAAAAGCCCAGCGCTTCTTTCACGCCAGGGTCATCGGTAACGTTCATCAGCCGTTCGTAGACAATCTTGGCCCGCGCTTCGGCGGCGATGTTGGAACGGAAATCTGCGGTGGGTTCGCCGATGGTATCGATGTAAGCGGCTGTCCACGGCACACCGGCAGAGTTGGTCAGAGGTGCACCGGCGCCGTACAGCAGGCTGGTGATATGCGAGTCGTTGCCGGCGCCATTGATTGCCCGGTACAGCTCGCCTTCTTCTTCCACGCCTTCGGCCAGGCGGCCCTTGGCGCCTTTGTTGAGCATGACGATGATCGAGCCGACCACCTCAAGATGGCTCAACTCTTCGGTGGCGATATCCAGCAGCAGGTCCTTGCGGCCTGGATCATCTTCAGCCAAGGCCTGGGTGAAGTAGCGACCAGCGGCGGCGAGTTCGCCTTGCGCGCCACCAAACTGTTCCAGCAAGAGGTTGGCCAGGCCAGGGTTGGGCTGAGCAACGCGCACGGTGTATTGCAGACGTTTGTTATGAATGAACATAAAGTTTTCCTCAGGCTTGGGTCAGGCTTTATCAGGCGCCGGGCGATACCGCAGCACAGCGTCATCTACCTATTGGGAGAAAACCGGTTAAAGATCGTGCCCGTATTTTTATCAAAGCAAGACGAATGGTCAGGCAATCAAAGTTCAAAAAATGAATACAACTAACGCCGCGCTAATCGTTAGCGCGCCGATTACCGGGAGTACTAACGGGCCTTCCAACCTAACTAAACTGTAATGGCCCGCTCACCCTCGCGTTAACTTCGACTGGTTAATCTGCATGGCGAGAGAAACCGCCGTTCCCGGCAGGTTGACGATAGCGAGGTTAATTATGAAACTGCTGAAGTGCATGGCCATGGCCAGCCTGCTGATTGGAATGAGCGGTGCCGCCTATGCTGAAGGTGGGCATGAGCGTGTTAAACAATTCAATCAGGATTTTCGGACTGAACAGGCACGGCTTTGGGACAGCAAGTCGATGCAGCAGGGTGACAAACAGCAAGTTGCGCAACAGCAGAAAGAGTCGCGTACTGAAAGTAAGTAAGTTGTCATAGAAATAACGGGGCCGCTGCGCGGCCCTTTCGCGACACAAGGCCGCTCCTACAGATGCGTGATTTGTAGGAGCGGCCTTGCCGGGCGCCGGACCGGTCGGAAAGGGCTGCGCAGCGGCCCCGCTCTTCTATATCCCCAACAAAAAAAACCCACAACATGCGTTGTGGGTTTTTTGTTGTGGGTAACTACCTCAAACCTGCTCTACCTCATCATCACGCCAATGCACCCAGTGATACAGCGCCGGCAACACCAGCAAGGTCAGCGCCGTTGACGACAGGATCCCGCCAATCACCACGGTCGCCAGCGGCCGTTGCACCTCAGCGCCGGTGCCGGTGGCCAAAGCCATCGGGATGAAGCCGAGCGACGCCACCAAGGCCGTCATCAACACCGGTCGCAGCCGGGTCAGCGCACCTTCATCGACGGCCAGCCTGACACTGCGACCCTCCTCACGCAGCCCACGGATGAACGCGATCATCACCAGCCCGTTGAGCACCGCGACCCCGGACAAGGCAATGAAGCCGACCCCAGCCGAAATCGACAGCGGAATATCCCGTAACCACAGCGCTACCACGCCGCCGGTAAGGGCAAAGGGAATCCCGGTGAACACCAGCAAGCCGTCCTTGAGGTTGTTGAACATCAAGAACAACAAGGTCATGACCAGCAGCAACGCCACCGGCACCACGATCTGCAAGCGCTTGGCCGCCGACTGCAACTGTTCGAACTGGCCGCCCCAAGTGGTCCAGTAACCTGCCGGGATTGCGACCGAGCTGGCCAGGGTCTCGCTGGCCTGCGCGACGAACGAGCCAAGGTCACGCCCACGCACGTTGGCGCTGACCACCACCAGTCGCTTGCCGTTCTCGCGGCTGATCTGGTTGGGCCCCAACTGCAGGTCCAGGCTGGCCACCTGCGACAGAGCGATAAAGCCAATCTGCTGGGCGCCGCTGGCGGCGCTTGCCGGCACCGGGATCAACAGGCTGGACAGCCCGGCAACGTCGGTGCGCAAGGTTTCCGAGAGGCGCACCACCATATCGAACCGGCGGTCGCCTTCATACAAGGTGCCAGCCTCACGGCCACCTACCGCGATGGCGATGGCGTCCTGTACAGCGCCCATGCTCAGGCCGTAACGTGCGGCCTTGTCCCGGTCGATATTGATGGTAAGCACCGGCAAGCCGGTGGTTTGTTCCACCTTCACCTCGGACGCACCCGGCACGCCCTGCAACGCCGTGGCGATCTTGGCCGCAGTGCGGTTGAGCACCTCCATGTCATCGCCGAAGACCTTTACTGCAACATCACTGCGCACACCGGAGATTAGTTCGTTGAAGCGCAATTGAATCGGCTGCGACAGCTCGTAGTTGCTGCCCGGCACGCTGGCGGCTGCCTTCTGCACCTGGGCGATCAATGCCTCCCGCGACAGGCTCGGGTCAGGCCACTGACTTTGCGGCTTGAGCATGATGTAGGCATCGGAGATGTTCGGCGGCATCGGGTCGGAGGCGATCTCGGCGGTGCCGGTACGGGCAAATATCCGTTCCACCTCCGGGACCTGCTCGATGATTGCTTTTTCCAGACGCTGCTGCATGTCGACCGACTGGGTCAGGCTGGTGCCGGGCACGCGCAAGGCCTGCAAGGCCAAGTCGCCCTCGCTGAGGCTTGGGATGAACTCGCTGCCCATGCGCGTCGCCAGCACGCCGCTGAGCAGCACCACGATGAACGCCCCGGCGAAGGCGAACCGGCGATGCTCCAGCACCCAGCGCAGCACCGGCTGGTAACCCTGGCGCGCGGTGCGCATGACCACGCCTTCTTCTTCCTTGACCTTGCCGGTGACGAACATGGCAATTGCGGCAGGCACGAACGTCACCGACAGGATCATCGCGCCGAGCAGCGCCAGCACCACGGTGAAGGCCATCGGGTGGAACATCTTGCCCTCGACCCCGGTGAGGGCAAAGATCGGCAGGTACACCACCATGATGATCAACTGACCGAAGATCAACGGCCGGCGCGCCTCGCGGGCCGCCGCGAACACCTCATGGAAACGCTCGGCCTTGCTCAGCATGCGCCCGTGCTTGTGCTGGGCATGGGCCAGACGCCGGATGGCGTTTTCCACGATCACCACCGCGCCGTCGACAATGATGCCGAAGTCCAGCGCGCCCAGGCTCATCAGGTTGGCACTGACCTTGTTGTTGAACATGCCGGTGAAGGTGAACAGCATCGACAGCGGAATCACCATCGCCGTGATCAGCGCTGCGCGGATATTGCCGAGGAACAGGAACAGAATCACGATGACCAGGATCGCGCCTTCGATCAGGTTCTTCTTGACCGTGGCGATGGCCTTTTCGACCAGGTTGGTGCGGTCATAGACGGTGACCGCCACCACGCCCTTGGGCAGGGTGCGGTTGATCTCGGCAAGCTTGCTGGCAACCGCTTGCGACACGCTGCGGCTGTTCTCGTTGATCAGCATGAACACGGTGCCAAGCACCACCTCACGGCCATTCTCGGTCGCAGCGCCGGAGCGCAGTTCCTTGCCGATGCTGACTTCGGCGACGTTGCTGACGCGGATCGGCGCGCCGCCAACGCTGCTGATGATGATGTTGGCGATGTCATCGACTGTGCCCACCTGGCCAGGCGCGCGGATCAGCAATTGCTCGCCACTGCGCTCGATGTAACCGGCGCCAACGTTGCCGTTGTTGCTTTCCAGGGCAGTCAGCAAGTCGTTCAGGGTCAGCTTGTAGGCAGCCAGGCGCTTGGGATCGGGCGCAATCTGGTACTGCTTGGCGTAGCCACCAATGGTGTTGATTTCGGCAACACCGGGCACGTTGCGCAACTGCGGCTTGATGATCCAGTCCTGGATCACCCGCAGGTCGGTCGGGGTGTAGGGCGTGCCGTCTTCCTTCAACGCGCCTGGCTCGGTTTCGACGGTCCACAGGAAGATCTCGCCAAGCCCCGTCGATACCGGCCCCATGATCGCCTCGACGCCTTGCGGCAATTGCGCCTTGGCCACCTGCAGGCGCTCGTTGACCAACTGCCGGGCGAAGAAGATGTCGGTGCCGTCCTTGAAAATCACCGTGACCTGCGACAGGCCCGAGCGCGACAGCGAGCGGGTCTGCAGCAGCCCCGGCAGACCGGCCATGGCCGTTTCCACGGCAAAGGTGATGCGCTGCTCGGTTTCCAGCGGTGAATAACCGGGTGCGGCGGTGTTGATCTGGACCTGGACGTTGGTGATATCCGGGACCGCATCGATGGGCAGCTTCTGGTAGCTGTAGACCCCGACCGCAGCCATGATCAGCACTGCGATCATGACCACGATGCGCTGCTCGATGGCGAATCTGATAAGACGTTCAAACATGGGCAACCTTCCTTTCGCGGCGCATCAGTGGCTGTGCTCGGCAGTGGCCTTGCCCAGCTCCGACTTGAGCGTGAAACTGCCACTGGCAGCGACCTCGACACCGGCTCGCAGGCCCGTGGTTATTTCCACATAGCCGCCGTCACGCCGACCAAGGCTGACCGGGTGCGCCTCGAAGCCGTCGGCGCTGCGCACGAACACCGCAGGCTGTGCTTCGAGGGTTTGCACGGCAGACTCCGGCACGGCCACGGCGACCTGGGCAGACTGCGCCGTGACCGCGATATTCACGAACAGGCCCGGGCGCCAGGCACCCTCGGGGTTGGTCAGGGTGACGCGCACGGTTGCCGCGCGGTTCTGCTCGCCGAGCAGGCTGCCGACGTAGCCGATCTTGCCGTCGACTTCGGCATTCATGTCTGGCGAGGACACCTTGACCGCGCGGCCGGTGGTGACCTTGTTCAAGTCACTGGGCGGCACCGCAAACGTCGCCCAGACCTGGCTGAGGTCCGACAGGATGAACGCGTTGGTGGCCTCGCTGACCACTTCGCCGACGCTCAGGTGTTTCTCCACCACCACTGCATCGAACGGGGCTCGCAGTTCATAGCGGTTGCCGCCGGCGGCGCCGATGGCAGAGCCGATTGCGGCGATTTTCTGGCGGGCATTGGCCTGGGCAATCTCGGCCTCTTGCAGCGCCTGGCGCGCCTGCAGGTAGTCCTGCTCGGCTGAAATCTTGTCCTGCCACAACTGCTGCTCGCGGGTGAAGATCAGCCGGGCAAGCTCCAGTCGGCGCTGGGCGGCCTGTTGCTCGCTGCGCAGGTCGGAGATCTGCTGGCTGGCGATCACCGCCAGCACCTGGCCCTTGCGCACCGCCTGGCCGAGGTTGGCCTGCACGCTCTCGACCACGCCTGGCACGCGCGGCACCACGTGCGCGGTGCGGTCTTCGTCGAAGCGGATTTCACCCGGGAAGCTCACCACGGTGCCGAGCTGGCGTGGCCCTGCTGGGGCGAGGACGATACCTGCCGCCTTGATCTGCTCGGCACTGAGGGTCAGCTTGCCCTCCTCTTCTCCATGGCCTGCTTCGGCGTGGTCGTCTTCAGCGCCCTCCTGGTGATCGTGGTCCTCCTCGCCTGAGTTTTTCGCTGGCGTCGCCTGCGTCTCGGCATGGCCATGACCGTCATCCTCGCCATGGGCACCGGCGTGCTGCTCGGCATTCGAGCTCCAGAGCAGGCTGCCCAGGCCGAGCGCAGCCATGGCGGCAACCGCGAGGGCGATCTTGCGTGTGTTGTTCATTGCTACTCCTGCTGATCGTGGGCAATGACGGGCTCAGCCGCCAGTTACCGAATAAAGCGTCTGGCCGCTCAACGCGCGGCAACGGCACCATCAAGGTCGCCGTAGACCCGTTCCACTTGCGCGCGGGCAGCACTGGCGGCGCCCAGCGAGTCGAGGTACTGGCCGCGTGCGGTGATCAAGGTGCGCTGGGCGTCGAGCACTTCGATAAAGCCGAACTTGCCCATCTCGAAACCGCGGGTGGCGCTGTCCAGCGCCTGCTGGGCTGCTGGCAGAATGGTCTGCTCGTAGGTCTCGACCTCGTGCATCGCGCGGCTCCATTGCAGCAGCGCGGTCTGGGTTTCACTGCGCAGCCGCTGCTCGACCGCGTTGCGTTGGTCGCGCGCCTGATCGGCGCGGCGCGCCGCCGAGAGCACGTTGCCCTGGTTGCGATCAAACAGCGGCAACGGCATCGATAGGCCGACCACGTTGACCCGCTCGCGCACGGCGCGGTCGTATTGGCTGCCGACACTGACGGTGAGGTTTGGCACGCGCAGGGCCTTTTCCGAGCCAAGCGCGGCATCGCTCTGGTCGATTACGGCAAGCGCGTGGCGCATCTCGGCGGTCTGCTCGAGCCGCGCCAGCAGGTCGGCGGAGGCTGGCGGCAAGCCAGGCGACAGGCTTGGCGCATCCAGCCGCTGAACATCGCCAATGGCGCTGCCGCTGATCAGGGCCAGGTTCTGGTAAGCCATGGCTTGTTCGGTTTCGGCACGGCGCAGCTGCAGGCGCGCTTCGGCCAACTCGACCTGCGCGCGGGTCGCCTCGACCGGCGACGACTTGCCCGCTCGCACCCGGCCATCGACAACCCGCAGGCCGCGCTCGCCGAGCTGCTGCGACTGGCGCGCCAGATCGACCCCGACCTGCGCGCGCAGCGCGGCATGAAATGCCTGCACGACATCGGCGCGCAGGCTGTTGACCTGGCGGGCCAGCTCCAGCTGGGCGACGTTCTGGCCGTAGCTGGCAGCTTCGATGCGCGCACTGCGCTTGCCACCCAGCTCCAGCGCCTGGCTGAGCGTGACGGTGGTCGTGCTGCTGTTGCGGTCAGTGTCTTCCACCTCGTACGACAGCTCCGGGTTGGGCATGACCCCAGCCTGGTCCCGCGCACCTTGGGCGATCCCGATTTCCTGGCGGGCAGCCGCCAGCTGCGGGTTGGCGGCCATGGCCTGGGCCAGGACCTGGGTCAAACTCAGGCCTTGGGCCACCGCCGGCGCGGGCAGGCCGGCGCCGAGCAGCGCGCAGACAGCAAGCAGCCGGCACGCCCAGGCTGGCCTGCTGATTGAGGTGGAACGGTTGAACCGGGGCACGGTGAGGGTCCTCTGCACACATTTCACTGAAACCTGGCAAGCACCCTGCGGCCGCTGCCAAGCCCTGTTGAATCAAGTGCAGGCACGCTAATGAGCGACAGCTATCAGCGCGGTGGCGGCAACATTACAATTTTGCAAGGTAGTAAATGCGGCGTGACTTTCCGGCGCGTCCCATTGACTGGGTCGGGCAACAAGCAAATGACCAAATTGTAATGATCGGATTACCCTGCCGTTATCTTCTGACTGCAACGATATCTCCAGCGCAAACATCCCTGCGCCGCCGAGGCAGATTTCATAAAAACAGCCTTTGGCACACTAATAAAAAACTGCCGTATCAGGGGAGCTCTGGATGAATGTCAAACTAGCGCTGTGTGTAGCGGCAAGTTCCGAGTTATCGGCAACTTACGCAGTTTCGGCTAACGCTGCGGACCAAGCCGAAGGCTTTATCGAAGGCAGTAGCCTGACCGTGCTCAACCGCAACTTCTATTTCAATCGGGATGACCGCAGCGCGGCAGCACCCACTTACAACAGCGGCAAGGGCAACACCAACGGTTACTCCGAGGCCTGGGCCCACGCGATCATCAGCCGTTTCAGTTCCGGCTTCACCCAAGGTACGGTCGGCTTCGGTATCGACGCCTTCGCCATGCTCGGGCTGAAACTCGACACCGGCGACGGGCGCAACGGCGGCCGTAGCTCTTTCGACATACTGCCCGTCGCCAGCAATGGCGAGGCCCGCGATGAGTACAGCAAACTCGGCGCTGCGGCCAAGGTGCGCCTGTTCGACACCACGGTCAGGGTCGGTGACGTATTCCCGTCGACGCCCGTGGTGGCTGCCGGCGACTCGCGGCTGCTGCCAGAGAGTTTTCGCGGCGTTACCGTCGAGAACACCAGCATCGACGGCCTGACCGTGCAAGGTGGCCGCCTGCATGCAATGAGCCAGCCGGTCTCCAGCGACCTCAATGACAGCTTCGTCACGTTCTACGGCGGCGCAGTGGACTCACCGTGGATCGGATACGGCGGCGGTGATTACCAGGTCAACGACAACATCAGCGTCAGCGCCTATGCCAGCCAGTTGAAAGATGTGTGGAATCAGTACTACACCGGTATCAGCCTGAGTTATCCACTGAGCGATCAATTGGCGTTGATCGGCGGCGCCAATTACTACAAGGCGGTCGATCAAGGCAAACAGCGCCTGGGCGAATTCAACAACAACATCTGGAGCGCCAAAGTAGGCGTTCAATTTGGCGCGCATACGTTGGCCCTGTCGCACCAGCGCAACAATGGCGACGACGATTTCGATTACCTGCGCCAGTCGGATTCGATCTTTGTCGACAACTCGATCCAGTACAGCGATTTCAACTCGCCGAAAGAGCGCTCATGGATGCTGCGCTACGACCTGGACATGGCCAGCTATGGGATCCCCGGGCTGTCGTTCATGACCCGCTATGCCCGTGGCAGCGGCGCCGATTACAGCAACGCCAACCGCCTCTACCTGCGCACCGACGCCAACGGCGACCCGCTCACCGAGCAGAAACGCTGGGAGCGCAACATCGAGGTCAAGTACGTGGTGCAGGCCGGCCCGGCCAAGGACTTGTCAGTGCGCGTGCGCCAGGCCAACACCCGCGCTACTGCGTTTGAATCGGACCTGGATGAAGTTCGCCTGATCGTCGAATACCCGTTGTCGATCCTGTAATCAGCAGCACTGCAAGTTGTACCCATTCACCTTGAGTAGCCAAGCGCTCCTTTGGTAAAGGTGGATCTTTTGGCGCCCTGATGGGGCGCCTTTTTTTATAGGCATGCTCTACCTATAAACACCGGACTGTATCTGCCACTAATCTCGCCCAACCGCAGGTGATTTTGGGGCCGCGTTGCGACCCTTCGCGGGCAAGCCCGCTCCCACAGGGCTGGCGCATGGTCTGATCCCATGCTGTTCCTGTGGGAGCGGGCTTGCCCGCGAAGGGCAGCACAGCGGCCCCTCTCCGGATGCGCACGTATCGATTTCATTACACCGTATCGAATTCATTACGGACCGCGAAAGCACTCCCTATCCAAGGGTTTGATACACCTGAGCATTTCTACACCACATCACCTGTATCGAAATCATTACACTTTTTATCACTCGCTGTTGCGAAATAAACATAAGTAATTGAATTTATTGAATATTTAATAAATGGCAACGTTATTGCTAACCAATCCTCAACCCAAGAGCGCGGACGACCGCGCCAACGCCCTGTTTCCTTGAGGAATCCCCATGAGCGAATTGCGTTTCACTGAAGATCACGAATGGCTGCGCAGCGAAGCCGACGGCAGCGTCACCGTAGGCATCACCGCCTTTGCCCAGAACGCCTTGGGTGACGTGGTGTACGTGCAGCTACCTGAGCTGCAGCACTACGAACAAGGCGCCGAAGCCTCCACCGTGGAATCAGTGAAAGCCGCCAGTGGTGTGTATATGCCGCTGACCGGTGAGGTACTCGAGGTCAATCAGCAACTGGCTGACAACCCAGAGCTGGTCAACGAAGACCCATTGGGCCAAGGCTGGTTTTTCCGCTTCCAGCCGGCCGATGCCGACGCCGTGGCTAAACTGCTTGACCAGGATGCCTACGACCGCCTGATCAAAGCCAATGCTGACGCTTGAGGACCGACCATGACCAGTAACCTCGGCACTGCCAACGAATTCATCGCCCGCCATATCGGCCCGCGCACCGCTGACGAGCAGAGCATGCTCGCCAAGTTGGGTTTTGACAGCCTCGACGCCATGAGCGCCGCAGTGATCCCCGACAGCATCAAGGGCACCAGCGTGCTCGGCAGCAGCGACGGTCAGAGTGAAGCCGAAGCGCTTGCTGCGCTGAAAGCCATCGCCGGCAAGAACCAGCTGTTCAAGAGCCTGATCGGCCAGGGCTACTACAACACCCACACGCCTGCCCCGATCCTGCGCAACCTGCTGGAAAACCCAGCCTGGTACACCGCCTACACGCCGTACCAGCCAGAGATTTCCCAAGGCCGCCTGGAAGCCTTGCTGAACTTCCAGACCATGATCAGCGACCTGACCGGCCTGCCGATCGCCAACGCCTCGCTGCTCGACGAAGCCACCGCCGCCGCCGAAGCCATGACCTTCTGCAAGCGTCTGTCGAAAAACAAGGCCAGCCACAGTTTCTTCGCCTCGCAGCATTGCCACCCGCAGACCCTCGACGTGCTGCGCACCCGTGCCGAGCCGCTGGGCATCGAAGTGGTGATCGGTGACGAGCGCAGCCTGGATGACACCAGCCGCTTCTTCGGCGCGCTGCTGCAATACCCGGCCAGCAATGGCGATGTGTTCGACTACCGCGAACTGGTCCAGCGCCTGCACGACGGTAACGCCCTGGTCGCGGTGGCCGCTGACCTGCTGGCACTGACCTTGTTGACCCCACCCGGTGAATTCGAGGCCGACGTGGCCATCGGCAGCGCGCAGCGCTTCGGCGTGCCGCTGGGCTTCGGCGGCCCGCATGCGGCCTACTTCGCTACCCGCGATGCGTTCAAACGCGATATGCCGGGCCGTCTGGTCGGCGTATCGATCGACCGCTTCGGCAAGACCGCCCTGCGCCTGGCCATGCAAACCCGCGAGCAACACATCCGCCGCGAGAAGGCCACCAGCAACATCTGCACCGCCCAGGTCCTGCTGGCCAACATCGCCGGGATGTATGCCGTTTACCACGGCCCGGCCGGCCTCAAGCGCATCGCCGAGCGTACTCACGCGCTGACCGCTATTCTCGCCGCTGGCCTACAGCAACTGGGCGTCACCCTGCAGACCCAGGCGTATTTCGACACGCTGACCCTGGCCACAGGCGCAACCACCGCCGCCCTGCACCAAAAGGCCCGCGAGCAGCGCATCAACCTGCGCCAGATCGACGCCGAGCACCTGGGACTGTCGCTTGATGAAACCAGTACCCAGGCTGACGTCGAAGCGCTCTGGCAGCTGTTTGCCGGCGAGCAGTCGCTGCCTGACTTCGCCGCCCTGGCTGCGGCCAATGAGTCGCGCCTGCCCGCAGCGCTGCGCCGGCAATCGGCGATCCTCGAACACCCGGTATTCAACCGCTATCACAGCGAAACCGAGCTGATGCGCTACCTGCGCAAGCTGGCCGACAAGGACCTGGCACTGGACCGCAGCATGATCCCGCTGGGTTCGTGCACCATGAAGCTCAACGCTGCCAGCGAGATGATCCCGGTAACCTGGGCCGAATTCGGCAATCTGCACCCATTCGCCCCCGCCGAACAAAGCCAGGGCTACCTGCAGATGACCAACGAGCTGGAGGCTATGCTCTGCGCGGCCACCGGTTATGACGCAGTGTCGCTGCAACCCAACGCCGGCTCGCAAGGCGAGTATGCCGGGCTGCTGGCGATCCGTGCCTACCACCGCAGCCGTGGTGACGCGCACCGCAATATCTGCTTGATCCCGTCGTCCGCGCACGGCACCAACCCGGCTACCGCACACATGGCCGGTATGCGTGTGGTAGTGACCGCCTGCGATGCGCGCGGCAACGTCGACATCGCCGACCTGCGCGCCAAGGCCGTCGAGCACCGCGAGCAGTTGGCGGCGATCATGATCACCTACCCGTCCACCCATGGCGTGTTCGAGGAAGCCATCGGCGAGATCTGCGCGATCATCCATGACAACGGCGGCCAGGTGTACATCGACGGCGCCAACATGAACGCCATGGTCGGCCTGTGCGCGCCGGGCAAGTTCGGCGGCGACGTCTCGCACCTGAACCTGCACAAGACCTTCTGCATCCCCCATGGCGGTGGCGGCCCGGGCGTCGGCCCGATCGGCGTCAAGTCGCACCTGGCGCCGTTCCTGCCCGGCCACGCCGCGCTGGAAAACACCACCGGTGCGGTCTGCGCCGCGCCGTTCGGCAGCGCCAGCATCCTGCCGATCACCTGGATGTACATCCGCATGATGGGTGGCGCTGGCCTGACCCGCGCCTCGCAGATGGCCATCCTCAACGCCAACTACATCGCCCGCCGCCTGGAAGAGCACTATCCTGTGCTGTACACCGGCAGCAATGGCCTGGTGGCACACGAATGCATTCTTGACCTGCGCCCGCTCAAGGACAGCAGCGGCATCAGCGTCGATGACGTGGCCAAGCGCCTGATCGACTACGGCTTCCACGCCCCGACCATGTCGTTCCCGGTGGCCGGCACGTTGATGATCGAGCCGACCGAGAGTGAATCGCGCGAAGAACTGGACCGCTTCTGCGATGCCATGATCAAGATTCGCGAAGAGATCCGCGCCGTCGAAAACGGCTACCTGGACAAGGACGACAACCCGCTGAAGAACGCCCCGCACACCGCCGCCGAGCTGGTCGGTGAATGGGCCCACGGCTACAGCCGCGAGCAGGCGGTGTACCCGCTGCCAAGCCTGGTAGAAGCCAAGTACTGGCCACCAGTGGGTCGGGTCGACAACGTGTTTGGTGATCGCAACCTGATCTGCGCCTGCCCGTCGATCGAGAGCTATCAGGACGTCTGATAGCCGCCTCGCCCGCCTCCACTGGAGGCGGGCGCAGCCGATAGCCAGGCCTGTGCCGAGGAGCAATCCATGTCCCTGAGCGTGTTCGACCTGTTCAAGATTGGTATCGGCCCCTCCAGCTCGCATACGGTTGGGCCGATGCGCGCGGCCGCGCGCTTCGCCGAAGGCCTGCGCCGCGACGGCCTGCTGAGCCAGACGGCGAGCGTCAAGGCCGAGCTGTATGGCTCACTCGGTGCCACTGGCAAGGGCCACGGCAGCGACAAGGCGGTGCTGCTCGGCCTTGAAGGCGCCCAGCCCGACAGCGTCGATACCGACACCATCGCCCCGCGCCTGCAGGCTATTCGCAGCAGTGGCCGGCTGTGCCTGCTCGGTGAGCAGGAAATCGCCTTCAACGAAAAGCAGCACCTGGCGATGATCCGCAAGCCGCTCGACTATCACCCCAATGGCATGATCTTTCGCGCCTTCGACCAGGCCGGTTTGCAGTTGCGCAGCCGCGAGTATTACTCGGTCGGCGGGGGCTTCGTGGTCGATGAAGAAGCGGCCGGGCACGACCGCATCGTCGAAGACCGCACGGTGCTGGCCTACCCGTTCACCACCGGCAAACAGCTGCTCGCCCATTGCAGCGCGCAGCAGCTTTCGTTCAGCCAGGTGATGCTGGCCAACGAAGCGGCCTGGCGGCCCGAACAGGACACCCGTGACGGCCTGCTGCGGATCTGGCAGGTCATGCAGGATTGCGTCACTGCCGGCTGCCAGCACGAGGGCATCCTGCCTGGTGGGCTCAAAGTCAAACGCCGCGCGCCGGCGCTGTACCGCCAGCTCAGCCAGCACCCGGAAGCCAGCCTGCGTGATGCCTTGTCGGTACTCGACTGGGTCAACCTTTACGCACTGGCGGTCAACGAAGAAAACGCCAACGGAGGGCGCGTGGTCACAGCGCCCACCAACGGCGCCGCCGGGATCATCCCGGCAGTGCTGCACTACTACATGCGCTTTGTGCCCGGTGCCAACGAGGACGGCGTGGTGCGATTCCTGCTGACCGCTGCAGCGATCGGCATTCTGTACAAGGAAAACGCCTCGATTTCCGGCGCCGAAGTCGGCTGCCAGGGCGAGGTCGGGGTGGCCTGTTCGATGGCTGCCGGGGCGCTGTGCGAGGTCATGGGCGGCACTGCCCAGCAAGTCGAGAACGCCGCCGAAATCGGCATGGAGCACAACCTCGGGCTGACCTGCGACCCGATTGGCGGGCTGGTCCAGGTGCCGTGCATCGAGCGCAACGCGATGGGTTCGGTCAAGGCAATCAATGCCGTGCGCATGGCCTTGCGCGGCGATGGCCAGCACTTCGTCTCGCTCGACAAGGTGATCCGCACCATGCGCCAGACCGGCGCCGACATGAAAAGCAAATACAAGGAGACCGCCCGCGGCGGTCTGGCCGTCAACATCATCGAATGTTGATCTGAACCACTCTCAAGGAGTCACCGATGTCCGAAGTACTGCTGCACAAGACCCCGCTGCACGCGCTGCACCTGGAACTGGGTGCTCGCATGGTGCCGTTTGCCGGTTATGACATGCCGGTGCAGTACCCGCTCGGCGTGCTCAAGGAACACCAGCACACTCGCGCCCAGGCCGGTTTGTTCGATGTCTCGCACATGGGCCAGATCCGCCTCAGCGGCAGCGCTGCGGCGCAGGCGCTGGAAACCCTGGTACCCGTCGACATCATCGACCTGCCGGTCGGCATGCAGCGCTATGCGATGTTCACCAACGACGCTGGCGGCATCCTGGATGACCTGATGGTGGCCAACCTGGGCAACGATGAGTTGTTGCTGGTGGTCAATGCTGCCTGCAAGGAGCAGGACCTAGCGCACTTGCGCCAACACCTCGAAGGCCAGTGCGAGATCCAGCCGCTGTTTACCGAACGTGCCCTGCTCGCCCTGCAAGGCCCGGCCGCGGTAACGGTGCTGGCGCGCCTGGCGCCAGAGGTGGCGAGCATGACCTTCATGCAGTTCCGTGCAGTCAAGTTGCTCGGCATGGACTGCTATGTCAGCCGCTCGGGTTACACCGGCGAAGATGGTTACGAGATTTCGGTACCGGCCGAAGGCGCAGAGCTGCTGGCCCGGCGCCTGCTGCAAGAGCCTGAAGTGCAGGCCATCGGCCTTGGCGCACGCGACTCGCTGCGTCTGGAAGCCGGCCTGTGCCTGTACGGGCATGACATGGACAGCGCGACCACTCCGATCGAGGCCAGCCTGCTCTGGGCCATCTCCAAAGTGCGCCGCGCCGACGGCGAACGTGCCGGTGGCTTCCCTGGCGCCGAGCAGATCTTCGCCCAGCAGCAACAGGGCGTGGCGCGCAAGCGAGTCGGTTTGCTGCCGCAGGAACGGACCCCGGTGCGGGAAGGTGCGGAGATCGTCGATGCATCCGGCAAGGTAGTGGGAAAGGTCTGCAGCGGCGGCTTCGGTCCGACCCTGGGAGCACCGCTTGCGATGGGTTACGTCGACCTCGCCCATACCGCACTGGACACTGCGCTGAATGCGGTAGTCCGAGGCAAGAACGTGCCGTTGAAAGTCAGCAAGATGCCTTTCGTTGCGCCACGTTACTACCGCGGCTGAGCCTGCCTGCTTATTCGATTTCGAACCTGTTCGATAACTTTTTTAAAATGGCGCCAGCCCAGGCGCCATGGTATCTGGAGCGCCATTAAACAGCGTGCTGACGACCGTCTGAATGAGTCATTTGCGGGGGCTTGTCACGGTCGCAAAAGTTGGCGTACATTCAGCCCACTGTGTTTGCATGGGTCGCAATTGATCGTGACTTGGGCCAGTAGCCGCGGTCCGCTACAACCCGTTCGACGACGCTTGGTTTCCTGCACTACAGCGTAATGTTTTGCCGACTGCCTGCAGCAGCAGTGCGCGGCTATCACCCTCTAGAAGATTCATGGGAAACAAGACAATGGCTCAGCGTCAGAACGGTACCGTCAAATGGTTCAACGATGAAAAAGGCTACGGCTTCATCACCCCGGAAAGCGGCGCGGACTTGTTCGTGCACTTTCGTGCAATCCAGGGCGACGGCTTCAAGACCCTGAAAGAAGGCCAGAAGGTCAGCTTCGTGGCAACTCAGGGTCAAAAAGGCCTGCAGGCTGATGAAGTGCAAGTAATCGCCTGACAACCGATATAAAAAAGCCCCCGCATTGACCTGCGGGGGCTTTTTTATGCCTGCAATTTCATAGAATGCGTTTTTGCCCTGACGAGTTGTCTGCATGCCCAAGCACACCCTGCACCCCCAAGGTGAATTCCCACCCGCCGGCCTCGGGCGCCGACTGGCGGCGATGTTCTATGACTTCCTGCTGTGCACCGCACTGCTGATCGTCACCGCCGGGGCGTACAAGCTGATCCAGATGTCGATCATCGGCCAGGACCGCATGCGCACCCTCACCGATGCCGGCGCGCTGGACGGCGACCCGCTGCTGTCGACGGTATTGCTGTTCGCGCTGTTCGGCTTCTTCGCCAAATTCTGGACCCACGGCGGCCAGACCCTGGGCATGCAAGTATGGGGCGTACGAGTGCAAAACCCCGACGGCAGCGCCATCAGCCTGTGGCAGGCGCTGTTGCGTTTTGTGGTGTCGATTGCGTCTTGGCTGTGCCTGGGCCTGGGCTTCGTCTGGGCACTGTTCGACAAACGCAAACGCGGCTGGCACGACATCTATTCGCAGACAGAATTGGTGCGGGTGCCGAAGAAGAAGAAGTGATTTTTGTGGGGAATTAAAGATTTTGGGGTCGCTATGCGACCCATTCGCGACACAAGGCCGCTCCTACAGGAACCGCGTTTGTCGATAACACGCGGTCTACCGTAGGAGCGGCCTTGTGTCGCGAAAGGGCTGCGCAGCAGCCCCGGCAATCACAAGCCAAACAAAAATCAGGCAACCACACCAATCCCGCTCTGCGCCAGCGCAGCGAGGCGTGCTCTTGATCTTGATCCACCGGCGACTCAGGAGGCCGAGCGCAGGTCTTGCGAAGGGAGGTGACGGCCATGGATGGCCGGCAAGCGCTGCGGGCCAGGAGGCCCGTACAGCGCGGTCCTCCCGGGAGCAAGACCGGAGCGAGGGAACCCCGCAGCGCAGCGAAGGGGCCGGATGTGGAGCCAAGCCCTTTTTTGGTTACTTTTTGGGGCGTTTGCCAAAAAAGTAACTCGCCGTAAGGGCGAAAGGGGCCCGTATAACCACCATCGGAAACGGATAAGCCCACAGCAATTGTGAACAAGCCTGAGATCGCCGGGGCCGCTGCGCGACCCTTTCGCGACGCAAGGCCGCTCCTACGGGGATCGCGCATGTCGATAGTGCAAGGAGCGAGCGGTCACCCCGCCCGACGCAGCAACCAAACCCCAGCCAACGCACAAATCCCCGCCGGCAACAGCACCGCCAACAACGGCGGGAAGCCAAACACCTGACTGGAAGGCCCCAGCAAATCCTGGGCAATCTTGAAGGTGAACCCAACCAGCACACCGGTAAACACCCGCTGCCCCAAGGTCACCGAGCGCAACGGCCCAAAGATAAACGAGATCGCCATCAACACCAGCGCCGCCGTAACCACCGGTTGCAGCACCTTGCCCCAGAACGCCAACCAGTACCGCGCATTGTTCAGCCCCTGATCAGCCAGGTAATGGATGTAATCCCACAACCCGGTAATCGACAACGACTCAGGCGCCAACACCACGGTATTGAGCAGCTCCGGCGTAACCGACACATCCCAACGCTCTTCCGGCGCCTTGATCACCTCAGTGTGATCGCCGCGGAAATGCGTGGTAGTGACGTCATTCAGCTGCCAATGATCAGTGCTGTAAGTAGCACGACGAGCAAAACTCGAGGTAATGATCTTGCGCTCGGCATCGAAGCGATAACGGGTCACACCCAGCAACAAGCCATTGGGCTGCACCGAGTTGATGTGCACGTACTCATCACCCTGCCGGTGCCACATACCGCGCTTGGAGCTCTGCGCCTCACCGCCACCCTGAGCCAGCGAACGCTCGGCCTGGCCCTTGTTTTCAGTAACCGGCGCGATGTACTCGCCGATCAACAGGCCAACCAGCATCAGGACCAGCATCGGCTTCATCACCGCCCAGACGATGCGCCCGATGGACACCCCCGCCGCACGCATGATGGTCAGCTCGCTGCTGCTGGCCAGGCTACCAAGACCGATCAGGCAGCCGATCAAGGCCGCCATCGGCAGCATCTCGTACAGCCGCCGTGGCGCGGTCAGCAACACGAAGTAACTGGCGTCGAGCACGCTGTAGGTGTCGCTCAGGTCACCCATCTCATCGATGAAGGCAAACAGCGAAGCCAGCCCGAGAATGATGCCCAGGACCGCCAGAATGGCCACCAGCACGCTCATGCCGATATAACGATCAAGCTTGGCCACGGGTCACCTCCGCGCGCCGTGCAGCCTGTTTCAGGCGCATCGGTTCCCAGTACATCAGGCCAAGGCCGATGAGCAGGAACAAGCCGTGCACCCACCACATGCCCAGGGCGATTGGCAGCTTGCCCTTCTCGAGGGCGCCGCGTACGGAAATCAGCATTGTCAGGTAAGCCATGTAGAGAAGAATCGCCGGCAACAGCTTGAGGAAGCGCCCCTGGCGTGGGTTGACCCGCGATAGCGGCACCGCCATCAAGGTCACGATGAATACCAGCAGCGGCAGCGACAAGCGCCATTGCAGCTCGGCGCGCTCCCGCAGGCCCGTCTGGCCGAACAGCTCGAAAGTCGGGATGGCCTCGCGCTCGGTGATTTCTTCGCTGACTTCAGGCTTGGGCAGCAAGACGCCATAGGTGTCGTACTTGATCACACGGTAATTGGCCTGGCCGGGGTTACCGTCGTAGCGATAGCCGTTTTCCAGCACCAGATAGCGGTTGCCGTCGGCCTGAACTTCCTGGTGGCCCTTTTCAGCCACCAGCACCGAAGGTGCGCGGTCCTTGGTCTTGTCCTGGTTGAAGCGTTTCTCGGAGATGAACACGCCATTGAGATTGACGCGGTCGTCCGACAGCTGCTCGGTGTAGGTCACCCGCGAGCCGTCACGCAAGGTCTGGAAACGCCCAGGCACCAAAGTATCGAACTCGGTCAGGGCATCCTGCTGCGAGATGATCTGCTGCACCTGCGCGACGCCCTGTGGGGCCAGGCTCAGGCTCAGCCAGGCTACCAGCAGCGCCACCAGCGCAGCCGGCGCCAGGGTCATGGCGAGCAGACGCTGCTGGCTCATGCCGGTGGCAGACAGGACGGTCATTTCGCTTTCCAGGTACAGCCGGCCATAAGCCAGCAAGATCCCCAGGAACAGCCCCAATGGCAGGATCAACTGCAGGAAACCCGGCAGCCGGAAGCCCATGATCAGGAACAGTACGCTCGGGTCAAGAACCCCCTGTGCGGCCTGCGCCAGGTATTTGATGAAACGCCCGCTCATGATGATCACCAGCAGCACAGCGCTGACGGCGCTCAAGGTCAGCAGGACCTCGCGGGACAAATAACGAAAGACGATCAAACCAGACACTCCTGGGTTGTCAGGGGCGGACGCCAAACAATGGCTTCAGACAGCCAAGACCAATGCCGGTTCGCCAGGGGCGAACCTCCATGTAAAGTGCGCGCATTATCCTGTGATTGCCCTCGCCTGTCACTTGGCCGCGCAACATGGCCAAGATCGGGGTTGTCAGCACGCTTGCGCGAGGCTCAAACTGGCAGCTTTCCTGCTGGCACGCGAGTACGCGGCCAGGCTCGCATCGAGCGTATCCAGGGCTGACCAAAGCCCATGCGCTATCTGACTGACCATTCGGGGACCCGTACATGGAACTGGTTGTAAAGAGCGTAGCTGCTGCATCGGTGAAAACCGCCACTTTGGTACTGGCCGTTGGCGAAGGCCGCAAGCTCGGTGAAATCGCCAAGGCTGTCGACGAAGCCAGCAACGGCGCCATCAGTGCCGTACTCAAGCGCGGCGACCTGGCCGGCAAGCCGGGCCAGACCCTGCTCCTGCACGGTGTAGCCGGCTTGAAGGCCGAGCGCGTGCTGCTGGTCGGCAGCGGCAAGGATGACCTTGGCGATCGCAGCTGGCGCAAACTGGTCAGCGCCGTCGCCGGTGTCCTGAAAAACCTCGGTGGCAGCGACGCGGTGCTCGCGCTGGACGATATCGCCATCACTGGTCGCGAAGGTCATTACGGCAAATACCGCCTGCTGGCTGAAAGCCTGCTCGATGGCGAATACGTGTTCGACCGTTTCAAGAGCCAGAAAGCCGAGCCGCGCGCGCTGAAGAAAATCACCCTGCTGGCCGACAAGGCGGGCCTGGCCGAAGTCGAACGCGCCGTGCAGCACGCCACCGCGATTGCCAGCGGCATGGCCTTCACCCGCGACCTCGGCAACCTGCCGCCTAACCTGTGCCACCCGGTGTTCCTGGCTGAGCAGGCCAAGGAGCTGGGCAAAGCGCACAAGGGCCTCAAGGTCGAAGTGTTCGACGAGAAAAAGATCAAAGAACTGGGCATGGGTGCCTTTTATGCGGTCGGCCAGGGCAGCGAGCAGCCGCCACGCTTGATCGTCATGCAGTACCAGGGCGGCAAAAAAAGCGAAAAGCCCTACGTGCTGGTCGGTAAAGGCATCACCTTCGACACCGGCGGCATCAGCCTCAAGCCGGGCGCCGGCATGGATGAAATGAAGTACGACATGTGCGGCGCCGCCAGCGTGTTCGGCACCCTGCGCGCCGTGCTTGAACTGAAGCTGCCGATCAACCTGGTGTGC
Organism: Pseudomonas shirazensis; assembly: GCF_050496565.1. Lineage (GTDB taxonomy): Bacteria > Pseudomonadota > Gammaproteobacteria > Pseudomonadales > Pseudomonadaceae > Aquipseudomonas > Aquipseudomonas shirazensis_A. The sequence continues at coordinate 110,388 of NZ_JBNWAE010000013.1, forward strand.
ATCCTTGCCTGTGCCGAGAACATGCCTAGCGGCAACGCTACTCGTCCGGGCGACATCGTCACCACCATGAGCGGGCAAACCGTCGAAATCCTCAACACCGACGCCGAAGGCCGTCTGGTGCTGTGTGACGCTTTGACCTACGCCGAGCGCTTCAAGCCGCAGGCGGTGATCGACATCGCCACCCTCACCGGCGCCTGCATCGTCGCCCTGGGCAGCCACACCACCGGCATGCTCGGCAACAACGACGAACTGCTCGGCCAGTTGCTCGACGCCGGCAAGCGCGCCGACGACCGCGCCTGGCAGCTGCCACTGTTCGATGAGTATCAGGAGCAGCTCGACAGCCCGTTCGCCGACATCGCCAACATCGGCGGGCCAAAGGCCGGCACTATCACTGCTGCGTGCTTCCTGTCGCGCTTTGCCAAGGCCTACAACTGGGCCCACCTGGACATCGCCGGCACCGCCTGGATCAGCGGCGGCAAGGACAAGGGCGCCACTGGCCGCCCAGTGCCGATGCTGACCCAGTATCTGCTCGACCGCGCCAACGCCTGACCGGGCACGGCGGCAGCCCTCAGGGGCTGCCGCCAACGGACTGACTCATGAGCCAAGTAGACTTCTATGTGCTGCCCACCGACGCCCTCGACGCGCGGTTGGATTTTGCCTGCAAACTGTGCGAGAAAGCCTGGCGGCTGGGCCATCAGGTGTACCTGCATTGCGAGGATGCCGACCAGCGCGCTCAGCTCGATCAACGCCTGTGGCAGTTCAAGGGCGAAGCCTTTGTGCCCCACGATCTGGCCGAGGTCGATGCCAACGCCGTGGTGGTACTGGGCCTGGGCAACGATGTCGGCAGCCATGCCGACCTGCTGATCAACCTTGGCGGCGAAGTGCCAGGCTTCGTCGGCAACTTCCAGCGTGTAGCGGAAATCGTCGTCGAGGCGCCAGCGATTCGCGAGGCGGCTCGAGAACGGTTCCGTTTCTACCGGGAACAGGGCTATGCTCTGCACAATCACCGCCTACAGCGACTTTAACGACGATGGACAAGCCCTCTTCTCTGCCTACCTCTGCCCACCTGCTCGATGATCTCGAGTCGATTCGGGTGCTGCTGGGCGACGACAACCTGCAACCGCCGCTGCTGACCGATACCGTCGAGCAAATCCCGCTGGTGCTCGACGAGCCGCAAGGCAACCGTGCGCCGGCGCCCGTGGCCGAAATCGAAGCCGAGGATGACGACGCTGCCCAGGCGCGCCGCCAGGACACCCTGCTGCGGCTGGACGCCGAGCTGCGCGCTGCCGCGCAGTTGATCATGCAGGACGTCATCAACGACTACACCCCGCACATCGAGACCGAAATCAAACGCCGCCTCGATGCCCGCATGGAGCGCCTGCTCAAGCGCCCCGAATAACCGCACAGCCCGCAGTGCCGCGTAGCGGCGGCTGGCGAATTCTGCACGCAGCGCTCGCCGCGATCGACTCAGGCGCCTGTCGCGTGCACCCAGCCGCTCCGTTATACTGCTCGGCTTTCCCGAATTAATGCCTAAGGGTCCCGCCGCGCATGGATAAGACCTACCAGCCGCACGCCATTGAAACTTCCTGGTACAACACCTGGGAGTCCGAGAACTACTTCGCCCCACAAGGTGCAGGCGAGTCCTACACCATCATGATCCCGCCGCCAAACGTGACCGGCAGCCTGCACATGGGCCATGGTTTCAACAACGCGATCATGGATGCCCTGATCCGCTTCCGCCGCATGCAGGGTCGCGACACCCTGTGGCAGCCGGGCACCGACCACGCCGGTATCGCCACGCAGATGCTGGTAGAGCGTCAGCTCGAGGCCAAAGGCCAGAGCCGCCATGATCTGGGCCGCGAACAGTTCCTCGACAAGGTCTGGGAATGGAAGGAACAGTCCGGCGGCAACATCAGCCGGCAGATCCGCCGTCTGGGCTCGTCGGTCGACTGGAGCCGCGAGCGCTTCACCATGGATGACGGCTTGTCCGATGCGGTCAAGGAAGCCTTCGTGCGCCTGCATGAAGACGGCCTGATCTACCGCGGCAAGCGCCTGGTCAACTGGGACACCAAGCTGCACACGGCGATCTCCGACCTTGAAGTGGAAAACCATGACGAGAAAGGCCACCTGTGGAACTTGCGCTACCCGCTGGCCGATGGCGCCACCACCGCTGATGGCAAGGATTACCTGGTAGTCGCCACCACCCGTCCGGAAACCCTGCTGGGTGACGCGGCGGTTGCGGTCAACCCGAATGACGAGCGCTATCAGGCGCTGATCGGCAAGTTCGTCAAACTGCCGCTGGTCGGGCGTCTCATCCCGATCATCGCCGACGACTACTGCGATCCCGAGTTCGGCACCGGCTGCGTGAAGATCACCCCGGCTCACGACTTCAACGACTATGAAGTCGGCAAGCGCCACAACCTGCCGCTGCTGAACATCTTCGACAAGAACGCGCTGGTGCTGGCCAATGCCCAGGCGTTCAACCTCGACGGCAGCCTCAACGAGCAGCTCGACACCAGCCTGCCCGCGCAGTACGCCGGCCTCGACCGCTTTGTCGCACGCAAGCAGATCGTTGCCGACCTGGATGCCCAGGGCTTGCTGGTCAGCGTCGATGACCACGCCCTGAAGGTGCCCAAGGGCGACCGCTCCGGGACCATCATCGAGCCGTGGCTGACCGACCAGTGGTACGTGTCGACCAAGCCTCTGGCCGAGCCTGCGATTGCTGCCGTTGAAGACGGCCGTATCCAGTTCGTGCCCAAGCAATACGAGAACATGTACTTCTCGTGGATGCGCGACATCCAGGACTGGTGCATCAGCCGTCAGCTGTGGTGGGGCCACCGCATCCCGGCCTGGTACGACGAGGCCGGCCAGGTCTACGTTGGCCGCAACGAAGCCGAAGTCCGCGCCAAGCATCAGCTGGGCAGCGACGTGGTGCTGCGTCAGGACGACGACGTGCTGGACACCTGGTTCAGCTCGGGCCTGTGGACCTTCTCCACCCTCGGCTGGCCAGAGCAAACCGAGTTCCTGAAGAAATTCCACTCCACCGACGTGCTGGTCACCGGTTTCGACATCATCTTCTTCTGGGTTGCCCGGATGATCATGCTGACCATGCACCTGGTGAAGAACGAGGACGGTACTCCGCAGGTTCCGTTCAAGACCGTCTATGTGCACGGCCTGGTGCGTGATGGCCAGGGCCAGAAGATGTCCAAGTCCAAGGGCAACGTGCTTGACCCGCTGGACATCGTCGACGGCATTACCCTCGATGCCCTGCTGGAAAAACGCACCAGCGGCATGATGCAGCCAAAACTGGCCGAGAAGATCGCCAAGCAGACCAAAGCCGAGTTCCCGGAAGGCATCGCCAGCTACGGCACCGATGCCCTGCGCTTCACCTTCTGCTCGCTGGCGTCGACCGGTCGCGACATCAAGTTCGACATGGGCCGCGTCGAAGGCTATCGCAATTTCTGCAACAAGATCTGGAACGCCGCGCGCTACGTGCTCGACAAGGGCGAAGACTGCGGCCAGAACGGCGAAGCCTACGAGCTGTCGCTGGCTGATCGCTGGATCATCTCGCAGCTGCAGCGCACCGAAGCCGAAGTGACCCGTCAGCTCGAGCAGTTCCGCTTCGACCTGGCCAGCCAGGCACTCTACGAGTTCATCTGGAACCAGTATTGCGACTGGTACCTGGAGCTGTCCAAGCCGGTCCTGTGGGACGAAAACGCCCCGGTCGAGCGCGCCCGCGGCACGCGTCGCACGCTGGTGCGGGTACTTGAAGTGGCACTGCGCCTGGCGCATCCGTTCATGCCCTTCATCACCGAAGAGATCTGGCAGCGCATCGCGCCGCTGGCCGGCGTCAGCGGCAAGACGATCATGCTGCAACCGTGGCCGGTGGCCAACGAGAGCCGCATCGATACCGTTGCCGAAGGCGATATCGAATGGCTGCAACAGCTGATGAACGGCCTGCGCAATATCCGCGCCGAGATGAACATCGGCCCGGGCAAACCGCTGCCGCTGTTCCTCAAGAACGCCGGTGCCGAAGACCAGCGCCGCCTGCAGGAAAACGAACCGCTGCTGAAGAAGCTGGCCAAGGTCGAGTCGTTCACCGTGCTCGGTGAAGCCGACGAAGCGCCGCTGTCGGCGACTGCACTGGTCGGTGATCTGCAGGTGCTGGTGCCGATGGCTGGTTTGATCGACAAGGATGCCGAGCTGGCGCGCCTGAACAAGGAAATCCAGCGCTTGCAGGGTGAGGTTCAGCGCGTTGGCGGCAAGCTGTCGAATGCTGCCTTTGTCGACAAGGCACCGCCTGCGGTGATCGACAAGGAACGCGCCAAGCTGGCCGAAGCTGAACAGGCATTGGCCAACTTTACCGAGCAGCATGCGCGGATTGCAGCGCTGTAACTCGACATTGCTGACCTGAGCGGCGAGGGCTTTGCCCTCGTTTCGCGACACAAGGCCGCTCCTACAACGACCGCGTTCACCCAGGCTGACGCGGTGTCTGTAGGAGCGGCCTTGTGTCGCGAAAGGGCTGCAGAGCAGCCCCAAGCCTTGCAACACCGGATCCGACCATGACCGAAAAACCCACCTTGCACCCGAGAAACCGCCACCAGGGCCGCTACGACTTCCCCGCCCTGATCAAGGCCCACCCTGATCTCGGCCGTTTCACCATCACCAACCCCTACGGCAACCCCAGCATCGACTTCGCCAACCCCGAAGCCGTGCGCGTGTTCAACCGCGCCTTGCTCAAGGCTCAGTACGGTATCCAGCACTGGGATATTCCGGCCGACTACCTATGCCCACCGATCCCTGGCCGCGCCGACTACCTGCACGTGCTCGCCGATCTGCTGGCTGCCGACAACGGCGGTGAAATCCCCCGCGGCCCTCAGGTGCGCGCGCTAGACATCGGCGTCGGGGCCAACTGCATCTACCCCCTGCTCGGCCACAGCGACTACCGCTGGAGCTTCCTCGGCTCGGATATCGACCCGGTGGCGCTGGCGTCGGCCAAGGCCATCGTGCAGGCCAACGGCCTGAACAAGGCCATTGCCCTGCGCCAGCAAGGCAACAGCAAGCACATCCTCAACGGCCTGCTGCAGGCGGACGAGCGCTTCGACCTGACGTTGAGCAACCCGCCATTCCACAGCTCACGCGACGAGGCTACCCGTGGCAGCCAGCGCAAGTGGAAAAACCTCGGCAAGCAAGACCCCAAGCGCAAACTACCGGTGTTGAACTTCGGCGGGCAAAACAATGAGCTGTGGTGTGAAGGCGGCGAGATCCGCTTCGTCAGCCAGCTGATCAGCGAGAGCGTCGCCTGTGCGCCGCAGGTGCTGTGGTTCACCAGCCTGGTGTCCAAGGCGAGCAACTTGCCGGTGATCGAAGCCGCACTGAAGAAGGCTGGCGCCGCAGCAGTACAGACGCTGGCGATGGGCCAAGGGCAGAAACAGAGCCGCGTTGTTGCCTGGAGCTTCCACGAGGCAGCTGCGCGCAAAGCCTGGCATGCACAGCGTCAGGGCAAATCGCAGGCGTAAAAAAACCGCGCCCGGCAAGCCGGGCGCGGTTTATCGAAGCGTCGACAATTACTTGTTGACGGCGTCGGTCAGCACTTTTGCAGGTACGAACTTGACGACTTTCTTGGCAGCGATTTCGATGGCAGCGCCAGTCGAAGGGTTGCGGCCGGTACGGGCAGGACGCTCCGAGACTTTCAGTTTGCCGATGCCTGGCAGAGTGATTTCGGCGCCGTTTTCCAGTTGGTCGGCAACGATCTGGCCAAGTTGCTCCAGGGCGTTACGAGCGGTGGTTTTTGGCGCGTCGATTGCTTCGGCGATGTCGGCAATCAGTTGGTCTTTGGTCAATGCCATGGTGGTGTTCCTTCCCTAAAAAATTCAGAGGTTATGCAGCGTGCTACGTCGGTATCGGGCCAGCCCGGAAATTCCGGCGGGCCGCGCCAATTGCGTATGTAGATACACAAATCGGCGTTTGGTTCGACATAACGCAAGTGATCTGCCAGCAATGCGCCATTGATGCAGCGCAAGACCGCGAAAAGTACCACAGGACTGGATAAATATCCGCTGCCGAGGCCGATTTAATGCAGGTAATTCGGGGCTTTTCACATAAATCGGCAAAAATTGAGCAAAAAACCAGCAACCGCTATTTGCGTCAACTTCTGGCCACTGCATCACTGGTGGTCTGGGTTAAACTTAGCCACTTTGCCCAGCGCCCCGCGAGTACTCGCAAACCGCGCTCCAGCTATTGCCGAGATTTTCCATGCCTATCCGTCATTGCATCGTCCACCTGATCGACAAGAAGCCCGATGGCAGCCCCGCCGTGCTCCACGCACGGGATAACGAGCTGGCCGCATCGGATGCCATCGAAAACCTCTTGGCCGACCTCAACGACAACTACAACGCCAAACAGGGCAAGGCTTGGGGTTTCTTTCATGGTGAGTCCGGTGCCTACCCGTTCAGTGGCTGGCTCAAGCAGTACCTGAACGACGAGCAAGGCTTCACCGCCTTCAGTCGCACCGCCGTCGAGCATCTGCAAAAGCTGATGGAGGAGTCCAACCTGTCCACCGGCGGCCATGTGCTGTTCGCCCATTACCAGCAAGGCATGACCGAGTACCTGGCGATTGCCCTGCTGCACCACAGCGACGGCGTGGCCGTGAACGCCGAACTCGACGTAACGCCTTCGCGCCACCTGGACCTGGGGCAGTTGCACCTGGCTGCACGGATCAACCTGTCGGAGTGGAAGAACAACCTCAACTCCAAACAGTACATCTCGTTCATCAAGGGCAAGAACGGCAAGAAGGTCTCGGAGTATTTCCGCGATTTCATCGGCTGCCAGGAAGGCGTCGACGGCCCCGGCGAAACACGCACCCTGCTCAAGGCCTTCAGTGATTTCGTCGAGAGCGAAGACTTGCCGGAAGAGTCCGCGCGCGCGAAGACCCAGACGCTTGTCGACTACGCCACCAGCCAGACCAAGATGGGCGAGCCGGTCGGCCTTGAAGAGCTGTCCAGCCTGATCGACGAAGAGCGGCCCAAGGCGTTCTACGATCACATCCGCAACAAGGACTACGGCCTCTCGCCAGAGATCCCGGCGGATAAACGCACACTGAACCAGTTCCGCCGCTTCACCGGCCGTGCCGAAGGCTTGTCGATCAGCTTCGAGGCGCACTTGCTTGGGTCAAAAGTGGAGTATGACGAAGAAGCCGGCACCTTGATCATCAAAGGCCTGCCAACCCAGCTGATCGATCAGCTCAAGCGTCGGGCTGAGTAAAACCAGACCAGGAAGCGACCAAGGCTTCCTTGGCCGACTTGCGCAGCTTCTTCACCAGCCGCTCCTGGCGCAACGCCTCGGAGCGGTCTGGCCAGGCTTCGACGTAAACCAGCGCCTGCGCCGGGCTGGTCTTGAAATAGCGCGCACCACGCCCCTGCTGGTGCACGGTGAAGCGGCGCTGCGGATCATCACTGATACCGCAGTACAACGAGCCATTCAGCGCGCGCACCAGGTACACATACCAGGGTTTTTCCGCCCGAGGCGGAACTTGTTCACTCACGACTTTGCTCCTGCCCGGCATTAGCTTGATGAGCCCCACACCCACAGGGCTTCATCATGTCCAAGAAAATCTTCGCCGCAGCGCTACTCGGCGCCTTCGGCCTGAGCGCCAAGCTAGCTCACGCTGATATCGGCCAGCACACCGCACAACGCCTGCAGGACAACTACGACAATATCGTCACTGACTGCGGTGGCAGCGCCGTGCCTGCGCACGCCTGCTCCGGCGTACTGCTGCGCTCGACCCGGCCTTCGCCGGATTATCACACGTGGGATCATAGCCAGAACAGCAAGGCCAAGGGAGGCGTTTCGTTCTCGTACCTGCGCGCCGACATTCCGACCTCAAGCCTCGCCGAAGATGCCCGCAGCGGGCTGATCCTGTTCCCATTGATGCATCGCCCGGGCCTGTCACTGCGCTACCAGGTGCTCTGCGCCTGGCCAACCGATGGCGATTCCTGGGAGCGTAACGAGCAAGGTTGCGGCGATAACGCGCAGACTGCGCAGGCCGAGATGGCCTGCCACAAACACGGCATCCTCACCGCCGCCGACTGGATCGAGAACTATCGCGGCAACAATGACTACAAACGTCAGTGCGCCTTCGATGTGCGCGACCAGCGCATTCCCGAGCGCGCCGATGCCTTTTACCAGGCCATCGTCACCCAGCGCGACTACGCCGCGGAGCTGCCGTTTCCGTGGAACGAGGTGATCGTCGCAGCATGGGATGAGGCAGAGTCGCACCGACTGCCGATCAAGGCCTTCTTCTACATCGACGGCAAGTACAACGCCCTGCAGCAGGCGCAAGAAGACCAGAGCGACTGGCAGCGCACCAATGGCTCGGTGATCCCAATCATTCGCCTGAACCTCGCCAGCGCTGCCACGGCTCGATTCAGCTACCACCCGGAGGAACAGGCAGTAGGTGCAGACTGAACCCGCTCAACGAGCTCCGGTAAACGCCTGCAAGCTCTTGCGCGCCTGCTGACGCACCTTGTTCTGCAGCAGCGGCGTCCAACCCAGCAGCACGCCAGGCATGCCCAATGCCTGGCGCGACCAGCGCCACAGGTCGAAGTTGTCATGGTGCTCGGTGATCAGACCGTCTTCGATCACGAACCGTGCGCGGATTTCGTTGACCACGGTACGCCCGGTCTGGCTGAACAGGTAGGTGGCCACCCAGTGCGCGCTGGCTCCGCCTGGCTCGGCACGCACTTGATCGAAGGTCAGGCTGAAGTCTTGCGCGCGAGATGTGAGCATGCGCCACATGGCGCCCGCCTCCTGACCGCGCAAGGTACCGAAGACCGGGTCAGTGAAGACGATGTCCGCGCTGTAACAGGCGATCATGGCCTCGGCATCCAGGCGCTGGAACGCCTGGTAGAAACGGGTAATCAGGGCTTGCGAGGTATCGCTCATGCGTGGCATCCATGGTCTGGGTCAACAGCGGCACGATAAAGCCAGACGCCAAGGATTGCCACGCTCATTTGCCAGGTGAATGGCAGGCCCTGCTCAGCCTTGGATTCGCTCGCAGGTCACCTGCACATGCAGCGCCCGGCCGGCCTTGAGGCCAAACAGAATGGCGCCGCCACCGATCACGACAAAGATCCAGCCCAACGCAGCCCAGCCACCGGTCAGGTCATGTACCACGCCAACGGCAAAGGGTCCCATTGACGCCAGGGTGTAACCGACGCCTTGAGCCATGCTCGACAGGTTGGCGGCCACGTGGGCGTCTTTGGAGCGCAGCACGATCAGGGTCAGCGCCAGGGCGAAAGTGCCGCCCTGCCCCAGCCCGAGCAACACCGCCCAGCCCCACAGGCCGCCCAACGGCGCGTACAAGCAGCCAAACAAACCCGCCAGTGTTACCAGCATGACCAGCACAATCGCCAGCCGCTGATCCTTGCCGCGGGTCGCCAGCCACGGCGCACTCAGCGCGCTGATCAGTTGCACGATGACCGAACCGGACAACACCAGCCCTGCTTCGGTGGGGCTCAGGCCACGGCCGATCAGAATCGACGGCAGCCAGCCAAACACGATATACGCCAGCGATGACTGCAAGCCCATGTACAGCGTCACTTGCCACGCCAGCGGGTCACGCCACAGGCCACGCACGCGATAAGCGACCTTGTGCCCGGCATGGCGCTGCTTCGCCTGCGGCAACCACACCAGCATCGCCAGTAGCGCCGGCAGCATCCAGAAGCCCAGGCCGAGCGACCAGCTGTCGCCCATGGCGTGGCTCAGCGGCACGGTGGCGCCAGCGGCCAGCGCTGCCCCCAAGCACAGAGCCATGGTATAGACACCGGTCAAAGTCCCGGCATGCTTGGGAAAGTCGCGTTTGACGATGCCGGGCAAGAGCACGCCAATGACGCCGATGCTAGCCCCGGCCAGCAGGCTGCCGAGAAACACCCCGGTCGCGCCGAACGTACTGCGCAGGACAATCCCCAGGGCCAACGTGAACAGAATGCCCAATACCACCCGCTCACTGCCGAAGCGGCGTGCCAGCAACGGCGCCAATGGCGCAAACAAACCCAGGCACAGCACCGGTAAAGTCGTCAGCAGGCCCGACTGCGCAGCACTCAGGCCCAGGCTTTCGGCAACCTGGCCGAGCACCGGCGCCATGCTCGACAAGGCCGGGCGCAGGTTCAGCGCGACCAGCACCAACCCCAACAGCAACAGCCAGGGCCGGTGAATGGCTGGCGGCTGCTGTTGCACCTGCTCGTCATCGGCCTCGGCATCGATCAGCAGTTCATCCAGTTCGGTCTCGCGCACAGGCGCAGAGCGGGTCAGTTGGTCAGCCATGATGGTCTCGCAGTCAGGATTCGATAAGGGCCCGGCACAGACGCTTGGCCCGTTCCGGATCGCGTTGTTCAACCGCATCGAGAATCTCTCCGTGCAGATCGAACACCGCCTGGCAGCGCGGCAGCGCGCTCATGTTGCGTTCCAGGGCAGCGGCCACCACACCGGAGAAGTATCGGTACAGCTCGCTCAAGGCAGGATTGTGCGCGGCATCGACCAGGCGCTGGTGGAACAGCAGATCGCAGTGCACATAGGTATCGAGGTCGGCGTGGTAGTGCTCGGCGCTGCCGGCAAGGGCTGCGCGCAGCTCCAGCAGGTCCTGCTCGGTGCGCCGCAGGGCTGCCAGACCAATCGCTTCAGCCTCGAGAATGTGGCGGGTCTCACGCGCCTGTTCGGGCGTGCAGCGGGCCATGGCCTGCATCGCGTGGAGCGGATCCTGCGCGGTACGCAGGTAGCTGCCATCACCCTGGCGGACTTCGACCAGGCCGCTGAAAGCAAGCACGCGCATGGCCTCGCGCACGGTATTGCGACTGATGCCTAGTTCTGCGGCCAGCTCTGGCTCGGTCGGCAGGCGCTCACCTACTGTCCAACTGCCCTCGACGATACGCCGGCGCAATTGCTCGACTGCCAGTTCTACCAGCGAACGCTTGATCAGTTCATTTCCCATGTCGCCGCCAACTCAACCAATCATCCTACGAATTATCGGATTGTAACTTAAAGCTGGCCTGCCGCCACCTGGCATTTTTGTCAGTTGCGGCTGCGGTGCGGCTTTGGGAGGCTGTAGCGCTTTTTACAGGGCTGAACGTGAATGCGTAACCACATAGCCATGGGTATCGTCATCGGGCTGGTGGTACTGACGCTGTTGCTGTTGACAATTATCATCAAGTCCGATGAACAAAACCGGCCCTCGCAAGTGAGAGCCGGCCCGAATTGCCTAGTTAGCCCAGGGCATCGACCAACGCCTGATTCATCTGCGGCGTACCGATGGTGATGCGCAGGAACTGGGCGATCCGCGCTTGTTTGAAGTGACGCACGATCACCCCTTGCTCGCGCAGGCGCGCAGCCAGTTCAGCGGCGTCGTGCCGTGGGTGGCGAGCAAAGATGAAGTTGGCCGCTGACGGCAGCACCTCGAAACCCTTGGCCTGCAGCTGCGCGACCAGCGCCTCGCGGCTGTCGATGACCTGGCGACAGGTCTCGTCGAAGTAGTCGCGGTCTTCGAACGCTACAGCGGCGCCGACGATCGCCATGCGGTCGAGCGGGTACGAGTTGAAGCTGTTCTTGATCCGCTCCAGCGCATCGATCAGGTCCGGGTGGCCCACCGCCAAGCCTACCCGCAGGCCGGCCAGCGAGCGCGACTTGGACAAGGTCTGGGTGACCAGCAGGTTGTCGTAACGGTCGACCAGGCTGATCGCCGTCTGGCCGCCGAAGTCGATGTAGGCTTCGTCGACCACCACCACCGAGTCAGGGTTGGCCTGCAGCAACTGCTCGATCGCCTCCAGCGCCAACAGGCAGCCCGTCGGCGCGTTCGGGTTGGGGAAGATGATGCCGCCGTTGGGCTTGGCATAATCTTCGACGCGGATCTGGAACTGCTCGTCCAGGGCGATCTGCTCGAACGGAATGCCGTACAGGCCGCAGTACACCGGATAGAAGCTGTAGCTGACATCCGGGAACAGCAGCGGTGCGCCGTGCTGGAACAGGCCATGGAAAATGTGCGCAAGTACCTCGTCCGAGCCATTGCCGACGAATACCTGGCCGCTGCTCACGCCGTAGTACTCGGCCACGGCCTGCTTGAGCCGGTCACTGTTCGGGTCCGGGTACAGCCGAAGGTTGTCGTTCAACTCGCCGCGCATGGCCTCCAGCGCCTTGGGCGACGGGCCATAGGGGTTTTCATTGGTGTTGAGTTTGATCAGGCGGGCCAGCTTGGGCTGCTCGCCGGGTACGTAAGGCACCAGGTCCTTGACGAATGGGCTCCAGAATCGACTCATGTTCAGTTGCCCTCGGCAGTGGTGCGGATACGGTATTCGGCGCTGCGGGCGTGGGCCGTCAGCGATTCGCCACGGGCCAGCACCGACGCGGTGTGGCCGAGCTCGGAAGCACCCTGCTCGGAGCAGAAGATGATCGACGAGCGCTTCTGGAAGTCATACACGCCCAGCGGCGACGAGAAGCGCGCGGTGCCGGAGGTGGGCAGCACGTGGTTAGGGCCTGCGCAGTAATCGCCCAGCGCCTCGCTGGTGTGGCGGCCCATGAAGATCGCGCCGGCGTGGCGGATCTGCGGCAGCCAGGCCTGCGGGTCGGCAACCGACAGTTCAAGGTGCTCCGGGGCAATCCGGTTGGCCACTTCGATGGCCTGCTGCATGTCACGCACGTGGATCAGTGCACCACGGCCATTGATCGACTTCTCGATGATCTCGGCGCGCTCCAGGGTCGGCATCAGTTTGTCGATGCTGGCCGCTACCCGATCCAGAAACTCCGCATCCGGGCTGACCAGAATGGCCTGGGCATCTTCATCGTGCTCGGCCTGGGAGAACAGGTCCATGGCGATCCAGTCCGGATCGGTCTGGCCGTCGCAGACCACCAGAATTTCCGACGGGCCGGCGATCATGTCGATACCGACCTGACCGAACACATGGCGCTTGGCAGTAGCCACATAGATGTTGCCCGGGCCGACGATCTTGTCGACCTGCGGCACGCTCTCGGTGCCGTAGGCAAGCGCAGCCACGGCCTGGGCGCCGCCGACCGTGAACACCCGGTCGACGCCGGCGATGCAGGCTGCCGCGAGCACCAATTCGTTTAGCTCGCCACGCGGCGTTGGCACCACCATGACCACTTCGCCGACACCGGCAACCTTGGCCGGGATGGCGTTCATCAATACCGACGACGGATAGGACGCCTTGCCGCCGGGGACGTACAAGCCAGCGCGGTCCAGTGGCGTGACTTTCTGGCCAAGCACGGTGCCGTCAGCTTCGGTGTACTGCCAGGAGTCCTGCTTCTGCCGCTCGTGGTAGCTGCGCACCCGCTCGGCGGCTTTTTCCAGAGCTTCACGCTGGCTCGCGGTAATCCGCGTAAGCGCAAGCTCCAGCCGGGCACGGTCAAGAATCAGATCATTGATGGAGGTCGCCTGTACGCCGTCGAAGCGTTGGGTGAACTCGACCAATGCGGCGTCACCGCGCTCACGGACGGCTTTGATGATGTCGAGCACGCGCTGGTTGACCGCGTCATCGGACACACTCTCCCAGCTCAGCAGATGATCCAGATGTCGGGCGAAATCCGGATCAGCGGCGTTGAGACGGGCAATTGCAGTGGACACGGTCATGGCGAGGGCCTCGAATAATAGCGAATGCTCAGGCGCCCTAGGCTACCAGTCGATCCGCGCGGGCACCTGAGAAAATTGGCTATGGCGCGGATAGACGGGCACGACAGCGAAGGTCGTGCGCAGGAGTCAACCGCGGTGTCGCGACTCGACCGCTTGGCGCAGGGTGTCGATCAGGCTCTGGATGCGCGCATGCTGCATCTTCATCGAAGCCTTGTTCACCACCAGTCGCGAGCTGACCATGGCGATCAGCTCTTGCGGCTCGAGGCCGTTGGCACGCAGGGTATTGCCGGTGTCGACCACGTCGATGATCTTGTCGGCGAGGTTGATCAGCGGCGCCAGCTCCATCGAGCCGTACAGCTTGATGATGTCGACCTGACGGCCCTGTTCGGCATAGTAACGCTTGGCAACATTGACGAACTTGGTGGCGACGCGCAGACGGCCCTTGGGCTCGGGGGCGCCGACAACACCGGCGGTCATCAGCTTGCAGCAGGCGATCTGCAGGTCCAGCGGCTCATACAGGCCCTGGCCGCCGTACTCCATGAGCACGTCCTTGCCAGCCACACCGAGGTCAGCCGCCCCATGCTCGACATAGGTCGGCACGTCGGTGGCGCGCACGATCAGCAGGCGCACGTCATCCTGCGTCGTGGGGATGATCAGCTTGCGGCTCTTGTCCGGGTTCTCGGTGGGCACAATACCGGCTTCGGCCAGCAACGGCAGGGTATCGTCGAGAATGCGGCCTTTGGATAGCGCGATGGTCAACATGGCAAACGTCGGTCCTTAAGCGGCTACAGCAGCCGGGAGCAAAGCCCGGCGGCATTGAATTCGTTGGCGCGTCCTTGCGCCTGGGCAGGTTAGCCCGGTACGCGGCGGATCTTCGCGCCGAGCATTTGCAGCTTCTCTTCGATGCACTCGTAACCACGGTCGATGTGGTAGATGCGATCGATCAGGGTGTCGCCCTCGGCAACCAGGGCCGACAGTACCAGGCTGGCCGACGCACGCAGGTCGGTGGCCATCACTGGCGCGCCCTTGAGGGCCTTGACCCCGGTAACGATGGCAGTGTTGCCTTCGACCTGGATGTGCGCGCCCATGCGGTGCATTTCGTAAACATGCATGAAGCGGTTTTCGAAGATCGTCTCGATCACTGCACCGGTGCCTTCGGCAATGGCGTTGAGCGAGATGAACTGCGCCTGCATGTCGGTCGGGAACGCCGGATACGGAGCGGTGCGCAGGTTGACGGCTTTGGGCCGCTTGCCGTGCATGTTCAGCTCGATCCAGTCTTCACCGGTGGTGATATCGGCGCCGGCTTCCTTGAGCTTCTCGAGGACTGCTTCCAGGATGGTCGGATCGGTGTCCTTGACCTTGACCCGGCCGCCAGTGACAGCAGCTGCCACCAGGTAGGTGCCGGTTTCGATACGGTCAGGCATGACCCGGTAGTGAGCCGAATGCAGACGCTCGACGCCATCGATGGTGATGGTGTCGGTGCCCGCGCCCTGGACGTTGGCGCCCATGGCGATCAGGAAGTTGGCCAGATCGACCACTTCGGGTTCGCGTGCGGCGTTTTGCAGAACGCTGCGCCCGCGAGCCAGAGCAGCAGCCATCATGATGTTTTCGGTGCCGGTCACGCTCACCGTGTCGAAGAAGAAGTGCGCGCCGCGCAGGCCGCCTTCAGGCGCCTTGGCCTTGATGTAGCCGCCTTCGACTTCGATGGTTGCACCCATGGCCTCCAGGCCGCGGATGTGCAGGTCAACCGGACGCGAACCAATCGCGCAACCGCCAGGCAGGGCAACTTCAGCCTCGCCGAAGCGAGCAACCATCGGCCCCAGTACCAGAATCGAGGCGCGCATGGTCTTGACCAGCTCGTACGGCGCGATCAGTGTCTTGATTGCACGCGGATCGATTTCGACTGCCAGCTTCTCGTCGATCACAGGCTCGATGCCCATGCGCCCGAACAGCTCGATCATGGTGGTGATGTCGTGCAAATGCGGCAGGTTGCCGACGGTCACTGGACCATCGCACAGCAGCGTTGCTGCAAGAATCGGCAGGGCAGCGTTCTTTGCCCCGGAAATGCGGATCTCGCCATCGAGACGAGGGCCGCCAGTAATAATTAGTTTGTCCATAAGGATCTCGCCGCCAAGTTGGCTCAGGTGCGCTCAGCCCAGGCTGCGCTGCTGAAAAATTTCATGGTTACCGCGTGGATACTGCCATCGGCAATCCACGGATTCAGGTGAGCATAGATCGCCTGTTGACGCTTTACCGGGCTCTGCCCCGCCAGCTCGTCGCTGATCACGTTCAACTGGAAGTTGCAGCCTTCGCCTTCAACTTCGACCCGGGTTCCGGGCAATTTCGCTTCAAGGAAGCTCTTAACTTCTACGGCCTGCATGCTCAACCTCAATCGGCGCCCTGTGCGCGCGGGTCGGCCATCATACAAAAAAGCCCCTCGCCTGCGAAGCCCATGAATGGACACGCTGACCGAGGGGCCTTTTCACCTTGCCGGGCAATCAGCCCGCCAACACTTCATCGAGGTCATAGACCTCGGCGATTTCACGCATGTCGTCAGGCATGCCGCGCAGTGCCCAGGACTTGCCTGCGGCCTGCGCATCACGCATGAACGCCAGCAGCAGCGACAAGCCGACACTGCTCGACTTGACCACCGCCGAGCAGTCCAGCAGTACCTGCTGCTCACCGCAGGCGGCAATCAGTGCCTTGCCCTGCTTGCGCAGGGCGGGGCCCGTGCGAAAGTCCAGCACGCCGGCCAGACGCAGCACGCCCGGCTCGGCCATGCTTACGCTGGTTTCACTCATTTGACTGCCTTCTCCGGCGAGCTGTCGGCGGTTTGCTTGGCCTTGGCCACTTCACCTGCCCAGCCGTCGATGGTCTTGTCCAGGTCATTGCCATTGCGCGACATGGCGTCGGCGAACTGGTCACGGAACAGCTTGCCGATGTTGATGCCATTGACGATGACGTTACGTACCTTCCACTCGCCGTCCAGTTTGACCATGGTGTATTGCACTGGGTACACCGCACCGTTGGTGCCGGTAACCTTCATGCCCACGCTGGTGCGATCGCCTTCATCGCCCTTGGCAGGGTCGAGGGTGATGCCCTGGTTGTTGTACTCGAGCAAGGCATTGCCATAGAACTGCATCAGGCTGCGCTTGAAGTTTTCCTGGAAGCGCTGCATCTGCGCAGGTGTGGCCTTGCGCGAATACTTGACGGTCATGATGCTCTTGGAGATGCCATCAGCATCGACCACCGGGCCGAGGTTGCTGTTGAGGGCATCGTAGAACGCCTGCGGGTCAGCTTTGTATTGCTGTTTGTTGGCCTTGAGGTCGCTGAGCAACTGATTGGTAGTGGTCTGAATCACTTCCCGGGCGCTTTGCCCAGGTGCAGCGGTGGTCAGCAGGGGGAAAGCCGCCAGCAGGACCAGCAAACCGCGTCGCAGGATCGAGATCATGGAAACTCCTTAATTAGCTGGGTTGGCTTCTTTCGGTTCTTTGCCAACAGTATTGAGCAGGAACTTGCCAATCAGATCTTCCAGTACCAGGGCCGACTGGGTGTCATGGATGGTGCTGTCATCTTTGAGCACCTGATCCTCACCACCCACGCTGATACCGATGTACTTCTCGCCGAGCAACCCGGCGGTCAGGATCGATGCAGTGGAGTCGACCGGCAGATTATCGACGTTCTTGTCCAGCTGCAGGGTGACCCGACCGGTGTAGGAATCGCGATCCAGATCGATGGCCGTGACCTTGCCGATGGTCACACCGGCCATGGTCACTTTAGCTCTGACCGTCAAACCGGCGATATTGTCGAAGTACGCGTAAACTTTATAGGTATCGCTGGTCGGGCTGGCCGACAGCCCGCTGACACGCAGGGCCAGCAGCAGCAACGCCAGGATCCCGGCCAGGAGGAACAGGCCGACACCGATTTCCAGGGTGCGGTTTTGCATCAGAAATCTCCAAACATCAAGGCGGTCAGAATAAAGTCCAGACCCAGCACTGCCAACGAGGCATAGACCACGGTCTTGGTGGTGGCACGGCTGATCCCCTCTGAAGTGGGCTCACAGTCATACCCCTGGAAAACGGCAATCCAGGTCACGACGAAGGCAAACACCAGGCTTTTGACCAGGCCGTTGAGCACGTCATCGGTGAATGAAACACTGTTCTGCATGTTGGCCCAGAACGAGCCTTCGTAGACACCCAGCCAGTCGACTGCCACCCACGAACCACCCCAGATGCCCACCACGCTGAACATCAGCGCCAGTAGCGGCAGCGAGATGAAGCCGGCCCACAGGCGCGGTGCAACAATGTACTTGAGCGGGTCGACGCCGATCATTTCCAGGCTCGACAACTGCTCGGTGGATTTCATGTTGCCGATTTCGGCAGTCAGTGCAGAGCCCGCGCGGCCGGCAAACAGCAGCGCAGTGACCACCGGGCCGAGTTCGCGCAACAGCGTCAGGGCAACCATCTGCCCGACCGCTTGCTCGGAGCCGTATTTGGTGAGGATGCTGTAGCCCTGCAGGGCCAGCACCATGCCGATGAACATGCCGGAAACGACAATGATCGCCAGCGACAGCACGCCGACCGAATAAAGCTGCTTGACCAGCAGCTGGAAGCCACCGCCAAGCCCGCCCCGACCGACCAGGGCATGGCACAGGAACAGGCACGAACGGCCCAGTACTGCCACTACATCGATGGCCGAGCGACCGAGCAGGCGTACGCGTTCAAGTAAGGATCTTCGGCGCATCAACGCGTCCCCAGCAGATCGGCGCGGTAGTCAGGCGCAGGAAAATGGAAAGGTACCGGTCCGTCCGGATCGCCTTTCATGAATTGGCGAATGCGCGGGTTGTCCGAGCCCATCAGCTCGTCCGGAGTGCCCTGACCCAGCACCTGGCCATCACCCACTACATAGATGTAGTCGGCGATGCTCGCGGTTTCCGCCAGGTCGTGCGACACGACAATACTGGTAATGCCCAGGGCATCGTTGAGCAGACGGATCAAACGCACCAGAACACCCATCGCGATAGGGTCCTGGCCGACGAATGGCTCGTCGTACATGAGAATCTGCGGATCCAGGGCAATCGCCCGCGCCAACGCCACCCGCCGCTTCATGCCGCCGGAGAGCTCGTCGGGCATCAGGTCGATGGCGCCGCGCAGGCCAACGGCCTGCAGTTTCATCAGGACGATGTCGCGGATCATCTCTTCCGACAGCTCGGTGTGCACCCGCAGCGGGAAGGCAACGTTCTCGAACACGTCGAGGTCGGTGAACAGTGCACCGCTCTGGAACAGCACGCCCATCTGCTTGCGTGCATCGAACAGATCACTGCGCGACAGCGTCGGCAAATTCTGCCCGGCCACCCACACTTCGCCGCTGGCGGGGCGCAGCTGGGCGCCCATCAGGCGCAACAGGGTGGTCTTGCCGCACCCCGATGGCCCCATGATGCCAGTGACCTTTCCGCGCGGGATGCGGATGTCGACATTACTGAAAATGCTGCGCGAACCGCGCTTGAAGGTAACCCCCTTCAACTCGACCGCGTAGGCGCTATCCACACTCATCTAGACTCCTTGCAATACAGCCTCGTCCAATGGACGCCTGCCCTCATCATGAAGGCACACACGCCCCACCCGGGCCGAATCAGCGGCGAACTATAGCACCGCAGGCGGGCCCGCCCCAAGGCCATCGCGGCGTCATTCAGGCTAATGACAGGCAGCACTGGCAGCCTTATGACAATCCAGTGATGAGCCTTTCGCACATTGCGGCTATAATCGGCGCCTTTTCATCAGGCATTGCTTTTCGACATGAGCCAATCCAGCGAGCTGATCCAATCTGCCCAGCGCACTTTGCGCCTGGAACTCGAGGCTGTTGAGGGCCTGTTGCCGCGTATCGACGACAATTTCGTCAAGGCCTGCGAACTGATTCTGGCCAGCAAAGGCCGCGTGGTCGTGGTTGGCATGGGCAAGTCCGGGCATATCGGCAACAAGATCGCGGCTACCCTGGCCAGTACCGGTACGCCGTCGTTCTTTGTCCATCCGGCCGAAGCCAGCCACGGTGACATGGGCATGATCACCCGTGATGACGTGATCCTGGCGCTGTCCAACTCCGGCAGCACTGCCGAGATCGTCACGCTGCTGCCATTGATCAAGCGCCTTGGTATTCAGCTGATCAGCCTCACCGGCAACCCCGATTCACAGCTGGCGCAAGCGGCCGAGGCCAACCTCGATGCGCGCGTAGCGCAGGAAGCCTGCCCGCTGAACCTGGCGCCAACTTCCTCCACCACCGCGGCGCTGGTGCTCGGCGACGCCCTTGCGATCGCCCTGCTTGAAGCCCGCGGCTTCTCGGCCGAGGATTTCGCCTTCTCGCACCCCGGCGGCGCCCTCGGCCGACGTTTGCTGCTCAAGGTCGAAAACGTCATGCACTCGGGCGATGAACTGCCGCAGGTGCAACGTGGCACCCTGCTCAAGGAAGCGCTGCTGGAAATGTCCCGCAAAGGTTTGGGCATGACCGTCGTGCTGGAAAACGACGGTACCCTGGCCGGTGTGTTCACTGACGGCGACCTGCGCCGCAGCCTGGACCGCAATATCGATGTACACAACACCCTGATCGATGAGGTGATGACCATGCACGGCAAGACCGCCCGCGCCGAGATGCTCGCCGCCGAAGCCCTGAAGATCATGGAAGACCACAAGATCGGCGCCCTTGTCGTGGTCGATCAGCACGACCGCGCGACCGGCGCGCTGAACATGCACGACCTGCTCCGCGCCGGAGTCATGTGATGAACGGAGATGCCATGAGCGAAGACATCCTGCAACGCGGCAAAGCCATCAAGCTGGCCGTTTTCGACGTCGACGGTGTGCTCACCGACGGCCGCCTGTACTTCCTTGAAGACGGCAGCGAATTCAAGACCTTCAATACCCTCGACGGCCAGGGCATCAAGATGCTCATGGCCTCGGGCGTGACCACGGCGATCATCAGCGGGCGCAAGACCCCGGTGGTCGAGCGTCGGGCGAAGAACCTCGGCATCCCGCACCTGTTTCAGGGCCGCGAGGATAAACTGGTGGTCCTGGACGGCCTTCTTGCTGAACTCGGCCTAAGCTATGAGCAGGTCGCCTACCTGGGCGACGACCTGCCGGACCTGCCGGTGATACGCCGCGTGGGCCTGGGCATGGCCGTAGCCAACGCAGCACCGTTCGTCCGCCAGAACGCCCACGGAGTAACCCAGACCCGCGGCGGCGAAGGCGCAGCCCGCGAGTTCTGTGAACTGATCATGCAGGCCCAGGGCACCCTGGACGCTGCCAACGCCAACTACCTTTAAGGCCGCACATGTTCAGCAAAAAAGCTAGAAACATCGCGCTGCTGGGGCTGATCGCTGCCCTGCTGGTAGCAGTCGGCTACTGGAACGTCAGCCCCGAGAGTTTCCTCGACAAGCCACAGGCCCAGACCGACGAAAGCGCCATCGACTACTATGCGATCAACGCCTACAGCGTGCAGTTCCTGCCCGACGGCAAGATGCAGTATGAGATGACCGCCGACAAGGTCGAGCACCTCAAGGCCAGCGGAGTCACACTGCTGACCACGCCAGACCTGCACATGTATCGCGGCACTGCGTATCCCTGGCATGTCCAGAGCGTGCGTGCCGAGGTCAACCCGGATGGCACCGAGGTCGAGCTGATCGACAAGGTGCGGGTTGCTCGCACCGACGAAAAAAAACGCGAAACCATCATTACCAGCACGCGCATGACAGTGTTCCCGCAGAAGCAATATGCGCAGACCGAGCAAGCCGTTAGAATCGACGGCGCCGGCGGCACCACCACCGGCGTTGGCATGAAAGCGTATTTGAAAGACGGCAGGATGGACCTGCTGTCCAACGTAAGAGGACAGTATGAGGCTCGTTAAAACCCTCCCTTTTTTGCTCAGCCTGAGCGCAGCACTGGGAAGCGCGAGCGCCTTGGCCCTGCCGAACGATCGTGACCAGCCAATTCGTATCCAGGCCGACGACGCTCACCTGGATGACAAGCAAGGCGTAGCTACCTACCGCGGCGACGTGATCATCACCCAAGGTTCGATGATGATCAAAGGCAACACCGTGACCATGACCCGTGCCGCCAATGGCGACATCGACGTGGTGACTTCGGTGGGCAACCTGGCCTACTTCGAGCAACAGCAGGACGCCGCCAAGCCCGACAAGATGAAAGGCTGGGCCGTGACCATTCAATACCAGGCGCAAAAAGACACGGTGATTCTGACCGACCGCGCCAAGGTCGAGAATGAAAGCAACACCACCGAAGGCGAGAAGATCGTCTACAACACCAAGTCGCAGGTCGCAACCGCAGGCAATGCCGGTGGCGCCGCCACGACCAAGCGTCCGCGCATCGACATGGTGATCCAGCCGAAGAAGAAGGCCGAGTAAATGGCAACTCTCAAAGCCCAGCATCTGGCCAAGAGCTACAAGGGCCGCCAGGTGGTTCGCGACGTCAGCCTGTCGATCGACAGCGGCCAGATCGTCGGCTTGCTCGGCCCCAACGGTGCCGGCAAGACCACCTGCTTCTACATGATCGTCGGCCTGGTTCAGGCCGATCAAGGCCGCGTGCTGATCGACAGCAACGACGTCAGCCACCAACCCATGCACGGCCGCGCCCGTGCCGGGATTGGCTACCTGCCGCAGGAAGCGTCGATCTTCCGCAAGCTGTCGGTTGCCGACAACATCATGGCGATCCTCGAAACGCGCAAGGAACTCGACCGTGACGGCCGTCGCAAGGAGCTGGAAAGCCTGCTGCAGGAATTCCACATCAGCCACATCCGCGACAACCTCGGCATGAGCCTCTCCGGCGGCGAACGCCGCCGCGTCGAGATTGCCCGCGCCCTGGCCACCGCACCCAAGTTCATCCTGCTGGATGAACCGTTCGCTGGCGTCGACCCGATCTCGGTAGGTGACATCAAGCAGATCATTCATCACCTCAAGGCCAAGGGTATCGGCGTATTGATCACCGATCACAACGTCCGTGAGACGCTGGATATCTGCGAAACCGCCTACATCGTCAACGATGGTCAACTGATCGCCGAAGGCGATGCAGAGACAATTCTGGCCAACGAGCTGGTCAAGGAAGTCTACCTGGGCCACGAGTTCCGGCTCTGAGGCCCCTTGCCTGGGCACTGGCAGCAGCAAGCTAAAACAGCTTAAGTGATACAGTGCTCTAGGCAAACGCTACAAATTAAGGCATATAACTTGCTTGAAATTGGCGCCGCGGCGCCCTTCGTGTAGTGGATGGCGCAGATGCGCCGGCGGACAAGGTATTAAGCCCAAGCTATGAAACCATCGCTCGTCCTAAAAATGGGCCAGCAACTGACGATGACCCCGCAGTTGCAACAGGCCATTCGTCTGCTTCAGCTCTCGACTCTGGACCTTCAACAGGAAATCCAGGAGGCGCTGGAATCCAACCCGATGCTCGAACGCCAGGAAGACGGCGAAGACTTCGACAACAGCGACCTGCTGGCCGACAGTGCCGAAAGCAAGCCAAGCGCCGAAAGCCTGGACAACAGCTTCCAGGACAGTGGCTTTCAGGATGGCAGCCTGCAGGAAGGCAGCGCCGCCAGTCAGAACCTTGAAGAAGGCGACTGGAACGAGCGCATTCCCAACGAACTGCCGGTCGACACCGCCTGGGAAGATGTCTACCAGACCAGCGCCAGCAGCCTGCCCAGCAACGACGATGACGAGTGGGACTTCACCACCCGCACCTCTGCTGGCGAGAGCCTGCAAAGCCACCTGCTGTGGCAGCTGAACCTGGCGCCAATGTCCGATACCGATCGCCTGATCGCGGTGACGCTGATCGACAGCATCAACCAGCAAGGCTATCTGGAAGACACCCTTGAAGAAATCTGCGCAGGCTTTGACCCGGAGCTCGACATCGAGCTCGATGAGGTCGAGGCCGTGCTGCACCGTATTCAACAGTTCGAACCCGCCGGCGTTGCTGCACGCAACCTGGGCGAGTGCCTGCTGCTGCAACTGCGTCAGTTACCGGCCAATACGCCATGGCTGAGCGAGGCCAAGCGCCTGGTCAGCGACTTCATCGACATGCTCGGCAGCCGCGACTACAGCCAGCTGATGCGCCGCATGAAGCTCAAGGAAGACGAGCTGCGTCAGGTCATCGAGCTGGTGCAGAGTCTCAATCCGCGGCCTGGCTCGCAGATCGAGTCGAGTGAGCCGGAGTACGTGGTGCCTGATGTGATCGTGCGCAAGGACACCGACCGCTGGCTGGTCGAGCTGAATCAGGAAGCCATGCCGCGCCTGCGGGTCAACCCGCAATATGCAGGCTTTGTCCGCCGCGCCGATACCAGCGCCGACAACACCTTCATGCGCAATCAGTTGCAGGAAGCTCGCTGGTTCATCAAGAGCCTGCAGAGCCGCAACGAGACCTTGATGAAGGTTGCCACGCAGATCGTCGAGCACCAGCGCGATTTTCTCGAGTACGGCGACGAGGCGATGAAACCGTTGGTGCTGCATGACATCGCCGAAGCAGTGGGCATGCACGAGTCGACCATTTCTCGCGTCACCACCCAGAAGTACATGCACACCCCGCGTGGCATCTTTGAGTTGAAATACTTTTTCTCGAGCCACGTCAGCACCTCCGAAGGCGGTGAATGCTCGTCCACGGCGATCCGCGCGATCATCAAGAAACTGGTTGCAGCGGAAAATCAGAAAAAGCCATTGAGTGACAGCAAGATCGCTGGTTTACTGGAGGCACAAGGCATCCAGGTAGCCCGTCGCACCGTCGCCAAGTACCGCGAGTCGCTCGGCATAGCACCGTCGAGTGAACGCAAGCGACTGATGTAGCCCCGGGATGTGCCACAGCGTTTTTGTGGCAGGTGCAAGACCTGCCTCTTTATGCACGGGCAACAAAGGAGAAGCTGTATGCAAGTCAACATCAGTGGACACCATGTAGAAGTAACTCCACCACTGCGCGACTACGTCGAGCAGAAGCTGAAGAGACTCGCAGGGCACTTTGACAAGATCACCAACGTCACGGTGATCATGAAAGTCGAGAAACTGCAGCAGAAGATCGAAGCGACTCTGCAGATTCCGGGCGGCGAAGTGGTTGCCAATGCCGAAGACCTAGACATGTATGCAGCCATCGACAATTTGGCTGACAAGCTCGACCGCCAACTGAAAAAACACAAGGAAAAACAGCAAAGTCTCCTGCAAGGTGCAGCTGCTCGCTGATCCCCCTCATCCATGATCCGACTTGAAACCATCCTGACCCCCGGCCGTTCCCTGGTGAACGTGCCGGGCGTCAGCAGTAAGAAACGCGCCCTCGAAGAAATCGCCAAAGTCGTAGCCAGCGAAGTCAGCGAGCTCGACCAGCAGGAAGTCTTCGAGAAGCTGATCGCCCGCGAAAAACTGGGCTCCACCGGGTTCGGCAATGGCATCGCCATTCCGCACTGCCGCCTCAAGGGCTGCGCCAATCCGGTCAGCGCCCTGCTCCACCTGGATCACCCAATCGATTTCGACGCCATCGATGGCGCCCCGGTGGACCTGCTGTTCGTCCTGCTGGTGCCCGAAGCCGCCACCGATGCGCACCTTGAGCTGTTGCGCCAGATTGCCAGCATGCTCGATCGCGAAGACGTGCGTAAGCGTCTGCGCGCTGCGAGCGACAACGAGGCCTTGTACAAGGTCGTCCTGGACGTGCAAAACGGGAGCTGAGCATGCGCCTGATCATCGTCAGCGGCCGCTCTGGCTCCGGCAAGAGCACTGCACTTGCCGTGCTGGAAGACAACGGCTTCTACTGCATAGACAACCTGCCCGCCGGGTTGCTGCCGCAGCTGGCTGAAAACGCGTTGATCAATACCGAGCTGATGCAGCCCAAGGTTGCCGTGTCGATCGATGCGCGCAACCTGCCAGGCCATCTGTCGCGCTTCCCCGAGCTGCTCGAAGATGCCCGCGCGCGGCACATCCAGTGCGATGTGCTGTACCTGGACGCTGACGAAGACACCCTGCTCAAGCGCTTCTCCGAAACGCGCCGGCGTCACCCGCTGACCAACGCCAATCGCTCGCTGGCCGAAGCCATTCGGGTCGAGAGCGAGATGCTCGGGCCGATTGCGGACCTTGCCGACCTGAAGATCGATACCACCAACCTCAATCTCTACCAGCTACGCGATTCGATCAAGTTGCGCCTGCTCAACCAACCCGAGCCGGGCACAGCGTTTCTGGTGGAATCGTTTGGCTTCAAGCGGGGCATGCCGGTCGACGCCGACCTGGTGTTCGATGTGCGCTGCCTGCCCAATCCATACTGGAAGCCGGAAATCCGCGAACACTCGGGCCTTGATCAGCCGGTCATCGATTACCTGGCTGCACAGCCGGATGTCGAAGAGATGTTCCAGGACATCTCCAGCTATCTGCTCAAATGGCTGCCGCGCTTCGCCGCCAGCAACCGTGCCTATGTCACCATCGCCATCGGCTGCACCGGCGGCCACCATCGCTCGGTGTACCTGACCGAGCGCCTCGGCCAGGTTCTGCAGCAATCCTTGAAAAACGTCCAGGTCCGCCACCGCGACCTCTAGCCCACAGGATTTACCCGAACATGCCCGCCCGCGAAATCACCATCATCAACAAGCTGGGCCTGCACGCCCGAGCGGCCGCCAAGTTCGTCGGCGTGGCAGGGCGCTTTCCTTGCCAGGTGAGGGTCGGCCGGGCGCCAGACAAGCTGGTCGATGGCAAAAGCATCATGGCGGTGATGATGCTCGCAGCGGGCAAGGGTACCCAGGTGCACCTGTTCACCGAGGGCGAGCAGGAAGACGAGGCACTCCAGGCCGTGATGGATTTGATCAACAACTACTTCGACGAAGGCGAATAACGCCCCGCCGCTGCCAGGCCCAGCGCTGCCGCAGCGCTGGACCCGCAAGCGGTCACGACATGGCCGTGTCCATCACCATCATCAGGCAGAAGCCCACGCACAGCCCCAGGCTTGCCAGGCGATAGTTGCCGTTGCTGCGTGATTCCGGAATGATCTCCTGCGTCACCACCAGCAACATCGCCCCCGCCGCGCAAGCCAGGCCCAGCGGTAGAAGCAGTTCGGCAACATTCACCAGCCACGCGCAGATCACTGCTGCCAGCGGCTCGACCAGGCCCGAGGCCGCGCCGATCAAGAAAGCCTTGAAGCGCGACATCCCCGCCCCAGCCAGCACCAATGCGATCACCAGACCTTCCGGCACATCCTGCAGGGCGATGCCCATGGCCAGGCTGTCGGCGTCCGGCATGCCGCCACCGGCCGATACGCCAATGGCCATCCCTTCAGGGATGTTATGGGCAATGATGGCAATCACGAACAGCCAGATCCGCGCCGCGATAACCGGCTGATTGCCGTTACCGACCAAGGCTTCGGGTGAAGCACCCGAGACCTTGAGGTCGACCAGAAACAGGCAAAGCGCACCGAACAGCAGACCGAAACTGATCAACCCACCGGCGCCCCAGGGGCTGAAACCGATCGACTGTGCAGCGGCCAGACCCGGCATGATCAGCGAGAACGCAGTCGCTGCCAACATCACCCCGGCGCCGAAACCGAGCAAGGTGTCAGCCACCGCCACCGGCATATTACGGATCACCAACACCGGCACCGCGCCCAGCGCAGTACCCAGAGCGCACAGTGCACCACCCTCCAGAGCCCGCAGCATGCGCGGCTCCAGGCCCAGCCAATCGATCCCGCGCGCAACCAGCAGCGCAGTCCCGACCAGCAACAGCACAGTCCCCAGCGCCAGCCGAAACAAGCGCACACTGCTGACAGACATCACCTGCGAGCGCATACCGGCTAGGCTCACTTCAAGGCTTGCTGATAGCGGCGTTCCACTTCGGCCCAATCGACCACGTTGTAAAACGCGCCGATGTATTCAGGCCGGCGGTTCTGGTACTTCAGGTAATAGGCGTGCTCCCACACGTCCAGGCCGAGGATCGGCGTGTTGCCGTGCATCAACGGGCTGTCCTGGTTACCGCTGCTCTCGACCACCAGCTGCTTGGTCGGGGTCACGCTGAGCCAGGCCCAGCCACTGCCGAAGCGGCTCAGCGCAGCCTTGGTGAAGGCGTCCTTGAAGGCATCAAAGCCACCTAGTTGCTGCTCGATGGCCTTGGCCACCTCGCCTTGCGGGACGCCGCCGCCATTTGGCGCCATGACAGTCCAGAACAAGGTGTGGTTGGCATGCCCGCCACCCTGGTTGATCACTGCGGCCTGCAGCTTTTCAGGCAACTGCTTGACCGCGCCAACCAGTTTTTCCACCGGCCACTCAGCCCACTCGGTGCCCTCGATGGCCGCGTTGAGGTTGTTGATGTAGGTCTGGTGATGCTTGCTGTGATGGATTTCCATGGTCTGGGCGTCGATGTGCGGCTCCAGCGCATCGTAGGCGTACGGCAGTGCAGGCAAGGTATGCGGCATGTCAGTGGATTCCGTAATTATGTGAGTGAGGTGCAACGTCCGGCGCAGCAATCAACTCGCTCGCCGCGCCAGCCTGGCGGTTGAGCAAGCGCGCGGTGCGCGGGTACTGGCCGTACTCGGCAATGAAATTGAGCAGCTCGGTGTAGGTACGTGCGCTGTGGCGCAGTGCCGCCTCGCGTAGCGGCTGCCGCAGGCGTGGCTCGTGGCTGGCCTGCAGCAGGCGCTGGTGCGCAGCGCAGAGGTAATCCGCGCTTTCGTGGGGTTGGTTCAGGCGCAGGTGCAGATCGGCCAGGTTGTGATGGGCGATGACCAGTGCGGCAACCGCCTCGTCAACGTCATGCCAGCGCTCGAGCAGCACCTGGGCCAGGGCCAGCGCTTGCAGGTAATGCTCCCGTGCTTCGACCCAGTCGCCTTGGGCAAACAGCCGGTTGGCGAGGTCGGTGGTGCGTTTCCAGTGCTGCATGACGTGCCTCCTGGACGGTCAGATACCGCCAGCGGTGAGTTTTTCCGGGTCAAGCAAGGCTTCGAGCTGGTCACGCGAGAGGTCGGTGTGCTCCAACGCCACGTCGATGATCGGCCGGCCTTGCTTGTAGGCGGTCTTGGCGATCTCGGCGGCCTTCAGGTAGCCGATGATCGGGTTCAGCGCGGTGACCAGAATCGGGTTACGCGCCAAGGCTTCCTTGAGCTTGCTTTCATTGACCTTGAACGTGGCGATGGCCTTGTCGGCCAGCAAACGGCTGGCGTTGGCCATCAGCTCGATGCTCTCCAGCAGGTTGCGGGCGATTACCGGCAGCATCACGTTGAGTTCGAAGTTGCCCGACTGACCGGCCACGGCAATCGTGGCGTCGTTGCCGATGACCTGAGCAGCCACCATGGCGGTCGCCTCGGGAATCACCGGGTTGACCTTGCCCGGCATGATCGAAGAGCCAGGCTGCAGCGCCTCCAGTTCGATCTCGCCAAGGCCGGCCAGCGGGCCGGAGTTCATCCAGCGCAGGTCGTTGGCAATCTTGGTCAGGGCCACGGCGGTGGTTTTCAGCTGGCCGGACAGTGCCACGGCAGTGTCCTGCGAACCGATCAGGGCGAACAGGTTGTCACCGGGGGTGAATTCGATCGCGGTCAGGCCGCTCAGCTGGCGGGCGAAACCGGCGGCGAACTGCGGGTGAGCGTTGATCCCGGTACCCACCGCAGTGCCGCCCTGGGCCAGCGCCTGCAGGCTCGGCAGGGTCGCTTCAAGATGGCTCAAGGCAGCGCGGATCTGTGCCGCCCAGCCAGCCAATACCTGGCTCATGCGCACCGGCATGGCGTCCATCAAGTGGGTGCGGCCGGTCTTGACGTATTGATGCACCTCGACGGCCTTGGTATCGATCACCTGGACCAGGTGGCGCAGCGCCGGCAGCAACTGCTCGTGCATGGCCAGCGCAGCGCTGACATGAATGGTAGTGGGGATGATGTCGTTGCTGCTCTGGCCACAGTTGACGTGGTCATTAGCGTTGACTGGCTCGCCCCGAACGCGGCTGGCCAAGGTGGCAATCACCTCGTTGGCGTTCATGTTCGAGCTGGTACCAGAACCGGTCTGATAAACGTCGACCGGGAAGTGCTGGATGAAATCCTCGGCCAGCAACTGCTCGACCGCCTGGACGATGGCCTGGCCCTGCGCCGGGGAGATCTGCTCGAGTTCGACGTTGGCCTTGGCCGCTGCCGCCTTGGCCAGCAACAGTGCACGGATGAACTGCACCGGCATGCGCTGGCCGCTGATCGGGAAGTTATCGACCGCGCGCTGGGTCTGGGCGCCATACAGGGCCTGGGCCGGCACCTGCAGCTCACCCATGCTGTCACGCTCGATACGGGTATTACTCATGGTCAATTCCTTGCAACAGTTCGTCGGGGGAAATCGAAGGCAGCAGCACGCAATTGGCGAGCTGCATGGCATAGGGCTGCCAGCGCTGGTTCTGCTCGAGGCGGTCGAGGCTGCGCAGGTCCAGCAGCGGCCGCCAGGCCTGGTCCAGGCATTGCGCGCGCCAGTGCCAGGGCAACATGCGGTCGCTGGCGGTATCCAGCAGCAGGCGCAGGGAAGTCAGGGCGACGGTCCATGGCGAGGTCGCGGTGCAGCACACCAGGTAGCGACCTTCGGCCAGGTAATGTTCGATCAAGCGCGGCTCGTCAGGGTCGAGCGCGCAGCGAATGCGCCGGCTCAGCCAGCGCCAGTTTTCCAGGTAGGGCAACTCATGGAGGACAGTATTCATGAATATCATCACTGCTGGATGGTGTAATGATATTCATTATTAAGTGATAAATAGAATCACTTCAACCCCGCACGCAAAAACAAAAGACCCGGCGCGATGGCCGGGTCCGGAGTGTGCAGCTGAGACAATGGGGGTTTTAGCTGCCCGCGACCGTCATACGCTCGATCAGCACAGAGCCGCTGTGGATATTGCTGCGGGTTTCCAGATCGCTGCCAATCGCCACAATCTGCTGGAACATGTCCTTCATATTGCCGGCAATGGTCACTTCCTGCACAGCGAACTGAATCTCGCCGTTCTCGACCCAGTAGCCCGCTGCGCCACGCGAGTAATCACCCGTGACCATGTTCAGACCATGCCCCATCAGCTCGGTGACCAACAGGCCACGGCCCATGCGCCGAATCAACGCAGCTTGATCTTCGACGCCATGGGTGACGAACAGGTTATGCACGCCGCCCGAGTTGGCGGTGCTTGGCAAGCCCAGCTTGCGCCCGGAATAGGTACCGAGCAGGTACGACATCAACTCGCCGTTTTCGACGAACGGCTTGGCGTAGGTGGCCAGGCCATCGCCGTCGAACCCTGCGCTACCCAGTGCCCGCGGCAGGTGCGGGCGCTCATCGAGGGTCAGCCAGCTGGGGAACAGACGCTGCCCCAGCGCGCCTTCGAGGAACGACGACTTGCGGTACAGGTTGCCGCCCGAGATCGCCCCAAGGAAGCTGCCGAACAGGCCACCGGCAAGCTCGGCAGAGAACAGCACCGGCACTTCGCAGGTCGGCACCGGGCGCGCACCCAGGCGGCTCGCAGCACGTTGTGCTGCACGCAGGCCGATGCTGCGCGGGTCGGCCAGCAGTTCGCCCTGGCGGTTGACGTCATACCAGTAGTCGCGCTGCATCTGCCCGTCGGCTTCGGCAATCATCACGCAGCTGAGGCTGTGCCGGGTCGAGGCGTAGCCGCCGATAAAGCCGTGGCTGTTGCCATATACACGGCAGCCCTGGTGGGTGTTGAGGGTGGTGCCGTCGGCATTCTTGATGCGCGGATCGGCATCAAACGCAGCCGCCTCACAGGCCAACGCCTGTTCGATGGCCTGTTCGGGGCTGATGTCCCAGTCGTGGTACAGGTCCAGCTCGGGGATATCGCGGGCCATCAAGGCGGCATCGGCCAGCC
Organism: Pseudomonas shirazensis; assembly: GCF_050496565.1. Lineage (GTDB taxonomy): Bacteria > Pseudomonadota > Gammaproteobacteria > Pseudomonadales > Pseudomonadaceae > Aquipseudomonas > Aquipseudomonas shirazensis_A. The sequence continues at coordinate 141,836 of NZ_JBNWAE010000013.1, forward strand.
CGGCGCATTCGTCTTCCGAAGTGTGCTTGGCAATCGCCAGGGCTGCAGCAACGGTTTCGCGAATGGCCTCCGGGCCGCTGGCCGAGGTACTCGCCGAGCCCTTGCGCTGGCCGACATAGAGGGTGATGCCAAAGCCCTGGTCACGGTTGAACTCGACCGTTTCGACCTCGCGCTGACGCACCGTGGTCGACAAGCCCTGCTCCAGCGACACCGCCACCTCACAGGCGCTGGCACCCTGGCGGCGCGCTTCGGCAACGATCGCCTCGACTTGCTCCTGCAAGGCCGGCAGGTCCTTCGGGCCTATGCTCTGGACTGCACTCATGGTCTTCTCCACTCAAATTCTGCTTACGGCTAGGGTCATTCTACGACCGGGCCGGACAATTGGCCCCCGACTGGTTATCATGGCGGCGATTTCTAGCGGACGGCCACCATGGTTGATTCATACGACGACGCCTTCGATGGCGAAAAAAGCAAAACCCAGATCAAGCGCGAGCTACATGCACTGGTTGAACTCGGCGAGCGCCTGACCACGCTCAAGCCTGACACCCTGGCGCGCCTGCCCTTGACCGACCCATTGCGCAAGGCCTTGGCCGATGCCAGCAAGCACACCGCGCACATCGCCCGCAAACGCCATATGTCGTTTGTCGGCAAGCTGATGCGCGACCAGGACACCGACGCCATTCTTGCGGTGATCGAGCAGCTCGACAGCTCTACCCGCCAGTACAACGAACGCTTTCACGGCCTTGAGCGCTGGCGCGATCGGCTGGTCGACGGCAACGACGAGGACCTTGAGCGGTTTGTTCAGGAGTACCCTGAAACCGACCGTCAGCAACTGCGCTCGTTGATCCGCCATGCCCAGCACGAAAAAGCCCGGGACAAGCCGCCGGCAGCTGCGCGCAAGGTGTTCAAGTACATCCGCGAACTTGACGAAGCTCAGCGCGGCCTGCGCTAGGTAATGCCCCGTGCGCGGCAAGCCCGCCCCCACCGCAGTGGAGGCGCGCTCGCTGCGCACTACGATCATCCGCCGGTACCGCCGACGGTGATCGCATCCAGCTTCAGGGTCGGTTGGCCAACGCCTACCGGTACCGACTGACCATCCTTGCCACAGGTACCGACGCCGCTGTCCAGCGCGAGGTCGTTACCGACCATCGACACCCGGCTCATCGCCTCCGGCCCATTGCCAATCAACGTCGCACCCTTGACCGGCGCGGTGATCTTGCCGTCTTCGATCAGGTACGCCTCACTGGTGGAGAAGACGAACTTGCCGCTGGTGATATCGACCTGGCCACCGCCCAGATTGGCGCAGTAGATGCCCTTCTTGACCGACGCGATGATCTCTTCAGGGTCGCTCTCGCCTGCGCGCATGTAGGTGTTGGTCATGCGCGGCATCGGCAGGTGCGCGTAGGATTCGCGGCGGCCGTTGCCGGTCACTGCCATGCCCATCAGGCGCGCGTTGAGCTTGTCCTGCATGTAGCCTTTGAGAATGCCGTTCTCGATCAGCGTGGTGCACTCGGTTGGCGTGCCTTCGTCGTCGACGCTGAGCGAGCCGCGACGATCCTGCAGCGTACCGTCATCGACGATGGTGCACAGGCTGGAGGCAACCTTCTGGCCGATCTGCCCGCTGTAGGCAGAGCTGCCCTTGCGGTTGAAATCGCCTTCCAGGCCATGGCCCACCGCCTCGTGCAGGAGCACGCCGGACCAGCCCGGACCGAGTACTACCGGCAGGGTGCCAGCCGGCGCCGGCTTTGCTTCGAGGTTGACCAGCGCCTGGCGCAGGGCTTCCCGGGCATAACCCATGACCCGCTCCTCGGTGAAGAAGCGATAGTCGGTACGCCCACCACCGCCCTGCCCGCCACGTTCACGGCGGCCGTCCTTCTCGACGATCACACTGACATTGAAGCGCACCAGCGGACGCACATCGGCAGCCAGGCTGCCATCTGCCGCAGCCACCAGAATCCGCTCCCAGACCCCGGCCATGCTCACGCTGACCTGCTGGATGCGCGGGTCAAGCGCCCGCGTGGCGACATCGACGCGCTTGAGCAGCTCGACCTTGTCGGCACGGCTGAGCACATCCAGCGGGTTGTTCGGGGTGTACAGCTGAGTCACATCCTGGCTGCGAAACGCCTGCACGGTGCCGTTCTGGCCGGCACGCGAGATAGAGCGAGCGGCGCGCGCGGCCGAGGTCAGGGCCTCAAGATTGATCGCATTGCTGTAGGCGAAACCGGTTTTCTCGCCAGACAGGGCACGTACGCCAACGCCTTGGTCGAGGTTGAAGCTGCCTTCTTTGACGATGCCGTCTTCCAGCGCCCAGGTTTCAGAAATCTGGCCCTGGAAGTACAGATCGGCAGCATCGATGCCGGGCCCGGCCAACTCGCCCAGTACAGCCTGCAGGCTGTCCAGGGTCAGTCCGCCCGGGGCAAGCAGCTGGTCGCTGACGGTGGTTAACATCTGGCTCATAGTCACTCCGAGGTGTGCGCAGGCCGCAAGGCGTCCTGCGAGAAAAAGCGCCGGTGCGTGATCACCGGCATCCGCGCCCGGATGGACGCTTGTTGATCAATGTCGCGCTCGGCCAGCAGCACCGCTTCACCGCGTGCCTGCTGGGCGATGATCCGCCCCCAGGGGTCGACGATCGCCGCCTGACCGTGGGTTTCGCGGGGGCCGGGGTGGGTTCCGCCCTGGGCCGCCGCCAACAGATAGCATTGGGTTTCGATGGCCCGGGCGCGAATCAGTACCTCCCAATGCGCCGCCCCGGTCACCGCAGTAAATGCTGCAGGGGCCGTGATCAGTTCTGCGCCGGCTGCCCTCAGTGCACTGTACAGCTCAGGGAAGCGCAGGTCATAGCAGACCGACAGGCCCAACTTACCCAGCGGCGTGTCGGCCACCACCACCTGGCTGCCGTGGGCATAGTCATCCGATTCACGGTAACGACCGCGGTTGTCGGCCACATCGACATCGAACAAGTGCAGCTTGTCGTAGCGTGCGACCACCTCACCGTGCTCGTCGATCAGCAGCGAACAGGCATGCGCCTTGGCGTCCGGCTGGCCGAGCGGCGGCAACGGCAAGGTGCCGGCAACTATCCATAACTTGAGGGCGCGCGCGGTGCGTTTCAACCATGGCAGGATCGGCCCGTCGCCACGCGCCTCGGCCAGGCCGATCGCAGCGGCATCGCGCCGGCCCATGGCGGCGAAGTTTTCCGGCAGCACCGCCAGCCGCGCACCGGCGGCAGCGGCCTGCTCGAGCAATGCACCGGCCCGCTGCAGGTTGGCCAGCACATCATCCTGGCTGACCATCTGAATCACCGCTGCTTTCATCGGCACTCCTAGCGAGACTTTTCGAAAGGTTTCACAAAGGTGATCTTAGGCTCTTTCCACGAGCCCTCGACGCGATAGTGCACGCTGGCAAAGCGCGAAATCCGATCGCCGATCAGTTGATCGACCAGGAACAGCGCACCACCAATCGCCGGCGCGCCGACGATCAACGCCGCCAACGGCAGGTTGTTGGTGACCGGCAGGGTGACCTGAAGGTTGGCAGCGATGCGATCACGCACCATGTCCATGGTGCCATCGAGCTCGAAGTTGCTGGACGGCCCGGTGACGGTGATCGGCTCACGGGTCACGTAAACGCCTTGACTGGCGACCAGCAGGCCTTTGACCCGGTCATAGCCGAGGCCCTTCTCGAACAGGTCGGAGAAGTCCAGACGCAGGCGCCGGCCGATCGAGTTGAAGTTGAGCAGGCCGAACACGCGCAACGCCTGGGCGCCGCCCTCGACCTCGACGAACTGACCACTGCGCAACGACGCATCGAGGCTGCCGGAGAAGCGCTTGGTGTCGATCCAGGCCGGCGAGCCAGGCCAGCGGCCATCGACATCCAGATGGAAGTCGCGGCTGGTTACCGTTGGCGCAAAGCCAAAGCCCTGCAGCACATCGGCCAGGTTCTTGCCATCCAGGCGGCCCTTGTACCAGCTCGCAGTGCTGCCCGGCAGACCTTCCCAGGCACCATTGCCATTGATGCGCAGGCCTTTGATCAGCAGGTCGACGCCATTGAAAGACACGCCGCGCGCGGTCGGTCGCAATTTCAGCGCTACCGAACCGAACAGGTCATCACCGCGATACAGCTTGTCGATGTTCAGGTCCAGTGCAGGCACCTTGCGCGGGTCGAAACTGGCCAGCGGGTCGGGGGCATTGTCGTCCTGTGCTTGCGCTGGATCGGCCGGCGGCAGCCGCAGGCTCTGCAGCTTGACCACCATGGGCTGCGCTTTGGCATCCGGAATGCGGGCGTTGCCGATCACCTCGCGGCTGTCCAGGCGCAGGTCCCAGGCGCTGGCGACACGAGCCAGGCGGACCACGGCCTGGTTCAGCTGGGTGCCAAAAGCTTGTATCTGGCCGATGCTCAGATCGACGCTTTGCAGGGTCTGCCGAGCGCTGCCACCGGGGTCATCACCAGCCAGGCGCTGTGCCTGCTGCTGCCACGTTTCCAGATCGAGCGTGTCGAGCCGGCCACGCACACGCAGGCCCTTGCCACCTGGCAGTTGCGGCTCGCCCGCGCCCAGCAGCAGCTCGCCGCGGCCCTGGTCAAGCTTGTCGCCGGGCGCCGCGTAGGCGAAGCGTGTGCTGTCACCATAACGAGCATCGAAGCGTCGCTCGTTACCTTGCAGGGTCATGCTGAAGCGGCTGTCACGGGTCTCCTGGGCAGCCTTGGCAAAAGGCGCCGGCAAGTCGATGCTGAGGCCTTTAAGCGAAGAATCGACGGTCAGGCGATTGTCCCGGCTGCCGAGGCTGAGCTGCAACTGGTAAGGAATCTCGCCACTGGCAGGCAAGGCCTGCTTGACCTGCAGCCAGTCGGTCAAGGTCTTCAACGCGACCTGGCCGGAGGCCTCGATGCGGGTCTGCATCTGACCGGGCTGGCCCTCGGCGACGATTTGCGCAGTGACCGGTTTGCCAAAGGCCTGCAGGCTGATGTTGTTGCCGCTCAGGCCCTTGTCCAGGTCAAAGGTGAAATCGCCCTTGAGCTTGCTCAGTTGCAGCTCCGGCGGCGCGACCTTGAGGCGCGCATCAGCGGTGCTGAAGTCCACCTTGACCTTGGGTAGCTTGCCGTGTGCCATGGGGATATCGAGGTTGAGCTTGCCCTTGAGCGGGCCTTCACCTTCCCAGCCAGCGAAAATATCAGCAGTGCCGATCGGCGCCTCCTGAAGGATCTTCAGGCCATCGCTGAGCGGGCCGGCGAAGTTGCCGGTCAGGTACAGATGGCTGTCCTGGCCCGCGTCGACGTGCGGGATGTTCACCGTGACATCGCTGACCTTGGTGTCGAGCAACAGGCCATGCCGGGCCTTGATGCGCACGCCGCTGTCTTCGATCAGCACATCGCCGGCCACCTGTTGCACCTGGGGCCAGCCGGGCTGGAAGTCCAGCGCCGCGTCACGCACCTTGAAGAACAGGCTGATGCTGCGCGCTTCGGGGGTGGCGTCGTGGTTCAGCGAGCCCTGATACTGGAAGTAGCCTTCATCCACCGTGCCCTTGACGATGGCACTGCGCAGCCATTCATCAAGGGCCGGGCTAAGGACTTCGGGCAGGTATTTGGCGGTGTAGCGACCATCGCCTTCGGTCAGGCCGACGCGCAGGTCCATGTAGTCTTCGCGGCCTTCTTCGAACAACAGGCGAATGAGGAAGTCGCCGGCGATCTTGCCTTCTTCGCCAAGTACCTTGAGGTACGGTGCGATCAGGGTGAAGCCCTCCTGGTCCAGGCGCCAGGTGAGCAAGGCATTGGCTTTCTGGTAATGCCAGGGTTTGGCGAAGATCGGGTACAGATGCAGCATGAACGCATCGGTATTCAGGCGCAGTTCGCCATGACCGAGGTCGCCGCTGATGCTGCCGCTGACGTTGCCCGCCGCTGGCGCACCGTGGTAGGCGTTGAAGCCGATGCGGTCCAGGTTGGCGGCAAACTGCAGGCGCTGATCACCTTCGCCCTTGGGCCGGATATCCAGCGTCACATTATGCAGCGCACCGGTCACCTTGAGCCCGTCGACCACCGCCATGAGGTTGTCCGGCAACGGCGCCAGGGCATTGATCAAGGGGGTCAGAGGGGTCAGGTCGAGGGTGTCGGCTTGAACCTGCCAGGACTCTTCGGCGGGCGTCGGCGCGCTGTGCTGTCGGGCTTGCAGGTGGGTTTCCCAACGCTGCTTGCCGATGCTGGCCGCCAGCGAGTCGAGCACCAGTTGGTAACCGTCCTCGCCACGCTGCAGCCAGGCGGACAAGGCAAGGTCATCCAGGCTCACGGGCTTGCGGCTGCTGTAGGCGCCGCGCAGGTGCGGCGCGTTGAGGCGCACGCTCGCGTACTGCAACTGGCCCTTGCGCACACCTACCCAGAATTCGCCGCCCGCGCGCAGCGCTTCGGCGCGCCACTGGCCAAGCAGCTTGGGTGGCAGCCAGCGCGACCAGTCGCTTTGCGGCAGGCTCAGGTAGCCGTCCAGGGAGCCATCGCGCCAGTTATCAGCCGTGGCACGGCTACGCAGATTGAGCGCCAGTGGCTGGCCATCGGGCAGGGTAGCCCGTGCATCCAGCGCCTGGCGCGAGGCGCCGGCCTGCAAGCCAGCGCTAACGTAAGTGAGGGTCAGTGGATCGCGCTGCCAGGGGTGCAGTGTGACCTGGCTGTCGAATACGTCGATCCGCCCCAGCTGCTGCAAGCGCTGCAGCAATTGCGCCGGGTCGAGCGGGGTGTCGTCTTGCTTGGGCAGGCCTTCCAGCGCCCAGGCGCCCTGCTCGTCCTCGCGCAGAATCAACTGCAGGCCGCCTAGCTGGATGCGCGCCAGGCGCACTTCGCGAGCCTTGAGGCTGGCCCACAGATCAGGCACGGCCTTGACGTCATCCAGGCGCAGCGCATCGGCGCCCTCGCCCAGCTGCAGATCACGCACACGCAACACCGGTGCCAGGCCGCTCCAGCGGCCTTCCAGTGCGCCGATATGTACCGGCATGCCGAGCGCCTGCTCAGCCTTGCTCTCGACGTCGGCGCGATACTCTGCCACCAGCGGCACCAGTTGCCGGCCGATGCTCACATACAGCGCCACCAGCACCGCCAGCAAGGCACACAAGCCCAGCCCCCAACGGGTCAAGGCGCTCAGAACGCGGGTCAGACGTTCCATGGCCATGGCCCTCCAAAACGTGCCTTAACTATGGCTGCAAGCGCGACTTTCGCCAACCGGCGATGGTTTTCAGGACGCGTCAGAGGAGCACCACATCGTATTGTTCCTGGGAATACATGGTTTCGACCTGGAAGCGGATGGTGCGGCCGATGAAAGCTTCCAGCTCGGCAACGTTGCCGGACTCTTCATCGAGCAGCCGATCGACCACCTTCTGGTTGGCCAGTACACGGTAGCCTTCGGCCTGATAAGCCCGCGCCTCCCTGAGGATCTCGCGGAAGATTTCGTAGCAGATGGTTTCGGCGGTTTTCAGCTTGCCCCGCCCCTGGCAGCCCGCGCACGGCTCGCACAACACTTGCTCAAGGCTCTCGCGGGTGCGCTTGCGGGTCATCTGCACCAGGCCCAGCTCCGTGATGCCGATGATGTTGGTCTTGGCGTGATCGCGCTCGAGCTGCTTCTCCAGGGTACGCAGCACCTGGCGCTGGTGCTCCTGATCTTCCATGTCGATGAAGTCGATGATGATGATCCCGCCGATGTTGCGCAGGCGCAGCTGGCGGGCGATCGCCGTGGCCGCCTCAAGGTTGGTCTTGAAGATGGTTTCTTCGAGGTTGCGATGGCCGACGAAGGCGCCGGTATTGACGTCGATGGTGGTCATCGCCTCGGCTGGATCGACCACAAGGTAGCCACCGGACTTGAGTGGCACCTTGCGCTCGAGCGCACGCTGGATTTCGTCTTCGACACCATACAGGTCGAAGATCGGCCGCTCGCCTGGATAATGCTCGAGGCGGTCGGCAATCTCCGGCATCAGTTCACCGACGAACTGCGTGGTCTTCTGGAAGGTTTCCCGCGAGTCGATGCGGATTTTCTCGATCTTGTGGTTGACTAGGTCACGCAAGGTCCGCAGGGCCAGGCCGAGGTCTTCGTAGATGACCGTGGGTGCGCCGCAGGTCTGGATCTGGCTGGCGATCTGCTCCCACAGCCGGCGCAGGTAGCGGATGTCCTGGAGAATGTCGTCCTGGCGCGCGCCTTCGGCAGCGGTACGCAGGATGAAGCCGCCAGCGTCCTTGACGTTTTCCTGCTCAATGCAGCTGTTGACCACCTGCTTGAGGCGCTCGCGTTCGGCTTCGTCCTCGATCTTCAGCGAAATCCCGACGTGACTGCTGCGCGGCATGTACACCAGGTAGCGCGACGGAATCGACAGCTGAGTAGTCAGTCGCGCGCCCTTGGTGCCGATCGGATCCTTGGTGACCTGCACCACCAGTGACTGGCCTTCATGCACCAGCGCAGTGATGGTCTCGACCGCCGAGCCTTCGCGCTGGGAAATCTCCGAGGCATGAATGAACGCCGCGCGGTCCAAACCGATATCGACGAAGGCCGCCTGCATGCCCGGCAGAACCCGCACCACCTTGCCTTTGTAGATATTGCCGACGATGCCGCGGCGCAGGGTGCGTTCGACATGCACCTCCTGCAGAACACCGTTTTCAACCACTGCCACGCGCGATTCCATCGGCGTGATGTTGATCAGGATCTCTTCACTCATGGCAGGTTCTCATCAAAGGTCTGGGGTAATGATGGATCGCTGACCGATCCCTGGCTAGCGCTGCGTTCAACCCTCTGCCTGAGCTGCTGGCAGTTGCCAGCAGGGGATGCCGAACTGGCCGAGCAAGTCGGCGGTTTCGCTGAGCGGCAGCCCGACCACGGCCGAATAGCTGCCGCTCAGTGCGGTGACAAAAATCGCGGCCAAACCCTGGATGGCATAGCCGCCGGCTTTGTCCAGCGGCTCGCCGCTGGCCCAGTAGCGGCTGGCCTCGTCAGGGCTGATCGAGCGAAAACGTACGGTGCTGGCGACGCACAGGCTGCGGACCTGCTGGCCATCATTCAGAGCAACTGCAGTAAGTACCTGATGCTCGCGCCCGGCCAGCTCAGCGAGCATGGCCAGGCCGTGCTCGCGGCCTTCCGGCTTGCCGAGGATGCGCCCATCAAGCACCACCGCAGTATCGGCGCCAAGTACCACACCAGCACCCGTGATATGGGCCAGTCCGGCAGCTGCCTTGGCGCGAGCCAGGCGCTCGACATACGCCTGGGCGTTTTCCTCGGCCAGCGGGATTTCATCGATGGGTGCGCTGACGGTGGTGAACGGCACGCCAATCTGGGTCAACAGTTCACGTCGACGCGGCGAGCCAGAGGCGAGATAGAGTGGCTTCATGTGGACATATCCCTGTCAGGCGCGGCAATGCCGGTCAGTTGATGTGCAGGCGGCGGCGCAGGTCGCGCAGGGCAAAGCTGATCCAAGGCCAGAGCAGCGCACTGATGACTGCCGACCACACCAGCGCGAGAGTCGGCAGGCGATTGCCGGTCAGGGCACTGAGCCACAACTGGATCAACTGGGCGATGCCGAAGATCACCAGGATAACCAGGCTCTGCTGCCACAGCGGGAACATGCGCAGGCGCTGCTGCAACGACAGCACCAGGAAAGCGATCAGCGTCAGTATCAGCGCGTTCTGCCCCAGCAAGGTGCCGTACAGCACATCCTCTGCCAGGCCCAGCACGAAGGCGGTGGTCATGCCGACCTTGTTCGGTACGTTGAGTACCCAGAATGACACCAGCAGGGCCAGCCACATCGGCCGGAACACTTCCATGAACTGCGGCATCGGCGAAACGCTGAGCAACAGGCCGATGACGAAACTGAGCCAGATGACCCAACCGTTTCTACTGCGCGAACTGGCCATCATTGCCTCCGCGGATGGCTGGGCGACGCAGCAGGCGTCGCGGCCGGATTGACGGGTGCCGCTGGGGTTGCCGCAGGGGCAGTAGCCGGGGTGGCGGGCGCAGTGCCTGCCGGCGCGCTGGCAGCAGGTGTGGCTTGCTCGGTAGCAGCTGCGGCTGGCGGCTGCGCCGTGCCCTGCCGATCAGCTTCTTCCTGGGCCATGGCCGCCTCGGTAGCACGCTGCTCCGGGGTGCGGCGGTCGCTGAACACCAGCAGCATGTAGCGGCTGCGATTGAGGGCAGCAGTAGGAATGGCACGCACGATCGCAAACGGCTGACCGGAGTCGTGGATCACTTCGTTGACCGTGGCCACCGGGTAACCGGCCGGGAAGCGCTGGCCCATGCCCGAACTCACCAGCAAGTCGCCCTCTTTGACATCGGCAGTGTCGGCGACATGGCGCAGCTCAAGCCGCTCCGGGTTACCGGTACCGCTGGCGATGGCGCGCAAGCCGTTGCGGTTGACCTGCACCGGAATGCTGTGGGTGGAGTCGGTGAGCAGCAGTACCCGTGAGGTGTAAGGCATCAGCTCGACCACCTGGCCCATCAGGCCGCGGGCATCGAGCACCGGCTGGCCGAGGAAGACGCCGTCGCGCTCGCCCTTGTTGATCAGGATACGGTGGGTGAACGGGTTGGGGTCGACGCCGATCAGCTCGGCCACTTCAACCTTCTCGTTGACCAGCGCCGACGAGTTGAGCAACTCGCGCAGGCGCACGTTCTGCTCGGTCAGGGCCGCCAGCTTCTGCAGGCGCCCCTGCAACAGCAGGGCTTCGGTCTTGAGTTTTTCGTTCTCGGCGGCCAGCTCTGTGCGGCTGCCGAACTGGCTGGCGACACCCTGGAATACGCGCTGCGGGAGGTCTGTGAGCCAATACGACTCCATCAGCACCAGGCCCATCTGACTACGCACTGGCTTGAGCAGGGCGAAGCGCGAGTCGACCACCATCAGGGCAACCGAGAGCACTACCAGTACCAGCAGACGAACGCCCAGCGAAGGGCCCTTGGAGAAAAGCGGTTTAATGGGCCGTTCCTCGTGGACGACGATTCAGGGGGTGACTGGGCATGAAGCGGAGCACCGGCCTGCTGCGAATTGACGGAAACAGCGCCCCACGGACGCCAACCCAGCGCATACAGGTAGCACTGCGGGTGCTACCTGTAAACCAGGCGATCATTACCGGACGTTGAACAGCGCCGTGAATCACTCGCTCGAGAGCAGGTCCATGGCGTGTTTGTCCATCATTTCCAGCGCACGACCACCACCACGAGCCACGCAGGTCAGCGGGTCTTCGGCGACGATCACCGGCAGGCCGGTTTCCTGTGCCAGCAGCTTGTCGAGGTCGCGCAGCAGCGCGCCACCACCGGTCAGGACCAGACCGCGCTCGGCGATGTCCGAGGCCAGTTCAGGCGGCGACTGCTCAAGGGCGCTCTTGACCGCCTGGACGATGGTCGCCAGAGACTCCTGCAGCGCTTCGAGCACTTCGTTGGAGTTCAGGGTGAAGGCACGCGGCACGCCTTCGGCCAGGTTACGGCCACGTACGTCGACTTCACGTACTTCACCACCTGGGTAGGCGGTGCCGATTTCCTGCTTGATGCGCTCGGCGGTGGATTCACCGATCAAGCTGCCGTAGTTGCGGCGCACGTAGGTAACGATGGCTTCGTCGAAGCGATCGCCGCCAACCCGTACCGATTCGGCATAGACCACACCGTTGAGCGAGATCAGCGCGATTTCAGTGGTACCACCACCGATATCGACGACCATCGAGCCACGCGCTTCTTCGACCGGCAGGCCGGCACCGATGGCCGCAGCCATTGGCTCTTCGATCAGAAACACTTCACGAGCACCGGCGCCCAGCGCCGACTCACGGATGGCGCGGCGCTCGACCTGGGTCGATTTGCACGGCACGCAGATCAGCACACGCGGGCTGGGCTGCAGGAAGCTGTTTTCGTGAACCTTGTTGATGAAGTACTGCAACATTTTTTCACAAACGCTGAAGTCGGCGATGACGCCGTCTTTCATCGGACGAATGGCTGCAATGTTGCCGGGCGTACGGCCCAGCATACGTTTGGCTTCAGTCCCGACGGCGACGACGCTTTTCTGGTTGCCGTGGGTACGGATGGCAACAACCGAGGGCTCATTCAGGACGATACCGCGCTCACGCACGTAAATAAGGGTGTTGGCAGTACCCAGGTCGATAGACAGATCGCTGGAAAACATGCCACGCAGTTTCTTGAACATGGGAAAGTGACCCTGGGGAAAGCGTGGGTAAAAAAGTGCGGCAAACTCTAACAATGGCAGGGATTTTGGGCAAGGAGCCAATATGTTAAATTGGCAGTTTTTCCGAGCAAGCCTGCAGATGATCGCGGCTGTATGACCGCCAAAATGCCGGCATGTTCCTCATCGCGGAACTAATTCCGTTTGGTTTTTCTGGAGATTCCCCATGGCGCTGCAACGCTCCGACGTGGAAAAGATCGCTCATCTGGCCCGACTGGGGCTGAATGAAGGCGAACTGCCGCGCATCACCGATGCCTTGAACAGCATCCTCGGGTTGGTCGACCAGATGCAAGCAGTCGACACCAGCGGTATCGAACCGCTCGCCCACCCCCTGGAGGCCAGCCAACGTCTGCGCCCTGACCAGGTTACCGAAAGCAACCAGCGCGACGCCTATCAAGCCATCGCCCCGTCGACCGAGAACGGTCTGTACCTGGTTCCAAAAGTCATCGAGTAAGGGAAAGCACCTGCCATGCATCAATTGACCCTGGCCGAGATCGCCCGCGGACTCGCCGACAAGTCGTTTTCATCCGAAGAGCTGACCCAGAGCCTGCTGGGCCGGATCAAGCAACTCGACCCGCAACTGAACAGCTTCATCAGCGTCACCGAAGAACGCGCGCTGGACCAGGCACGCGCTGCCGACGCCCGTCGCGCCGCTGGCGAGACCGGCCCCCTGCTGGGTGCGCCGATCGCCCACAAGGATCTGTTCTGCACCCAGGGCGTGCGCACAAGCTGCGGCTCGAAGATGCTCGACAACTTCACCGCGCCGTATGACGCCACCGTGGTCAGCAAGCTGGCCGAGGCCGGCATGGTCACCCTGGGCAAGACCAACATGGACGAATTTGCCATGGGTTCGGCCAACGAATCCAGCCACTACGGCCCGGTGAAGAACCCGTGGAACCTCGAGCACGTGCCGGGCGGTTCGTCCGGTGGTTCGGCGGCAGCCGTGGCGGCACGCCTGCTGCCGGTGGCAACCGGCACCGATACCGGCGGCTCGATCCGCCAGCCGGCGGCGCTGACCAACCTGACTGGCCTGAAGCCGACCTACGGTCGCGTTTCGCGCTGGGGCATGATCGCCTATGCATCGAGCCTCGATCAGGGCGGCCCGATGGCCCGCACTGCCGAAGACTGCGCCCTGCTCCTACAAGGCATGGCCGGCTTCGACGCCAAGGACTCGACCTGCATCGACGAGCCAGTGCCTGATTACAGCGCCAACCTCAACGCGCCGCTGCAAGGCCTGCGCATTGGCTTGCCCAAGGAATACTTCGGTGCCGGCCTCGATTCGCGCATCGCCGACCTGGTGCATGCCAGCGTCAAGGAGCTGGAGCAGCTCGGCGCGGTGGTCAAGCAGATCAGCCTGCCGAACATGCAGCACGCCATCCCGGCGTACTACGTGATCGCGCCGGCCGAAGCCTCGTCCAACCTGTCGCGCTTTGATGGCGTGCGCTTTGGCTATCGCTGCGAAGATCCGAAGGATCTGACCGACCTCTACAAGCGCTCGCGCGGTGAAGGTTTCGGCGTTGAAGTACAGCGCCGGATCATGGTTGGCGCCTACGCGCTGTCGGCTGGTTACTACGACGCCTACTACCTGCAGGCGCAGAAGATCCGCCGCCTGATCAAGAACGACTTCATGGCAGCCTTCGAAGACGTCGACCTGATTCTCGGCCCAACCACGCCCAACCCGGCCTGGAAGCTTGGCGCCAAGAGCAACGACCCGGTCGCCGCCTACCTCGAAGACGTCTACACGATTACCGCCAACCTGGCCGGCCTGCCTGGCCTGTCGATGCCGGCTGGTTTCGTTGACGGCCTGCCCGTCGGCGTGCAACTGCTGGCGCCGTACTTCCAGGAAGGCCGCCTGCTCAACGTCGCGCACCGTTACCAGCAAGTCACCGACTGGCACACCCGCGCCCCTACCGGCTTCTGAGGAATTCACACATGCAATGGGAAGTTGTGATCGGGCTGGAGATTCATACCCAGCTCGCCACCCAGTCGAAGATTTTCTCCGGCAGCGCTACCACCTTCGGCTCCGAGCCGAACACCCAGGCCAGCCTGATCGACCTGGGCATGCCTGGCGTACTGCCGGTGCTCAACCAGGAAGCCGTGCGCATGGCGTGCATGTTCGGCCTGGCCATCGAAGCCGAGATCGGCCCGCGCAACGTCTTCGCGCGCAAGAACTACTTCTACCCTGACCTGCCCAAGGGCTATCAGATCAGCCAGATGGACCTGCCGATCGTCGGCAAGGGCCACCTCGACATCGCCCTCGAAGACGGCACCATCAAGCGCGTCGGCATCACCCGTGCGCACCTTGAAGAAGACGCCGGCAAAAGCCTGCACGAAGACTTCAACGGCGCCAGCGGCATCGACCTCAACCGTGCCGGCACGCCGCTGCTGGAGATCGTCTCCGAACCGGACATGCGCAGCGCCAAGGAAGCCGTGGCCTACGTCAAGGCGATCCACGCGCTGGTGCGTTACCTGGGCATCTGCGACGGCAACATGGCCGAAGGTTCGCTGCGCTGCGACTGCAACGTGTCGATCCGGCCGAAGGGCCAGGTCGAGTTCGGCACTCGCTGTGAGATCAAGAACGTCAACTCGTTCCGCTTCATCGAGCGCGCCATCAACAGCGAAATCCAGCGCCAGATCGAGCTGATCGAAGACGGCGGCCGGGTCATCCAGGAAACTCGCCTGTACGACCCGAACAAGGACGAGACCCGCTCCATGCGCAGCAAGGAGGAAGCCAACGACTACCGTTACTTCCCCGACCCTGACCTGCTGCCGGTGGTGATCGAGAGCAGCCTGCTCGAGAGCATCCGCGCCAGCCTGCCAGAGCTGCCACCGCAAAAGGTCGAACGCTTCCAGAGCCAGTACGGCCTGTCGGCCTACGACGCCAACGTGCTGGCCGCCAGCCGCGAACAGGCCGACTACTTCGAGGCCGTGGTGCGCATTGGTGGCGATGCCAAGCTCGCCGCCAACTGGGTCATGGTCGAGCTGGGCAGCCTGCTCAACAAGCTCGGTGTCGAGATCGACCAGGCGCCGGTCAGCGCCGAGCAACTGGGCGGCATGCTCCTGCGCATTCGGGACAACACCATCAGCGGCAAGATTGCCAAGACCGTGTTCGAAGCAATGGCCGCAGGCGAAGGCGACGCTGACAGCATCATCGACAGCAAGGGCCTCAAGCAGGTCACCGACAGCGGTGCAATCGAGACCATGCTCGACGAAATGCTGGCAGCCAATGCCGAGCAGGTCGAACAGTACCGCGCCGCCGATGAAGCCAAGCGCGGTAAGATGTTCGGCTTCTTTGTCGGCCAGGCGATGAAAGCCTCGAAAGGCAAGGCCAACCCGGGGCAGGTGAACCAACTGCTCAAGGCCAAGCTCGAAGGCTAGGCCCGATTGCCAAGGTGCGACTGAGCATCTGGGCCGCGCTGCGGCCTTCGCGGCGGTCCGGCGTCCCGGCAAGCCCGCTCCCACAGGGTTCTGCGCGATCCTTGTGGGAGCGGGCTTGCCGGGACGCCGGACCGCCGCGAAGGCCGCAGCGCGGCCCCAGCGCAGTCGATACCTGTCTGAAGCCCATCCCCTCAAAGGAGCACCGCCAGCGATGCGGCATACCCTTGGCGCACTTGCGCTTTTCTCCCTGCTGGCCGGCTGCGCCAGTCACGATATCGACCCTAGCGGTTACGACAAGACCGGCACCGCGTCCTATTACGGTTCGCGCCACCATGGCAAACGCACCGCCAGTGGCGAGCCATTCAACCAGCACGGCCTTACCGCCGCCCACCGCAGCCTCGCCTTTGGCAGCCGGGTGCTGGTCACCAATCTGGCCAACCAGCGCAGTGTCGTGGTGCGCATCAATGACCGCGGACCGCACAGCCGTGGCCGTTTGATCGATCTGTCCCGCGCGGCCGCAGAAAAAATCGGCATGATCCGTAGCGGAACCGCGCGCGTGCGGGTACAAGGTCTGAGCGACTGAGCCAACGGGAGCCCGACCATTTTCGACCTCGCCACCCTACCCACCTTCAGCCTGCTGCAACTGGCTGTGGGCCTTGTCCTGCTGGTGCTCGGCGCCGAACTGCTGGTGCGCGCCGCCCTGCGCCTGGCCACGCGCCTGCATGTGCGGCCGCTGATCATCGGTTTGAGCCTGGTTGCCTTCGGCAGTACCGCACCGCAATTGACCGTCAGCCTGCAAGCGGCCTATCAAGGCGCGCCTGACGTCGCTGTCGGCAGCGTGATCGGCAGCAACATCTTCAATGTGCTGGTGATTCTCGGCCTCACCGCGCTGATCATCCCGCTGCGCGTGTCGCGCCAACTGGTGCGCCTGGACATCCCGTTGATGGTCGCCGCCAGCGCCTTGGTCTATCTGCTCGCGGCCAACGGCCAGCTGGGCCGCTTCGAAGGTGCGCTGCTGTTGCTTGGGCTGCTCGGCTATCTGTTGATCCTCTGGCATCAGTCCCGCCATTACGGGCGTACTTATCCGGCACCGAATGCCCTGGAGGTCAGCCGCCTGCGCTTTTGGAGCGGTGCTGTGGGGCAGATCGCGTTGGGCCTGGTATTGCTCAGCGCTGGCGGTCATCTGCTGCTGGAGGCAGCCGTGGAAGTCGCCACTGACCTGGGCCTGTCGGAACGGATCATTGGCCTGACCGTGGTCGCTGTCTGCACCTCGTTGCCGGAGCTTGCTGCTGCGCTGGTTGCCGCGCTGCGCGGGGAGCGCGAAGTGGCGGTGGGTACGGTGATTGGCAGCAACCTGTTCAACTTGCTGGCAGTGCTGGGTGCGACCGCGCTGGTCACCCCTGCCCCGCTGTCGATCTCACCGAATGCGCTGGCCTTTGACTTGCCGGTAATGCTCGGCGTCGCGTGCCTGAGCCTGCCGGTATTTTACTCCGGCTACCGCGTCACCCGCGCCGAAGGGCTGGTGTTTCTTTGCCTGTATCTGGCCTACGGCCTGCATGTGGTCACCTTCACCACTGGCATGCCGTTGGCGGGCAAGCTGGAGAAGCTGATGCTGTTCTACGTGCTGCCGCTGCTCGCCCTGACCCTGCTCTACACCACCGTGCGTGCGTGGCGGCGCCAGCATTGAGGTCTGCGCACGTCTAGCCGCGCAGGCCTCGCAGCAAACACCTCAGCGCTTGGCCTGGCGCTGCTTCTTGAGCTTGAACGCAACGCCCAGTGCGGCAATCCACAGCGGGATCAGCATTACCGAAATGCGGATCGGCGGAGTCAGGTACATCACCACCAGAATCAGCACGATGAATGCCAGGCACAGGTAGTTGGTGATCGGGTGACCCCAGCTGCGGTAGAACGGCGTTTCGCCGGCAGCGATCTTGGCCTTGCGGAACTTCAAGTGGGTGATGCTGATGCTTGCCCAGTTGATTACTAGGGCCGACACCGCCAGCGCCATTAACAGGCCAAAGGCCTCACCTGGCATCAGGTAGTTGATCACCACGCACAGTCCGGTGGCTGCAGCTGACACACCCAGCGCGGTCAATGGCACACCGCGACGGCTGACCTTGAGCAACTGACGCGGTGCATCGCCCTGGCTGGCCAGGCCGAACAACATGCGGCTGTTGGCATAGACGCAGCTGTTGTAAACCGACAATGCCGCCGTCAGCACCACCACGTTGAGGATGGTCGCAACCAGGTTGCTGTCCAGTTCATGGAAGATCATCACGAACGGGCTGCCACCCTGCACCACCTTTTGCCACGGGTACAGCGACAGCAGGATCGCCAGCGCACCGATGTAGAAGATCAGGATGCGGTACACCACCTGATTGGTCGCCTTGGGAATGCTCACCCGCGGGTTTTCCGCTTCGGCGGCAGTGATACCGACCAGCTCCAGGCCGCCGAACGAGAACATGATCACCGCCAGGGCCATGATCAGCCCGCCGACGCCATTGGGGAAGAAGCCGCCGTATTGCCACAGGTTGGCAACGCTGGCATCCGCGCCACCCTGGCCGCTGGTGAGCAACCAGGCGCCAAAGCCAATCATGCTGACAATCGCCACGATCTTGACCAGGGCGAACCAGAACTCCATCTCGCCGTAGACTTTGACCTGGGTGAGGTTGATCAGGTTGATCACCACAAAGAAGATCGCTGCCGTGGCCCAGGTCGGGAAGTCCGGCCACCAGTACTGCACGTAGATGCCGACTGCAGTCAGCTCGGCCATGCCGACCAGCACATAGACCACCCAGTAGTTCCAGCCCGAGACGAAGCCGGCGAACTCGCTCCAGTATTTATGGGCGAAGTGGCTGAAGCTGCCGGCAACCGGCTCTTCCACCACCATCTCACCAAGCTGGCGCATGATCAGGAAGGCCATCAGGCCGGCAATCGCATAACCCAGCAACACCGACGGGCCGGCCATCTGGATGGTCTGGGCAATGCCCAGGAACAGCCCGGTGCCGATGGCCCCGCCCAGCGCGATCAGCTGGATATGACGATTTTTCAGGCCGCGCTGTAACCGCTCGGGCGAGTTCTGGTCTTGCATGGAGTGTCCTTAGGTCAGGTGGCAGCGTTGTTGCTGTTATTGTTCTGTTCAGGCAGCAAGGATCTAGATCCAGCCGCCCCACTGCAAGATGAAGATGCCGATATTGGTGGTAATTGCTGCCATCAGGGTAGTGATGACGATGATCGCCGCCGCCAATTGATGATTGGCATTGGCCGCGCGGGCCATCACATAGCTGGCGGCAGCGGTAGGGCTGCCGATGTACAGGAACAGGATGCCCAGCTCGGCACCGCGGAAACCACACAGCCAGGCGCCGAGGGTGCCGATCAGCGGCAACCAGACCATCTTCACCAGGCTGACATCCACCGCCAGCTTGCCGCTGTCGCGCAGCGCCGCCAGCGACAAGGTGCCGCCAATGCAGATCAGCGCCAGGGGCAGGGTCATCTGCGCCAGATAGTCGCCGGAGGTCAGCAGCCAGTTCGGCAGCGGCACCTGGGCGTAGGCCATGGGTGTGGCGAGCAGCACGCTGATGATCAGCGGGTTGCTGAAAATGCTTTTGCAGATGCTCCAGGGGTCGGACTTGAGGTCCGGGCTGTACACCGCCAGCACCACCGCCGACAGCGAGTTGTACAGGAGGATCACCAGGCCAGCGAGCACCGCGCCGAGCGAGATGCCGTAATCACCGTACAGGCTGGCCGCCAGGGCCAGGCCGATGACGCCGTTGTTGCCGCGAAAAGCCCCCTGGGTGTATATGCCGCGCTCGGCCAGCGGCGCGCGCCAGATCGCCAGGCCCCAGGACAAGGCGAAGCCAATCAGGGTAATGGCGATGAAATAGAACAGCACCCCGGGTTTGATCGCTGCATCCAGATCGGCATGGTAGATGCCAAGGAACAGCAGCGCAGGCATGCACACGTTGAACACCAGCGTCGAGGCAACTTTGGTGAAGTTGTCGTCGATCAGGTGCAAACGTTTGAGCAATACGCCCATGAACAGCATGGCGAACACCGGTGCAGTGATGTTCAGCGTCTGGATAAGAAGGGCGAGCATGCGCGAGCGGTCCTGATTTTGGGGTTGCCGTTAGGGGGCTAATGATACGCCAGGCGCCGGGTTTTGCGGACAATAGCCACTGCTAAAAGGATATTTCCTACACAACTGGCGCTTTTTACTGTCAGCCTTGCCCCCTACAACAGCGGCCAATTCAGGAAATTCGAGTGCCCAGCACTTTCAGGAATGCAGCCAGCCAGGCGGGATGCGCCGGCCATGCCGGTGCGGTAATCAGGTTGCCCTCGACGTGGGCCTGATCTACCGCGATGTCGATGAAGGTGCCCCCGGCCAGGCGCACTTCCGGCGCGCAGGCAGGGTATGCGCTGCACTCGCGGCCACGCAGCACGCCTGCCGCTGCCAGCAACTGGGCGCCATGGCACACCGCCGCGATCGGCTTGCGCGCCTCGTCGAACGCCCGCACCAGCGCCAGCACCTGCTCGTTCAGGCGCAGGTACTCAGGTGCGCGACCGCCTGGGATCAGCAAGGCGTCGTAGCTTTCGGCGCGGGCCTGGACGAAGTCGAAGTTGAGGGCAAAGTTATGCCCGGGCTTTTCGCTGTAGGTCTGCTCGCCCTCGAAGTCGTGAATGGCGGTACGCACCGTCTGCCCGGCGATTTTCTCCGGGCACACTGCATGCACGGTGTGGCCGACCATGCTCAGCGCCTGAAACGGCACCATCGCTTCGTAATCTTCGACGTAGTCGCCCACCAGCATGAGAATCTTCTTGCCTGTCATCGCCACTGCTCCTTGCCTAGCCTGGGATCAATCAGAGCACGATAGACCGCTTCGGCGCTTACCGATACGCGCCGTTCATCTCAATTGCGCCGATCCAGCAGGTTGGCCACCAGGCGGTCCATCCAGCCCCAGATGCGCTGCTTGACCCGCCGCCACAGCGGCCGCGCGTTCCAGTGATGAAGATCGACCTCCTGGCTGAGGGCAAAGTCGCGCTCGAAGCTGGCGCTGACGGCTGCGGTCAGGCTGGGGTCGAGCGCTTCGATGTTGGCCTCCAGGTTGAAGCGCAGGTTCCAGTGATCGAAGTTGCACGAGCCAACGCTGACCCAGTCATCGACCACGACCATCTTCAGGTGCAGGAAGCACGGCTGGTATTCAAAGATGCGTACGCCGGCGCGCAACAAGCGCGGGTAGTAACGGTGCCCGGCATAGCGCACCGAGGGGTGGTCGGTACGCGGCCCGGTCAGCAACAGGCGCACGTCGATGCCACGCGAAGCGGCCCGGCGCAACGAGCGGCGCACGCTCCAGGTTGGCAAGAAATACGGCGTTGCCAGCCAGATACGCTGCTGACCACTGTTCAGCGCCCGCACCAGCGAACGGAGTATGTCACGGTTCTGCCGGGCATCGGCGTAGGCCACCCGGCCCATGCCCTGCCCTTGCGCCGGCACCTTGGGCAGGCGCGGCAGACCGAATCCTGCTGGCGGGCGCCAGGCGGTGCGGCGGTCATTGGCATGCCATTGGCGATCGAACAACAGCTGCCAGTCGCTGACTACAGGCCCCTGAATCTGCACCATCACCTCATGCCATTCGCTGCGCTCGGCCTGCGGCTGCCAGAACTCATCGGTGACACCCGTGCCGCCGACCACCGCCCAGCGGCTGTCGACCAGGAGAATCTTGCGGTGGTCGCGGTACAGGTTGCGCACGCCGCGCCGCCAATGCAGGCGGTTGTACCAGCTCAACTGCACACCGGCGCCGAGCAAGCGCTGGCGCAGCGCCGTAGTGAAGGCCAGCGAGCCGTAGTCATCGAACAGGCAGCGCACCTGCACGCCGCGCCGGGCGGCCTGCTCCAGCACAGTGACCACTGCCTCGGCACACGAGCCGGCCTCGACCAGATACAGCTCCAGATCGACCTGGCGCTCGGCCTCGGCAATCAGCTGCAGCATCCGCGGGAAGAACTCGGGGCCGTCGATCAGCAGCTCGAACTGGTTGCCTTCGCGCCAGGGAAAGACCGGCCCCGGCATATCAGCGGGCGTTGAAGATCAGCACCGCATTGACCGGTACCGAGGGGTTGATGGACTTCAGCTTGGCGAACTTGCGCAGGCTCTCGAGCCCGGGCAACAGGCCGTAGTCAGCGGCGCGCAGGATCAACGGTTCCAGTGTCACTACCTGAAAGCGCCGTTCGTCTAGCCGGGTCGCCATCAGCAGCGCGTTGTAGCTGTGCGAGTGGCCGTGCAGGGTGACGGTGAGCGGCAGGCGCAATTCGATCTGCGCGCCGTTGGCCAGGTTGTCGATCGGGCGCAGGTCGATCTGCGCCTTGACCTTCGCTTCGGGGAACTGCTCGACCTCGAACAGGCCATCGCGCATGCGCTCGTCACGCAGCGGGATACCACTGCTGACCGAATCCATCTCGATCCGCAGGCCGGCTGCACCTTTGCGGTCGACGCTACCGTGCAGCACCAGAAAACGGTGAACTTCGGTGGTTTCGCCGTTTTTGCCGGTGACGAACGACAAGCGCGAAGACTCACCGTCCAGGTGCCAGTTGGCATGAGCGGGCAGGCACAACGCCAGGAACAGGGCGGGAAGCAATCGAGCAAGCATGGGCATGGGAAATTCCGTGAAACAAAGCCGTGAACATTACCCGCCCGCCTTCGGTGCAGCAAGCAGCAGTCTCGCGGCCCTCAGGTACGGCCGGCGATGGCTGTCACGCAAGCATCACCAAAGATTCACCGAGGTGACACCCCCCCTACCTAGGCTGACCTTGCACAACAAAGCCGACCGGCAGCCCTGCACATGGTTGTGCCAATGGAGACTCGCAATGACCCGGATCGCTCGCTCAGGCGACACCCGCACTGAACGCCGTCTGCAAGCCGAACGCCTGCTAGGCGCCGCGGCCCTGCAGGAGGCCCAGGCCCTGCGTTTCAAGGTGTTCAGCGGTGAACTCAAAGCCAAGCTCAAGGGCGCCGAACAGGGCCTGGACATGGACGATTTCGATATCCACTGCCGCCACATCGGCGTGCGTGACCTGAGCACGGGTCGCCTGGTTGCCACCACCCGCTTGCTCGACCACCAGGCCGCCAGCAGCCTCGGGCGGTTCTACAGCGAAGAAGAATTCAGCCTGCACGGCCTGCTGCAATTGCAGGGGCCGATCCTCGAACTGGGCCGCACCTGCGTCGACCCGGCCTATCGCAACGGCGGCACCATCGCCGTGCTCTGGGGCGAGCTGGCCGAGGTGCTCAACGAAGGCAGCTACAGCTACCTGATGGGCTGCGCGAGCATCCCCATGCAGGATGGCGGCGTGCAGGCCCACGCCATCATGCAGCGCCTGCGTGAGCGCTACCTGTGCACCGAAAACCTGCGCGCCGAACCGAAAAAACCACTGCCGACGCTGGCCCTGCCGAACAACGTGATCGCCGAAATGCCGCCGCTGCTCAAGGCCTACATGCGCCTGGGCGCGAAGATCTGTGGCGAACCGTGCTGGGACGAAGATTTTCAGGTCGCCGACGTATTCATCCTGCTCAAACGCGACGACCTCTGCCCGCGCTACGCCCGCCACTTCAAGGCAGCCGTGTGATGCTGCAGCTGCGGGTCGCCGCCCGCCTGGCGCGTTTGCTGTGGGTACTGCTAATCGGCATGGCCATGGCCAGTGTCACCGCGCTGGGCCAGCGCCTGCGTATGCCGGTGTCACTGGCTCTGCGCCAGCGCTGGAGCCGCTGGTACATGCAGCGCCTGGTCGCCGCGCTGCCGTTTCAGGTCGAGGTGCTCGGCGAGCTGCCGCAGCGGCCGATGCTGTGGGTCGGCAATCACGTGTCATGGACCGACATTCCGCTGCTTGGCATGCTCACGCCACTTTCGTTTCTGTCCAAGGCCGAAGTCCGCAACTGGCCACTGGCCGGCTGGCTTGCCGAGCAGGCCGGGACGCTGTTCATCCGCCGCGGTGGCGGTGACGCCCAAGGCCTGCGTGAGCAGATCAGCCAGCAACTGGGCGATGCCCTGCCGCTGTTGATCTTCCCGGAAGGCACCACCACCGATGGCCGCGGCCTGCGCACCTTCCACGGCCGCCTGCTGGCCGGGGGGGGGGGGGGGGGCCGCCCGCGCCCCCCCCCCCCCCCCCCACCCCCCCCCC
>NZ_JBNWAE010000014.1:0-135238 GCF_050496565.1 Pseudomonas shirazensis
ATCCGGGAATCTGGGGCTGCTGCGCAGCCCAATCGCGACACAAGGCCGCTCCTACGCCGACCGCGTTCCTGTAGGAGCGGCCTTGTGTCGCGATTGGGCCGCACAGCGGCCCCAAAATATCCGCCCCAGCCACGATCCCCGGCACTTTTACCCAATCCACCGCTCATAACAATGTGCCAGTAAGCTTATGACACGCATCAGGGCGGCCACGCGTCTCCCACAATGCGAGCCAGAGCACTAGAATAGAGCCCACGCTTCCACTCAGATGCCCATATGCCCAACCCTGCCGACCCCGAAGTGCTGGCCAATCTGCCGCTGGACGACCTCATCGCCTGCCATGAGTGTGACCTGCTGCTGCGCAAGCCGCCCCTGCAGCACAATGAGAAGGCGCTGTGCCCACGTTGCGGGTACGAGCTGTATGCCCACCGTCATAACGTGGTCAATCGCAGCCTGGCGTTGGTTCTGGCAGCGCTGCTGCTTTATATACCCGCCAACTTCTTGCCAATCATGCAGTTGCACCTGCTCGGGCAGACCTCCGACGATACCGTCTGGAGCGGTGTGCTCGGCTTGTACAACTCGCAAATGCACCTGATCGCCGTGGTGGTGTTTCTCTGCAGCATGGCTATCCCCTTGCTCAAGCTGCTGTGCCAGCTGGCAGTGCTGCTGAGCATTCGCCTGGACATCGGTCGCAGCTATGGCTTGCTGATCTACCGGGTGTACCACCACCTGCGCGAGTGGGGCATGCTCGAGGTGTACTTCATGGGCGTGCTGGTGGCCATGGTCAAGCTGCTGGACCTTGCCCAACTGAACATTGGTATTGGCCTGATCTGCTTCATCAGCCTGCTGCTGGTGCAAGTCTGGCTGGAAGTGGTGATGTCGCCGCATCAGATTTGGGTAGCGTTGTCCGGGGAGGATCTGCATGCGGGCGATTGATGCCGGGATTCTGGTGTGCAACGAATGTCACGAGCTGAACCGTCAGGAAGGTGATGGCGCCGGGCAGACCTGTGTCCGCTGCGGCGCTGTAGTCCACCCACGCCGGCCCAACAGTATCGTACGCACCTGGGCGCTGCTGATCACTGCGTTCATCCTGTATATCCCAGCCAACCTGTTGCCGATCATGACAGTCAGCTCGCTGGGCAAGGGTAGCCCCGACACGATCATGTCCGGGGTCATCACGCTGATGCACCACGGCATGTTGCCTATCGCCGCTGTGGTGTTCATTGCCAGTATCCTGGTGCCGACCTTCAAGTTGGTCGGCATCGGCCTGCTGCTGTACTCGGTGCAAAGACATCAGCCGCTGTCGGCACGGCAGCGCATCTGGATGTACCGCTTTATCGAATTCATCGGGCGCTGGTCGATGCTGGACATCTTTGTCATTGCCATTCTGGTGGCAGTGGTCAATTTTGGCCGGATCGCCAGCGTCGAAGCCAATCTGGGCGCCATCGCCTTCGCCTGCGTGGTGATCCTGACGATGTTTGCTGCCTTAACTTTCGATCCCCGACTGATCTGGGATAACACGGAGTCGGATGACGACCATGAGTGACGTGCCTACGGCAAAAACCCGCCCTGCCTCGAACTGGTCGGCCATCTGGATTCTGCCGCTGATCGCGTTGATCATCGGCGGCTGGCTGGGCGTTCAGGCCTACCGTTCTGCGGGGGTGGAGATCCAGGTGCGCTTCAAGACTGGTGAAGGGATCGTCGCCAACAAGACCGAGGTGATCTACAAGGGCATGCCGGTCGGCAAGGTTACCGAGCTCGAGCTGGATGCCACCGGCAGCAACACCGGGGTGATCGCCACCATCGAGATGAACAAGGCGGCAGACACCCAGCTGACCACCGGCACGCGCTTCTGGCTGGTCAAGCCGAGCGTCACCCTGGCGGGTATCTCGGGCCTTGAGACATTGGTATCGGGTAACTACATCGCGGTAGATCCAGGCAAAGGCGAGCCGACCAAAAGCTTCAAGGCGCTGGCCTCGGCGCCGCCGCTGTCTGACTCCGAGCCCGGCCTGCACCTGACCCTCAAGGCCGATCGGCTTGGCTCGCTCAATCGCGACAGCCCGGTGTTCTACAAGCAGATCCAGGTGGGTCGGGTGAAGAGCTACAAGCTGTCCGAGGATCAGGACACCGTTGAGGTGAAAGTCTTCATCCAGCCTGCCTACGCCAGCCTGGTGCGCAAACACACGCGCTTCTGGAACGCCAGCGGCATCAGCATCGACGCCGACCTGTCCGGGGTCAAGGTGCGCAGTGAGTCGCTCAGCAGCATCGTCGCCGGCGGTATCGCCTTTGCTACCCCTGAGCACCGCAAGGACAGTCCGCCGACTGATCCAAGCCTGCCATTCCGCCTCTATGAAGACTTTGACGCAGCCCAGGCGGGTATCCGCATTAAGGTCAAACTGACTGATTTCGAAGGCTTGCAGGCTGGGCGTACGCCGGTACTGTACAAAGGCATTCAGATCGGCTCGCTGAAGACCCTGAAGATCGAAGACGACCTCGCCAGCGCCTCGGCCGAACTGACTCTGGACCCCCTGGCCGAGGATTATCTGGTCGATGGCACGCAGTTCTGGGTGGTCAAGCCGTCCATCTCTCTGGCAGGGATCACCGGCCTGGAAGCACTGGTGAAGGGTAACTACATTGCCATCCGTCCAGGTGACAAGGGCGCGCGGCCGCAGCGCGAATTCGAAGCGCGAGCCAAGGCACCACCGCTTGATCTGAAGTCGCCAGGCCTGCATATGGTGCTGTTCGCCGACAGCCTCGGCTCGCTCGAGGTCGGCAGCCCGGTGATGTATCGCCAGGTCAAAGTCGGCAACGTGCAGAGCTATCAGTTTGCCCGCAACAGCAAACGCATCCTGATCGGCGTGCACATCGAGAAGGAATACGCCAACCTGGTCAACGGCTCGACGCGCTTCTGGAATGCCAGTGGTATCACCCTGACCGGTGGCCTGTCCGGGATCAAGGTCAAGAGCGAGTCACTGCAGACTCTTATGGCGGGCGGTATTGCCTTCGATACGCCGAAGCCGGATGTGCCGCTCAAGCGTCATATCCCACGCTTCCGTCTGCACGAGAGTGAAGAGGCAGCCAACCGCGCCGGTACTCTGATCACCATCCGAGTCGAGCGCGCCGATGGCCTCAAGCCGGGCACGCCGATCCGCTTCCGCGGCCTGGAGGTGGGGAGTATCGAAAGTACCGACCTGACCGATGACCTGCAGGCCGTGCTGCTGCGTGCGCGCATCACTGAGGCGGCCGACCGCATCACCCGTGCCGGTACGCAGTTCTGGGTAGTCAAGCCAGCATTGGGTCTGGTCAAGACCGAGAATCTTGATACGTTGATCGGTGGGCAGTACATCGAGGTACAGCCTGCAGCCAGGAGCCAAGGCTCACAGCGTGACTTCATCGCCCTGGCCGAGGCGCCAGAGGTGAAGGGCCAGGAGATCGGCCTGCCGATTACCCTCAGTGCTCCGCGACGTGGCTCGATCAAGCCGGGCGTGCCGGTCACCTACCGCGAGGTGGCAGTGGGCAAGGTCACTGGCTTTGAATTGGGGCAGAACGCTGATCGCGTGCTGATCCACATTCTCATCGAACCGCGCTACGCAGGGTTGGTGCGTGGCGGCAGCCGGTTCTGGAACAGCAGCGGCTTTGGCTTCGACTGGGGCCTGTTCAAGGGCGCCACGGTACGTACCGAGTCGCTGGAGACACTGATCGACGGCGGCATTGCCTTTGCCACGCCAGAGGGCGAGCAGATGGGTAACCCGGCTCGTCCGAAGCAGACCTTTGCCTTGTTCGACAAACCTGACGACGTGTGGCTGCAGTGGGCGCCGAAGATTCAGCTGGGCAAGTAAGCAATACGGCTGCGCCGCAGAACTGCTGGGGGCGCTGCGCGCCCCTTTCCGACCGGTCCGGCGCCCCGGCAAGGCCGCTCCTACAGGGATCGCATCCAGGTTTAGATAAATCGCAGGCAATAAAAAACCGACCCTAGGGTCGGTTTTTAACAAGCGCGTCGCTTAGGCAGCTGCAGTTTCTTTCAGCGCCTTGATGTGGCCATTCAGACGGCCTTTATGGCGAGCAGCCTTGTTCTTGTGGATGATACCTTTGTCGGCCATACGGTCGAGGACAGGCACAGCCAGGGTGTAAGCGGCTTGCGCTTTTTCGGCGTCTTTTGCGTCAATGGCTTTAACTACATTCTTGATGTAGGTACGAACCATGGAACGCAGGCTGGCGTTGTGGCTGCGACGCTTCTCAGCCTGTTTTGCGCGTTTCTTGGCGGAAGGTGAGTTGGCCACCGTCGAGCTCCTTGAAAGACTTTAGGGAAATAGCAAACAAAATAGGCCGCGAATCATGCCGATGCGTACGACAGATGTCAAGGCCACCTGCAAGGTTCCGCCGAGTGGTGGGTCCGCGAGAGGGAAATATTCCTTTCTGCGCCGCGACCTGTAAACTCGGGAATTTTGGCTCCCCTGCGAAGGCGCGGGAGTATCGCACATCTTGGCGGCTTTAGTAGCGTCCTCCGTCCCCAGCGTGAAAATTTTTCGATGAACCTGCTCAAATCCCTGGCTGCAGTCAGCTCCATCACCATGATTTCACGGGTGCTGGGCTTTGTCCGCGACACCATCCTGGCGCGCGTATTCGGTGCCGGTGCGGCTACCGATGCGTTCTTCATTGCCTTCAAACTGCCCAACCTGCTGCGGCGTATCTTCGCTGAGGGCGCATTCTCGCAGGCCTTCGTGCCGATCCTGGCCGAGTACAAGACCCAGCAGGGCGAAGAGGCGACGCGCACCTTTATTGCCTACGTCAGTGGCTTGTTGACTCTGGTACTGGCCGTAGTCACCGCTATGGGCATCCTCGCCGCGCCGTGGATCGTGTGGGTCACGGCGCCGGGCTTTGCCGCCGACGCCGAGCGCTTCGCCCTGACCACCGACCTGCTGCGGGTGACCTTCCCTTATATACTGCTGATCTCGCTGTCATCGCTGGCAGGGGCGATTCTCAACACCTGGAACCGCTTTGCGGTGCCGGCGTTCACTCCGACCCTGCTCAACGTGGCGATGATCGCCTTCGCCTTGCTGCTGACACCGTACTTCGAGCAGCCGATCATGGCCCTGGCCTGGGGCGTGTTGGCGGGCGGCCTGGCGCAGCTGCTGTATCAGCTGCCGGCATTGAAGAAGATCGGCATGCTCGTGCTGCCGCGCCTGAACCTGCGCGACAGCGGTGTATGGCGGGTGCTCAAGCAGATGCTGCCGGCCATTCTCGGCGTGTCGGTCAGCCAGATCTCGCTGATCATCAACACCATCTTCGCTTCCTTCCTGGTGGCCGGCTCGGTGTCGTGGATGTACTACGCCGACCGCCTGATGGAGCTGCCCTCAGGTGTGCTCGGCGTCGCCCTCGGTACCATCCTGCTGCCGACCCTGGCCAAGACCTACGCCAACCGCGACCGCCACGAGTACTCGCGGATTCTCGACTGGGGCCTGCGACTGTGCTTCCTGCTGGTGCTGCCGTGCACCCTGGCCCTGGCGATCCTGGCCGAGCCGCTGACCGTGGCGCTGTTCCAGTACGGCAAGTTCAGCGCATTCGACGCGGCCATGACCCAGCGCGCCTTGATCGCCTACTCGGTCGGCCTGCTGGCGATCATCCTGATCAAGGTGCTTGCGCCGGGCTTCTATGCCCAGCAGAACATCCGCACGCCGGTAAAGATCGCCATCTTCACCCTGGTCTCGACCCAGTTGCTCAACCTGGTGCTGGTCGGCCCGCTGGCCCATGCCGGGCTGGCCCTGGCCATCAGCATCGGCGCCTGCCTCAACGCCGGTTTGCTGTACTGGCGCCTGCGCCGCCAGGACCTGTTCCAGCCGCAACCAGGCTGGGCGCGGTTCCTGTTCAAGCTGATCCTCGCGGTCAGCCTGATGTCGGCCGTGTTGCTGCTGGGCATGCATTACATGCCGGCGTGGGAGGAGGGCGGCATGCTCGAGCGCTTCCTGCGCCTGGGTGCCCTGATCGGTGCCGGCGTCGTGACCTATTTCGGTTGCCTGTTCGCCTGCGGCTTGCGCCCTCGGCAGTTCGCCCGCAACGCCTTGCATTAAGGTGCGGGGCGGCCAGGCGTCGGTTTTACACATTAGTCGCCACCCCAGGGCGCTGCTGCCTGTCACCAGCGCCCGGGTGTGGTTATAATCGACCACTTTATGAGCAAGAAGCGCGTTATGCAGCTGGTTCGAGGTCTTCACAACCTGCGCCCCGAGCACCGGGGGTGTGTCGCCACCATTGGCAACTTCGACGGGGTTCACCGTGGCCACCAGGCAATCCTGGCGCGCCTGCGCGACCGCGCCCGGGAGTTGGGCCTGCCCACCTGCGTGGTGATCTTCGAACCACAGCCGCGCGAGTACTTTGCCCCCGAGACTGCGCCGGCACGCCTGGCGCGGCTGCGCGACAAGGTGCAGCTGCTGGCCGCCGAAGGCATCGACCTGGTCCTGTGTCTGGCTTTCAACCAGCGCCTGAGCCAGCTCAGCGCCGATGAATTCGTCAAGACGATCGTGGTCGATGGCCTCGGCGTGCGCCACCTGGAGGTCGGTGACGACTTCCGCTTTGGCTGCGACCGTGCCGGCGACTTTGATTTTCTGGTCGAGGCCGGCAAGAAATACGGCTTTACCGTCGAGGCCGCCAACACGGTGGTGCAGGACGGCTTGCGGGTCAGCAGCACCAAGGTGCGTACCGCCCTGGCCAATGCTGACTTTGCCCTTGCCGCTCACCTGCTGGGCCGCCCGTACACCATTACCGGGCGCGTCCTGCACGGCCAGAAGCTGGCCCGCCAGCTCGGCACGCCGACCGCCAATATCCAGCTCAAGCGCCGCCGCATCCCACTCAGCGGGGTCTACCTGACCAGCGCCGAGATCGACGGCAAGCGCTGGCCGGGTGTTGCCAATATCGGGGTACGACCCACCGTCGCCGGTGATGGTCGTCCTCACCTGGAGATTCATCTTCTTGATTTTGCCGGCGACCTGTATGGCCGGCGTCTGACGGTGGAGTTCCACCAAAAGCTGCGCGAAGAGCAGCGATTCGCCTCCCTGGAGGCGCTGAAGTCGGCGATCGACGCGGACATCGCCGCCGCACGTGCCCACTGGCACGCTCAACCGCTAACCAAGAGCCTGAAATGACCGACTACAAAGCCACGCTTAATCTTCCGGACACCGCCTTCCCGATGAAGGCCGGCCTGCCCCAGCGCGAACCGCAGATCCTGCAGCGCTGGGACAGCATTGGCCTGTACCAGAAGCTTCGCGAAATTGGCAAGGATCGTCCCAAGTTCGTCCTGCACGATGGCCCGCCCTATGCCAACGGCAAGATCCACATCGGTCATGCGCTGAACAAGATTCTCAAGGACATGATTGTCCGCTCCAAGACCCTCTCCGGTTTCGACGCGCCGTACGTCCCGGGTTGGGACTGCCACGGCCTGCCGATCGAGCACAAGGTCGAGGTCACCCATGGCAAGCACCTGAGCCCGGACCAGACCCGTGAGCTGTGCCGTGCCTACGCCGCCGAGCAGATCGAAGGGCAGAAGACCGAGTTCATCCGCCTGGGTGTGCTGGGCGACTGGGACAACCCCTACAAGACCATGAACTTCGCCAACGAAGCGGGCGAAATCCGCGCGCTGGCCGAAATCGTCAAGCAAGGCTTCGTGTTCAAGGGTCTCAAGCCTGTGAACTGGTGCTTCGATTGCGGCTCGGCTCTGGCTGAAGCCGAAGTCGAATACGCCGACAAGAAGTCCTCGACCATCGACGTCGCCTTCCCGATCGCCGACGCCGACAAGCTGGCCAGCGCCTTTGGCCTGGCCGCGCTGGCCAAGCCTGCTGCCATCGTCATCTGGACCACCACGCCGTGGACCATCCCCGCCAACCAGGCGCTGAACGTCCACCCGGAGTTCACCTACGCCCTGGTCGACACCGGCGAGCGTCTGCTGGTGCTGGCCGAAGAGCTGGTCGAAGCCTGCCTCAAACGCTGGGACCTGCAAGGCTCGGTCATCGCCACCGCGCCAGGTTCGGCGCTGGAGCTGATCAACTTCCGTCACCCGTTCTACGAGCGCATGTCACCTGTCTACCTGGCTGAATACGTCGAGCTGGGCGCCGGTACCGGTGTTGTCCACTCGGCACCTGCCTACGGCGAAGACGACTTCGTGACCTGCAAACGCTACGGCATGGTCAACGACGAAATTCTCACCCCGGTGCAGAGCAACGGCGTCTACGTGCCGTCGCTCGAACTGTTCGGCGGCCAGTTCATCTGGAAGGCCAACCCAGCCATCGTCGACAAGCTGCAGGAAGTCGGTGCGCTGCTGCACACCGAAACCATCAGCCACAGCTACATGCACTGCTGGCGCCACAAGACCCCGCTGATCTACCGCGCCACCGCGCAGTGGTTCATCGGTATGGACCGCAAGCCAGCCAGCGGCGACACCCTGCGTGAGCGTGCGCTCAAGGCCATCGAAGAAACCAAGTTCGTTCCGGCCTGGGGCCAGGCGCGCCTGCACTCGATGATCGCCAACCGCCCTGACTGGTGCATCTCGCGTCAGCGCAACTGGGGTGTGCCGATCCCGTTCTTCCTCGACAAGCAGAGCGGCGAGCTGCACCCGCGCACCGTCGAGCTGATGGAAGAGGTCGCCAAGCGCGTCGAACAGGAAGGCATCGAAGCCTGGTTCAAGCTTGACGCTGCCGAACTGCTCGGTGACGAAGCCGGCCAGTACGACAAGATCACCGACACCCTCGATGTCTGGTTCGACTCCGGCACCACCCACTGGCACGTGCTGCGTGGCTCGCATGACATCGGTCACGCCACCGGCCCGCGCGCCGACCTGTACCTGGAAGGCTCCGACCAGCACCGCGGCTGGTTCCACTCGTCGCTGCTGACCGGCTGCGCGATCGACAACCATGCGCCGTACCGCGAGCTGCTCACCCACGGTTTCACCGTCGATGAGAACGGCCGCAAGATGTCCAAGTCGCTGGGTAACACCATCGAGCCGCAGAAGGTCAACGACACCCTCGGCGCCGACATCATGCGCCTGTGGGTTTCGGCCACCGACTACTCCGGTGAAATGGCCGTCTCCGACCAGATCCTGCAGCGCAGCGCCGACGCCTACCGGCGCATCCGCAATACCGCGCGTTTCCTGCTGTCGAACCTGTCCGGCTTCGATCCGGCCCGCGACCTGCTGCCGGCCGAAGACATGCTTGCGCTGGACCGCTGGGCCGTCGACCGCGCGCTGCTGCTGCAACGCGAGCTGGAAGAGCACTACAGCGAATACCGCTTCTGGAACGTTTACTCCAAGGTGCACAACTTCTGTGTGCAGGAGCTGGGTGGCTTCTACCTCGACATCATCAAGGACCGCCAGTACACCACCGGCGCCAACAGTGTTGCCCGGCGTTCGTGCCAGACCGCGCTGTACCACATCAGCGAAGCGCTGGTGCGCTGGATCGCGCCGATCCTGGCGTTCACCGCCGACGAGCTGTGGCAGTACCTGCCAGGCGAGCGCAACGAGTCGGTGATGCTCAATACCTGGTATGAAGGCCTGACCGAACTGCCAGAAGGCTTCGAGCTGGACCGCGCCTATTGGGAGCGGGTCATGGCGGTCAAGGCAGCGGTCAACAAGGAATTGGAAAACCAGCGTGCGGCCAAGGCCATCGGTGGCAACCTGCAAGCCGAAGTGACCCTGTTTGCCGAAGAAGGCCTGAGCGCTGACCTGGCCAAGCTTGGCGACGAACTGCGCTTCGTGCTGATCACCTCGGCTGCCAGCGTGGTGCCCTTCGTGCAGGCCCCGGCCGATGCCGTGGCGACCGAAGTCGAAGGCCTCAAGCTGAAAGTGGTCAAGTCCGGTCACGCCAAGTGTGGCCGTTGCTGGCACTTCCGCGCCGATGTCGGTGCCAACCCTGAGCATCCGGAAATCTGCGCACGTTGCGTCGACAACCTGAGCGGTGCGGGCGAGGTTCGTCACTATGCCTAATCCTGCAGTGGGGCGCTTCGGGCGCCTCGCCTGGCTGTGGTTGAGCCTGCTGATCGTGGTGGTTGACCAGGTGACCAAGCTGTACTTCAACAGCAACCTGAGCATGTACCAGCAGATCGTGGTCATCCCTGATTACTTCAGCTGGACCCTGGCCTACAACACCGGCGCTGCGTTCAGCTTCCTGGCTGACGGCGCCGGCTGGCAGCGCTGGCTGTTTGCCTTGATCGCGATCGTGGTCAGCGCGGTGCTGGTGGTCTGGCTCAAACGCCTGGGCCGCAACGAGACCTGGCTGGCAGTTGCCCTGGCACTGGTGCTGGGCGGCGCGCTGGGCAACCTGTACGACCGCGTGGTGCTCGGTCATGTGGTCGACTTCATCCTCGTCCACTGGAAGAACATGCACTACTTCCCAGCGTTCAACGTCGCCGACAGCGCAATTACCGTTGGCGCGATCATGCTGGCGCTGGATATGTTCAAGAGCAAGAAGTCCGAGGAGCCTGCGCATGACTGAGACCCGTATCGGCCAGAACAGCGAAGTCACTCTGCACTTCGCCCTGCACCTGGAAAACGGCGACACCGTCGACAGCACCTTCGACAAGGCTCCGGCCGTGTTCAAGGTTGGCGACGGCAACCTGCTGCCGGGTTTTGAAGCCGCGCTGTTCGGCTTCAAGGCCGGCGACAAACGCACCGTCAGCGTGCCCCCGGAAAATGCCTTCGGCCAGCCGAACCCGCAGAACGTGCAGATCATGCCGCGTTCGCAGTTCGCTGACATGGAGCTGTCCGAAGGGCTGCTGGTGATCTTCAATGATGCTGCCAACGCCGAGCTGCCTGGAGTGGTCAAAGCCTTTGACGAGCACCAGGTGACGATCGACTTCAACCACCCACTGGCTGGCAAGACCCTGAGCTTCGAGGTGGAGATCCTCGCGGTGAAGGCCCTGTAAGCCTGGAGCCGAGCATGCAAATCAAACTCGCCAACCCTCGCGGCTTTTGTGCGGGGGTCGACCGGGCGATCGAGATCGTCAACCGTGCCCTGGAAGTGTTCGGGCCACCGATCTACGTGCGTCACGAAGTGGTGCACAACAAGTTCGTGGTCGAAGACCTGCGCAACCGCGGGGCGATCTTCGTTGAAGAGCTCGACCAGGTGCCGGACGACGTGATCGTCATCTTCAGCGCCCACGGCGTCTCCCAGGCCGTGCGCCAGGAGGCCGCAGGCCGTGGCCTGAAGGTGTTCGACGCCACCTGCCCGCTGGTGACCAAGGTCCACATCGAGGTGGCCAAGTACAGCCGTGATGGCCGTGAGTGCATCCTGATCGGCCACGCTGGGCACCCGGAAGTCGAAGGCACCATGGGCCAGTACGACGCCAGCAACGGTGGCTCCATCTACCTCGTCGAAGACGAGAAGGATGTGGCCAACCTGCAGGTGCGCGACCCTGATCACCTGGCCTTCGTCACCCAGACCACCTTGTCGATGGATGACACCAGCCGGGTTATCGATGCCCTGCGCGCGCGCTTCCCGAACATCGGCGGGCCGCGCAAGGACGACATCTGCTACGCCACCCAGAACCGCCAGGACGCGGTCAAGCAATTGGCTGACGAGTGCGATGTGGTGCTGGTGGTCGGCAGCCCGAACAGCTCTAACTCCAACCGCCTGCGCGAGCTGGCCGAGCGTATGGGCACCCCGGCGTACCTGATCGACGGCGCTGAGGACTTGCAGCAAAGCTGGTTCGACGGCATTGGCCGGGTGGGTGTCACTGCCGGTGCTTCGGCACCTGAAGTGCTGGTGCGCGGCGTGCTTGAGCAGCTCACGGCCTGGGGCGCAACCGGTGCCGAAGAGCTCGACGGGCGCCCGGAGAACGTGACCTTCTCGATGCCCAAGGAACTGCGGGTGCGCTCGCTGCTCTGAGCCACTTCTCAGGGGCCTGCGCACAATGGCTCGATGGCCATGTCTGTGCGCAGGCGTACCCTGCCGCTGGGCGCCAGGACTATCTGGCGTAGTTGCCCGCCTTCTGCGTGCGGGCATATCTGCAAACTCCCGCCATGAAACCCGCCGCTACCGCGCAACGGCACGCCCTGTTCGCTGAAGCGCACACCGTCAGCCAAGTTGCCAACGATCCGTACCCGCTGCGGTAAACGTTGCTTGGTAAGCAAGCGCCCGCTATCAGCGTCCAGCACGCGCCAACCCAGCCCCCAGTCTGCTTCGAGTGGCTCGACCCGCACGGCCTGCTGCTGCAACAGGGCCTGGCTACGTGCCGAGCGAAGGTCCTGGAGCAGCTGCTGCGCCGCTGCCGCCCCTTGTAAGTCCTTACTCAGCGCGGTGTAGGAAGGCATCGCCAACTGCGCCAGAACCGCGACCAGCGCGAGCGCCAACATCATTTGTATCAGTGTTGCTCCGTGTTGCCCCACCGTGCATTCCTCCCTGGAAGTGCTTCGCTGTAGCTTCAGGCACGGCGGACATGAGGTCCAGTCGGCCACTTGGCTGGCACATCGCGGGAAATTTCCCAGGAGCGCATGGATGCGCAAAGGACAGAAAGGCATCACGCTGCTCGAGGTCGTGCTGGGCATGCTGGTGTTGGCGCTTGGCCTGTTTGCGGCAGCGGCTTTACAGGTCAAGGCATTGCAGGCTACCGCCAGCGCTCGGCAGCACAGCCAGGCGACCTTCCTTGCCCAGAGCCTGCTGGAGCAGGCGAGGACGAGCGGGTCATTGGGGGCGTTAGGAGAATGGCAGGCGCAGATCAGGCTGGCCCTTGGCGCGCAGGCCGTGGGTCGGGTGCAAAGCTCAGGGCACTTGCTGGAGGTCGTCGTCGACTGGCCCGATGGGCGTGACCCGGAGCATCAGGGTGTAAGCCTGCAGGGCTGGCCATGAACAGCAGCCAGGCGGGCTTCAGTCTGCTCGAAGGGTTGCTCGCGCTGGCCTTGGGCCTGATGCTGCTGGCTGCCGCCAGCCAGGTGTTTGTCGCCACGGTGCAAGCCTGGCGCGTGCAGGGCGCGCTGGCGCAGCAGCAAGAAGATGCTCGCCTGGCGCTGCAACGGATCGCCCAGGATATCCGCATGACCGGCGTGTTCGGCTGTTTGCGCTTGCACGTCAGCGACTTCGACTCACCCAGCGCAGCGGCCGCTTTTGCCAGGCCTGTGCAAATCAGCCAAGGCGGCGCACAACTGAGTCTGTTGGTGGGGCAGTTGCCCGGCAGCGGCAGCCGGCCTGATTGGACGGTGTTGAGTGATTGCCGCAGTTGGGCACAGGTCAGAGCCGACGCCCACGGGGGTGACGATCAGACCCTGGCCTTGCCGGTCAGCCGCATCACCTACGAGCTGCGCGATGGCAGCCTGCGGGTGATGCGCCGAGGCTCTCCGCAAGCCTTGATCGACAACGTGCGCAGCCTGCGCGCTGACTTGGTAACGAAGGCGCAGGGCCAGCGAATCGACCTGCAACTGACCCTTTTCGACCCACAGCACGATCTAGAACAGCAGTACGCCATCAGCGTAGCTCTGCGCAATCGGCTGCCAGCGCCATGAAGCGCCAAGGCGGCATGGTGCTGCTGATCGCTCTGGTACTGAGCCTGCTGCTCGGCCTGCTCGCCGCAGCCGCCCTACGCGAGGCACTGCTGCAGACGCGCATGGCCGGGCTGTTGTTGGCCAGCAGCCAGGCGCTGGAACAGGCCGAGGCGGTCTTGCTGGAGGGCGCGGCGCGGCTCGCCGTGGCGCCACCCAGCGAGTGCCAGCGCTGCTTGCCGCCAGTCGACGCCCATGAAGTAACCGCCGCTGGTGGCGACTGGCAGGCAGCTGCGCAGGGCTGGTTCAGCCTGCAGAACCTTGGCCAAAGTGACCGCGCCGCGCACCTGCCCGAGGGCACCCAGGCCACTCTCTACCGAGTGACCGCAGTCAGCCAGCAAACCCGCGCGCGGCATGTGCTTGAAGCCGTATACGCGCAGCCCGCCGGCGAGGCGCAGACTCTACAAAGAATCCTCTGGCGGCAAAGAGTGCAGGAGCCATGACATGCAGCAAGGCCTGAGCCTGATCGAGTTGTTGATTGTCGTCGCCGTGAGCGGCATTCTGGCAGCCATTGCCTACCCCGCTTACAACGAACAATTGCGCCGCGCCGCCCGCAGTGAAGTGGTCGGGCTGCTGCACGACGCTGCGTTGCGCCTGGAGCGCCACCATGCGCGGAGCGGCCAGTACAGCGACACTGACCAGCATCAATTGAGCTTGCCTGCCGACAGCCGCTATTACCGCCTGCAGCTGCAACGCGATGACGCCAGTTTTCGCCTGCAGGCACAGCGCTTGCCGACCGGCTTGATGGCGCAGGATCAGTGCGCTGACTATCAACTTGATCAGGCAGGTGTGCGCAGCAACCCAGGCAGCCAGGACGCTGCGGGTTGCTGGAGCGGTTGACGGGGTAGTTCGGTTTTTTCAGGTATTGGATCGACAGATGAACAAGCAAGTAGTGGTTGTCGGCGGTGGTGTGATCGGCCTGCTGACCGCGCTCAACCTGGCGGCAAAGGTCGAGCGGGTGGTGGTGTGCGATCAAGGCGAAGTCGGCCGCGAGTCGTCGTGGGCCGGTGGCGGCATCGTCTCGCCACTGTATCCGTGGCGCTACAGCCCTGCAGTCACGGCGTTGGCGCATTGGTCGCAGGCGTTTTATCCACAGCTGGGCGAGCGCCTGTTCGCCAGCACCGGCGTCGACCCTGAGGTGCACGTCACCGGACTGTACTGGCTCGACCTTGAAGACGAAGCCGAAGCGCTGGCGTGGGCGGAGCGTGAGCAGCGGCCGTTGACGGCTGTGGATATCTCGGCGGCCTATGACGCCGTGCCGGGCCTCGGCGCCGGCTTCACGCGGGCGATCTTCATGGCAGGGGTGGCCAATGTGCGCAATCCACGGCTGGTCAAATCGCTGAAAGCAGCGTTGACGGCACTGCCCAATGTCGAACTGCGCGAGCACTGCCAGATCACCGGCTTTGCCCAGCAAGACGGGCGCATCAGCGGTGTGCATACGGCCGATGGCCTGCTCGAAGCCGATGACGTGGTGCTCAGCGCGGGCGCCTGGAGT
The DNA here is from genome assembly GCF_050496565.1 of Pseudomonas shirazensis. Lineage (GTDB taxonomy): Bacteria > Pseudomonadota > Gammaproteobacteria > Pseudomonadales > Pseudomonadaceae > Aquipseudomonas > Aquipseudomonas shirazensis_A. The sequence continues at coordinate 15,003 of NZ_JBNWAE010000014.1, forward strand.
GGTGACCTGTTGGCCACGCTGGGGCTGACCCTGCCGGTCGAGCCGGTCAAGGGCCAGATGATCCTCTACAAGTGCCGCGAAGACTTTTTGCCGAGCATGGTTCTGGCCAAGGGCCGCTATGCGATCCCGCGGCGCGACGGGCATATCCTGATCGGCAGTACGCTGGAGCATGCCGGCTATGACAAGACCCCGACCGAGCAGGCACTGGAGAGCCTCAAGGCTTCCGCCGTTGAGCTATTGCCAGGGCTGGCTGACGCCACGCCGGTGGCGCACTGGGCCGGCCTGCGTCCAGGCTCACCCGAGGGTGTGCCGTATATCGGGCCGGTGCCGGGGCATGCCGGGCTATGGCTGAACTGCGGGCATTACCGCAACGGCCTGGTGCTGGCGCCAGCCTCGTGCCAGCTGTTTGTCGACCTGCTGACCGGCAACCCGCCGATCATCGACCCGACGCCGTATGCGCCCGAGGGCCGCTTGGCTTAAATGACAAGGGGCCGAATACCGGCCCCTTGATGCGGCTCAGCCGATAACCGGCGCCTGCAAGTGGCGAGTCGGGTAATGCTGTTCATACACCTTGCACACCCGCAGCACCTGCTCATCGGCAAAGCGTCCGGCCACCACCTGCAGGCCCACCGGCAGCCCTTCGCGGGTGAAGCCACAGGGCACCGAGGCCGCCGGTTGCTGGGTCAGGTTGAACGGGTAGCTGAACGGCGTCCACTCCATCCACTGCTCCAATCCCGACCCTGGCGGCACGTTGTGGCCGGCGGCAAACGCCACCAGCGGCATCATTGGCGACACCAATACGTCATAGCGCTGATGGAAGGCGTTCATCCGCGCCACCAGCTCGGCCCGCGCTTCAAGCGCTGCGGTGTATTGCTCGAGACTGATGGCCGCACCTTGCTCGGCAATCCAGCGCAGGCCCGGATCAAGCAGCTCGCGCTGGGCTGAGGTCAACTGGCTGGCCAGCCGCGCCGCGCCGGCGAACCACAGGGTATTGAATGTTGCCAGCGGGTCGGTAAACCCAGGGTCGACTTCTTCGACCTGAGCGCCCAACCGCGCCAGGCGCTGCACTGCCTGAGCGGTCAGGGCCTGAATCTGCGGGTCGACGCTGACATAACCAAAGTCCGCGCTATAGCCGATGCGCAGCCCGCTCAAGTCCTGCTCCGCGGCCAGCCAGGGTCGCTGGCGCGGTGCTCCGGCGAGGCCGTCGCGCGGATCGGGGCGAGCCACGCAGTCGAGCATCAGCACAGCATCGTCGACCGTGCGCGTCATCGGCCCGAGGTGCGAGAGGATGGTCATGGCGCTGGCCGGCCACTGCGGCACATAACCAAAGGTTGGCTTGATGCCGAAGGTGCCGGTGAACGCGCAGGGGATGCGGATCGAGCCGCCGGCATCGCTGCCCTGGTGCAACACACCGAGGTTTAGCGCTGCCGCCGCTGCCGCACCGCCGGACGAGCCGCCGGCGGTGAGCCGGGTATCCCACGGGTTACGCGTGATGCCATACAGCGGGTTGTCGGTGACGCCCTTCCAGCCGAACTCAGGCGTGGTGGTCTTGCCCAGCAGCACCGCGCCGGCTTCACGCATGAACCCGCTGAACGGCGCGTCTATGTCCCACGGCCCAGTTGCCGAAGACGTCAGCGAGCCCTTGCGGGTGGGCATGCCGCGTGTCAGGGTCAGGTCCTTGATCGAGGTCGGCAGGCCATCCAGGCGGCCACACGGCTCGCCGCGCTGCCAGCGTTGTTCGCTGGCGCGGGCGGCGGCGCGGGCACCTTCGGCGTCGACATGGCAGTAGGCGTTGACCGCCGGGTTGTGCTTGTCGATGCGGGCCAGCACGTCATCGACCACCTCGAGCGGAGACAGCTGGCGCCGTTGATACAGGTCGAGCAGCTCGACGGCGGTGAACTCGCCGATAGCGGTTTTACCGGTCATCTCAATGGGCTCCCTGATTGGCGGCCTGGACCATCGCCCGCAGCAGTACATCACAGCCATCGGCCAAATCCTGCGGCGCAGCGTTTTCGATTTCGTTGTGGCTTATGCCGCCTTCGCACGGTACGAAGATCATCCCCGCAGGCCCCAGCTCGGCGACAAAAATCGCATCGTGGCCAGCGCCGCTGACGATATCCAGATGGCTCAGGCCCAGCGCGACTGCGCCCTGGCGCACAGCGTCGACACACTGCTCGGCGAAGTACAGCGGCGGGAAGTCAGCGGTTGGCGTCAGCTCGAAGCTCAGGCCGTGTTTGGCCGTAGTGGCTTCGATCACTGCACGTACCTCGGCGACCATCGCATCGAGCTGCTGCGGGTCGAGGTGACGCAGGTCGATGGTCATGTGCACCTGGCCGGGGATCACGTTGCGCGAGCCGGGGTGCAGGCTCAGGCAGCCGACCGTGCCGCAGGCATGCGGTTGATGGGCATGGGCGATGCGGTTGACCGCGCTGACGACATCGGCGGCGCCGACCAGCGCATCCTTGCGCAGGTGCATCGGCGTCGGCCCGGCGTGGGCTTCGACGCCGGTCAACACCAGGTCGAACCACTTCTGCCCAAGGCAACCCTGCACCACGCCAATGGTGGTGCGCTGGTCTTCCAGCACCGGGCCTTGTTCGATATGCGCCTCGAAATAGGCGCCGACCGCATGGCCGGTAGGCACGCGCGGGCCGGCGTAGCCGATGCGCGTAAGCTCGGCACCGACCGACAGGCCCTGCTCGTCGCGCTTGGCCAGGGTCTCGCCGAGGTCGAACTTGCCGGCAAATACCCCGGAACCCATCATGCACGGCGGGAAGCGCGAGCCTTCTTCGTTGGTCCACACCACCACTTCCAGCGGTGCCTCGGTTTGCAGGCCGAGGTCGTTGAGGGTGCGGATCACCTCCAGCCCGGCCATCACCCCGTAGCAACCGTCGAACTTGCCGCCGGTGGGCTGCGTGTCGATATGGCTGCCGGTCATCACTGGCGCTAGATCAGGATTGCGCCCAGGGCGACGGGCGAAAATATTGCCGATGGCGTCGACGCTGACGCTGCAACCGGCGTCCGTGCACCATTGCACGAACAGGTCGCGCGCCTGGCGGTCAAGGTCGGTCAGGGCCAGCCGGCACACGCCGCCTTTGGCGGTGGCGCCGAGGCGGGCGAGGTCCATCAGCGACTGCCAGAGGCGCTCGCGGCTGATCAAAGCGCCCTGGCCGAGGGGTGCTTGTGCGGGATCGATAGGGTTTTGGCTGTTCATGGTCGGTCTCCTTCAGGCGCTCAAGGCCAGGTAGCGGTTCTTGATGCTCGGGTCGGCGCGGAACTGCTCGGCGCTGCCCTGATAGGCCACGCGGCCTTGTTCAAGTACGTAGTGGCGGTCGGCGAGGGCATCGCAGACCTTGAGGTTCTGCTCGACCAGCAGGATCGACAGGCCTTCATCCTTGATCCGCCGCAGGATCTTCACCAGCTCGTCGACGATCACCGGGGCCAGGCCTTCGGTCGGCTCGTCGAGGATCAGCAGCTTCGGCCCATTGAGTAGCGCGCGGGCAATCGCCAGCATCTGCTGCTCGCCACCGGACAGGGCAAAGCCGCTGTTGCGGCGGCGCTCCTTGAGCCGCGGGAACATCGCGTAGACGTCCTCCAGCTGCCAGCGGCTGTGCTTGCGCGCGGCGATCTTGAGGTTTTCTTCGACGTCCAGCTGGCGGAAGATGCCGCGGTGTTCCGGCACCAGCGCGATGCCCTGGCGGGCGATGTCAAAGATCTCGCGACCGACCAGCGGCTGGCCGTTGAAGTGGATCTGGCCCTGGCGCGGGCGGACGATGCCAAGGATGCTGCGCAGGGTGGTGGTCTTGCCGGCGCCGTTACGCCCGAGCAGGGTCACCAGCTCGCCGGCCTCGACCTTGAGCGAAACGCCCTCGAGCACGTGGCTCTTGTCGTAGTAGGAATGGATCGATTCGACGCTGAGCATCAGGCGGCCTCTCCAAGGTAAGCGGTACGCACGCGTTCGTCGTTGCGCACCTGATCCGGGGTGCCTTCGACCAGGATCTGGCCGTGGCTCATGACGGTAATGCGTTGGCTGATCGACATGACGATGCTCATGTTGTGTTCGATCAGCAGTACGGTGTGGTCGCGGCCCAGGTCGCAGATCAGGTCGGTCATCACCGGGATGTCATCGATGCCCATGCCCGAGGTGGGCTCGTCGAGCATCAGCAAGGTGGGCTTGGCGCAGATCGACATGCCGACTTCCAGCACCCGCTGCTGGCCGTGCGACAGCTCGCCGGCGAGAGTCTCGGCGCGGCCGTTGAGCTTGAGCCGTTCAAGCACTTGGTCAGCGGTGTCCCAATGGCTGCGCTTGTGCTCGACGCTGCGCCAGAAGTTGAGCGCGCCAAGGCCATCGCGACCCTGCGCGGCCAGGCGCAGGTTCTCGCGCACGCTGAGGTTCTGGAACAGGCTGGTGAGCTGGAACGAGCGCGCCATGCCCAGGGCGACGCGGCCATGGGACGGTTTGCGGACGATGTCCTGGCCGTTGAGGAGGATCTTGCCGGCGGTGGCCTGGCGCTCGCCGGTAAGGCAGTGGAACAGGCTGGTCTTGCCGGCGCCGTTGGGCCCGATCACGGTGTGGATGGTGCCGGCGCGGACTTTCAGGTCGACGCCATCGACGGCATGGAACGGCCCGTAGGCCAGTTGCAGGTTGTGTGTTTCGAGGAGGAATTCGCTCATTACAGCTGCTCCTTGGTCTTGGCGTCGGCGGTGGGCGAAGGGCGCAGGCGCTTGGCCAGATCAGCCAGGCCGCCCCACAGCCCGCCGCGCATGAACACCACCACCAGAATCAGGATCACCCCCAACAGCATCAACCAACGCGGCCACAGCTCCGACAGCACGTCACCGAGCAACACGATCGCACCGGCGCCAAGCAACGAGCCGAACAGCGAGCCGGTACCGCCGACGATGGTCATGATCAGGATGTTTTCGCTCATCATCAGGTCGATGTTCGACAGCGGGGCAAAGTGCAGCAGCATCGCGTACAGCGCTCCGGCGATGCCGGTGATGGCGCCAGACAACATGAACACCAGGATCTTGAAGTGACGGATGTCATAGCCGATGGCCGCAGCACGGGTTTCGTTCTCGCGGATCGCCAGCAAGGTGCTGCCGAACGGGGAGCGAATCACCCGCAGGGCGCCGGCGAAGATCAGCAGGAACAGCACCGCAACGAAAGCGTAGAAGTGGCGCGGATCGGCCAGGTCGAGCAAAACGTGCCCAGCAACCGTGATGTTCGGCCGTGGCACGTCGAGCAGCCCGTTATCGCCGCCGGTCCAGCCGCTCAGGGTGTAGGCCAGAAAGTACGCCATCTGGCTGAAGGCCAGAGTCAGCATGACGAAGTAGATGCCCTTGCGCCGGATCGCCAGCGCACCGACCAGCAAGGCCAGCAGCGCGCCGAACAGCGCCGCGCCAACCAGCGCGCCGAGCATGCCCCATTGCAGGTGGATCATCAGCAGCGCCGCGCCGTAGGCACCGGCACCAAAGAAGATGCCCTGGCCGAACGAGAGCAGGCCGGTGTACCCCAGCAGCAGGTTGCAGGCCAGCGCTGCCAGGGCGAAGATCAGAATCTCGGTGGCAAGGGTGGTCGACGGCAGGATCAGCGGTAGGCCGATCAAGGTCACGACCAGCAACAGCAGCAGCGCCGGGCCATGCCCTTTGGCCACGGCCAGTGGATTTTTCTCAGTCATGTTCATGCTCTCCCGAACAGGCCGTAGGGACGAACCAGGATCACCGCCGCCATCGCGCCGTAGATCATCAGGCTGGCGCCTTGCGGCCAGAGGCTGCTCATCATGCTTTGCACCACCCCGACCAGCAGGCCGCCAACCAGCGCACCGCCAAACGAGCCCATGCCGCCGATCACCACCACCACGAAGGCGATGCCGAGAATCTCCGGGCCAACGAATGGCTGTGCCCCGCGCAGCGGAGCGAACAGCACCCCGGCCACACCCGCCAGGCCTACGCCAAGGGCAAAGGTCAGCGAGAACAGGCGGAAGATGTTGGTGCCCAGCAGCGACACCGTCTCGGTGCTTTCACTGCCGGCCCGCACCAGGGCGCCGAAGCGGGTGCGCTCCAGCAGCAGCCACAGGCCAAGGCCGATCAAGGCGGCGAAGCCGATCAGGAACAGGCGGTAATACGGGTAGATGAAGTCGCCGATGATCAGCACCCCGCGCAGCTCCGGCGGCACCGCGATGTGCTTGCCGACCGGGCCCCAGATCAGCACCGAGGCTTCCTGGATGATCAGCGCGATACCCAGGGTGACGAGGATCTGGAAGGTGTGCGGCAAGTGGTAGATGCGCTTGATCAGCACTCGCTCGACCACCCAGGCCAGCGCGGCTACCGCCAGCGGCGCGATCAGCAGCGCCAGCCAGAAGTTGCCGGTCAGCGCCACGGCGGTGTAGCACAGGTAGGCACCCAGCAGAAAAAACGCACCGTGGGCGAAGTTGACGAAGTTGAGCAAGCCGAAAATGATCGTCAGGCCCACGGCAATGAGGAAGTAGATCATCCCCAGGCCAAGGCCGTTGAGCAGCTGGAACAGGTACAAATCGAGCATGAACGTGCCCTCTGCAGCGCGCCGCGCGCCTGCAATTTTGTCGAGTGGGAAGGCGTGGCGTCAGGCCAGGGCGCAACCGGTTTGAGAGACCTCGATGAACGAACGGCCGGCGTGCAGCACTTCGGCCAGGTCATCGTCATCGCGCATCTGCGCTTGAGGTTTGCCGCGCAGCAGGTAGTAGTCCTTGAGCACTTGATGGTCACCCGGGCGGATCAGCTCGTCGCCGGTCGGGCCCTGGAAGCTCATGCCCTGGAGGGCTTTGGACACTGCCGCGCCGTCGAGGCTGTTGGCCTTGATGATGGCTTCGAGCATGACCCGGGTGCCGATGTAGTCGGCCGCCAGCGGGTAATTGGGGTTGATGCCGTAGGCCTTGCGCGTGGCCGCGACCAGCTCGCGGTTGAGCGGGGTGTCGACCTGATGCCAGTACTGCGCACCGAGGTATACGCCTTCCAGGACGTCGCTGCCCAGCTCCTGGAACTGGTCGAGCCCGGCCGACCACACCAGCAGCACTTTCATCCGGTCCTTGATGCCGAAATTGACCGCCTGGCGCAGGGCATTGGATGACTGGCTGCCGAAGTTGAGCAGCACCAGCACGTCCGGCTTGGCGGCAATGGCGTTGGTCAGGTAGCCGGAGAATTCCTGCTCCTGCAGCGAGTGGTAGCTGTTGCCGATGTGCTCGATGCCGTGTTCGCTGAAGACCTTGCGTGCGTTGTCCAGCAGGGCGTCGCCAAACACGTACTGCGGGGTGATGGTGTACCAGCGCTTGGCTTCGGGCAGTAGCTTGATCAGCGGCACGAGGGTTTCGCGAATGGCGCCGTAGGTCGGCACCGACCAGCGAAAGGTCGAGCTGTTGCAGTCCTTGCCGGTGATCTCGTCGGCGCCGACCGGGGTCATGAACACGCCGCCGGCCTTGTTGATTTCCTTCGACACCGCCAGCGCCGAGGACGACAGCGTGCAGCCTTGGAAGAACCGCGCTCCGTCCTGGCCGATGGCCTCCTGGACCTTGCGTACCGCCTTGCCGGCGTTGCCCTCGGTGTCGATGACCTTGTACTTGAGCGGCTGGCCGAGCAGCTGCGGGTGCTCGGCGATCGCCAGGCGCGAGCCCATGTCGGCGTATTTGCCGTAACTGGCAAACGGCCCGGACATCGACTTGAGGCCATAGAAGGTCAACGGTTGCTCGGCGAACACCCGCGACGCTCCCAACGGGAGGCTGCCGAGGGCGCCGAGGGCAAGGCCTGCTTTGAGCAGGGTACGTCTTTGCATGAGTAACTCCTTGTTTGTGGTTATTAGGCAGGAGTGGCAATGACAAAGCGGGTACGGCCGGGCCTGTGAGCAGGCCTCTGTCCAGGCGAATCAGTGGTTGTGGCTGAACTCCAGGAGGAAGTTGCGGGCGACTTCGCCTTCCAGCGCAGTCATGTGGTGTTCGGCGTCGCACATGTGCTCGTGCATCAAGCGGCGCACGGTGGCTTCGTCGTTGGCGCGCAGGGCGTCGAGCAGTTGCTTGTGATAGTCGATGTTGGCTGCGGCGAATTGCTGGCGCTTGGGCAGGTAGGCTTTTTTCAGCACTACCAGGTCGCGCAGCAGGTCGTTGAGAAACACCGCCATGAAGCTCAGCAACGGGTTGGCGCAGCGTCCGGCCAGCAGGGTATGAAACTCGAGCTCGGCCAAACGCTGCTCGCGCTGGCCTTCTTCGCTGTCTTCCGGGGTGCTGCAGAAATCGATGTTGGCTTGCAGTGCGGCGTAGTCGGCCTCGCTGAGGCGGCCCATCACTGAAACCGCCAGCTCGACCTCGATGACTTTGCGCAGCTGATACACCTGCTCGCCATCCAGGTGCTGAAAATGCAGGTAGTTACGCAGCGCGCGGCTGGCCGGTTCGGTGCCGACTTCATTGAGGTAGGCGCCGCCGCTCGGGCCGGTGCGGGTGCTGACCAGGCCCTCGACTTCAAGCGCCTTGAGCGCCTCACGGGCGGTGCCCTTGGAACATTCGAAGTGCTCCATCAGCTCGCGCTCGGTCGGTAGACGGTCACCGGGGTGCAGCGCTTCGGTGACGATCGAGCGCTTGACCGACTCGACGATCATGTCCGACAGCTTCTGACGTTTGCGCTTGGATTTGAGCATGCGGGCTATTTTTCATATTTATGCGGATAAATAGGATTTAGCGAATTTGCGGCCGGGGGGTCAAGCGTTGAGGCGGGGAGGGGGTCGTAAATGGAGCGGATGGGTCGGCTACGGGTATGTGTGTTCAGCGGGCGGGCATGAAAAAGCCGCTGTAACCGGGTTACAGCGGCTTCGCCGGAGCAGACCGTTGATCAGTCTTTCGGGCCTTGCTCCAGATGGGCTGGGCTGCAGTACCACTGATTGCCACGGTGCAGCGCCCGGTCATTGGGCAGGTGCACGCCGCAGTGCGCGCAGCGCACCATGGTCAGCGGGTCATCCAGGCGCTGCGCGGGGCGCGCCTGCTGGCTGAGCTTGAATTTGCGCCACAGCCAGAACGCGGCGGCGATCAGGGCGATCCAGAAAAGTAGGCGAACCATGGTGTCCAGCTTGGTCGAGAAGAAGAGCCGACAGTCTAGGACGCGGGCAAAAAAAAAGGGAGGCCTTGGGCTTCCCTTTCTTTTTTGACTTGTGATTTTTGGGCTGCTTTGCAGCCCTTCGCGGGTGAACCCGCTCCCACAGGTCTAGCGCCGCTACAAACCCCCTGTGGGAGCGGGCTTGCCGGGACGCCGGACCGCCGCGAAGGGCCGCACAGCGGCCCCCTGCAATCTCAAATCAATCAAACAGACCAAAGGTCGCGTAGCTGAACCACGAACGGCTTTCTTCGGCTTCTTTCGGGCCGGCCGGCAGAATCGGATCACCGTCTTCATCTTTAGGCAGCAAGTCTTGCGGAATCTCCGAACGGGCATCCTTGAACTGACGAACCACGTCCTGGTTGGCGCGGGTTTCACCCGGCGGTAGCGGTGTGTCGGTCTCGATCAAACCCAGGGTCGCCTTGGACAGCCACGAACGTTGATCACCATCAGCTTGCTTGGGCTCGAAGCTGCCGTCGACCAGGCTTGGATGGTCCGGGTAGTTGAGCTTGAGGGTTTCCAGGCTGGTATTGGCCAGCTCGTCAAGGTGCAGATGCTGGTAAGCCTCGACCATCACCGCCAGGCCGTCACCGACCGATGGGGTTTCCTGGAAGTTTTCGACCACATAGCGGCCACGGTTGGCCGCAGCGACATAGGCCTGACGGCTCATGTAGTAGTCGGCAACATGGATTTCGTAGGCGGCCAGCAGGTTGCGCAGGTAGATCATGCGCTGCTTGGCGTCTGGCGCGTAGCGGCTGTTGGGGAAGCGACTGGTCAGCTGGGCGAACTCGTTATAGGAGTCGCGGGCAGCGCCCGGGTCACGCTTGGTCATGTCCAGCGGCAGGAAGCGCGCCAGCAGGCCACGGTCCTGGTCGAACGAGGTCAGGCCCTTGAGGTAATAGGCGTAGTCGACGTTCGGGTGCTGCGGGTGCAGCCGGATGAAGCGCTCGGCAGCCGACTTGGCAGCCTCTGGCTCGGTGTTCTTGTAGTTGGCGTAGATCAGCTCGAGCTGGGCCTGGTCGGCGTAACGGCCGAACGGGTAGCGCGATTCCAGGGCCTTGAGCTTGTTGACGGCACTGGTGTAGCTCTTGTTGTCCAGGTCGGCCTGCGCCTGCTGGTACAACTCGGCTTCGCTGAGGTTCTCGTCAATCACTTCCTTGTTCGAGGAACAGGCAGCGGTAAGCCCGAGGAGGGCGATCAGCAGCAGGTGTTTCACTTGCATGGCGGCTTGCGTCCTTTGACGGCCGCTGTCTTGGGCGGTGCCGTCCTGTTATGATGAGCGCCCCCGGGTTGACCCCAGGGCAAAAGAAGCCGTATTTAACCACAAGCGCGCAGTTGAAACCAAAGGCTGTGCGCCAGCCGAATCGAGCATGTCCGAGATCATCCAACTTAGCGAAGAGGTCCCGTCCGAAATGGGCGGCCAGCGCCTCGACCAGATCGCCGCCCAACTGTTCGGCGAATACTCGCGTTCGCGCCTGACCACCTGGATCAAGGACGGCCGTCTGACGGTCGACGGTCAAGTCGTGCGTCCACGCGATCCGGTCTATGGCGGTGCCAAGCTGGTCCTTGAGGCCGAACAGGAAGCCCAGGGCGAGTGGATCGCCCAGGACATCCCGTTGAACATCGTCTACGAAGACGAGCAGATCCTGGTGATCAACAAGCCTGCCGGGCTGGTTGTTCACCCGGCTGCCGGGCATGCCGACGGCACCCTGCTCAATGCCTTGCTGCACCACGTACCAGACATCGTCAACGTGCCGCGTGCGGGCATTGTCCACCGCCTCGACAAAGACACCACCGGCCTGATGGTCGTGGCCAAGACCCTGCAGGCGCAGACCAAGCTGGTCGAGCAGATGCAGAGCCGCAGTGTCAGCCGCATCTATGAGTGCATCGTGATTGGCGTGGTCACCTCCGGTGCCACCATCAACGCCCCGATCGGTCGCCACGGCGGCTCGCGTCAGCGCATGGCGGTGACCGAGACCGGCAAGCCTGCCATCAGCCACTACCGCGTGCTCACCCGCTTCCGTTCGCACACCCATGTGCGGGTCAAGCTGGAGACCGGCCGTACCCACCAGATTCGCGTGCACATGGCCCACGTTGGCTATCCGCTGATTGGTGATCAGACCTACGGCGGTCGCTTCCGCATCCCGCCTGCGGCCGAGCCCGAAATGGTCACTGCGCTGAAGACCTTCCCGCGTCAGGCCCTGCACGCACGCTTCCTCGCCCTCGATCACCCGCTCACGGGTGAGCGGATGCAATGGAAGTCGCCATTGCCGGAAGACTTCGTCGGCTTGCTGGAGCTGCTCCAGGAAGACCGCGACAGCTTTATCGGATGAACGGTCTGACGCAGCTGCTGCGCCCTGATTGGCCGGCCCCGGCCACGGTGCGCGCGTGCGTCACCACCCGTGCGGGTGGCATCAGCCTGCCGCCGTACGACAGCTTCAACCTTGGCGACCATGTCGGCGACGACCCGGCTGCCGTCAGCGAAAACCGCCGACGCCTCAGTGAGCAATTCGACATTCACCCCGCCTGGCTCAAGCAAGTCCACGGCGTGGTGGTGGCTGATGCTGACCCGGCGCAGGTGATGGAAGCCGACGCGAGCTGGTCCGACCAGGCGCACATTGCCTGTACGGTGATGACCGCCGACTGCCTGCCAGTGTTGTTCTGCGATCGTGCCGGTACCCGCGTTGCCGCAGCCCATGCCGGTTGGCGCGGGCTGGCGGGCGGCGTGCTCGAGGCTACCCTCGAGCGCCTGGCAGTGCCGGCCGATCAGGTACTGGTCTGGCTCGGCCCGGCCATTGGCCCGAGCGCATTCGAAGTAGGCGAAGAAGTCCGTGACGCCTTCACTGCAGAGCATCCGCAAGCTGCCGAGGCATTTGTGCCGGGTGAGCGCCCGGGCAAGCTGCTGGCCGACATCTATCAGCTGGCACGCATCCGCCTTGCGGCGCGCGGCGTGACTGCTGTTTATGGTGGTGGGCTGTGTACGGTCAGCGACCCGCGCTTCTACTCCTATCGGCGCACTCCGCAGGGTGGGCGGTTTGCCTCGTTGATCTGGCTTGATCCGCGCTGAGGGCTATCCCTTTCTAGGTCTTCTGGAATTGCGTCTGGCTTGATTGCGTCGGGGCCGCTTTGCGGCCCAATCGCGACACAAGGCCGCCCCCAGCATTGCCGGATCGTGCAGCGCTCATGAAACCCATGCCAACCAGTCAATCACCTCCGACCCCCTGTCCTCTGTGTAAAGAGTCCGATCAGTTGTAGGACATTGCCGCAACTGATCTCGATCAACCCGGCTAAGCTTGAAACTCCCAGAATAAGCCTTATCTATTAGTCATCTCTGGCAGGTTTCTTCATCAGGTGTGTCCATCGCTCCGGCCTGCCCTTATTTAGGAAGGTATCCCCATGCGAATAGACCGATTAACCAGCAAGCTGCAATTAGCATTATCTGACTCGCAATCCCTGGCGGTGGGCATGGACCACCCAGCCATCGAGCCCTTGCACCTGCTGCAAGCGCTGATCGACCAGCAAGGTGGTTCGATCAAGCCATTGCTGATGCAGGTCGGCTTTGACGTCAACAGCCTGCGCAAGGCGCTGAGCAAAGAGCTCGACCAGCTGCCGAAAATCCAGAACCCGACCGGCGACGTCAACATGTCGCAGGACCTGGCGCGCATGCTCAACCAGGCCGACCGTCTGGCCCAGCAGAAGGGTGATCAGTTCATCTCCAGCGAACTGGTCCTGCTGGCGGCCATGGACGAGAACAGCAAGGTTGGCAAACTGTTGCTCGGCCAGGGCGTGAGCAAGAAAGCCCTGGAAAACGCCATCAACAACCTGCGTGGCGGCGCGGCGGTCAACGACGCCAACGTCGAAGAGTCGCGTCAGGCTCTGGACAAGTACACCGTCGACCTCACCAAGCGCGCCGAAGAAGGCAAGCTTGACCCGGTAATCGGCCGTGACGACGAGATCCGCCGCACCGTGCAGGTGCTGCAACGCCGGACCAAGAACAACCCGGTGCTGATCGGCGAGCCTGGCGTGGGTAAAACCGCCATCGCCGAAGGCCTGGCCCAGCGCATTATCAATGGCGAAGTGCCGGACGGCCTCAAAGGCAAGCGCCTGCTCGCCCTGGATATGGGTGCGCTGATCGCTGGCGCCAAGTACCGCGGCGAGTTCGAAGAGCGCCTCAAAGGCCTGCTCAACGAGCTGTCCAAGCAGGAAGGGCAGATCATCCTGTTCATCGACGAGCTGCACACCATGGTCGGCGCCGGTAAAGGCGAGGGCGCCATGGACGCCGGCAACATGCTCAAACCGGCCTTGGCCCGTGGTGAGCTGCACTGCGTTGGCGCCACCACGCTCAACGAGTACCGCCAGTTCATCGAGAAGGACGCGGCGCTTGAGCGGCGCTTCCAGAAGGTACTGGTCGAGGAGCCGAGCGAGGAAGACACCATCGCCATCCTGCGCGGCCTGAAAGAGCGCTATGAAGTGCACCACAAGGTGGCCATCACCGACGGTGCGATCATTGCCGCGGCCAAGCTCAGCCACCGCTACATCACCGATCGTCAGTTGCCGGACAAGGCCATCGACCTGATCGACGAAGCGGCCAGCCGCATCCGTATGGAGATCGACTCCAAGCCGGAAGTGCTCGACCGCCTCGACCGTCGTCTGATTCAGCTCAAGGTCGAATCCCAGGCGTTGAAAAAAGAAGAAGACGAGGCGGCGAAAAAACGCCTCGAGAAGCTGCACGAAGAAATCCAGCGACTGGAGCGTGAATACTCCGACCTGGAAGAAATCTGGCAGTCGGAAAAAGCCGAAGTACAGGGCTCGGCACAGATCCAGCAAAAGATCGAGCAAGCCCGTCAGGAGCTTGAAGCCGCCCGCCGCAAAGGCGACCTGAGCCGTATGGCCGAGCTGCAGTACGGGGTGATCCCGGACCTGGAGCGCAGCCTGCAGATGGTCGACCAGCACGGCAAGAGCGAAAACCAGCTGCTGCGCAACAAGGTCACTGAAGAAGAGATCGCCGAAGTGGTCTCGAAGTGGACCGGCATCCCGGTGTCGAAAATGCTCGAAGGCGAGCGCGACAAGTTGCTGAAAATGGAAGCGCTGCTGCACCAGCGCGTGATCGGCCAGCACGAGGCTGTAACCGCCGTGGCCAACGCCGTGCGCCGTTCGCGGGCCGGGCTGTCTGACCCGAACCGGCCAAGTGGTTCGTTCATGTTCCTCGGCCCGACCGGGGTAGGTAAAACCGAACTGTGCAAAGCCTTGGCCGAGTTCCTGTTCGACACCGAAGAGGCCATGGTGCGTATCGATATGTCCGAGTTCATGGAGAAACATTCCGTGGCTCGCCTGATCGGTGCTCCACCAGGCTATGTCGGTTACGAAGAGGGCGGTTATCTGACCGAAGCGGTGCGCCGCAAGCCGTACACCGTGTTGCTGCTGGACGAGGTCGAGAAGGCCCACCCGGATGTGTTCAACGTATTGCTGCAAGTGCTTGAAGACGGTCGCCTGACCGACAGCCATGGCCGTACGGTGGACTTCCGCAACACGGTCATCGTGATGACCTCCAACCTCGGCTCGGCACAGATCCAGGAGTTGGTCGGCGACCGTGAGGCACAGCGTGCGGCGGTAATGGACGCGGTGGGTAACCACTTCCGGCCGGAGTTCATCAACCGGATCGACGAGGTGGTGGTGTTCGAGCCGCTGGGCCGTGAGCAGATCGCCGGTATTACCGAGATCCAGCTGGGCCGCCTGCGCAGCCGCCTGGCCGAGCGCGAGCTGTCGCTGGAGCTGAGCCCGGAGGCGATCGACAAGCTGATCGCGATTGGCTACGACCCGGTGTATGGCGCACGTCCACTCAAGCGCGCAATCCAGCGCTGGATCGAAAACCCGCTGGCGCAGTTGATCCTGGCAGGGCAGTTTATGCCAGGGACGACGATTACCGCCAAGGTCGAAGGCGAAGAAATCGTCTTCGAATAAAAAATAATCTTGAGCCCCGCAGATGCGGGGCTTTTTTTTGCGCGGATTTCTCGTGTTTTTTCCTGGCGTGGTCATCAATCCAGAAAAAAAATGCCTGAAACGACGATTATTTTTCCCGTTGTGAGGCCCAATTCAGCAGCCTTCTGCACCTTCCGTTTGGCTCGCACGACGCTCGTAAGCTACTGATTATCCCGGGAAAGCCCCAATTTACGGGGCTGTGAGGCAACCCTGAAAAATTATTGAAATTTATGCTTGCATCTAAAATCGAGTGCTCCTAATATACGCCCCGCTGTCAGCCACTAAGCAGATCGCCAGCGGTAACGACGATCTGAAAACAGTTTGCAAATCAGTAAGTTGAATGCAAATTGGGGGTTGACAAGCAAAACGAAGGATGTAGAATAGCCGGCCTCAGAGACGCAAACGCAGAAATGCAGAGTGTTGAAGAGATCGAAGCTTTAACAGCCTTCGAGATCGGAAGATCGAAGTTTAGTTCCGCGATAGCTCAGTCGGTAGAGCAAATGACTGTTAATCATTGGGTCCCTGGTTCGAGTCCAGGTCGCGGAGCCATTTCGGGGTGTAGCGCAGTCCGGTAGCGCGCCTGCTTTGGGAGCAGGATGTCAGGAGTTCGAATCCCCTCACCCCGACCATTTTCCGGGTCGTTAGCTCAGTTGGTAGAGCAGTTGGCTTTTAACCAATTGGTCGTAGGTTCGAATCCTACACGACCCACCAGTAAGATAAGGGTACCTCGACTGAGGTGCCCTTTTTCTTCGTCTAGAGTTTGATTTTGTACAGTTTCACCTTCGGGGTGTAGCGCAGTCCGGTAGCGCGCCTGCTTTGGGAGCAGGATGTCAGGAGTTCGAATCCCCTCACCCCGACCATATTCCGGGTCGTTAGCTCAGTTGGTAGAGCAGTTGGCTTTTAACCAATTGGTCGTAGGTTCGAATCCTACACGACCCACCATCCAAGAGAAGGGCACCTCGATTGAGGTGCCCTTTTTCTTTGTCTGGATTTTATCGTTGCCGGCGATATCAGCTGACTGCGGCGATCAGGCGAAAAAAAGGGCCGCAATCCATGCGGCCATTGTTGTCTCTACGATCAGTGCAGCTTGAGGCGTGGTTCTGTGCCACGGCCAATGCGGCTGCCCAGCATCAGCATCAGCGTGCGGAACAGCCCGTACAAGGCCATCTGATGCATCCGGTACAGCGAGATATAGAACATCCGCGCCAACCAACCCTCGAGCATCACACTGCCGGTCAGGTTGCCCATCAGGTTGCCCACCGCCGAGAAGCGCGACAGCGATACCAGGGAGCCGTAATCCTTGTAGGTGTAGGTCGGCAGCGTTTTGTTATCCAGCCGAGCCTGGATGCTTTTGACCAGCATCGAGGCTTGCTGATGCGCCGCCTGAGCGCGCGGCGGTACATTGCGGTCGCTGCCAGGGTGAGGGCAGGCCGCACAGTCGCCGAAGGCGAAGATATCGTCATCAAGGGTTGTTTGCAGAGTAGGGCGCACCACCAGCTGGTTGATCCGGTTGGTCTCCAGGCCGTCGATATCCTTGAGGAATGCCGGCGCACGAATGCCTGCAGCCCAGACTTTGAGGCTGGCCTTGATCACTTCACCGTTGGCAGTTTTCAGGCCTTCCTCGGTGACTTCGCTGACCGACGCATTGGTCATGATGGTAATGCCGAGCTTTTCCAAGGTCTTGTGCACCGGCACTCCGATGCGCTCGGGCAGTGCCGGCAGGACCCGTGGGCCGGCCTCGATAATGGTGATGTGCATGTCCTGCGGCTGGATTTTGTCCAGGCCATAGGCGGCCAGCTCATGCGCGGCATTGTGCAGTTCAGCGGCCAGTTCGACGCCGGTGGCGCCGGCACCGACGATGGCCACACTGATTTTTTCGCCCGCTGCATTACCGGCATGGGCACGCAGGTAGTGATTGAGCAGCTGCTGATGGAAGCGCTCGGCCTGTTTGCGGCTGTCGAGGAACAAGCAGTGCTGCGCCGCGCCCAAGGTGCCGAAATCATTGGTGTTGCTGCCAACTGCAATGACCAGCGTGTCGTAGCCCAGGGTGCGCGCTGGCAGCAGCTCGCGGCCGTCTTCATCGAGGGTGGCCGCCAGCTGGATCTGCTTGCTCTCACGTTCAAGGCCACTCATGCGGCCGAGCTGGAAGTTGAAGTGGTTCCATTTGGCCTGGGCGACGTAGTTGAGCTCGTCTTCCGAAGAGTTCAGCGAGCCCGCCGCCACTTCGTGCAGCAGCGGCTTCCAGATGTGCGTCAGGTTGGCGTCGACCAGGGTGATTTCGGCCTTTTTGCTCTTGCCCAGGCTTTTACCCAGGCGGGTCGCCAGTTCCAGGCCGCCGGCGCCGCCGCCGACAATCACGATGCGATGTGTCATGGAGATATCTCATAAGGTTAAACGAATGCTTGGCCCTGAGGGCCGGCGTCGTGGCCGAGGGGAGGGCGAGCGCAACGCAGCTCATAGCACCAGTCCACTCAACAGACGACTCAAAAGGCCCAGACCGATGGTCACTGCCACCACCAGCGCCAGGAGCAGCCATGGCCGAAAAGGCCTGCGCTCGACTTGATGCTGAGGGGCTTTGAGATACTCATCGACGCGACGCTGATCTTCAGGATTCAGGCGGCTGGTCATGGTGGGCCTCGTCAGATAGACGCTTGAGACTGCACGAACGCTACAGGGTTCGCGCACCAGGCAGCGACGAATGATAATACTTTCTGTCTATGCCGCCGAGTGTACGCCGCTGCAAAGACTCTCGGCAGTGGATCAAAGACTGATCCCGACATCGAAAACGATACTGCGTCCCAGGTTACCGCGCAGAAAATCCGGCGCGTCCGGGTGGGCGAACAGGACCCGGGCAAAGGTTGGTCCGACCAACGACAACGACCGCCAGCCCTGGCGCAGGTACTCGGTCGGTGGCGGGAAATGGCTGTTCAGGTCGAGCACTTCACGCTTGAGGCTGGCAAAAGCGATGATATCCAGCTCGTTCAGCTCTAGCCCGCGCTCGCGGTAGTTGTGGGCTTTTTTGCGCAGGGTTGGTGCCAGGCGCAGCAGTAGTTCCTGCGCGCTGATGCGTCTGGGGCGGGCTTCGCGGCGTACCAGCTGGCTCAGCGAGAAGGCACTGCGCCGCCGTTGTAACTCTTCGCGCCACTCGTCATTCAGCCGCCGACCCTCGTCGAGCACGAAAAACACCTCGAATGCTGCGTCGCGAAACAGCACGTCCGGCGGCTCTTGCCCGGCGGGCGTGAAGTCTTCGTTGCGGTAAGGAATGTTCAGCCCCTGCAGCAGGCGCTGGCAGACCCAACGCTCGCGTTCCCATTTGCGGGCATTGGACAGAAACGCATTGGCTTGTTCGGCCTGGATGGTAAGCAGGCGCAGGTAATCTGAGTCATCCATGGCTCAAGCTTAGCCGCTAATCTGTGAAGGTAAGATGTTGTTTAGCGATGAAAATCACCGCGTCCACAGGCCCACGCGGTCCCGTAGGAGCGGCCTTGCCGGGGCGCCGGACCGGTCGGAAAGGGTCGCGCAGCGGCCCCACGATTTGTGGCTCACTGCGAGAATGCCGGGCCAGCTCCGCTGGCCTTTCGCGACACAAGGCCGCTCCTACGCAGAGCGCGCCAGGCTTGGAAGGATGGATATTATTCACCACAGGAGGCATCAAACGTGATCAGCGCACAGGTGTTGTCCACCACCAGCCTCACTCTAGGCTGGCTGGCCTACCTGCCACTGCTGCTCTGGGCCATATCGAGCAGCAGCTGGATCGAGCTGTGCAGCGACCGTCGCCGCCAACACCTGTTGTTCGGAGCGATCTTCGCCTTGTTTGCGCTGTGGCTGGTGCGCCGCGACTTCGACACCGGCGTCTCCTACCACTTCATCGGCATGACTGCCGTAACCCTGCTGCTCGACTGGCCGTTGGCAATCGTCGCAGGCTTCATCGCCCAGCTCGGTCTGTTGGCGCTTGGCCGGCAGGAGCTGGCCGCGCTCGGCATCAACGGGCTGCTGATCGTCGGCCTGCCGGTACTGGTTACCGAAACCTGCGCGATCCTGGTCGAACGCGCACAGCCGCGTAACCTCTTTGTCTATATCTTTTCAGGCTTTTTCGCCGCCGCGCTGTCTGCCCTGCTGTGCCTGACAGCTGCCTTGGGCCTGCTCTGGGTCGATGGCCTGTTCGCCATGCCCGAGTGGCTAACGGATTTTGTCGGCTACCTGTGGCTGATGATGTTTCCCGAAGCCTTTATCAATGGCATGGTCATCAGTGCACTGGTGGTGTTCTGCCCGGAATGGCTGGAAACCTTCAACCGCACCCGCTACCTGCAGGCGCCGTGGAAGGATGACGAGCGCTGAGGCCCATCATCCAGGCATGGGCTCAGTGACGCGGCTCCAGATCAGCCGAATACAACTCATCTTCCGATTCCGGCGCGCCGGCAATCTTGTGTTCCTCGGCCGCCCAGGCGCCAAGGTCGATCAATTTACAGCGGTCGGAGCAAAACGGCCGGTTGACGCTGGCCTCGGTCCATTCCACAGGTGCGCCACAGGTCGGGCAATCAACGGACAACGGCTGGCTCATGGCTGGCCTCCTCGTAAAGTCAGGTAAAAGTGGTGCAACTGGTCGATCTGCTCGTGCAGCCAAGGCACATCGCGATCATTCACCAGCACATCGTCGGCATGCCGCAAGCGCTCCTCACGAGTCGCCTGCGCCGCCAGAATCGCCTGCACCTGCTCAGGGCTGGTGCCGTCGCGCTGCAATGTCCGCTGCACTTGTAGCGCCTGCGGCACATCTATCACCAGCACGCGCTGGGTCTTGCGATACTGCCCCGACTCGATCAACAGCGGCGAAACATACACCGCATAGGGCGACTCGGCCTTGGCCAGATAGCTGAAGATCTCCTGCCCGATCAACGGGTGCAGCAACGCTTCAAGCCAGCGCCGCTGTTCAGGGTCGGCAAAAATCAGCTGGCGCAGTGCCGCTCGATCAAGCTGGCCATCGCCCTGCAGCACGCCTGCGCCAAAGCGCTCGACGATACTGGCCAACGCTGGCCGCCCAGGCTCGACCACCCAGCGCGCAGCCTGATCAGCGTCGACCAGGTGCACACCCAGCTCGACAAAGCGCTCGGCCGCAGCGCTCTTGCCACTGCCGATGCCGCCGGTCAGGCCCAGGATCCAAGGGGAAAACGCCGCAGTGGTCATCAGATTCCAAGCAGTTGCAGGTAAGAGGGGTACATTTCATCACCCCAGAGCACAGCAATCCACCCCGCAATCGCCAGATACGGACCAAACGGCATCGCCGTGCCCAGCGAAGCGTTGCGCCAACGCAGCAAACACAGGCCGATCAACGCCCCCACCAGCGATGACAGCAGCAGCGTCAACGGCAGCACTTGCCAGCCGCCCCAGGCACCGAACAACGCCAGCAGCTTGAAGTCGCCGTAGCCCATGCCGTCCTTGCCGGTAACCAGCTTGAATAGCCAGAACACCGTCCACAGGCTCAGATAGCCCGCCACAGCGCCCCACACGGCATCCGGCAACGGCACAAACACACCGCAGGCATTCAGGATCAAACCGATCCACAGCATCGGCAGCACCAACACATCGGGCAGCAACTGATGCTCGCTGTCGATCAAGCTCAATGCCAGCAGACACCAGGTCAGCAACAGCGCAGCCAGCGCCGGCACCCCCGGCCCGTAGTGCCACGCCACCACCAGCGACAGCCCGGCGCAGGCCATCTCTATCAGTGGATAACGCACGCTGATTGCGCCCTTGCAGACCGCGCAACGCCCCCGCAGCAGCAGGTAACTGAGCACGGGAATATTCTCCCACGGCCGAATCCGATGCTCGCAGTGCGGGCAATGCGAAGCCGGTAGCGCCAGGTCAAACCGCGCATGCTCGGCGATCGGCAGCTCCAGCACCTCCTGCGCTTCACGCTGCCATTGGCGCTCCAGCATCACCGGCAACCGGTGCACCAGCACATTGATAAAGCTACCCACCAGCAAGCCCAGCAGTGTCGCCAAACAGATGAAGTAAACCGGCTGTGCGGTCAAAAACGTCCACAGATTCATATTCAGACCAAACTACCCAGCTGGAAAATCGGTAGATACATCGCCACCACCAAACCACCCACCAGTACCCCGAGGATCAGCACGATGGCCGGCTCGAGCAGGCCGGTCAACTGATCCAGCGCCTGGCTCACCTGCTCTTCATAATGACTGGCCGCCTTGGCCAGCATCTGGTCCAGCGTGCCACTGGACTCGCCGATGGCCGCAAGCTGCACCAACAACGGCGCAAACACCCGATCCGCACTCATCGCCTGATGCAACCCCAGCCCATTGGCCATGCCCTGGCGCAAACGCAAGATCGCCTGCTCATGCACCACGCCACCGCTGACCGACGCCACTGTCGCCAACGCATCCAGCAATGGCACTCCCGCTGTGTACGCAGTGCCCAAACTGCGCGCAAAACGTGCCAGTGCCGCCTGCGCCAGCAACCGCCCCAGCACCGGCACCTCAAGCAGCCGCAAAGATACCCACAAGCGCGTCGCAGCGTTGTGCTGATATAGCCAACGCAGCGCCGCTGTGGATAACACCATCAATAGCACCAGCCAGGGCGCATGCCGCCCCAGCCCTGTGGACAAGTCCAGCACCCATTGGGTGAACGCCGGCAAGTCCTTGTCAAAACCAGCAAACAACCCCTGAAACCGCGGTACCACCTCTAGCAGCAACAGCGCCGAAACCCCCAGCCCCGTCAGCAACAGCAGCAATGGATAAATCATCGCCTTGCGCACCCGCCGCTGCAGCGCCTGACGCTGCTCGAGCATATTCGCCAGCTCCTCCAATTGCCCATCCAACGTCCCCGACTGCTCACCCACCCGCACCAGGTTGCAGTACAGCCGATCAAACCAAAGCGGCTGGCGCTGCAACGCATCCGCCAGCCCCAGCCCAGCCGCCACATCCTGCTGCAATTTCACCAGCAACCGCCCCAGGCTCTCGTCGCCACCACTGCGGCCCATCACTTCAAACGCCTGCAACAACGGCACGCCCGCTTTCAGCAGCGTCGCCAACTGCCGACTGAACCCCGCCGCATCTGGCTGATCCCGCCGCTGCGGCCAGCTCAGCTGCCAGCCGCCCACGGGCTGCAGCCGCGCAATACTGATGCCCTGGCGCAGCAGCCCAGCCCGCACCCACGCCGGGCTGCGCCCCTCGCACTGGCCGCTGACCCGCGCACCGCTGCGGTCGGTGCCCTCCCAGGTGTAAACACGCGATGTCGTACTCATGCACAGCTCCTTGCGAGTGATGCGACAAGCCCGGTAACAGCTTGCCGCGCCCATCCATGGGCGGGTTGTGAAGATGCTCACTAGAGTAGTTCAGCGAACATGACGTCCTGCCGAGCAGGGGTGACAAAAGGTGTCTGTTGAGGCCTACTGCGCGCCTGCCAGGCTGACGTCCACAGTGGATGAAGGCTCAGCCGAATCAACAAGGAAACGCGTTCATGAAAGCCGAACAAGGCATCACCCTGATCGAACTGATGATCGTCGTCGCAATCATCGGCATCCTCGCCACCATCGCCGTGCCGATGTACACCAACCACCAGTCCCGCACCAAAGCCGCAGCCGGGTTACTGGAGATATCCGCGCTGAAAACCGCGATGGACCTGCGTTTGAATGAAGGCAAGGACGTGCCTGATGTGGCCGCGCTTGGTGGGCAGGCGACTACGGCGCATTGTGCGATTGCTGCCAGTGGCGTTGCGGCTACCGGGGTAGGGAACATTGCCTGCACGCTGGTGGAAGCGCCGGGGAATGTGGTGGGCAAGGTGATTACCCTGAGCCGGTCGGCGGCTGGGTGGGTTTGTAGTACCAGTATTGAAGAGGATCTGGCGCCTTCGGGGTGTAAGGCGGGGTAACGCTTAACTCGGTCACTTTGCCCCGGCGCTTGCGATCATGAGTTGCGTCCGTAGGTGCGCGATTGCTGGTGAGCAGGGGTTTGCCTAAGCGTTGCGGCTAGTGGTACGTTCGCGATACGCCGGTGTAGCTCAGTCGGTAGAGCAGCGCACTCGTAACGCGAAGGTCGTAGGTTCGATTCCTATCCCCGGCACCAGTAAAATCAATGGTTTAGGCGACTTGAAGTTCTCCCTGCTGTCAGTCGTGACAGCAGGGTGACAGCAACTGAATTGCATTTTTCAAAGCCTAACCTACCGCCCTCACCCTCCTAAGGGGAAGGTTGGCCGTTCGAACCGGCCCTGGGACGCCATATAACGCAATGGATTTGCCGGTTTTGTCTATCAGGACCGATGGGCCGTACCGGCAGCGTACCAGCGCCAGCATTTAGATGAGCCCCGTATAGAGACGATCTGGCGGGGCTTTTTCATGTGAGGAGGATTTATGCCAAGGAACCATCCCGCGTTCGTTGAGCGCCATTACGAAACTGCAGATGAGCTTTGGCTTGCCGTTTCGCCGATCAAAAAAATCAGTGACGGTCCGGAAGACATGATCTACAGGGGCCAGGCCGACGCCAAGTGGCCACTGGTGCCATCCATCCTAAGGCCTCGCCGGCAGCCTCCTCGTATTTCCAATCCTGAAATGATCGACGCGAGTGAAATGGTTTTCTATGAAATCCTAATGCTCAATGAGTTTGCCCGCCATTGCGACTCCATCGGGATAGCTGTGCCTAACGACTCTCCGGGTTTTAGGAGGGATGTAATTGAAGCTCAAACCGCAGACCGTTATCTCAAAGAACCTTCACTCTGGCCTAACCCAGAGGTGCTTGATCTGATGGCAATGGCACAACATCACCGCGTACCCACAAGATTGCTTGACTGGACTACCAGACCATTCACCTCGCTCTATTTTGCTGCCAGCTCTGCCCTCGCTAACTTTGACTCCTGGGCTACTGAGCAACGTCTAGCGATCTGGGTAATGAATCGATCTGAACTGGGTCTCCATCAGCAGATAAGGCTCCATACCTCACCTGGGGTCGTCAGCAAACATCTAGCAGCTCAGGGTGGCCTTTTCAGCATTCACCCTCACTCGGGATCACGCCGCGGCAAATTTGAAGTGCACAGCCTCGAAAACTATTTCGATGATATCCCACCGCCGCTTTTCAAGCTGACACTGCCCGTATTCGAATCGGCCCGGCTTCTGCGGCTGTGCTGTAGAGCTGGATTCAGTGGTGCTGAGATTTACCCTACACCGGACGGTGCAGGGAAGGCTGTCCTGGATGGTTTGAATATCGAAGCGGCTAGGTATCACTGGAACACAAACGAGATGCTTGTCCATCTTTAAATTAGCGCAGTCGAGTTTGCCAGTCAGTGATTACACGAAAGCCATCAGGTCATGGGCGTCCTCATTTTTGAGGAAACCCATTATGCTCACCTACCAGGCGTAATCGCCCGCTTTGACGCAGGCACATACGGCTTGTCGCCAACATAAAGCTGATTTGACCGCTCGGAATATTCTCAAATGCAGATGCTTCAATGTTTGCTCACGGACGAGGCACGGGCTCTTTCACTCTTTTATGTCGTTTCGCTGAATGCTGACTGACGCTTGCCAACATAAGAAGCGCCGCTCTACAGATCGCATAGTCAAACCCATAAGGTAAGCCACAACGATAGTTCGAAATCCTGCCTCAAAAAGCTGAAAGCAAATTTCAACTCCTCTCGGAGTTAGCTTGTTCGAATAGCGAAATTCTTCCCTTCCAACCTGAGTCGGCCTTTTAAAATTACGCGGGTGGCGAGGGTCTAGTTCTCCCCTAAATACAGACCTTGCTTGTTCCAATTCAGCATAGATCTTTTCTCTTCTCTCACTCTCTACCTTGGCCTGCTTTCGTATCACGGAATCAAGTCGCTTCAGCTCAGCTTCATAGAATCGTTCCGCAAATTCAAACACGTAAATGCTCATGTTAACTTGATAAGAGCAGATCTTAGTCGATCTTACTATTTTTGCCCTTAGTGACCTCAGTTTATCAAGTGCGTCTGCTTGATAGCCAGATTTCACTATAGCTGCGTAATCGACTGCCAAAGAGTGTCGACTTATATCCGCAGTAATCTTGTGAAGTCGATGTGCAAGATCATTGCGATACTTGATTAAGTTTTGAACATCTTCAGATTCCTGTTGTGTGGAAATGCCAAGATGGACAGCATAAGAGAAAGCCCTCCTAAGCTTTTTTCCTTCATCAGGATCCCGGCTGGCAATTTGACGAATAGCCTCCGCGTCCTCGGCTGAAATCTTATTTGCCTGCCGAGCCTCAAATGCTAAGCTCCAGATAACATCAGCCAAACGCTTCTCTTCAGCTGTTTTGCTAGCTTGCATGTGGTCAGCATCAGGAATCATTGGGTAAATGTTTTCGAGCATAAATCTTTTGAGGTCTTCAGTGTAAAACAAGTACAGAGTTGCCTCACAAGCGCGATAGCGCAGGATATTCATTTCTAGCGCTGAAGGTCGACCTCCTCGCGGGTCATGGTACTGGCTGCCAGGGAAATTGCCGCCATACGTAACCTCGTTACACGCGCGCTGCACACCAGGCATGTACTTGCTCTCTTTATTTTAAGGCTTCCTCTAACGGCTCTTCGGAGTAAGGAATGCTCTTGGATTTGACAAAATCCCTCAATAGTGGATTGAGGGAGTATATGCAGGATTCATCAGTGACTCGAACGACTGGTATGATATATCTAGCGTCTCGCATAAAAACGACTTCTTCATGCCATTCTCCCCACTGAACCTCTTCATCAGCCAGACCATCCAAAACCCTAACCTTGAAGGACGAAAAATGGGCGTAAGCTTTAATAAAATTCTGAACAAATATGGATTCTTTATCCCTTTGTCGGATCAGCTCTGCATCACTTGCAGCTTTCTGAATCGCTTCTGATGCCGAGCGTTCATAACGTAGTCGCCCATACTCCCAAATCCAGTGCAGCAAGAAGTAAATGGCTTCGCCGGTTAAGGTCCCAAGTCCAAGACCCAAGAACAGTGATATCAGCTCAACATACTGCTCGGGTCCGTGCATCGAAGTAACTTCAGTTGATACATAACTCCATGAAAAAAGAATAAATAGCGCCACACAAATGTACTTGATTGCTGCCTTCGGCGAAGTGAAAGCAGACAGTACCTTCAACAGAGATGATGCAGCGTCGTTCATGGGGACCCCGATAAGAACCAATGCAGGCGTTACGCTATCAGGTTTTATGGGCTCCGAACACCGTCGTATGAGGACAGCCCACTGGCACGGTCGGACGCTGCTGGAGAGCCTCCAAGTAATCACGGTATTGGAAAAAACCGGCCGGGGCACAAGGGTTTCCTCAAAACTGAGGACACCTCTACTTACCCGGAATTACGGGTATGCAAAAGAGAACCTGGCTCACCTTAAGCCTTGTCCTGCGCCACGATCGAGGCCGAGATGATGGCCCCGCCCCAGCGGCGATGACCGATGCAGATCGGCACCGGGTTGCCGCTGGCGGTGGTGTTCTTGGCTGAGCCGAAAGCGTAGGACGGCATATTCGCAGGGCTGCCGCTTTGTGAAAGGCCTTTGGCCTGGGGGCTGAGCATCTGAATAACGCCCCCGATAGCGAGCGAAGCGCCCATCATCATCATCCCTGCTGTGAGGGGCGTAGCTGTGCCTCCGGACGCTAATGTCAGCACCGCACCGACAGCGAACAGAACCACTCCAACCACCGTTTGGAGTACCCCCCCTCGCTTGCTTCCCGCGATGACTGGCATCACCACCAGTTCGCGGGCGCCGCCCAGCTCCAGTTCCTTGTCGCCGATGTTCTTCCCATTCTTGAACACCGCAAAGCGTAGCCCTCGCCCCTCTGCGGTGATCAGGTCCTTTGCGAACCCAGGGAAATTCACATCCAGCGCTTTCATGGCTTCGGCCGGATCACCTCGCTCCAACACCATGTGATGGACTTTTCCATACCGCTGGCCTAGAAACCCACCGAGACGGATTCGGGTGCGTGGGGTGTAATTGATTGCAGACGTCCCCATCACACGGCCTCCTGCGGCATCGGAAGGTGCACGCCAAGGCGCCGGGCTAGCATTTCCCGTGACTGGAGCGCCTCCAGGCGGATCGCCGCCTCCCGCTGCGGGTCAGGGTTCCAGTTCGGCGCATAGACACTCATATAGGCCCGTGTGCCGCCAAGCGTGCCTTTCAACAGATCGGCAGAGGTGCGCGCCTCGTCTTCGGTGAAGAACACGCCATCTACCTTCACGTGCTGGCCGGATTTGACGTGCTGTACATCCCACAGGCAGTAGCAGGGGCTGCAGTCGTGGCGGGTAAAATCAGCCACCTGGCACGCTGCTTGAAATCGTTCCTGAAACGATGTCTGTGAGGGTTGGTTGATCGTCATCCTGTAGCTCTCCGGATGTTAACGCGAGGTGTTAAAGCGTTAACTTGGCAGGGTTAAAATAAGTTAAAGCGATTAACCTCCTAGACTCTGGCAATATCTCTCGAGCCCAGGCGTTGCGCGGATTCCAGCGTCATGCACGCTCGGCATAGCGGTTAACATGGCTTTAACATTTTTTAACAGCGGGAAAAAATCTCTACGTGCGGTCGGGGGCGGTGTCCGTAGGCAAAGGTCCCACGGTTTTGACCCGCCCCCTCAGTAGTCCGGCGCGCTATAAGGCGGCGCCGATCGGATCTGCTCCAGCGCTTCCGCAGCGCTCAAGCCGTTGGCCAGCAACCGGTCGACCTCTTTGCTCAACCTTTCCCGCTCCTCTATCTGGCGCAGCAAGGCGCGGGTGTGGGCGATCTGGTTGAGGGCTCGTTGAACTGGCTTTGGTAGATGTGTATGGCTCATGGTTTTCTCCGATATGAATGAAAAGGCCCGCAGTACGGGCCTGTGCTGATCACCCCGCAAAGGCAGGGCTCCAGCTGCTGCGGTCACGAGGACGTGATACTCACAGCCAACCCGCGTCAGGCATTACTTCGATGTTTTGCCCGCAGCGGCAGCGGCGGTGCCCAACGTCACCAGGCGTGTGGCGGTCGGAGCGAACACAGCCAGGCCGGCACGCAGCTCTGCAAGGATGGTCACCATGTTGCGGCGGAAGTTGTCGCCGTCGTGGCGGCTGGCCTCAACGGTCACCTCTTGGCGGTCCAGTAGCGCGGCCACGCTGGTATCAAGGATCAACGCTTCACCCTGTGGCATACCGTTGGTGACGACGACTGGAGTGCCCCACAAGCTCGGAGGCGCAGGGTCACGCGGCGTGCCGATCACATACTGGCCGTCGCCACCCTCGGCACGCTCGCTCTCTATGGCAAACCAGTCACGCGGGTTCATCACGATGACGTTTGGGTTCCAACCCTCGGCCTTGAGGTCAGTGAGGGCAGCACCGATACGGTCAGCAGGCTTGCCAGTGGTGATACCGGCAGCGATGGCCTGCTTCTTGAATCCGAGAATTTCACCTGGTCCGCCTTCGCCGTTGATGAGCTCGGCTTCCAGCTTCTGACGAACGCCCACGCTCATCAGTGTGTCGATCTGCCCCTCGAGCTGTTCATTGTCCTGCAGCACCTGAAGGCTCGCCGGAATCCAGGTGGCGATGGTGGCGATCTCCGCTCGCTCCATTTTGGTCGGCATCGAGCCTTCGGCTTTCTCCTCACCTTCCTCTTTCTGGTAGGCCGCGCCGTTGAGATAGCCATCCAGTCGAACGAACTCATAAGTTGCGCTGGTAACCGGCACAACGGGCAGCACATCCAGCAGGCTCAGCCGCGGCTGCGGGATACCGCGAATGCCGCCTCCATCGCGCTGAGGTGCGGTTGGGTAGCTGGTCGAGCCAGTGACGCCTTTGCTGGGGTTGGTGATCGCAGCGCGAACGCCGACTTTGCAACTGATTTGCCCAGTGGACTTACCCCCGGCCCGAAAGCCGTTAATGCCCTCTGCGGCAACTACCTGGCTTGTCACAGCATTGGATGTAGCGGAGTCTCCATTGGCGCCACGGCGGGCGCTGACATTGACCATCCTCTGCTCAACCTCAAGCAGGCGAGCGCTCATCTCCTCGCTCTTGTTATCTAGGTGCTTACGATGATCTGTGAGCTGTGCACCGACGAGTCGCAGGCTTTCGTTAATATTTTCGACGTCTTTTTGGTACTGATTTGAGGTGCTCATTCATTTCTCCGGGGTGTCTAAACGATGCCGTCTACCCTATGCGCGCGCGCACACCCCGGTCAGCGGTTAACTTCGACGCCCTCAGTCGGTATCCGTCGCAAACCGTACTATGTCGGCGATTTTGTAGAACCTCCGATTGCCCCGGCGCACGAACGGCAGGGGTGAGCGACCCTCTGCAGCCAGACGGCGCAGGTAGCTGGGTGCATATCCCAGCAGGTCAGCCGTGGCCGGCTCCGGCACCAGGCCACCGATTAGCGGCGTGATGCCGGCCTGAGCCAACCGCTGGGTAACGTCCTGTTCAACGTCGACCATGATTTACATGCTCCTCTGTGATGCATCCGACTTTTCGCCAGAGGCCTCGTGTTGTACGGCCTGTGTCGGATTTCGTGGGATTTCGTATCTCGGATATGTCTCGCCTGTGAGTGCGTTCAATCCGAGTCGGTCTAAATGGTCGTGCCAGCGTTCCAATGCTTGTCGTTTGAGCGCTTCGGCGGTGGTGTGGATGTAGGTCGCATCCATGTTGCGCAGGGCGTGGTTCACCAGCATCTCGCCCACCAGGTAATCAACGCCTAGGTCCATCCAGCAGGTGCGGGCGACCTTGCGCACGTCGTGACTGGTCCACTGGCGGTCGCTCAGTTCGGCAAATACCTGGCTCGCTGCCGTGGCTCCCAGTGGCCCGCGCCGGCTAGCGGGGAACAGGTAGGCACCTTGGTAGCCTTGCGCGGTCTGCTGGGCCTGATAGCGACGCAGCAGTGCACAGGCTTGGCGGGTCAGCGGTAGCGTGTGGTTCTGCTTGGTCTTGGTGTCATCTGCCGGGATAAACCACTGGCCGGCCTGCAGATCGACGTTGCGCCACAGCGCGCTGCGCGTTTCGCCCAGGCGGGTGCCGTGGCATAACATCATCAGCGCTAGCAGGGCGTCACCCGGCCGCGCCTCGCTCCAGCTCGCCAGCTTGGCCAGCAGATCGGGCAAGTCGTTCTCGCGCAGCCGAGATGACTTGGGCTTGATCCGCACCGCGACGAAATCCCCGAAGCGCAGCGAACCCATGGGGTTCTGATCGATCATTCCGAGTCGGTGTGCCTTGCGCATAGCCACTGCCAGCACGTTGAACACCAGGCGCACGAACGAAAGCGCATAGCGCTCCTGCAGTGGCCACATCAGAAGCTGGTCGAGTGTGACCTTACTCACCTCTACCAGCGGCAGGTCATGCAGCCGTGGCGCCAGGTGACAGCTGATGGCCGACTTCGCTCCGGCCTTGCGCTTGGCCGACAGGTTGCGGTCGCGCAGCATGCGATCAAGGTACCAGTCCAGCAGCTCACCGGTACTGCTCCAGGTGCTGGTCAGCGAACTGGCCTCGGCATCTGCGGCACGACGCCCTAGGATGGCCGGCAGCGCTGTGAGCATGGCCTTGACGGTCAAGCTGGGGAAGTCGCCGGCCTTGCCCCACTTTCCCCTGACCACGACATGCCAGGCGCCCCGGGTGCGGTCGACGGTGGAATAGCGGAAGCGCAGTTCGGGATAACGCGGGTCACGCAACTGGCGCACCGGCTGGCCGGCCTGCTTGCGGATCTCGGCGTCAGTGAATGTGATGTGTCTGGTTGTCATGCATCGCGCCTCACGGATACAGATTGAAGATCTCTTGGAGTCGAATTTTCGGACTTCAAATGAGTGACTGCTCTCAGCGCCAGCGACTCCACCTGGTCAACCGTGCTGGTGACACAGCCTGGCCGGTTAATCTCTTGAGCCGACTCGGATCGGATCAGCCGAAACAGACCAAACGATCTGTCTCGATAATCCACTGTGTTGATTCCTACACACTGTGTTGATAACGACACGGTGGATGAGAATTCCCGCCTACCTCGTTGAGCGTTCGAGGACTTCTTGCCTAGCTGTTTGCAGAGTCTCGTCATGGCCCCACCTCAGCGCCTGGCCAGCGCACACGAACGTCAGCCAATGCTTCGTCGCGGGTGATCGGCTCGCTGATCATGGTGAAAGGGCGGCACCCCGGCACCAGCACCGCCCAGTTGCAGCGGCGCTCGATGCCATCGTTGGCGGCAAGCTCTGCCAGCAACGCCAGCCGATGCGCTTTTACATACCTGCGAATGTCGTCGGTGATCAGCGCCTTTGGTCCGACGACAACCCGCATCCCCCGCTTGCGAATTGAGAGCCCCTGGTCCCGCAGATAGTCGACTGCCGCCATTACAGCTCCTCCTCATCGGGACCAATGTCGAAGTCCTCGGTTAAGGTGCTCAAACCAGAGCACTCCAACTCAGTTGCAGGGGTGGGCGTCCCGGAAAGGGTGGGCCTGCTTGCCAGAGCATTTAGATGCTCATTCGGGGAATCTTTAAGGTGCTCATTCACCGACGACCCCAGCACCCACCACCAAGAACCGCCACCTCTCCGGCCTTCTTCGCCAAGCCGTACTGCTTTGGCTCCGACGACGTGCTGCGCTCGGCGCACGCTCGCCCAGGCACACCCCGAGGCTTGAGCGGCTTTCTTGATTTCGCTTGTCGGTACGGGGCCGCGCGCCAGCAGATCCAGCAGAAACCGCTGGGCCTTTGCCAGCCCTTTTGAAAGGTGGCCAGAGTCACGGCCCATCTCTGATAGATCGCCGACTGCGCTCTGCACTTAGCTGCTCCCCGTTCCGCTAGCTGAATTCCGCTGAGCGTCTGGCAGGCAATCCAGCGCCAGCTGCTGAGGCGGATTGTCGACCACCAGTTCCAAGTGGCCACTCAAGGCGCTTGCCTGAGCGGCGAGCATTTGCGGCTGAACAAATACCGCGCACTTGCAACAGCAGCCGGCAATAGTCCACGGCAGCCATTCGAAAACCAGAAACGTGTAGCCGCCCGCTCGCTTGCAACCGGCATCGACCAGCGATCGGCACCGGGCTTGTTCCGTCCTAACTCGGCTCATTTCAAATCCCTGTGGTGGTAATAGTTATAAAGGGGCATAGTTTTTGAACCTGAAACCCCACCGAAACCGCCTATAAGGGTTCATTTTTTGAGCCGTTATCAGCTCTTGGATGGCGCTTGGGCCATGGAACGGTTCCATTTCTGAACCGTTCCTGTTCAAAAATTGAACCCGGTAAACGGCCAAATCATTCGCTCAGCTTCCTCATTGGTCCCAGCGTTGGGCCGATCTCGAGCTGCCGGCCAGGGCACTCATGAACTCGAATCCAGGTGAGGGCATAAAGCGCGCATCGGGCGCCCTCGCGGCCTTTCATGTTGGTTCTGGTGCGAGCGATCAGATTTCGCTGCTGCAGCCCTTGTAGCGATGCCGCCAGCGTTGCCTTGGCCATGCCTCCGCGCTCCTCCATCATCGAGTGGGTGGCAGCCAGGTCCCCGTTGTTGTTCCCGCGGTACTGCGAGAGCAGCAGCATGAACACCTTCAATTCGGAGCCGGTCATGGTCAGAAAATCGGGGTGTTCGCCGAGCAGCCTGGGGATCATGTACGCGCCACGACCTCCCCAATCTGAGTCGCGGCGGCTCTTCCTCTTGGTCACCAGCGCCTCAGCTCTGCGCCACTCACCCGTGGTTCTGTCTGCACGGAATTGGTCTCCCTAGCCATGGCTCACCTCCGGCACATTGGAGCCAGCGAAGGCCCGGCAGACCTGACCGTTGTTCACCGCGTGCCAGTAGGTCAGCTCGTCCAGCGAGTCGATGATGCAAGCGGTCACAACCGCATCAGCACTGCGCAAAATTACGAGCCCGCACTCTGCGGCGGCCTGGCTCAGGAACGGCCCCAGCAAGGCCCGCTCGACCTTCGGATGGGTCACGTAAAACAGTTCGGTGGCTTTCTTGGAGCAAGCCGATCCCGTCGGCGCCAATGCACCGTTTCTTTCAGACATGGTTTAGGCCCTCGGCGTGGTTGAGGTCAGGGGATCAGCGTCAACGGTTGCGGACAGGCTGGATTCGAGCTGATCCGCATAGCAGTCCAATTTGCTCGACCACTCTGTGAGGTCGGCGATGCCAAGTGCGGCCAAGTCTTTGGCAATGTGAACACCGCAGGTCTTATCGATGATCATCGTGAAGACTGCGTGCGCGTTATCAAACGCTTGCTGCACATCGCGCAGGTCGTCCAGCGCAGTCCATGCCGCCAGCTCGAGCCGAGTTGCGTTTGTGCAGTCATGTGTGCAGTTCATTGTTCACCTCCAGCTTAAATTCCACGCCGCCAAAGGTGTAATGCAGAGTGCAGAGAGGCTTTATCGTAAGTGATATTTCCCCGACATTATTGATCAGGCCAAGCATACCGCCGGCGATCTCCAAAAGAGCGAAGGTGCTTGAGATGGTGAATTCAATTGCGGCTAGCGGCCGGGTGGGCGCTTGCGGTGAAAGGCTCATCGCACACCCCCTTGGGATTCAATAGCGCGGGCCTGATTCATGTGGTGGTTGTAGCGCTTCAAGCGGACGGACAGGGACGAGTTTGCGTGGAGGGCACTCAGAGCCATCTTGCGATGAGCTTGGGCACGGTGTTGCTCATTCGAGGCACGGTCATTTTTGGTGCCGCCGTTGTGCTGGCTGATGCGTTCTGTCACGATAACTTCCTCTCGTTGGTGCCTACCAATGCGATATCGCGGGAGAGGTGCTGCAACACCTTCTCCTGCACTTGCTCTATTGACTCAGCGCCCTGTGCCGTTTCCATTTGGCTAGGGCGCTGCGTTAACTCCCATGGCTCTCCATCGATCGTCACTCCGATCCATTCCGGCTCACCCTCAAGGGCAATATGCCGAACCTTCCCGAACATCGCCTTGTTGACATCCTTGCAGAGCTGCAACCAGTGGTCATGATCACTCGCCGATCCGACTTGGGCTTTAACCCAATCAGGTAGCTCGCCTCTGATCCGCATCTCATTCAAGAAAGTCCACCACATACTCGCCTGACTCCGCTCAGCTTCCACCAGGCCGGCCAGCACTCGTCTTTGGCTCGGGTTGAGCGTTACCAACGCCAACTCAGGAACAGAATCCAGGCACATGCCGTACCTCCCGAACTGGCGTAACGAGAACCTCCAAAACATCTAGGCGCACTAGTCGACAGCCTGAAGGGCAAGTGATGGTGGCAAATAGATTTCCGGCACCATCAGCGATGCCTAGCTGTGCGTCTCCCAGCTGGACGACGGATGTCCAGGCAGAAAGTCGAAGCTCGCCCAGCACGTGGCCTGATGAATCAACAACATCAAGGCTCATCGAGCATTCTCCACGGCCACGCGATTGATGTAGGTCTCCAGTTCCTTTGCCAGGATCATGCGACGACGCCCTAGCTTGAAGCTTGGAAGGTCGCCGCGAGCTACGATCTCGTAGAGCATCGAGCGCGCTACGCCGATGACACGAGCAGCATCGTCAATGCCGAGGGCGAGCGGCTGGAATTGGTTGGTCTGGGTCATCTGTATAAAGCTCCAGTTGTGAAAACCTCACGTCCGGACGATACTGGACGGTGTAAACACTATATTTGTAAGTAACACGCGATGCAAGCTATCGCTGTGTAAGATTTTCTGAGGAGCGATGAATGGCAAACCGATCGAAGAAAGCTGTGATCTCCGCCCGGATCGATCCGCTACTGAAAGCTGGCCTGGAGCTCGCAGCCACCACTCAGAACGAGAAAATAGTGGCGTTGCTGGAATGCGGCATACAGGGTGTGCTCAGCGCAACGGTCGTCGATGACCCTTTTGGGGAAAAACCGGACGACAAGACCTCATTCATTGAATTAGTAGAAAAAATTTGGTCAGAGGATGATGTTGTCTACAAGCTTAGAGTCGGAGGTTTAGGTTTCAAATACGCTGATCTAGAAACCGTCGACATTGCAACCTTAGTTTCACGTGACGAATATTTCAGAGGTGACTTCAATCTGTATGGCGACTTGAAGGTTAATCGCTCAGCAGCAAGCTACATGCCTGCAGAGATACATATTGATTTAGAGTTGGTCAGGGGTGAGTGGGCAATGCTGAATGAGTACGTCAGATTCATTCAAAAAAACAAAATCTTAGATGTAAATTATCATGGCTTCAAAGCCATGATAAAAAACTCCTAGTCAAAGTAGTTCAACCGCCGCAGCCTTGCTGTCTGGTGCAAGGTGGGCGTAACGCAGGGTCATCTTGAGGTCGGCATGCCCCAGTAGATCCCGGATAGTATTGAGAGGGACGCCCTTCATTGCTAGTTTTGAGGCGAAGGTGTGTCGAAGGTCGTGCCAGCGGAATGAGCTCACTTTCGCTTCTTTCAATACCCTATCCCAAGACTTTTTGACATTATCCATTACGCCGCCAGTCTGGCTTGGAAAGAGCAGAGGTAGGCCACTAGACTGGGTTTCCCACTCTTTAATAGTTTGCAGCGCTTCCTTGTTCAGCGGGATGTGCCTGGTCTGGTCTGACTTTGCGCCCTCCCCAACTACTGTCAGCGTCTTTTGTGAAAAATCAATATCCAGCCAAGTCAGATTAAAAAGTTCGCCTCTGCGTAGTCCGGTGTTCAGGCTGATGATCGCCATCGGCTTCAGATGGTCGGCGAACTTCTTGGCCCTCAAGTCGGGTAATTCTTCTTTCTTCCGTTCCCGCCGCCACCGGTTGGCGCTGTCACGTTCGCCCCTAATGCGTTCCTCCCGATCGTCCAGGACCTGACGCAGCCGCCGTTCCTCTTCCGAGGATAGGAATCGAACCCGGGCGCGGGTGTCGAGCCGCATCGGCTTCAGTTTGGTCATCGGGTGTTGATCGAGGGCGCCCCACTCGACTGCCTTGGAAAGCGCCCCGCGGAGGGCTGCCAGCTTTCTATTGGCGGTGGCATCCTTCAGCCCGGCAGCCAACCACTTCACCCGCATAGCCTCTAGATCGCGTTGGGTGATGTCTGTCAGCGTTTTACGCATCAGTGCGCCGAAGCTGTACTCTATGGCGTGTCGGGTCTTCTGGTGG
Source organism: Pseudomonas shirazensis (assembly GCF_050496565.1). Taxonomy (GTDB): domain Bacteria; phylum Pseudomonadota; class Gammaproteobacteria; order Pseudomonadales; family Pseudomonadaceae; genus Aquipseudomonas; species Aquipseudomonas shirazensis_A. Next base: position 51,057 of record NZ_JBNWAE010000014.1, read on the forward strand.
GCTTTGTGGTGGGTTTCCAGCCACGGGTAATAGCTCTCCTCCAGGTAGCTCTGAAGGGTGTGCGCAGCTCGACGCTTACTCTTGGTAGCCACCAGTGGGGTGCCGTGGGCGTGGGCCTCAGCAAGCCACCGAGCAGCCTCGGTGCGCGCCTGGTCCAGGGTCATCATGCCGACTCGCCCCAAGGTGGCGGCTTGGTTCCGGCCCCAGGTCACCATATAGCTGGCGTGGCCACTGGGCAGCACCCTGATCGACAGGCCCGGCTGTGCGGTGTCGTGGATGCGATATGCCTTCTCTTGGGGCTGGATGCTGGATAGAACCTTGGCGGTGATCTTGGTTTTCATGGCTGGTTGTCCGTGACAGCAGGGTGACAGCAAAAATGACTATACGGACCTGTCTTGGTGGACTCAACCGGACGATATTACCCAATGATTACGGGTTTTCCCATGTAATCATTGCGCGCAGTAACGCACTCGTAACGCGAAGGTCGCAGGTTCGATTCCTGTCTCCGGCACCAGACAGATTAGCCAATAGCGATTTTCGCTAGCTGGCTGCAATAGATGCCCGCCTCGTGCGGGTTTTTTTGTCCATTCAGATCCGCAGTTTTTGACTTGTTCGTGCGTGGTTTTCCACTTAAGGTTGCACGATTTTCTAGATAATGCTTATCTTGATTTGTTGTTCAGGCCAGTATTTACGGCGCAAAATCCAGACTTTTTCTAGATAATGATTTCTCTGTTTAGAGATGTTTTTGAGATGCCCCAATTTTCTCACCATGATCTGCAGCTACTCAACCCATCCTTCGACTCCCCGCTGGTTGATGTACTGGCCGAGCTCGAATTTCTGCGCAGGCTGAGGTTGGAAGGGGATACCCCACCTCAGGTGTTCTTTCAGCTGAAAGCACTTTTCCATACGCTGGAGAGCTTGGGCTCAGCCCGGATCGAAGGTAACCACACCACGCTGGCGGACTACATCGATAGCAAGGTCGAAGGGAAAGCCGAGAGCACCGACCAGTTGCTGGAAATTGCCAATATCGAAAAGGCGATGGACTACATCGAAGAGGTGATTCAGCCCGGTGCAAACCTTACTGAACACATGATTCGCGAATTGCACGCCATGACTGTAACGGGCTTGCGTCGTGAAGGTGACAAAACCCCCGGCGCCTACCGTGAAGGGGCTGTCAGGATCGCCCAGGCCGAGCATCTGCCCCCGGACGGTGTGCTGGTGCCGCAGTACATGCAGGAGTTGGTCAGCTTCATCAACCGCGACGACTCTCCGAAATACGCGTTGATGAAAGTCGCCTTGGCGCACCACCGTTTCGGCTGGATTCATCCCTTTGGCAATGGCAACGGGCGCGTGGTGAGGCTGCTGACCTATGCGCTGTTGATGAAGTACGGCTTTAACGTGAACACAGGGGGCCGGGTACTCAATCCCACGGCAGTGTTCTGCAATGACCGCGACAAGTACTACACCATGCTGGGGGTTGCTGACACCGGCACCACTGAAGGCCTGGAGGCATGGTGCACGTATGTGCTGCAGGGCATTCGCGACGAGCTGGAAAAGGTGGACAAGCTTACCGACTATGGCTACCTCACAAAATGCATTCTGTTGCCGGCAGTGAGCTTTGCCCGCAGCCGCGACTGGATTAGTGAGATCGAGGAACAGATCTTGGTCAGCGTTGTAAAGCTGAAAGTGGTGAAGTCGGGTGGCATTGCTCAGGCCATTCCCAAGCTCACAGCTAACCAGCGTACGTACCAGATCAAAAATCTGCTGGAGCAAGGCATGCTTGTGCCGATCAGTCCGGGCTCAAGGCAATACACCATTGGTTTTTCCAGCAATTACTTGGTGAGAGGGGTCATTAAGGCGCTGAGGGAGCAGGGGTTCATTCCAGAACCGCTCGATAGAGCCTGAGTAAGCACGGGAACACAGCATTCTTTCACTCCAAGCGGCCCGAAGCCGTGGGGTGTACTAGCCGCAAAGGGCTCGAGCATTAAAGGCATTGTAAAATGGGCCGGCGTGTTGGTTATGTGCGGTGGCAGCAACCCCTAGCCGTATTTTTCCAAACTGGCGCGGCCTTTGGGCACGTTACCCAGCCAAGCGTGTTGTGATGCGACGCAGCGACCTGGGTTCGCCAGAAGAAAACGCCAGCGGATCGACTGTCTTGTCAAAAATCTAAAAGCCAGCGCAACTCCCTGTGGGAGCGGGTTTACCCGCGAACACGGGCGAAGCCCGTGCCATCAAATCCGCCTTCCAGCCCAAGAGTATTCCCGGTTCAGCCAAACACCTGGCCTATCGAGATCGACGCAATATTGCCCCACCCTGCAACTCCACAGGCGTAGAACTGGCCGTGCAAGCGCTGTCGATGACAGCACCCCAAGTGACCCGGACCTTAAAGGTCACGCCATTCTCGCGGTGGTTCGCCCCCAAATGGCGATTCGCATCCAGCAACTCGCCCGGTCACCTCCCCGGTGATGGATGCCTACTTCAGATCATGGCCCTCGTGCGCCAGACAACACTTTCTACGTCGCTGCCCTGCAGCAACCTGTCCGCTTGGTCGAATCTCGCGCCAACCTGCGCCCGTCTCTTTCTCCTGGAAAGAGACGGGCGCTTCTAACGCTGCTGCAGCCCTTATCGCATTTGGCTTTGCGGCTACTCCACTCGTGACAATCGGCGTGACAAACGCCGATGTCACCAGCAACGGCGCTGTAGATGATGGTGCCGCAGACCACGGAATGGACTGCACCTGACTGACAGTCAGATATGCCCCGGTCATCGCATTGCTGCTTGCACCTGGCTCAGGATCTCGCGGCACTGGTCTCGTCAGCCAATGCAGCCTCCACCCGCCCACCGGTAACGGTGCTCAGGAGGCCAGATCATGAGATGCCCTTGCTCCCGGTCGTAAGGAGCCGCCAGTCCCGCGTTAGAGGACATCCCCACAGGTCGCAGGGGCCTTGATCCCTGATAACACTCAGCATTCTTGGCGGGATGACGTGGGGCGAGGATCGGAGATCGGAAGATGAGGTGACCGACATGGCATTGGTGGGTAGACGTGATGGCCGTAATTTCGGCTACGGCAGGCAATTGAGTTACGCAGGACCTCAGGCACTGAAAGACATGTTCGGCGGTGGCCACTACGGCACGGTCAAGGCGCACTGTGACAGGTGGCAGGCACTCGTGAAGTGGTGCCATCCGAATGAGTGGCCTGGCATCAATAATGCGCGGAATGCCTGCGCGACGTGGTTAGGCGCGGTGATCTAGCTGCCATTACTGCAAAAACAGATTGTTCAGCGCCAACAGAATCATGGCGAAGCTTCGTGTTGATCGGTGCATGAAATTGCCGAGTCCGAGTAAGGCGTAGGTATGCAGCGCGCAGAGGTTCGAAATTCATGCCGCAAGGCCGCGACCGTGAACCCACTAAGCAGATCGCTTGAACCGTTAGGTTGAGGCTGAGTGGGAATGCCTGCAGGTACTGCCTAGATCCTTAGGTTGTACACCAATACACCCTCACAGGGACAGATCCGAAAGTAAAAAGTTTTTTGATTTATCTTATTGATTTTATTTATATTTATAGAAATAAATGTTTCGTATCCAGCGATTATTTTTCGCTGTCAGCGAAAAATGTTTGACACCTGCGAATTTATTTCGCATATTTGTGTGGCGGACGGAGACTCATCTCGTTGCTGTTGGTGCCAAAGCACCGTGGAGACCTAGGTCTCTAACCCTTGGCCGGAGAAGGCGGAATGCCGCGTCAGGCGCCTCCACACCTTCAAGGACAAAAGCGGCTTCGTCGAGAGCGACGAAGCCGGTGTATCGGAGGGGGAAAAGCATTGCTCAACCCGTTTCACTACTTGCTATCTGGTTATGCCCGAGAGGCACACATAAGTGTGTCATAACCTAGATAGGAGCTTCGAAAGATGCACAAGAGTGAAGAAAAAACCGCAGAGCAATGTCTGGTCAGTCCAGAAAAGAAGAAGAAGTGGAGCGTTGTAAAGGTTTTCATGGCTGGTTGGCAGGTAGTACGGTTTTTCGTAAACCTCTGCACGCTGATCGATAAATACGGGCCGAAAATCCTTAGCTTCCTCGGAATCGATTCTGAATAAGACCTACCCCGCTGTTTTCACCAGCTCTACTATAGGCATTCGCCATGTTAAATAAAGCGCTTAAGCTGATCCGTACGTTTTACGACGTTTCTCAATCAGACCTTTCTGCCCGGCTTGGAATTTCCAACTCCTATTTATCCGAGATAGAGTCAGGAAAAAAACAACCAACCATGGACATATTGTCCAGATACAGCGAGCAGTTTGACATTCCTCTCTCATCGATATTGTTTTTTTCGGAGAACTTAGAGGGTCCCAAGCCAAGTGACAAGTTCAGGATGCATGTCGCAAAAAAAATAGTCTCAATATTTGAATGGAATCAGGCTAGGAATGAGACCGCTAAAAACTTCGGTAAGAAAGCGAAAACCTTTTAAGCTTTATCCAATAAATCAGAGCGCACTGTACAAGCTAACATCTCCAGGTAAGTTATATCATGTGCTTGATAGCGAGCAAGAGGAAATAGACTCTATTCTTGGTAGTAATGAAAACTACCGGGAATTTACTCTATTGGAAGATTATAATCCTTTTTCACAAAAGGTAACCAAGAGACGGCTTGTACAGACGCCTGCTCGTAAGCTGCGGGCTATCCATGAGCGTATACTTAAGCTTTTGCAAAGAATGGAGCATCCAGGTTACGCACACGCTGGAGTCAAAAAGCGCTCCTATCGGTCAAATGCAATAGCTCATGAAAAATCGAAGGCTGTAGCAACTTTTGACTTGAGTAATTTTTACGGTCAGGTCAAAAGCTTTCATGTTAACAAATTTTTTTCAACTCAAATGAATTGCGTAGGCGACGTATCGGGAATCCTTACCGCGCTGACAACTTTTCGAAATTGCTTGCCAACTGGAAGCCCGCTCAGTCCGCTACTTGCACTTCATTCATCTCGTCCGATGTATGATGAGTTAAATACTCTCGCAGAAAAGCATGGCCTAATATTTACGTGCTATGTGGACGATCTGACATTCTCGGGTGACTTAATTCCGCTCTCTCTTGAGAGAGAGGTGAAGTCAGTGGTCAGGCGGCATGGTCATGTTATCAATGATAAGAAAACCCGAATATTTACTGAAAAACAGCCTAAGCATGTGACTGGAACAGTAATTATCAACAATAAAGTTCACGTGCCATACGCAAGGATTGTATCAGTAAGAAGGTTGGAGGCCGCCATCAATGGCGAAATTGATCGATACGGTTTTAGCGAACAGAAACTAATGGAAAAACTAGCTGGTGTGCTTAACGAGGCTTCATATCTTGATCCTAAATTTAAGCATAAAGCGCTATTGGCCAGAAATAGTTTGAGTTTAAAGTAGGGGCGTACTCTTTGGGCGCTAGTTTCCGTGAAAACGGCGGAACTGACGCGTAAGGATTTCCGCCGTCACGCAACCAGCGGCCTAATTGATCTTGCTGAAGTCTGGAATCCACGCGGGAACGGCGGGCTCCTCATCAACCTGGGGTGCATAGCCCTCAACTGCGCCCACAGTCACACATGGCCAGCCGTTTACCTTGATCGAATGACGAATGCCATTCTGCGCCAGGTTCGCGATCTGCGCCTTCTTCGTCTTCGCTCCGGTGAGTTCGCAAACCTGCTCGTGCGTCAAAAATTCTACCGGCATTGATCCACTTCCCCTGGGCTAAGTGAGTTCATGACGTTTACACCTCATTGCGGCTGATTGCACTGGTTGGTTTAAGAGCAAAGAAAAAGCAGCCCCTATTGCATGATGTCAAATAGCCTGCATTAATGTCGTTTTCTCAGGGACTGTGAGGAGAGCATTACATGAACAATGAGCAGGTTGGTGAAGTGGCTGCAGTTGGGGTGGCTGCGGCCACTGGAGCGGGTATCGGTGCTGCCTACGGCGTTGGAGTGATCGGTGTAGCAGCGGCGGAAGCGGCGGCAGCGGCGACAATCGCCGCAGGCGCATCAGCAGCGACTACCACGGCCGCTATTGCTGCAGCAGGTGGAGGGGCTGTTGCCGCGGGGGGGACAGGTATGGCTGGCGGTGTAGCAGCTATCGCAGGTGCCGCTGCAGGTTCTGCTGTTCTTCCAATCGTTGCTTGCGCCGTCGGCGGCGCTGCACTGCTCGGAGGGGTGGGCTGGGGTGCTTACAAGCTGGGTCAGAAAATTCTGAACAAATAGCCGGGTATCAGTCGTACGTCATTATCGGCCCAGATCGTCGGCTCACCGGAACTCAGTCATGTGGCGCTATGAGTAAACGCCGATCTGCGACAATGTGTCCTCAAATCTGAGGACACCTCCGCTCCTAGATCTTTGCGATCTCACCGGCGCACGAGTTTATGCTAGGGATTCCTGGGGATGCTTTTGGGCAGCATGGGTAAACTCGGAGGCCATGCAGCGTTGCGTCTCGCCAGCTCTGCGAAGCACTCAAATTCGGAGTGAATGAACCTGGCGTGCGAAGGCCAGTTAAGCCTGACCCTGCTCCTTTGCAGGTCGTCTTTGAACCGACGGCGAATTTCTTTTCGCCAAATACTCTCTAGGTTCATTACGCGCCGGACTCGCTTCGATGAAGGCCTATGCTCGACGGATTCCTTATCGAGATCAATTCCGGCAACTACCCCACCAGAGAGTGCCGCTTGGTTACGCTTTCATAATCCTGGTCCACGGTTCGAGTCCGTGTGGGTCCACCAATGATTTCAAAGGCTTACGGTTTACGTCCTTAAGCATTTTTCCTTTGCCTGACTAGATTTTCCCCGTTCATTCTCCGTTTCACCACCACGCTCTCTACTCTCGTTGAAGCTGTCTACGGCTTCACCGCCGATCTCGTTCAGCTCCAGCAAGCACGAAAAATAGCTGCTCTGGACAGGCCACTCAGGCATACTCGCGCAGTCTCGTGATGGCAGGTTGCCACGGCGCTAGCTAGCTGCTCTCCTTAAGCCATCATGATCGAAGCTTAAATTTATAAATTGGGCGTTGAAGCAGGGAAGCCGCTATGAGTTACTTACACTTGCACTTTGATGGTGACATTACAAGAAATCATACGGTAAGCCTGCGCACGTTAGGTAAAAGCCTTTATCATCTTCAAGGCGCAGTTAATCGTGCGCACCTTGACGTCAAGTACGGCGAAGTAATAAAGAATGCTCGGCTTAGCCCCGAAGACTATCTAGAAACGGAGCTGTGGTCGAGACCGCCAAAGGACGGCGGTTACATCATAGAATTTATTGATAGCAGCCCAAAGATCAAGAGCACGCTAAAGAGGATCGTCAGTGCTATTAGCCCTGCAGTTGATAAGGCGCGCGAGCAAGCTTTAGCCAACGCCGGTTCTCTAGCCAACCAATCCGCGCTCCGTGAAGAACAAGTTCGGCTAGGTATTATCGAGCCTATCACTTACGAAAACTATATTCCAAACGCATCTCAGCACCCTTATGGCGACCGAGCTATCAACAAAGAAATCGACCAGTTGATCGGAGTTGTGCGCCATAAAAATTCCGGGCAGAGCACGATAGAAATTATTGTAAGCGAAGACAAGCAGACCCCCTTTAAGTTCAATAGGACATCCAGCGAGAATTTTCACTCCATGGTTTCCCGCCGAAACTTGGGTGATCCCCTGATATTTGAAGTTCTAGTTACTGAGCTAGATGCAGTCAATAAATCTACTAAAGTTAAAAATCTAGTCATCGACAGGATGATCAAGCTGCAATACAAAAGCGAGGCAGAATTTGAGATGATCAAAAAATATCTGGGCTCTCCGCTTCCAATGGTCTTCATCGGTAGCCCCATTTTCGAAGGTGGTGCATACGATGCGAAAGGCGGGGACGTTTTCTTTATCGGATTGGTCTGATGGAAAAGCTAATAGAATATTGCAAGCAGAGATATGACGAAGAGTTAGGCTTCAAATTTAGTCTCTCCAATATATTTGCTTGGCTTTTCTTTGTTGTCGCGACTTACATTGCAACCAACAAAATATCCGACAGCGTCATATGTGGGCTGTCCGGAGTTAAAGTAAAGGCCATGATGGATATGACTGATGGTGTTATCCCATCGCTCAGTATGCTTCAACTCACTTACTCAATAGCATTCGTCATAGGCGTTGCATGGCTAGCTCGGAGCCTAGCTGAAGGGTTGTTCTACTTTTTCACGCTTAAAGATGAAGTTAGGAATCTTGTTGTCGATATAACTTTAAAATACATCGAAACCAAAAATAATGAGCTTCAGAAAAAAGCCTTAGGCCTTGGGGCCAAGATAGAACTTGATCGTAATATTAAAAAAATACGTCGAAGCGGATCGTTAGCCGAGGTGTTTCTAGTTGTGGGTCTGTCAACCGCACTGCTCATGCCTTTCACAGTTATAAATGTGGGCGTCATGCTAGTAAGCGCCATAGTATTTACGATTATAACTTGGTCATCGTTCAGTTATTTTATTTCGAGCGTGCTGCCATATCATGTGGCTGTAAAATACTCGGCTGGCGAGTTGGTAACAATAAAAACTAGCCATTCAGAAACTTTAGGGCAATGAAAGTTTATCGTTTTCCATCATCGCTCCAAATAAGCTCAAGAGGTGTCATCAAATCATAGGGCACCCCCTTTACCGACGATTGGCACATCTGCTGAGATTTCGGCCTGTAGCAGCGCTTAAGTTGCTCTGAGCGACGTCCAAATGTTATAGCGTTCACCACTCGGATCTGTCAGCTACCGCCCCATAGCCGCCCTCGGATAAGTACATCAAGGGCGGCCGGTGGCCTCGGCACTGCAAGAACACAAATCCCTTATTTCGGTCAGTTATCAGGTCAAGGTCGTCCTCAAGGACGCAATGGCGACCCGTCAGATGTGGCGCGTGAATTAAGTGCCTGTGAGTGAACGCTACAACGGCGTATCACCGGGGAAGGCAACAACTTCCGTCAACTCACCTTGGAAGCGCGGCAGGACATGGTGCAGCGATTGCTGTTGGATTCGACTATCGATATCAATGAAGCGGCCTATAGCGTCGGCTTCGAGGATGCCAACTCGTTCTATCACGCATTAAATTTTGGGCAGAACACAACGCCCACGCAATGGCGGAACGCTTAGCTGTGAGCCCCGGGCGTGTTCTGGCCGATTGCTGTGCTTCACGAAGGGCAGCTACAGGTTTGCTAGCTGCCATCTTCGGACGGATTCTGTCGTTCCTCACCCAGCGTTTGAAGCGGGGGCCGTAGCTCTCACTGGAGTCCAAAAAAACCGATTCGATTCCACGGAAAGCCATAACTAGCTGATTTGTTTATGGACACCCTATGAGGTACATCAAAAATTCCACCAAATTCCAGCCCCACGAAAACCGGTCCCTCGCGGCCAATAACCGTCCGTCTGTCTCCGCACCAGACATCAGTATCCCGAAGTACACCACTGTCCAAGCAATACCCAACAAAGCCCGCCTCGTGCGGGCTTTGTTGTTTCTGTAATGCCTCGTTTCAAAGTCCATTCACGGATCCGTCAGCCAGTCACCTGTTAGTTTTGTTAGGTAAGAATGACAGTACCAGCGTCTCGCAAGGAGGCTTATAAAAGCGCAGGCCAGCAAGTTGAAGTGCTAGCGCTTTTCTAACTCCATCGGACAGGAGTCCGTTTTTATGCCTACAGATCTGGACGCGTTGCTTTCAAGTATTCGTGACTGCAAAACCTACGAAGCGCTAACGAGTCGCCGAGCCATCATCAAAGAAAACAAGGACGCTGCGACTGCCGTTGATGTAGTGCGGGCGCTGCGCGATGCCGAGGTCTATGCATTGGTCTGGGGGGTATTTACCGCCGCGCTCGAGCAGGGGGCGCCGATAGTCGCCCACGACAGGGCGCGCGATGAACTCTACATCGCCATGGATAAGCAAGATGACAGCGCCATTGAGGGTGCCTCAATCATCTATGAGGCCTCGTTTATTGCTTTGAACAAGGCTCACGAAGAGGCCAGCAAGCTTGTAGATGATGCCATCAAAGCCGTAACCGATGACGCAGCCAAGGCTGCGCCCGGTGTGGACGGCATTGACGCTATTGCCGATGCTGCCGCTGCCGACATGTGTTCGGCCGCCATCAACCGCCACCTCGTTCAGCAAGATGTCATCTATCCCTCTGAACAGCCCAGCGCAGATCCGTTTCGGGATTACTATGACAAGCAGCGACAGATCAGGAATATCACCAGTCCTGTAGAAGAAGCATGTCAGGCGTATGTCAATGAGCATGTTATCCGTGCTCGAGTGGTAGCCGAACTCAAGCAGTCACTCAATCGTTATTTACTTGTTTGGCGTAAGACAACCACGGGGGGCGGGAATCCACTGGCCGAACAAGGCATCCTGGAAAGGATCGACGAGAAGAACGAGACCTTCGTGCTTAAAAGCACTGTTTACAGGGATCAACGATCCACTGTTTCGTTTTCCGACATAGGAGGAATCAATACATCACGGACAGGCTCAGGGGCACAGTCCGCCGCAGCCGCACCTGGCTGGAGGAGCGTAGGCATCGGAAAGTGGGTTCGCTCCGACCAATACTAATAGTGCAAAAAGCACTTGATGCCTGCCTAGCGTGACCCTCCAAGACCACGACCGGAGCGAGCATCCGGTCGCTGTCTTTTTAAAAGTCGGTCGGCAGGGTAATAACTGCGAGTCGCTGCTTGCAGGCCTGAGTTCTACAGGAACAGGTCGTAAGACAGTTTGCTGATCAAAATCACCAACAACACCAGGAACAGCGTGCGGACAAAGGGCACGCCTTTATGAACCGCCAGCCAGGTGCCAGTCAGTGCTCCGAGGATGTTGAATGCCGCCATGGGGATTGCGATCAGGTAGAGCACGTTACCCGTCGGAATGAAGAACATCAGTGCCGCGATATTGGTAGCAATGTTCACGAGTTTGGCCGATGCCGAGGCATGCAGAAAGTCGAAGGCGAAGCAGCGGATAAACAAAAAGATCAGGAAGCTGCCAGTACCGGGCCCGAACAGGCCATCGTAGAAGCCGATGGCGCCGCCGATGACGATCGCCAGCAGTTTTTCCTTGGTACCGATACGCATGGGTTTGTGCAGGGCGCCGAAGTCTTTTTTCCAGAAGGTGTAGATCGCCATCAGCACAATCAGCACCAGCACTGCCGGCCGCATCACTGACTGCGGTACGAACGATACCGTTGCGGCGCCGAAGAAGGCCATGACAAAGGCCGCACAGGCCGCGGGGATCACAAGCCCCCAGTCGATCACCACCTTGCGTACGAACGACCGAGCCGCGAATGCCGTACCGCAGGCGGCCGCGACCTTGTTGGTACCCAGCAGCGCAGCCGGTTGAGCGCTGGGTAGTACGTTGAACAGTGCGGGTATCTGGATCAGTCCACCGCCGCCCACTGCCGCATCGATCAGGCCGGCAGCGAAAGCGAATACGCAAAGGATGGCAATATCGACCATGAACTAAAGCTCTGACTATCTAGGTGGGTGGTGCATATCACTGCAACCAGAGGACATGCTGATCCGGGTTGATAGGAAGGTTAACGGAAGGGCTCTTTCTGTGTTGCAATGCCGCATTGTGAAAAGTGCAATGAGGTGGGGCGTGGCATTGAATATGTTGGCGGAACTCGAAGCCTTTGCGGCCGTAGCTCGCAAGCGCAGCTTCGTCGCCGCGGCGCGGGCCTTGGGACGCTCCCCCAGTGCGCTGACCCGCGCCATTCAAGCCCTGGAGGAAAGTGTCGGGCTCAAATTGTTCAATCGCTCGTCCAATACCGTGAGCCTGACCGAGGCGGGTGAGTGCTTGCTGGCTCACGCCTACAAAATGCTCGAACTGCAACGTGAAGTTGATGAAGACCTGGCCGGCCTTAGCGGCCTGGCCTCTGGCTGGATCCGTTTTTCCGCCCCCGAGGTACTTGGACATGGGGTATTACCGCGCTTGATCGCGCAATACTGCGAGCGTTATCCAGACGTCAACATCGATGTGATTTTCACCGATGAGCTTCTCGACCCGGCCAAGAGCAAGCTGGACTTCTCAATCCGCGGGGCATTTCCACAGTCCAGCGACTTGATCGGTTTCGCACTCTGGAGTTACGCCCGCCATCTGTATGCCGCCCCCGGTTACCTGGAGCGCAAAGGCGTGCCCGACTCTATCGAGGCGCTGGCGTCGCATTCGCTGATTCTGCATACGGCGCCGCGGATTCTCAAAGAGTGGAATTTTCGCAGCGAGGGGCAGGCCAGCAGCTTTCGGGTTCATCCGAAATTTCGTTTCAGCTCCGGTCTGGCGGTATTCCAGGCAGCCCTGGCGGGCGTCGGGATCGCCCGCTTGGCGGATTGGATGGCAGAGCCCGAAGTGGATGCTGGGCGCCTGTTGCGGGTTTTGCCTGAGTACAAGCTTACCTCCAGCAGTGGTGTGAGCCCACAGATGCATGCGGTTTACCCGGCTGGCAATCTGCCGCTGCGGGTGAGGACGTTGCTGGAAATGATGCGTTGCGTGGGTGAAAGCCCGGAGTTCAAACGCGGCACAGCACTGATATGAATTTACGGCGCGTTCAGCCTGTCAGTCGCTAGTACGGATATGATCAAACATGGCCTGAGGTCATCGTCTAAACGTTGGAAAAAGGAGCTCTTCTGGTCATGGATAGCAAATGTTCAGTCTTTATCGCGGCAAGTGTTGACGGCTTCATCGCCAAGAAGGACGGAGATATTGAGTGGCTTAACCGCCCTGAATATGAGTGCTCTGCATTGAACGGCCTGACTTATGATGAATTCATGACGACGGTCGATGCGCTGGTCATGGGGCGCAAGACGCTGGAGAAAGTGTTGTCCTTCCCGGATTGGCCCTATGAAAAAACACCCGTCGTGGTGCTCTCACAGGCGCAGGTATCGATACCTGCAAAACTACAAAGCAAAGTCGAGGTCATGGCCGGCGATCCGGCGCTGATCGTGGCGCAGCTCGCGGGTCGCGGTCTCAAGCACCTCTACATAGATGGAGGTCAGACCATCCAGAACTTCCTCGCTGCGGGATTGATCAACGAGATCACGATTACGCGTATTCCGGTGCTGCTAGGCAGAGGGATTCCATTGTTCAGCCAGTTGGGGGATGAGCTTGAGCTGCGGCTGATTGATTCATCAACGTCGGACAACGGGTTTGTGCAGAGTCGTTATCAGGTGGTGGTATAGGCTATCCCGTAGTGTACGACTTGCCCCCAGGCGACACGATCATCATTCAGCCGCTTGTGTTAAGAGGCTGAGGTGAATACTCAGTGGATAGTCCAGAGCCGGCTTTTCCCGCCGAGGCTAGTAATCAGCAGTACATTGCCGGTTTACGCACCGTCCACTATGGTAATCGGCATTAAAATACTGATTAGAGGTGCGGACATGCCGTTCAGACTCACGATCCGAGCCTTTGCCGACGGTGCGTGGGGCGTTACCCGATCTGCTGATCGATGCGCCTGAATCGATGCGCAATGCAGCCCCGATACCTGTGAATAACCTGGACAAGCGACTCGTGGAGTGGGGATTGCGATGAAAAAACTGCAGCCTGAAGAGCGCGCTCAGCTCGTAGAGGATATCGTCCGTCGCAACGCTGCGGGGCTCGATCCTATTGGTGTATCCATCCGCCGTCTGCGGCTCGAAGTCACCGGGCTTGATCAGGAGACCTTCGCGGCCATGTGCAAGATGTCCACGAAAAGCCTGTACGAATTGGAGAGCGGCAAGTCGAATCCGAAGCTCAGCACCTTGGAGGCCATTCTGCGTCTCTTTGGCGTGCGGATGGGGATGGTGATGACTGCCAAAGTTAAGCCCGCTGCACCGGTCGTGGACAAGGATGTCGGCCCGTTGCATGCAGGTGGACCAATCGCTGCGGCTGCGCGGACGTTGGCGAATCTCTCGCCGCTGGCCAGCTCCTGTGTGGTGGTCGGACCTAAACGAGGAAAAAGCCCTGCCGCAGCCAAAGCGAAAAAGGCAGCATCTAACTCATCCTCGCCAAGGGCACGGGAACGCAGTCAGGAAAAATGAGCAACGCAGGGCCTGCTCGGCGAGCGTGCAATTATTGATTGCATGCAGTGGCTATCCCCGCACGACGTAACGCCGCGATAATGAACGGAGACTTTTTCTCCAGATACTCAGCCATCCCATCGGTATTGCTCGACTCCAACACTAACTTCAGCGCTTCATACTGCTGGCGGAGCGTCGCATCGCGCCTCAGCAAATCTCTGAACCCCAACATCTGGATGATCGCGAGGTGGCCGCAGGTACAGGCATGGAGCTTGTGCGTACGAATCCCGTCCACATTACGCCGATAGAAGTGATGCCCTGGCGTTAGATCACTTCCTCGTACGTATCCTAACCCGATCAACACCTCATCCCGCGCCGACGCATTGCGATGATCATGAACCTCGATCAGCACATCGATCTCAGGCTTGGCCGCGAGGCCTGCAACAGATGTACTTCCAACATGGTGTATGGCTATCAGTTCATCGCCAAAGGCCGAAGCGATGAGCGGCTTGTCCGCGATAAAACGGGTGGGCCAAGTGGGGTTGTAAGGGGTGATCTTGCTGGTCAGTGCCATTTCCATTCCTTGGCGGCGAGTACCTAGAGCATCGAATTTTCCCTCAGAAGACATGCATTCGCTAGCGTCTGATCAAGACCGATTGGGCATGTACCCGGCAGGCCGGGACGACGCAATCACCCATGCTCCGCTGCCAACACTGATCTTAACTGAGAAACTCCTGCACAGACGCGACTCAATCCCGGAGTAGGGACTGAGTCCTCGCCATACACGTTTGAGAAATTTCCCACAGCCCTGAAACTTGCACCCATTGATCTGGGCAGCTAGATTAGCCAAGTCGCGGCCAATTCCGCGACCGGGTTTGGCGACTCGACCGAAAAGGCGCAATGGCGCCCCAACCACGATTGCTGGCGCTTTTTTTGTGTCTGCAGTTTCGTGTAATGGCGGCTGTGCGTGGGAGACCTTCGGGTCTGCCGGGTTCCTTTTCCTCGGTTCGCCAACCTGCGTACAGCTGCCACCCAACCGTTTGGCGACGGCTGGTGTGGTGCTTCAACAGAAAAGGACTCCATGCATGACCACAACAACTCCGTTGCGGATCCCCGCATCCGTTCCCCACCACGACAATATCCAGATGCCGCGCCATCAGCAGTTGTGCTGCGTTTCCACTCTGGACCTGTCCGGTTCCAGGCCGAAGCAGGTGTTCGCATGACTAGCCAGGAACGTCTGTCGACAATCCAGAGCTACGCCTGGACACTCGAGCTTCTCGGTGAAGCCCTCGTCCAGCACGACGATGTGCTTGAGTGCGAACACAACCCACAACTGACCTTTCGCAACACAGCCGGCATCCATCAAGCGATGCGCATCATCAGCCGCCTGGCGGCCGAGCAATGTGGGAAGTTGCTTGAGGACAAAGGCCCGGTACAGGCCGAGTAACGCCCAGATCGAATGATCATGGTGGTGGAAGGCTGCTTGCGTGAGACCAAGCTGTCCGCCGCACCTAGCGCTTATCCATCATCGCAGACGGTGTAGCCGACACGGCGGGACAACGCGATCACCGATGCTCCGCTGCCAACATTGATCTGAACTGAGAAACGCTCTCTGCCGCTAGCCCGGCACCTTCAAACACCGCGCAGGTGAAACTGACGGGTGCGGTGCCTGGAGCCGTAATGATGCGGTCTGCCATCACCGCTCTTGAGCTGTTTTGATAAAGCGCAAAGCCTTCGTAACCGACCGCATTCTGCAAGTAATCAGCACTGTTCGAGGTATGAGCAACCGTGTCGAGAAGCCCAGCCCGCGCAAGCGCCAGCGTTCCGCCACAGATACCGGCAATGACTGCTCCACCTGAACGGCTTGCATGCAGAAAGTCTCGAATATCGGGGGCTTCTTCACGTTCCCAGACCATCCCTCCAATGACGACAACAACGTCCGGCTTCCACTCCAGACATTCCTGCAAGCTGCTATCGACCGTTACCGCTAATCCACCCTGCGAACGAAAATGCCCCGTAATGGGAGCGAAAAACCTGACGTCGATCCCATAAAACGGGGACGCCGTACCCCCGATGTAAGCGTATTCCCAGTCCGCAAAACCAGGTGTCAGTATCAAAGCCACACGTGCCATCAGACAGAATCCTCCATGAAAGCCCGCAACATATGACGGAAACACAGGAACATCAATGTCTGTCCGCCCCGGCCCAGACAATGCGCGCCACCCCCAATCAATGCAGCACCTGACTCAAAAACAACCGACTGCGCTCACTCTGCGGGTTCTCGAAGAACTCTCTGGGCGTAGCTTCCTCGACAATTTCCCCTTGATCCATGAACACCACTCGGTGCGCCACCGTCCGGGCAAAGCCCATCTCATGCGTCACACACACCATGGTCATGCCGTCTTCGGCCAGATCCACCATGGTCTGCAGCACTTCCTTGACCATCTCCGGATCCAGCGCCGATGTAGGTTCGTCAAACAGCATGATCTTCGGCTTCATGCACAACGCCCGGGCAATCGCAACGCGCTGTTGCTGGCCACCTGAAAGCTGGCCGGGGTATTTGTGTGCCTGTTCGGGAATGCGCACCCGTTCCAGGTAATGCATTGCCACCGCCTCAGCCTCCTTGCGCGGCATCTTGCGCGCCCACATCGGGGCGAGGGTGCAGTTCTGCAGGATGGTCAGGTGCGGGAACAGGTTGAAGTGCTGGAACACCATGCCGACTTCGCGGCGGATGGTTTCGATCTGTTTGGCGTCGCTGGTCAGCTCGGTGCCTTCGACGACGATGCGGCCTTGCTGGTGTTCTTCGAGGCGGTTGAGGCAGCGAATGGTCGTCGATTTGCCCGACCCCGATGGGCCGCACAGTACGATGCGTTCACCCTGGCGCACGGTGAGGTTGATGTTCTTCAGGACCTGGAACTCGCCATACCACTTGTTGACGTTCTCCATCTGGATCATGGTCTGGGCGCCCAGTGCATCCAGAGGTTTGCGGATAACTTCACTCATTTCAAACTCCTTGCCGGAGCACAGGCGCGCCGTCCCGGTGGCAGCGGGCACGCCTGATGTGGGAAGAGGATGTAAAAGACGCCGTTCGCTCAGTGCAGGACGCTTTCCAGAAACTGCCGCGTGCGAGGCTCCTTCGGTGCGCTGAAGATTTCCGCCGGCGGGCCCATTTCGATGATCTTGCCGCCGTCGAAGAACACCACGCGGTCGGCCACTTCCCGGGCAAAGCCCATCTCGTGGGTGACGACGATCATGGTCATGCCCTCAGCCGCGAGGCCCTTCATCACGTTCAGCACGTCGCCGACGGTCTCCGGGTCGAGCGCGGAGGTGGGCTCGTCGAACAGCATCAGCTTGGGCTTCATCGCCAGCGCCCGCACGATCGCTACCCGCTGTTGCTGGCCGCCGGACAACTCCGCCGGGTAGTGCTCGGCCTTGTGCCGCAGGCCGACGCGATCGAGCAGGGCGAGGGCGTGGGTCTGGGCTTCCTGTTTGCTCGAGCGCTTGAGCTTGACCGGGGCGAGCATCATGTTCGCCAGCACGCTCATGTGCGGGAACAGGGTGTAGTCCTGAAACACCATGCCCACCTCTTCGCGCAGCCTGGCCAAAGCCTTGCGGTCACCGGCATTGGCCGAGTCGCCATTGGCGATTACCACGGTGCCGAGGGACGGCTCTTCCAGGCTGTTCAGGCAGCGGATGAAGGTCGACTTGCCCGAGCCGCTGGGGCCGATGATGACCACCACTTCGCCTTGTTGAACGTCCATGTCCACGCCCTTGACCACCTCGTGCGCGCCGAAGCTTTTGTGCAGGTCGCGAACCGTCAGGATCGTGCTCATACGCCCGCCCGTGCCCGGGTCAGGGTTTGCAGATTGAGGTCGGCCGCGCTGAGTCGCTCGCGGCGCTGCTGATTGGCAATGCGCTCGGCGTTCAGGCGCTCGCTGGCGCGGGCCAGGCTGGGCTTCAACGAGCCGAGCGAAGGGCCGCCTGCGGAGCTGCGGCCTTGCACGTTGCTGACCGGGTCGAGGCAATCACGGACTTTTTGCTCGGGCAGGTTGAGGGCGTGGCCGAGTTGCTCGAGGGCGCAGGCATCGACCATCTGCGTGGTGATCTGGTTGGCCGGCAGGCCCTGATCCATGGCCATGCGCACTACGCCGCCGACCACATGGTGGGCTTCGCGGAACGACAGATCGACTTCTCGCACCATCAGGTCGGCAAGGCCGGTGGCGGTGGAGAAGTCTTCACCGGCGCGGCGTACCGCCAGGTCGATGTTGGGCGTTGCGGTGCGCAGCACCAGGTCGAGCAGTTTCAGGCAGCGCAGGGTTTCTTCGGCGGCTTCCCAGAAGCCACGGGTGCCTTCGCGGTTGCCGTCGCCAGTGTGGGAGAAGTTGGTGCCTTTGATGCTCACGCTGGCGCCCATCAGCAGGCCGACGATGTGCCCGCTGCGGCCCTTGAGGTACTCGAGCACGGTGGGATTTTTCTTTTGCGGCATGATGCTGGAGGTGGCGGCGACGCTGTCGGGGAAGTCGATGAGGTTGAACTCATGGGTGCTCCAGACAAAGTAGTCCTGCGCGACGCGGCTCCAGAACACCGCCAGGTGGCTCAGGTGCGACAGGCTTTCGAGGAGAAAGTCGCGCGAGCCGATGGCGTCCAGCGCGTTGTCCAGATAGCCGTCGAAGCCAAGTAGCTCGGCGGTGCGCGCGCGGTCGATGTCGAACGGCGTGCCGGCGAAAGCGGCTGCACCGAGTGGGCACTGGTTCATCGACTCCAGGGTCTGGCTCAGGCGCTTGCTGTCGCGCTCCAGCGCCTGTTCCACCGCGCTCAGGTAGTAGCCGTAGGTGATCGGTTGCGCCGGCTGCAGGTGGGTGTAGCCGGGCATCACCACTTCTGCGTACATCGCGGCGCAGCGCAGGGCCGTGGCGCGTACCGTTACCAGTTCGTCGATGAGGTCCATCAACAGCTCGCGGCAGCGCAGGCGGTCAAGCGTGGCGAGGATGTCGTTGCGGCTGCGACCGGTGTGCAGGCGCCCGCCGATGTCGGCGCCGATCTGCTCGATCAGGTGCGCTTCGTAGTTGAAGTAGGCGTCTTCGCGGGACGGGTCCAGCTCGACCGCATCCGGCCCGGCCTGCTCCATGTCCAGCACACCCTTGGCCAGCGCACTGGCATGTTCGCCGCGAATCAGCCCCTGTTCGGCGAGCATCAGGATGTGCGCCTTGTTGACGTTGCCAAGATTGGCGAAACCGCTGGCGAAGCCTTCCAGGCGCGGGCGATAGATGTACTCGTTGACTTCCGGCGCGGTGCTTTCTTTCAGACGCCGACTGACTTTGGATTCTTGCATGTTGGAACCTCTCCAATGGAAGTACGTACCGCCGGGCGACCCAGACGACGTTCGAGATAACGGCTAAGCCAGGTCAGTGCCGAGCAGATGACGAAGTACACCAGCAGCACCACGGCGTAGACCGAGAAGGCCGGGCTGACGCCGGTCATGACGGTTTCGCGTTCGATGATGATCTGGCCGACCTTGAGGAATTCGCCTACACCGACCAGGGCACCCAGCGAAGTCGCTTGCACGAGGATCGTCAGCAGCCCGGTGTAGGCCGGTAGAATGGCTTTCATCGACTGCGGCACGATCACGTGCAGGTAGATCTGCCAGGGGCGCAGGCCCAGGGCCCAGGCGCTTTTCCACTGGTGGCGGGACACCGACTCCAGCCCGCCCCGCACGATCTCGATACCGTTGGCGCTGCCCCACAAGGTCAGGCCGACAGTTACCGCGGCGAATGGGCTTAGATCGACGCCGAACATCGGCGCGCCGAAGAAGATGAAGAACACGTTGACGATCAGCGGAATCGAGCGGAACAGCTCCACATAGGCATGAATCGTCCACCACAGCACCCGGCTCTTGACTGTGGCCAGCACACCGAGCACCGCCGAAATCAGCGTGGTGAACAACAGCACCACCAGCGCCAGTTGCAGGGTCATCAACAACCCTTTTAGAACGAAGCTCCAGTTTTCGAAGATGAAGTTCATGCTCGCCTCACTGCCGGAAAGGGCGTTGTAAGTGGGCGGAAAGGCGCGCAGTCAGCAGCGCGAGCACGCCGACCAGCACCAGGTACATGACGCAGATGGCCGTGAACATCTCGATGGCGCGAAAGTCCGTGGCGATGCGGTCCACCGCAACGAAGGTCAACTCCGCCAGGCCGATGGCCTGCAGGTACGAGGAGTTCTTCAGCAGTGAAATCGCAGTGTTGAGCATCGCCGGCAGGCTGGTGCGAAACGCGATCGGCAGGGCGATCAGCGCAAAGTACTGAGCCGGCTTGAGGCTGAGCGCCAGGCTCGCCTCGCGCATGCCGCGCTCCACCGTGGCCAGGCCGCCGCGGATGTTCTCGATCTGGTAAGCCCCGGCCCACAGCGACAGGCACACCACCCCCGACCAGAACAGCGACAGCCCCAGGCCAATCGCCGGCAGGCCGTAGAAGATGAAGAACAACTGCACCAGGATCGGCGTGTTGCGGATCAACTCCACGTACAGCACCACGGCCTGCGACAGCACCGGCACTTTCATCACCCGCACCGCGCCGCCCAGCACACCGATCAGCATCGAAAAGAAGATGGCCAGCGCGGTGATCTTCAGCGTCATCAACACGCCGTCGAGCAGCGCAGGCCACTGCGCTATCAAGTAATGGATGTCGAAATCCATGATCGCGGCCGATCAGAGCGATTCGGCAGGTTTGGCCTGCTCGAACACACTGATGTAGTAGCCCTGGATATTCTTCGGTACGAACTGCTCTACCCAGCCGCGGTACAGGTGCTCTTCACGCATGCGCAGCACCGCCGCGCTGAGGAAGTCGCGCCACTGCTCTTCGTTCTTGCGCACGCCGATGGCCGCGTCGGAGATCTGGAACGGTTCGCCGATCAGGCGTGCGTCCTTGTCGTTGTCGGCGACCACCACCAGCGTTGCAGCGTCGTGGGTGTAGGCATCGGCGCGGCCCTGGCGGAAGGCTTGCAGGGCATCGGCGGCGCTGTTCATGCGCAGGGTTTTCACGTCGGGCATGTGGTCCTCGAACCACTTGGCCTGCACCGAGCCCTTGAGCGTGGCGAGGGTCTTGCCCTTGAGGTCGGAGATTTTCTGCGCCGGGCTGTCCTTCTTCACCACCACGTCACTCGCGCCCCAGCGGTAGGGCGTGGTGAAGTCGATCACCCGTTGCCGCTCCGGGGTGACGCCGAGGGTGGCGATGAGGAAGTCGACCTTGCGCCCCAGCAGCTGCGGCACGCGGTTTTCGGCGGTCACGCAGGTGAAGCTGACCTTGTCCTTGGAGCCCAGGGCCCACAGTGACACTTGCTTGGCCATCTCCACTTCGACGCCGGCAAACTCGCCCTTGTTGTCTTGATAGCCATACGGCGGCTGGTCGCAACGCACGCCAGCTCGCAGCTGGCCTGCCTCTTTGATAGCTGCAGGAACGGCCGGCAAGTCGACGGCCTGAGCGGTGGAAACCGCTGCCAACGACACCCACGACAAGGCCAGTGCAGCACTTAGTTTTTTATACGAGAACGACATGATGCCTCCTGATTACCGGGCTGCATCGCCCCACTGGCGTGCGGCGAAACGATGAGTACAAGGGCAGAGCTGAAATGAAGCTTGAGCACCGATTTTGTTTTTGTTGTTGCGGGTATGCGCTCGGTTGGCATCGCGCTGCTTCGGGGCAGACGTCGATGTAGATCTAGTTATAAAATCTTCGGGTCATGCAATCAAATGACAATCCATCAACCAGTCATGCAGAAATGATATGGCCATTAACTTCAAGCAGATCGAAACCTTCCGCGCGGTGATGGTCAGCGGCTCCATGACGGCGGCGGCGCAGGCATTGCACACCTCGCAGCCGAACGTCAGCCGGCTGATCGCACAGCTCGAGCGGGCCAATGGCTTCAAATTGTTTGAGCGAGTAGGAGCGCGGTTGGTGCCAACCGATGAAGGCGCGCAGTTTTTTGCCGATGTCGAGCGCGCCTTCATCGGCCTGCACAGCCTGGAAAATTCAGCCCAGCACCTCAAGCGCGGCGGCACCGGGCGCTTGCGCATCGGCGCGGTGCCGTCGCTGACCCACGGCCTGCTGCCGGCGATCATCCAGCGCTTTCGCCAGCAGAACCCACACGTGCACATATCGATCCATACCAATGACTCGCCCAACGTCGCGCACTGGGCGGCGACTCGCTTCTGCGATGTATGCCTGGTGTCCTATGTGGCTGAGGACATGGCCGGTGTGCAGTCAGAAATCATCTGTGATGTGCCTGGCGTGTGCATTTTCCCCAAAGGGCATCGGCTTGGTGCTTTGGAAGTGGTGACACCGGCAGATTTGAAAGGTGAGGAATTCATCTCGCTGTCGCACACCGACGGCTCCCGCACCCGGCTCGACCGGCTGTTTGCCGAAGAAGATCCGCGCGTGCTGAACATGGATGCGACCCATGCCGCCACTGTCTGCTCACTGGTCGGGCTGGGGCTAGGCGTCAGCGTGGTCAGCCCGCTGGTGGCCAACGAGTACTTGCATACCGATATCGACATCCGACCGTTTGCGCCGGAGCTGCGCTTTTACACGTATTTGCTGCTGTCGTCCGACCGGCCAGAGAACGTGCTGACGCAGAGGTTTCGGGTGTTGGCGGGGGAGATGTTGAGGGAGGCAGCGCAGGGGAGTTTGGCGAGGAAGAGAACTTGAGAGCGTTGGGGGCTGCATAGGTCCAAGCGGTTATTGAAGCGCCCCTGAGCAACGGCTCAAGAGCGATTCACGACTACAGCCCTAGCCGGGCAGGCTCAGGTGAAGCAACGGGAAGGGGCGGCCCTCGCCATCCAGCGGAGAACGGCCTGTTTGCACAAACCCGTAATGTAGATAGAACCCTACCGCTTCGGGATTCTGTTCATTTACATCGACGCTCAGCTGGCTGTGCGATTTGCGGGCATGATCCAGCAGCCCGCGGCCAATCCCTTTCCCGCGTAGATTGGGTTCGATGAAGAGCATCTCTACGTGGTTTTCATTGAGCCCGATAAACCCCAGCGGGCAGTCCTCGGCATCTACCGCAACCCATAATTCAACAGCGGGCAGATAGACATCGCGCAGCTGAGGCAGCAGTGCCTCGATGTCGGACGCTTGCAGGAAGTGATGTGTGGCGCGCACCGAGCGCAGCCAGATGTCGAGCAGGTGTGGATGGTCGGCGTTGCTAGCCTGACGAATGATCATGGAATCACCCTTAACACTTGATATCGGAAAGGACGCGGGCAATTGGATAGCGACCGCGTAAGTGTCGGCAACCTGTATGACCGCTTCGCGAGTTAACGCCTGGGCGGTTCACGGCAGAAGTGGCCGGAAAGGAGGGATGAAGGACGATAATTAGAGGCTTGCGGGGTGTCAATAAAGAAGCACGGCATGGACGGTCATAGCGTGCCTGAGGGGGGGCGGGCCGCTCGTGGTGCTGCGCAGCGCCAAAAGCAGGTAGTGTATGTATCGAGAGAAACCCACCGCTTTCGACAGAATCCTGGCAGCGGTAGCCGGCGGGGATGAGATGAGGAAAACAATCAGGGACCGATGAAATGGCTTTGCGACTGAGATCCGCTAGTTTGACCGATCTACCGGCCATTTACCGAGGCGAGGAGAGCTATATCCTTACATTTGAGCCTGCGCATGAAGCTTCTTGGCGAAGGGATCTGGAGCGGCATCTAACGCGGTGGGTAGAGAATTTCGACCATCTGACCGTCGCGGTCATCGACGATGCGTTCGCAGGTTATTCATTGTGGACTCCGGAGGCCGCACATGCAGAACTCTGCACGCTCCAAGTAGCTCCAGCCTTTCGTCGCAATGGCGTTGGCACGAAGCTATTGGAACGGAGCATGTTCGATGCCCAATCTCAGGGGTTCACTCGATTACGGTTAAGTGTCCGGCCTGACAATCCTGCGAAACTGCTGTACGAGTCCACGAAATTTTCATGCATCAGTACAGGTGCCAATGGCTACCTGATATACGAGCGTCGGCTGTAAAAAAGCTCTGCTGGATGGCGATTTCTTGCCGCTAGCAGTCGCTCGACATCTACTGTTGCGGATCCCGGTGTTCAATGGGATTGCTGATACCCGCGGCGGGGCGGTCGCCCAGGCATGACGAATGTTGGTTAATCGGTGGTCGAGCTGCTCGCATCAGGCTGTAAAGCAAGTATTCAGAGTTGCCTTGAGCTATTGTTAGCGGCGCAAAAAAAAATTGCCTGATGCACTTTCTCAAGGATTGAAATGAAAGCCTTATTGCTCGTGTTATCAACCCTGCTCCTGCTTTCCGGCTGCTCCACGCCGCTTACCGCCACCAAGGCCAGCCCTTCGATCGCCGAAACCAAATCGGTGCAGTTCGGTGGCAAGACGTTTGTCCTCAAGTTCCAGAAGCAGGGCCTTTGGGAATATTTCCCTGAAGACGAAAGCATGGATGCCTGGACCGAGATGGTCGATTTTACGGTCGTGCCTCGCGAGATGAACCGCTTCAAGCCCCTCGATCTGGCCAAACGTGCCATCCAGTTGCATCAGCAGGAAAACCCGAACATGCCGGCAGTTCTGCTGACAAAAAACAGAACCGGGATCGACTACGCGATGATGTACTACCCCGATTCAGTCCGTAAGGACGGGCAGTTTTCGGAGATCAGTTACTTCAAGTACTACACCGATGGCACCACTGGCCAGACCATCATTTTTCACTTCGCCCGGACTATTCCAAAACCGAACGATCCCACCCAGAGCGCAATAGCGACGGGGCAGGAAATCCCGCCGCTGATGGAAGCATTCCCGCTGTACCGGCCGTGACACGGCTGAGTGAACAGTAGGGACAGGCGTGTCTGATACGCGCGTTCGTAGTACAGACATAATCCACTCTATATCCTGCAGACAGGGACGTCGCCCATGCACATACGCAAACTGAACGAAGATGACCTGCCCCTCGTCAGCGCCCTTTGTATTGAAGCGTTCATGCTGGCAGTTGCGCCCTCGTTGTCAGCGCAAGGCGTGGAAACCTTCGCCAAGGTGGCATCTGTAGACGCGTTTGCCGAGCGTAAGCAGGGCGACAATCTGATGCTGATCTTTGAAGCGGATGGCGTGATAACGGGGCTGGTCGAGCTCAAACAAGGGCGCCATGTGGCGATGCTGTTCGTCGCGCCAAGCTGGCAGCGTCGAGGCATCGGCAGGCGCCTTATCAATGCTGCGCTGGAGCATGCCAGGGAAGAGACAGTGACCGTGAGAGCCTCGTTGTCCTCGGTGCCAGCATACCGACGCTACGGGTTCGTCCTCGCAGGTGACGTAGGGGAATTCGCCGGGCTCGTCTATCAGCCGATGGAGAGGCGGTTGCCTTAGTGTTAGGAACGCTCAGTAATTGTCTGCCAACCGACACATTTTGCTGTCGTCCAACGCCAAGGGTTTGCCTGGCTTCGATCCAGTTGGGAGTTGCCTGACAGACACCGTACAGTTGGAATATCCCGACGCGTCAAGTTCGTAGTCTGCACCCGGTTGCGGTACGAATGTGAACCTGTTGTAGCAACGTTCGCGGTTGTAGACAAACGACACGGGCTCGCCGGCGGGTATCTTGAATTCACTGCGGACTGTGCCAGCGGGTTGGCTGACAATGGCCGGCATGCCCAGGCTTTCATTATTGCGATCAGCGTAGCCTTTTCGCGGCGCCACCAATACCCCAGCGCCGGGGAGGCGGAAGTCGACGCAAGCGGATTTGGGAATGGCCCTGACCATGCCGTCGCTGAATACCCGCAAGCGCGCTGTCTGATCGCTCGCTGGCAGGCTATAGGGGGTTGAAAAGGATCTGACGTTGCTGATGGAGCCGCAGCCGCTGAGCGATACCAGCAGGCTTGCGCAGAACAGTGTGATGAGGGAAAGCGGAACTGACTTCAATGCAATGCTCCATGCGGGTGAAATATCCACGGTAAACGGCGGTCTCCGATCGCGTGATACTCATTAGGCTCACGCGGTGCTGCGCTGGCTTGACCATCAGATCACGACCAGCGGATGCGGGCAATTTCTGCGTCGCTCATCTGGCGCCAGTCGTCCTTGCTGATCCCGTAATCCTGCTCGGCGGATTCCAGCGCCTGCTCCAGCGTAATCATCAAATGATCGCCTTCAACCTGCTGGCTGGCGTAGTCCACGAATCGAATCTCCATGTATACCGGCGGCTCGTGCTCACCCGCGACCTCAAGACCAAACAACACGATCGTCGAGACGCTGGGGCGGTAGGCGCAAGGCACTTTCACATCAGCAACCATGTGCAGCGGTTGTGGCTTCATCTGGATACCTGTGTCGCCGGGCCTGAGGGGTAGTCGCTATCTGACGTCTATGCCGGGGTACAGCTCGGGCGGTGGCTGGTAGTCAGGATCTTCGAATTGACTGTTGCGGTAGAAGGCCTCGGCGGTGGGCCCAGCATTCTTGTAGGTTACATTTTCGTTACGGACCAGATGCCAGCCCGTACCTTCCTTGTCACGTTCGATCAGCGTTGGGTACAGCGTGCATTTCCCACTGGAACCTGAGCTGAGGAGTAACTGATAGTAGCGTCCAGCTTCAGGTGTGAATTGGCTCGTGACAGAGCAGGTCCTGGTACGCGAACCCTCCCATGTCATATACACAGTTGTTTCCAGGCCCGGCCGAATCGTTGATTCGTAGTAGTCCCAGGTCAGGTCTTGCCCCGCTTTGGGCATGCCAATGTCCTGGGTATGGATAAAGGGGAAAGGCCCGGTACGCACCACACCGCCGATCTTCACACCGTTGTTGGCCTGGTAGATTGCCGCATGCTGGGTGAAATTGACGACACGAATCCAGGCCGGATTCGGCTCATTCGCGGGTGCGACAAAGTAATCGGTGTGGGGGAAATACTTGCAACCTGCGAACATCGGCAACAACACTAAACAGAATCTCAAGCGTGCCGTCATTGATCCATTTCTCTGCAGAATTTTCGCTATGACGCGTCTGCAGGAGTTTATTCGTCAGCTGCACTGATTTCCTCGGAGTGGACGGGTATTGGTAGGCGTGCCTGATCACGGGCTTGTTACGTTGAACGGCAGCTAATCACCCATAGCAGACCTTCGGGTATTCCCTTAAGGCCAAGGATCCCAGGAATACCTTAATCGCCCGATGGTAGCGAGGCCTGTAGCGTTTTCAGGTCAGATGGCGGGAGTACAAAGCTTTCCAACCCCAGCATGTTGCCGTTGGAAAGTTGCCAGTTATAGAAGTCTGCAAAGTCATTCTTGGCCAGCGCCCTGATAGTCTTCGCAACAAAGCCGTGCGCTACAAGAAGAACGCGCTTTGACGGATATCTCGACTCCAAGTCTACCAATCCTTCTTTAACCCGCTTCACAACATCGGCAATCGATTCTCCTCCGGTGGGCCCGAGCCCCCATTGACGGGTAATGTTTTGCGACCAAAGATGCGGATATCGTTCCCTCGCATCTGCCTGGGTCAGGCCCTCAAAAACCCCCACATCACGCTCTCGAAAGCAGTCCATTGTCTGGATCGGGAGCTTTAGCTTCTCGTTAAGAATACTGGCGGTTTCCATTGCCCGCAGACGAGGAGATACGACAAGCGTGTCCAGTTCATGGGGCAAACTCGCCCTTAGCGCTTGAGCCTGTTCACGCCCCCGTTCTGTGAGCGATGGGTCGAGCGATCCCAAGTAACGGTGTTCGGCATTCGCCCAGGTTTCACCATGCCGTACGACATACAGATCCATGAAATCCATCTCATCAGTGTAAAAGCGGGGGATTGTATCAATCGTGAAGTATCTGGCGGAATGATTTCGAATGTAGGTATTGGGCCGAAAGTGACCATGCGTGACCGTCCGCTAAGGGCGGATCGGTCGATCAAGATTGACTGATGTGAGTTGGCTGGTGAGCGGGCTGCTTGCGTGAGACTCATCGCTTGATGGCCAGTCCTCTGCCGACGCTCAACTCAAATCTGCCATATATTGGTTTGGCAGCTTCTTGGTTCACATTAGCTATAACAGTCTATAAATCCGGCCATACTTCCGCGATATCAATACGCCGCCCCCCACTATCGCGTATCGTGTCCCCCAGATCCGGCTCGCAGCAGTGACGCCACAGCCATGTCCTTCCTTGCCCCTCCAACCGTGATCGGGTAACGAATCTTCATCATTGATCCGAACCATGCCCTCCATGCCTGATCTATTCTCAGTGGCAGCTGGTGCGGATCACCACGGCCTAGCCTTCGCTGTACGAGATCGAGACAAGAATGACTCTGCAAAAGCGCAACAACCTAAATATCTCCGGCAGCGGCAGCGCGACGTTGATCCTTTCGCATGGCTTCGGTTGCGACCAGACGATGTGGAAATTGCTGCTGCCGCACCTTGAGTCGCGTTTTCGGGTGATCAGCTACGACCTGGTCGGCGCGGGGCAATCGGACCTCGCCGCTTACGACCGCGAAAAGTATTCCTCGCTGTGGGGCTACGCCTCGGATCTCAACGAGCTGATCGACGAGTACGCCGAGGGCCCGGTGATCCTCGTTTGCCATTCTGCAAGCGCAATGATTGGTACCTTGGCTCAGCGCCAGCAGCCAGGGCGCGTCGCGGCGATGGTCATGATTGGCGGGTCGCCCAGCTATATCGACTCGGGTGACTACGCCGGTGGCTTCCTGGCTGAAGAGGTCGATGCACTGCTCGAGGCCATCGACGACAACTATCAGGGCTGGTCGACCACCATGGCGCCGGTGTTGATGGGCGAACCTGGGGAGCCTGCGCTGGGTGAGGAGTTGCTCAGCAGCTTCAAGCGCACCGATGGGCAGATTGCTCGGCATTTTGCGCGGGTGATCTTCTTGGCTGACCACCGCGCCGACGTTGTCGGGCTGGAAACGCCTACGCTGATTCTACAGTGCACAGGCGATCCGGTTGTGCCGGTTGCGGTGGGTGAGTACCTGAACCGCGTGCTGCCCAACAGCCAGCTTAGCCTGATCGAGGGCATGGGCCATTACCCGCAATTGAGCGCGCCCAGTGCGTGCACGGCGGCCATCGATAGCTTCCTCGCCCAGCTCGATTTCGACCATGGATGACACCCTCCTGGTCTGTGACGAATCGTTGTTCGAGCGCGCGCCTTGCGGGCTTGTCGTCATGACCGTGGAGGGCACGATCTTGCGGTGTAACCAGACGTTCAGCAGGTGGCTTGGCTATGACATGGCAACCTTGAACGCGCAGAATTTTCATGACTTGCTGACGGTGGGCGGGCGCTTGTTCCAGCGCACCCACTGGGGGCCGTTGCTCAGCAGCCAGGGCTCGGTGGCCGAGGTCAAGCTGGAGCTGCGCCATCACGATGGCCACGCGCTGGCGATGTTGCTCAACGGCGTGCGCCGTGAAACCCGCGAAGGGGTACGTTACGAGCTGGCGCTGTTCGGCACTGCCGAGCGGGATCGCTACGAGCGCGCGGTGCTGGCTGCCCGGCAGCGGGCCGAGGAACTGCTGGCGCAGAAAATCGCTGCAGAAGCGGCGTTGCAAGAGGCCAAGGCAGAATTGGCTGAAGCATTCGACAAGGCGCAGCGGCGTGCCGCCTTTGCCGAGCAGATGGTCGCGATTGCCAGCCATGACCTGAAGAACCCGATGATGGCCATCAAGATGGCCACGCATATGCTCGAGCATGAACCGCGCTCCGAGCGGGAGCGGCGTTTGCTCGAAGGCATCAGCAGTTCAGCCGAGCGGGCGCAGCGGATGATTGTTGATCTGCTGGATTTTGCCTCGGTGCGGATTGGGCAGGGCATCAAGATCAGCCGGCATCAGGTCGACTTGCCTGAGTTTGTGGACCAGTGCGTAGGTGAGCTGAGGGTTGCCTTTGCTGATGCGCACATTCGGCATCTGTCGCGCGGGCGCGGCACGCTTGAGGTGGATCAGGATCGTCTGCAGCAGATGATCGGCAATCTGGCTGCCAACAGCGTTGCTTATGGTGATCTGAGTTTTCCGATCACCTTGACCACAGACCTGTCCGCAGCAGGCGCTACCCTGAGTGTTCACAACCATGGCGAGCACATCGCCGAGCCGGTGATCCCGACGCTGTTCGAGCCGATGACGCGTGCCAACGAATATGACGGCTCGATCCGCTCGGTTGGGTTGGGGTTGTTTATCGTCAAACAGATTGCCGAGGCCCATGGCGGGACGGTGAGCATGGTTTCGGATGCTGCATTGGGGACTACGTTTACGGTTAGGTTGCCCGTGGAGGACGCTCCCGGTTAGTGGGCCACCAAACCCTGCCTCCAGCGCGCGGCGCGACGCGAAGGTCAACTGCGGTCCTGGCGCATGTTTGGCCCCGCATTGGCCCACTGTAGGAGCGGCCTTGTGTCGCGAAAGGGCCGCACAGCGGCCCCGGCAATCTTGCGGCGCGGCACAGATCCTGGGGCCGCTGCGCGACCCTTTCGCGACACAAGGCCGCTCCTACAGACGGTCCGCGCATGGCGCTGGTGTGGCGCAATCGGCAGCTTCAGTTATCCAGCTCGGCAACCGCTGGCTTACGCTGGGCAGACTCCGAACTCGAAGATCGTTGCACCGCAACCACCTTGGAAACCGGCTCAACCTTCACCACCGGCGCCGGTTGAAACCACACCGGCCACGAACTGCGGTGCCGGTTCTCGACCTCGACGCAGGGAATCAACCGCTCGCGCAGCACATCCGTCTCGCCCACAGTCTTGGCCACGCGGTACTTCACGCTGTGCACGCACTCGCGATCACCGAACTCGCAGCGGTTCAGCGAGGTGCCGCCGCAGGGGCCGTTGGCGAGGCCTTTGGGGCAGGATTCAGGGCAGATATAAAGCGTGTCTTGCAGGCGACAACTGCCGCAGGTGTCGCAACCCACCAAGGGCCTTTTGATACCGCGCTCAAGGCCATGCAGCAGGCGTGCGGCGCCAGGTGTCGACCACAAAGGTCTGGTCACTGCCCAGCCAAACGCACGACTGGCCCGGTTCTCGCGGTCGAACAACAACCCATGCATGCCCGACAACAAGTGATAGCGAAGCCGCTCCCGCGGGCTGGCGCTGACCCGTGACTGACCAAGTCGCCAGTTCGCACCGGGCGGGGTGAAGGTCACTGCGGGCAGGTCGGGCATCTGCCAGCTCGCAGCCCAGGCGGGTGCCCATCGCTCAAGTGTATGAACGCTCGCCAGCACCTGCTCCAGTTCAAACTCCAGCGCCTGCAACTGGGCAAGCTCATGCACCCCGGACAGGTGCACGCCGGCATACCCCATCAACTTCAAACCCACCACCTGCAACGCCAGCCGCTGAATACTGCGCGCCTGGGCGTACGCTTTCGACACCGCCAGCTCGGCCGCCAGTACATCGCGCATCGACGGTGTGACGACGGCGCCGGCGACGTGCTCGAGCATCTGCGCGCGACCGTGGGTGAGGGCCATCAGGCACGCGATCAATGGTTTCGGTGTGCGCTGACGAGCCATCCACTGCAGCGCTTCCTGATGCTTCTGATCGTCATAGCCCAATTGCAGAGTCAGAAAATCAGCACCCGCGCTGAGCTTTTTCTCGGCTTTGAGGTACTGCGCGGCGCCTTCTTCTTCGCAGTATTTGAACGGATTGAGCGCAGCGCCAAGCAGCCAGTCAGGGCGGGCCTGGCGGGCGATCTGCAGCGCGGCGACGGATTCGAGATAACGCACTGGCTGCTGGCCGGGGGTGTGCCCAGGCAAACGGTCGCCGGTAAGCATCAACAGCTGATCGACGCCTGCGGTATCCATGTGCTGGAGATGGTTGAACAGGTCATTGCGCTCACGGGCTTTGCCGGAAAAGTGCAGCAGGGCAGGCACCGGCGACGTCAGCGAATTGAAGGCATCCAGCGGCGACATATCCAGCGGGCTGCCGACACGGTCGCCGATGGACACGGTCAGCGGCCAGCCGCACAGCTGTTCGCGGGCCATGATCGCTTCGAGCGCGGCGAAGCGCTCGGCAGAGGGCTTGGGCACGAATTCCATGATGCAGACAAAGGCGTGCTCATGCAGCGCGGTTTTCAGCAGGCTCATGCGGGGCTCGGCACCGGCAGTGGATCTGGCCGGCATTGTGCGGCAGATGGGTGAGGTTGGCTTGTCTGATTGCGCTGGTGACAGGTGTGGAAAAGACATGCCATGGCGCGGCTGGGCCAATCTTAAGTCGCTGTACGTCAAAGCGCTGTATGAGTATTTCTTGAGATGATCACAAATTTTATGAGTTTGTCTCAGCATCGCATTGCGCACAGACTTGCCCCACTGAAATTCAACGGCAAGGAACACCTCACATGGCACTGGCACACAACCTCGGCTTTCCACGCATCGGCTGTGATCCCAAACTGAAGAAGGCCCAACAGGCGTTCCTCATGGGTGCGATGGATCAAGCCGGCCTGCGTGCCGTGGGCCGTGAGTTGCGTGCCAAGCACTGGCAGCTGCAGAAAGACGCCGGCATCGAGCTGCTGCCGGTCAGCGACCACGCGCTGGAGCTGACCCAGTGGTTCGACAGCAACAGCCATCACCTGGCCCCGCAGCTCAGCGCCGATCAGCAATTCGTGCTGAGCTGGGAGCAACTGCTTGAAGAAGTAAATGAGGCCAAGGCGCTCGGCCATGCCGTCAAGCCAGTCGTGCTCGGCCCGCTGACGTACCTGTGGCTGGGTGAATGCCAAGGTGGCGACTTCGACAAACTGGAATTGCTCGATCGCCTGCTGCCGCTGTACGACCAGATCCTCAACCAGCTGGCTGCGCAAGGTGTGGAGTGGGTACAGATCGATGAACCGATCCTGGCGCTGGAACTGCCGCAGGCGTGGAAGAATGCCTACGAGCGGGTTTACAACATTCTCCAACGTGCGCCGCTGAAAAAGCTGGTCGCGACCTACTTTGGCGGCCTGAACGCCAACCTCGGCCTGGCCGCCAATCTGCCGGTCGATGGCCTGCACATCGACCTAGTGCAGGCCCCTGAACAATTTCCGACCATTCTCGATCGCCTGCCGGCGTACAAGGTACTTTCGCTGGGCGTAGTCAGTGGCCGTAATAGCGAGCACTGGAATCTGGACGACGCGCTGCACGTACTTCGCCTCGCTGCCGAGCGCCTGGGCGATCGGTTGTGGGTCGCGCCATCTTGCCCTCTGCTGCTCAGCGCTGACGGGCAAGATGATGTCGAGCCCAACGATGAGCTCACCCTCGCCGCCGACAAGTGCCAGCAGGTAGCTCTGCTGACCAAGGCGCTCAACCAGTCGAGCGTCGCCCAAGCTCGCGCGGCGTAGGCAGCTAACAGGGCTGCCGGCACATGCCGTCAGCCCGGTTCAAGCAAACGCTAAACTAGCGCTCGATCGCCAGCGCCACGCCCTGACCACCACCGATGCACAAGGTCGCCAGGCCTCTTTTGGCATCACGCTTGATCATCTCGTGCAGCAGGGTCACCAGCACCCGGCAACCGGATGCACCAATCGGGTGGCCGAGAGCGATAGCGCCGCCGTTGACGTTGACCTTCGCGGCATTCCATTCCAGCGATTTACCGACGGCCAGCGCCTGCGCGGCGAAGGCTTCGTTGGCTTCGATCAAGTCCAGGTCAGCCAACTGCCAGCCGGCTTTGGCCAGGCAGCGCTGAGTTGCCGACACCGGGCCAATACCCATGATCGCCGGGTCAACCCCAGCGCTGGCGTAGCTGGCAATCCTGGCCAGCACTGGCAGGCCCAGTTCGGTGGCTTTGGCCGCGCTCATCAGCAGTACCGCCGCCGCGCCATCGTTGAGGCTGGAGGCGTTGCCAGCGGTGACGCTGCCGTCCTTTTTGAACGCCGGGCGCAGCTTGGCCAGCGCTTCGGCGGTGGATTCCAGGCGGGGTTGCTCATCGCGGTCGACCACTTTCGGTTCGCCCTTTTTCTGCGGCAGCACGATGGGTGTGATCTCGTCCTTGAAGCGCCCGGCTTCGATTGCAGCCACCGCCTTGCGCTGGGATTCGGCGGCGAAGGCGTCCTGCTGTTCGCGGCTGATATCGAACTTGTCGACCAGGTTTTCGGCGGTAATGCCCATATGGTAGTCGTTGAAGGCGTCCCACAGGCCGTCGCTGATCATGCTGTCGATCAACTGGCCGTGGCCCATGCGCTGGCCGGTGCGGGCCGAGGGCATGACGTAGGGCGCCAGGCTCATGTTCTCCTGGCCGCCGGCAATCACCACCTCGGCATCGCCGCAGCGAATCGCCTGGGTGGCCAGGTGCAGCGCCTTGAGGCCCGAGCCGCAGACTTTGTTCAGGGTCAGCGCCGGCACGCTGAACGGTAGGCCGGCCTTGACTGCAGCCTGACGCGCCGGGTTTTGCCCGGCACCGGCGGTCAGTACCTGGCCAAGGATCACCTCGTCGACCTGTGCTGGGTCCAGCCCGGTCTGCTCGAGCAGGCGCTTGATCACCGCTGCGCCCAGATCGACGGCCGGCACGCTGGCCAGAGCGCCCTGGAAACTGCCGATGGCGGTGCGGGTGGCGGCGACGATGACGACTTCATGCATGTTGTTGTTCTCCAATGAAGGTGGCGCGACGAGGCGACGCAGTACCACCCAGCATCGGTGCAAACGGCTCATTTGTTAAGTTTGTTTTTCTGTGGCATTGATCCGGAAAGCAAATCAATCACGCCTCTAAACGGCCGGACACTGATGAGTGACGCAGTGAATGCCACCGCCGCCAGCGGCAATCGCGTCGATGTTCAGCTGCACGATCTTGCGTCCGGGGTACAGCTTGACCAGCAACTGACGGGCTTTTTCATCGGCGTCCTTGTCGCCGAACTGCGGCGCCAATAC
This sequence comes from Pseudomonas shirazensis, assembly GCF_050496565.1. GTDB lineage: Bacteria > Pseudomonadota > Gammaproteobacteria > Pseudomonadales > Pseudomonadaceae > Aquipseudomonas > Aquipseudomonas shirazensis_A. Next base: position 85,792 of record NZ_JBNWAE010000014.1, read on the forward strand.
GGCACCGTTGATCACGAAGTAATTGATATAGCCCGCAGCGAAATCCACGTTGCCCTGGCTGAACTTGCTCCGCCGTGGCGCCAGCGGCGGTGACACGGTATGGATCTGCAGCGGCCTGCCGTCAGCGTCGGTAGCGCTCTGCAGGATCTGCAGATGACGCTTGGTCACGGCGTGGTCGTAGGACTGCGGGTCGTTGTCCAGGTTGGCCACGATCACCCCGGGTTTGACGAAGCGCGCATAGAAATCAACATGGGCATCGGTGATGTCCTTACCCTTGATCCCTGGCAGCCAGATGATCTTGCGCAGGCCCAGCCGGGCCATCAGCTCCTGCTCGACATCGGCCTTGCTCCAGCCTGGGTTGCGGTTGCTGTTGATCCAGCAACTCTCGGTCATGATCGCCGTGCCGTGGCCATCGACCTCGATGCCGCCGCCTTCACCGACCAGTTCGCTGCGCTGATACTGCGCGCCGGCCAGCTTGGCCACGCGTTGGGCCAGGCGCGCATCCTGGCTGTGCTGCTGTTTGCCGCCCCAGCCGTTGAAGTTGAAGTCGACCGCGGCCAGGGCACCGTTGTCATCGACGACGAAGTTGGCGCCGATGTCGCGCATCCAGATGTCGTCCAGCGGGCAGTCGACATAGGTGATGTTGGCCGTACCGCAGTGGCGCTCGGCGAGCGCACGTTCGCTGGCGCGGCAGAACACCGTCAGCGGCTGATACACGGCGATGGCTCGGGCGATGCGGCCGAGCGCTGCTTGCACGTCGGCGGTGAAGTCTTCCCAGATGGCATCCTGTGCGCCGAACGCAAGGTAGGCGCGTTGCTGCGGCTCGCCCTCGTCGGGCATGAACCAGCGGCCTTCGTCAGCCGCATTGGCTTTGCTCAGCGGCAGGCCGAGGCCGGCACCGAGGCCGGCGGCCAGCGACAGTTGCAGAAAAGTACGGCGGGTCGGCATGGGCTCAGTCCTGGGCAGTCTTGAAGCGGGTCCAGACGCGCATGCGCGCACGCATGTCGGCCTGGGGGATGTCCTTGCCGGGGATCAGCCGGGCATAGGTGGCTTCGTCGAGATAGATGTCGGGGTTGTCGCGCATGCGCGCGTCCACCGCTGGGCGGGCCTTGGCGCTGGCTGTCGGGTAGCCGGTGAAGTTGCTGATCGCGGCCATGTTTTCCGGGCGCATGACGAAGTTGATGAAACGATAGGCGTAGTCCGGATGACGTGCGTCGGCGGGGATGGCCATGGCGTCCATCCACACCGTGGTGCCTTCGCGGGGTACGCGGTACTGGAAGTCGATGGCCTTGCCCGCCGCCTCGGCCGTGCGTTGAGCCTGGATCACGTCGCCGCTGTAGCCGAGCGAGACGCAGAGGTTTTCGTTGACCAGCTCGGTGACTGGCTGTGACTGGAACTTGCGCACGTAGGGGCGGATTTTGGCCAGCAGCTCGGTGGCTGCTGCGAGGTCTTCCTTTTTCGCGCTGCGCGGTTCACGGCCGAGGTAGTTGAGGACCACGGCCAGGGCTTCGTCCGGCGAGTCGATGATGGAGATACCGCAGTCGGCGAACTTGGCTGCAAGGTCCGGCTTGAACAGCAGGTCGAGGCTGTTCAACGGCGCGTCGGGCATGCGCTCGCGGACCTTGTCGGCATTCACTGTCAGGCCGATGGTGCCCCAGGTGTAGGGCACGGTTGCCAGGCTGGCTTTGGGGTATTGGTCGTGCAGCTTGCGCAGGCCGGGTTCGATATCGGCATAGGCCGGCAGTTGGCTGCGGTCGAGCACCTGCAGGCTGCCGGCGCGCATCAGCCTTTCGGCCACGGTGTCGCCGGGGAAGATCAAGTCATAGCCACTGCGCCCGGACATCAACTTGGCTTCGAGCACTTCGCTGCCATCCATGACGTCGTAGATCACCTCAATGCCGGTTTCGGCGGTAAAGCGCTTGAGGGTGTCCTCGGCAAAATAGTCGGACCAGTTGTACAGACGCAGGGTCGGTTGCTCGGCGTGGGCCTGGCCGAGGCACGCGGCGGTGGCCAGTGCGGCAAACAGCAGGGAGGGGCGCAGGGGCATGCTCAGATCCTCCGGGTGGGTTGGCCGTCGAGTGTCATCAGCGGCGCGTACATTTCTGGCCGGCGGTCACGGTAGATGCCCCAGGTCAGGCGGTCTTCACGCATGCGCGCCAGATCCAGGTCGTGCACCCAGACGCCGCTGCTGTCGCGGTCGGCTTCGGCGAGCAGGGCGCCTTTGTGGTCGCAGATGAACGATGAGCCGTAAAAACGCATGGCCAGCGCGTCGTCGCTGCGGGCGACTTCGCGACCGACGCGGTTGGCCGCCACTACCGGCAGCAGGTTGGCTGCAGCGTGGCCGCGCATTGCGGTTTGCCAGTGGTCACGCGAATCGAGCTTGGCGCTGCTCGGTTCCGAGCCGATTGCGGTTGGGAACAACAGCACCTCAGCGCCCATCAGTGCCAGGCAGCGGGCGGTCTCCGGGAACCATTGGTCCCAGCAGATACCGATGCCGAGGCGGCCGAAGGCGGTGTCCCAGACCCTGAAACCGGTGTCGCCGGGGCTGAAGTACTCCTTCTCCTGATAACCGATGGCGTTGGGGATGTGGGTTTTGCGGTACACCCCAAGCAGACGGCCATCGGCGTCGGCCACGCTCAGCGAATTGAAGAAGGCATTGCCGGCGCGCTCGTACCAGCTCAGCGGCAGCACCACGCCAAGCTCCTTGGCCAGCGCGGCGAAGCGCTTGAGCAGCGGGCTTTGCTCGTAGCTCTGGGCCAGCGCCAGGTGGCTGTGGCACTGCTCGATGCAGAAGTACGGCGTGGCAAACAGCTCTTGCAAGAGGATCACCTGAGCGCCTTGGGCAGCCGCCTCGCGCACCAGCTGTTCGGCGCGATCGAGGTTGGCAGCCAGGTCCCAGCTGCAGGGCATTTGGGTGGTGGCGATACGCAGGTTCATGGGCGCTCCTCGCGCAGCGGCCAGGCCGGCTGCTGTTGGGTGATGCAGTGGATACCGCCGCCGCCGTAGGCGATGTTGTCGATGCGCACCGGCACCACTTCGCGGCCGGGGAAGGCAAACGCCAGCTGGCGAGCGGCGGCCTGGTCGGCGTCGATGCCGTAGGCGGGCATGATCACGGCGTCGTTGGCCAGGTAGAAGTTGGTGTACGAGGCGCAGAACACCTCGGCCTCCGGGTCGACGGCGGCGCTGGCTTCGTACAGATCGAGCAGCTCGAAACGGCGGCCCTGGGCATCGCTGGCCAGCTCCAGCGCGCGGCGGTTTTCCCGGGCGACTTCGGCATAGACCGAGCCGTGCTCGTGAGTGGCATCGACCAGCAATACGCCGGGGCGGGCGAAGGCGCAGACGCCGTCGACGTGGCCGTCGGTCATGTCGCCGGTGACGTACTGCGGGTCGCCGGGCAGCCAGATGGTCTTGCTGATGCCGAGCAGGCGGGCGAAGCAGTCCTCGAAGTCGGCCTTGCTCAGGCCCGGGTTGCGGTTGGGGTTGAGCAGCACCGACTCGGTGGTGATCAGCGTGCCTTGACCGTCGACGTGAATCGCCCCGCCCTCGTTGCACAGCGGCGTGCTGAAGCCTTCGAGGCCGAGGTGGTCGAGGATGCGCCGGCCCAGGCTGCGATCAAGGCCATGCTCGGACTTGTTGCCCCAGGCGTTGAAACGCCAGCTGAGCCCGGCCGCGCCGTGCTGTGGATGGCAGATGAAGCTCGGCCCGCTGTCACGCGCCCAGCTGTCGTCGACGGCCAGCACCACCAGCTCGATGCCTTCGCCACACAGGGCCTTGGCGCTGGCCACGGCCGACGGATCCACCACCATCTTCACCGGCTCGAAGCGGGCAATTGCCGTGGCCACGCGGGCATAGTCACGCTGCACGTCGGCCAGGGTCACGCGCCAGCCGGCTTCCCATTGGCCTCGGTTGTGCGGCCAGATCATCCAGGTCGCGGCGTGCCGGGCCCATTCGGCAGGCATGCGCCAGCCGCTGTCGTTGGACAGGTGCATAGACAACTCCATCAGTAAGGGATTTTTATCAACGAAGCCTGCCGTCGCAGGTGTTGATGTCCATGCTAGGCCTAGGAAGATGAGGCGACAAACGATAGATTTAGCGCATAACTGATCAGGCAGGCTTATCAATCATGCTCAAACACTGGCCACCCTTGAATGCATTGCGCGGCTTTGAGGCGGCGGCCCGGCTGGGCAGTTTTCACAAGGCAGCCGAGGCCCTCAACCTCACCCAGTCGGCGATCAGCCAGCAGATTCGCAGCCTGGAAAGCTATCTGGAGCAACCGCTGTTCTACCGCAGTGGGCGCAGTGTCAGCCTGACCGACGCCGGCCACGACCTGCTCAGCACCACTCAGTCGATGCTGCAGCAACTGGCGGTGGGCATCCGCCGGCTGGACCAGTACCGCAAGCCAAACCAACTGGTGGTCAACACCACGCCGGCGTTTGCCCGGCACTGGCTGACGCCACGGCTGGCGGATTTTCAGCAGCGCTGCCCGCAGGTCGACCTGTGGCTGTTCACCAGCTTCGAGGTGCCGGACATGGCTACCCAGACCATTGACCTGGCCATCCGCGATGACCTCAGCGCCCAAGCGGAATGCAGCTTTACCGTGCTGCATCAGGATCAGCTGTACCCGGCGTGCCGGCCTGATCTGCCAGCAGAGGGCCGCACCACCCTGCACGGCGAACGCGAGATGGACTGGAGCCACTGGCAGATCGAGGGCGGCGAGGATGTCGGCCAGCAGGGCAAGGGGCTGAACTTCTCCGATCCGGGCTTGCTGCTGGATGCGGCCTGCGAGGGCCTGGGCGTGGCCTTGGTCAGCCAGCTGCTGGCCCAGCGCGCCGCGGCGCAGGGGTTGCTGCAGGCGTTGTCGGCGCAGCGGGTCAGGGGCCCGGCGTGGGCGTGCCTGGTGCACCGCGACAGCCAGGATGACCCGCTGGCGCGGGCGTTCATGCAGTGGTTGCGTGAGCAGCTGGGGCGATCTGCGGTTGGAACCACCCCCGTCAGCCCGTAATATGTGTCGGATAACTTGCGGGGGTAGTCTCACCCTCAGATCAAACGGAACCGGCCCGCGCGGCGCGGCTCCCTAGCCTAAACCTGACGAGGTACAGACATTGGCCATCATTCATCCCAAGGTTCGCGGTTTCATCTGCACCACGACCCATCCGAAGGGCTGCGAGCTCAACGTCCGTGACCAGATCGAAGCCACCCGCAAGCTGGGCGTGCGCGATGATGGTCCGAAAAAGGTCCTGGTGATCGGTGCTTCCAGCGGCTACGGCCTGGCAGCGCGCATCACTGCAGCCTTCGGCTTCAAGGCCGACACCCTCGGCGTGTTCTTCGAAAAGCCAGGCACCGAAACCAAGCCAGGCACCGCCGGCTGGTACAACGCTGCTGCATTCGACAAGTTCGCCAAGGCTGAAGGCCTGTACAGCAAGTCGATCAACGGTGACGCCTTCTCCGATGAAGCCCGCGCCAAGGTCATCGAGCTGATCAAGAACGAAATGGGCGGCAAGGTTGACCTGGTCATCTACTCGCTGGCCTCGCCTGTGCGCAAGCTGCCACAGACCGGCGAAGTGATTCGCTCGTCGCTCAAGCCGATCGGCCAGCCGTACAAGTCGACTGCCATCGACACCAACAAGGACGTGATCACCGAAGCTTCGATCGAGCCGGCCACCGAGCAGGAAATTGCCGACACCGTCACCGTCATGGGTGGTCAGGACTGGCAGCTGTGGATCGACGCCCTTGCTGATGCCGGCGTGCTGGCCGAACAGGCGCGCACCGTCGCGTTCAGCTACATCGGCACCGAAATCACCTGGCCGATCTACTGGCACGGTGCACTGGGCAAGGCCAAGCAGGACCTGGACGACACCGCCCTGCGCCTGGACCAGAAGCTCGCCAGCGAGATCAAGGGCGGTGCCAACGTTGCCGTGCTCAAGTCGGTGGTCACTCAGGCCAGCTCGGCGATCCCGGTGATGCCGCTGTACCTGTCGATGGTGTTCAAGATCATGCAGGAAAAGGGTGTCCACGAAGGCACCCAGGATCAGCTCGATCGCATGTTCCGCGACCGCCTGTTCCGGGAAGACGGCGCGCCGGCTGAAGTCGACGAGAAAGGCCGCCTGCGCCTGGACGACTGGGAACTGCGCGACGACGTGCAGGACGCGTGCAAGGCCCTGTGGCCACAAGTGACCACCGAGAACCTGTTCGAAATGACCGACTACGCCGGTTACAAGAAGCAGTTCCTCAACCTGTTCGGCTTCGAGCGCGCTGACGTCAACTACGACGAAGACGTAGCGACCGACGTCCAGTTCGACTGCGTTCAGCTGTAAACCCCTGGAATACGCGGTCCCCGTCGATATCGGCGACGAAGCTGAAATCTGGGGCCGCTGCGCGACCCTTTCGCGACACAAGGCCGCTCCTACAGGGGGTACGCGGTGCTGTAGGAGCGGCCTCGCCGGAGCGCCGGACCGGTCGGAAAGGGTCGCGCAGCGGCCCCAAGATCTTCGCCGCGCCGCATGATTGCCTGGCCAGCTACGCTGGCCTTTCGCGACACAAGGCCGCTCCTACGCTGACCGCGTCTATCCAGGCTGACGCTGTCGTACATGGGTGCATAGCGTTTGCTGGTGGATATTTGCTAGCGTGAGCGGACTCCACCATAGAGTCCGCCATGAGCAGCCTGACCCAACCCGCCAGCGCCCTGCGCCACAAAGCCGCCGATGGCTACAGCCTCGGCGGTTTTGTCTGGCGTCATGCTCGACCTGATCCCCAGCGCCCGCTGGTGATCATCAACCCGGCCACGTCGGTGCGCTGCGCTTACTACTCGCGTTTTGCCGACTACCTGTTTGCCCAGGGCTGCAATGTGCTGTGCTTCGATTATCGCGGCATCGGCGAATCACGGCCGCGGTCGTTGCGTGGCTTCAAGGCGTCATGGAGCGATTGGGGGCAACTGGATTTCGAGGCCATGCTGCAGTATGCGGCCGAGCACTTCCCTGGCCAGCCAGTGGATGTGGTCGGGCACAGCTTCGGCGGTTGGGCGGTAGGCCTGGCGCCCTCGGCGCAGCAGGTGCGGCGGGTGGTGATGGTCGGTGCACAGTTTGCCTATTGGCGCGACTATGCCGCAGCGCAGCGCTGGCGCTTGTTGGCCAAATGGCATGTGGCAATGCCGCTGTTGACCAAGGTGATGGGCTATTTCCCGGGTAAGCGCCTGGGTTGGCTGGAGGACACTCCGGCTGGGGTTGTAGCGGACTGGAGTACGCCCATGCCTGCGTACGAACAGCGTCCTAGCGGGCGCTTGCTGGCGACAAAGCCATTTGCTCAGGTGCATGCGGCAACCTTGGCGATCAGCTTGAGCGATGACCCGTTCGGCACGGTAGCTGCTACCGAGCGTTTGCTGGCTTATCTAAGCGAGGCGCAACCCGCGCATCTGCGCATTGCCCCGGCAGACATCGCTGTCGCCGAGATCGGCCACTTTGCGTTCTTCAATGACCGCTTCAGGCAGACGCTGTGGCCGATTGCGCTGGAATGGTTGCAACACGGCCAGTTGTCACCGGGCACGCCCGGCCAGCGGCTGCGCTGACGGCGCAAGCAAAGGGGCTACGCGGGCAGCCCCAGCACAATCAGGCCAGGCGCTTGAGCGGCTGCTGGGCAAACTTCACCCCAGCCAGGCCATACGCGATCAACGCACGGATATTGCCGTGATCGCTGCCATCCGGCGTAGCGACTACGCTGCGGTAATGCTCACCGAAGGCTAGCAACGCCTCGCGGTCGCTCAAGCCTTCCAGCACGGCCATGCCGAGGGTCTTGCACGAGCCTTCGTTCTGCCCGGCGGCGTTTTCCACGTTACCGTTGGTGAATGCCTGCGGCTGATAGCTGTAGTGCTCGGCGATGAACGCCAGGGTGTCGGCAAAGGCGTGCTCGCCGCTTTCGAGGCTGGTGCGCAGGGTCTTCAAGTCAGTCACGGGGTTTTCCTTGTTCGAACGCCGCTTGCTGATCGGCGCTGGCTTCTTTCTGGTATTGGGCTTTCCACTCGGCGTAGGGCATGCCGTACACCGCTTCGCGGGCGTCATCCAGGCTGATGTCGACCTGCTGCTCATCGGCCGCCGCCTTGTACCACTTGGACAGGCAGTTGCGGCAGAAACCGGACAGGTTCATCAGGTCGATGTTCTGCACGTCGGTACGTTTTTGCAGGTGATCGACCAGCCGGCGAAACGCGGCGGCCTCGAGTTCGAGCTGTTGTTGTGGGGTCATGGGCTTCTCTCAGATCATGCGGTTCTTCAGGTGGCGGCCACCGTTGATGACCACCTGGCTGCCGGTGCTGTAGTGGCTGTCGAGCAGGTACTTGACCGCCTCGATCAGCGGCCCGGCGCCGGGTTCGAACTCCAGCAGAGCCTTTTTCAGGGTCTGCTGGCGGTAAGCTTCGTCGCCGCCTTCCTTGAGGATCAACAACCCCGGCAGGATACCGTTGACGCGCACCGTCGGCGCGTACTTTTCGGCAAACGACAGCACCATGTTCTGCAGCGCAGCCTTGGTTGCGGCGTAGCCGATATGGCTCTTGCTGCCGCGCGAGGAGGTTTCGTCACAGATATGGATGATGTCGGCCTTGTCGACCTTGCGCAGCATCTCGCCCAGGGCCAGGTTGAGGTGATAGGGCGCCTCGACGTGCAGGCGGAACATCAGCTCAAGATTGACCAGGTCGTCATCCAGCCACACCGAGGCGTTGTGGATGATCGCGCGCAGGCCGTCGTAGTGGCTGCTCAAGTGATCGATCAGGGCGTCGCGGTCGGCCTGCTGGCAAAGGTCGGCGCGAAACTGGACGATGTTGGGGTGCGCCGATTGCGCATGGACATGGCGACTGGCGGCGACCACCGTATGGCCGGCCTGTGCCAGTTCAAGTGCCAGAGCCAGCCCTACGCGTTGGCTGGCTCCGGTGATCAGAATGGGGCTGTTCATGTTCAGGGCGGTCTACTTGTCTGTGCAGGCAGTGATGCCCCAGCATACCCGAACTGCTTCCCTCTGGGGTGCGCCTCAGCGGCTGCGCAGCCCGCGCGTGGGCTCTGCGCTGGCGGCTGGCGCTGGGTGCAGCCAGTTGGCCAGCAGCCGCGTCGACAGCGGGATGAACACATAGACCATGACGGGCGTCAGCCCCAGCGTGCTGAGCAGCACCCGCGGCAGCAGGTCGAGTGCGCTGAGCCAGTGACCGAAGACCAGATTGAACAACAGCGAGACCGGGAAGAACGCCAGCCAGATCGCCACGGCCTGCTTCCAGCGCGGCGGCTTTTGCACCGTGCTGGTGCCGAACCAGTCGTCGATGCCGCTGACGCGCTGTTCTCTGGGGCGTTCGAACAGGCCGTTACCGCGTTGCAGCCAGGCGCGGCGCGAGGCCGAATGCTCCCAGGCGTGCATGGTCTGCTCGCTGGCAAAGCGGAAGATGATCTGGAATTCATCGCCATCACCGGGTGGGGCGAGGATGCCCGAGCCGAGGTAGCCGGTGAAGTCAGTGGCCAGCTGCTCGCCTTCATGCAGCCAGGTCAGCAGGTCCTGGTAGCGGCCATGGGCGGCGCGGCGCGACACCATCAGGGTGACGGGTGGGGTAGACATTGTGTATCTCCTGGCGACAGGGCTGGCGGGTAGCCGGCCCTTAGGCTTGCGCGCCCGGGGTGGTGGGCGACGCAGGCATGCATGCAAGAATCAGGCGCGGATTATCGCGGATAAACTGTGACTCGTCAGTGTCAGCGGGCGAACGGTTGGTTATTTGTTTGCCCGTCCCGGCGTAGAATGTGCTTTGTTTAATCGATCCGGGTTTTCACCACGCATGAACGAGCAGGCACTCCCTATAGCCGATCTGGACCACCAGCAGCTGTTTCCAATCCGCGAGGTCTCGCGCCTGACCGGGGTCAACCCGGTGACGCTGCGTGCCTGGGAGCGTCGGTACGGTCTGATCCAGCCAACCCGCACCGACAGCGGCCATCGCTTGTACTCGCAGGCCGATGTCGACGCGGTACGCAGCATCCTCGGCTGGCTTGAGCGCGGCGTGGCGGTGAGCAAGGTCGGCAGCATCCTCGCCCGTGGCCAGGCGCTGGCGCAGGATAGCAGTGCTGCAAGCAGTGCCGATGACCTGGCCAGGTGGCGTACCCAGGTGCGCGAGGCAGTGCAGTGCTTTGACGGCGCTGGGCTCGACCGTTTGTTCGATCAGGTATTCGCCAGTACTACCCAGGAGCAGGTGTTCAACGACGTATTCATGCCGGTTTGGCACACCCTGCGCGCGGCGCCGCGCGGTTTTGGCCAGGCCAGCGAGTGGGGTTTTCTCGACCAGTTCTTGCGCGGGCGGGTGCTGATGCGCCTGCAACTGTCGCGGGCACCGCGGCGCCAACGCGTCGTGCTGGCGCCGCTGTCAACCGCGCTGCAGGAGCTGGAGTTGCTGGTGGCCGGGCTGCTGCTCGGTAGCGAAGAAGTCGGCGTGGTACTGCTGCCGGCCACTCAGCCGCTGCAGGAGCTGGCGCTGATCTGTCGGCAGCTGGAGCCGGATGCGGTGGTGCTGTTCTCCAATCAGCGGCCGACGGCCGAGCTGGGCAAGCGGCTGGCCCGGCTGGGGCTGGGGTGTCCGTTATTGCTGGCTGGGGAGGCGGCGGAGTTTGCTCAGGACACGCTGGCCGGCAGCGCGGTGGTCTGCCTGGGAGCCGAGGTCAGCCTGATGCGCCGACGCTTGCGCCAGTATCTGGCCGGTCAGCTCGATACCTGACGCTTAAGCGTGCAGTTCGGGATGGGCGCTGCGGTGGGCCTGGAGAATGTATTCGCGCAAGCGCTCGATCTCTTCTGCCGGGCTGCGGCTGAGGTCGTAAGCGGCCAGGTTTGCACCGATACGCCGGCGCAGCACGCCGTGCAGGCCGATCGGGGCGATGCCGCCAGGGGCAAAACTCAGGTCGAAGCGCTTGGGCGCCTGTTTCAGGCCGCGCACTTCAAGCAATACTCCCTTGAACGAGATGTCCCGGATCCACAGGTTGCTTCGTTTGCCTTTGCTTTCGAGCAGCGCCGATGGCTCCTCGAGTGACAAGCGCCATGGTCGCAGCTGCGGGCCGTCTTCCTCGTAGATTTCCGGGGAGCCAAGTTGCAGGTGCAGGGCGTGGAATTCGTCTTCGACCAGTTGCAGCGGGAAGCTGATCTGCTGGTTGTTGAAATGCGCCTGCAAGGTGACCTGATCACTGGCCGCAAGCCGCGTCAGCAAGGTCTGCAACTGGCGGTCGCCGTTGACCAGCAGGCCGGACATAGGGTCAGCCAAGTTCAGCTGCGGCGAATGCTGCAGGTCTTGGATGAAGCTCATCTCGGCCTGAGTGAGCAGGGTATCTGCTTGCATGGTCGCATCCGAATGTGGCGATTTTTTCAACAGTGACAGGATGGACAGCGGCGGCGGCGGTTGGTTCATTTGAGCTGCTCGGATTTCAGATCGGCGAGCTGCGCCTGGCATTGTTCCAGGCTGCGCTGCAGCTCGACCTGGCGGCTGACGTCCTTTTGGATACCAATGAAATAGCGGCGCTGATCGGCTTCGTTGTACACCGGCGTGATCGACAGCTCATTCCAGAACCGGCTGCCGTCCTTGCGATAATTGAGCAGCACTTCGCGGCACGGCTTGCCTTCGAGCATGGCCTTGCGGATGCGTGCGCGGGCCAGTTGTTCGCGGTCATTGCCCTGCAGAAAGCGGCAGTCCTGATAGAGGATTTCGTCGCGGCTGAAGCCGGTCAGGCGCTCGAAGGCGGCGTTCACGTAGATCAGGATGGTGTCGTCACCTTCCTGTTCGCAGACCACGATGCCGTCATTGGAGGCATCGACCATCGATTGCAGCAGTTGAGCGTTGATCATGTGCGGACCAGAGGTTGAATAGAGGCGACTTACGCCTCAAGCGGCCTTTTGCCATTGCAGGATGCTAGTATCCTACGTTTTTACTCAGTTTCGGAATCCTACTGCAGATGAAAGTCGTCATTATTTCCGGTTCAGTGTATGGCACCGCCGAAGAAGTTGCCCGCCATGCCGAAGCGCAGCTCAAAGCTGCTGGCCTTGAAGCCTGGTACGCGGCGCGGGCCAGCCTCGCCGACATCGAAGGCTTTGCCCCGCAAGCCCTCCTGGCCGTGACCTCGACGACCGGCATGGGTGAACTGCCGGATAACCTGATGCCGCTGTTCTGCGCTATTCGCGACAGCCTGCCTGCGGCATGGCGCGGCCTGCCCGGCGCAGTGATCGGCCTGGGCGACTCCAGCTACGGCGACACCTACTGCGGCGGCGGCGAGCAGATGCGCGAGCTGTTTGCTGAACTGGGTGTGCACGAAGTACTGCCGATGCTGCGCCTGGACGCCAGCGAAACGGTCACCCCGGAGGCTGACGCCGAGCCGTGGTTGGCCGAGCTGGCCGCCGCACTGAAGGCCTAAGCCTGCTCGCGCAGCAGCGCCAGCCAGGCCTGCGCAGCCCGCGACAGATACGCGCCGCGGCGCCAGATAAAGGCGATGTCCCAGCGCAGCGCTTCGGGTGCCAGTAATGGCAGGCGGACCACCCCGGGCCGCTCCAGTGCGCGGGCGACCACCCGCGGCAGCAGCACCACGCCCTGGCCCGCTGCCACCAACGCTGCAAGAAAGTCCGCCTGGCCGCTGCGCCCACCTTCCTTGGGGCTGAAGCCCAGTTGCTGGCAAGCGCTGAGCAAACGGTCGTTGAGGACAAAGCTGCGCTGATACAGCAAGAACGGCGTGTCAGCCAGTTGGCCCAGGTCAACCTCGGGCAGACCTGCCAGGGCGTGCCCGGCGGGCAGCAGGGCATCCAGCGGCTCATTGCAGAAGGGCTGAAAGGCGAAGGCGTCGTCATTTGGCGTCAGGCTGCCGCCCAGCTCCAGCTCGCCGCTGCGCACCGCTTGCTCGATGGTGCGGCTGCCGCCTTCGAGCAAATGAATGACGATGTTCGGATGGCGCCGCCGGTACTCGGCGAACAGCCCGGCAAACAGGGCATCACTGCCCAGCAGTGGCAGGCCCAGGCGCAATTCGCCACGGTGCATCTGGCTCAGGTCATCCAGCTCGCTCAGCAGCTCCTGGCGCTGGCGCAGCAGCGCTTCGCCGCGCTCGAGGACGATGTGCCCGGCGGCGGTCAGGTGCATCTGCGAGCCCTGCCGTTCGAGCAGTTGCTGGCCGATATCCTCCTCCAACTGAGCGACCTGCTTGCTCACCGCTGACTGGCTGATGTTTAGCGTGAGCGCGGCCTGGGTAAAACCACCGCGATGGACCACTTCGACAAAGCTGCGTAGCTGCTTGAATTCCATCGTCTAAATTCCTTTTTGGAATGGCTGGCAGTCTAACAATTCGCTTCTGGCCTAGGCACCGCAAATTTACAATGGCTACCTGTCGAGGAACCCATTGATGAACGCTGTATTGCTTAAAAAACTCACTCGGCTGATCTGCGAGCTGGCGGTGCTGTTTGCCTTGTTCCTGTTCGGCAGCCAGCTTGCGGCCTGGTCTGGCTGGCCTATTCCGGGTGGTGTGTTCGGCCTGGCCCTGCTCTTGATGCTGTTCGCCAGCGGCCTGCTGAAACCGGCCATGCTCCAGGCCGGTGCGGGCTGGCTGATGGCCGAAATGCTGTTGTTCTTCATTCCGGCGCTGATGAGCCTGCTCGATTACGGCAGCCTGCTGCGTGATGAAGGCTGGCGCATCCTCCTGGTGATCGCGGTGAGCACACTGCTGGTAATGGTGGTCACTGCCGTGACGGTCGAGCTGGTGTGCCGCTGGAGCCTGCGCCATGAGCCTTGAACCTATGCCGCTGTTCTGGCTGGCGCTGACACTGGCCGCTTATCTAGGCAGCCGCTGGCTGTACCGGCGCAGCGGGCGCTATCTGCTGTCGCCGTTGATTCTGGTGCCGGCGTTGCTGCTGGCGGTAGCCGTGCCATTGCACACCGCCTATGCCGAGTACGCGCGCAATACCCATTGGCTGATGGCCGTGCTTGGTCCGGTGACGGTGGCCTTTGCCGTGCCGATCTGGCAGCAACGGGCGTTGCTTGCGCGGCATTGGCCAGCCTTGCTAGTGGGCATGCTGGCCGGTAGCTGTGTGTCAATTGCTAGCTCCTGGGGCCTGGCGCACCTGTTGGCGTTGGACGATGCGGTCAGCCTGTCGCTGCTGCCCCGCTCGATCACTACCCCATTTGCAATGCCGTTGGCTCAGGATCTGGGCGGCGTACCCGAGCTCACGGCGGTGTTCGTGATGTTCACCGGGGTGCTCGGCGCGCTGTTCGGCGGCACCTTGCTGCGCTGGCTGCCGTTGCGCACGCCGCTGGCCCGTGGCGCGCTGTTTGGCGTTGGCGCACATGGCGCTGGCGTCAGCCGGGCGCAGGAAGTGGGCCGCGAAGAAGGTTCGGTGGCCGGCCTGGTCATGGTCCTGACCGGCCTGCTCAACCTGTTTGCCGCGCCGCTGCTGGCGGCGTTGCTGTGACCGTTCGTGCCACTGACCTGTACGGTCATCAAGCTGGCTGCCAAGGCGAGTTCCGCCAATCAAGGCGCTGACTATGCTGTGCAGGACGCAACATAAAGAGCACATGTAAGTGCCAAGGTGACATGCAATGACCGCAGCCTTGCCGTTTTCGACCCACGCAGCTTTGACTCACGCAACTACCCCAGGACAACTCTGATGCCTTTGGCCGAAATTCCATTGTGCGTCTGGCGTACCCGGGGTCAGGATTTCCTATTCCAGGGCCAGAGCATCCGCTACTGGACGGCAGGGCAAGGCGAGCCGCTGCTGCTTCTCCACGGTTTCCCCACGGCCAGTTGGGACTGGCACTATTTGTGGGGTCCATTGACCCAGCGCTTTCGCGTTGTGGCCTGCGACATGCTCGGCTTTGGCGACTCGGCCAAACCGCTCGGCCATCGCTACAGTCTGATCGAGCAGGCCGATCTGCAGCAGGCCTTGCTTGCTCACTTGGGCATCGACGAGCCAGTGCACCTGCTCGCCCACGACTATGGCGGCAGCGTCGCTCAGGAGCTGCTCGCACGGCACTATGAGCAGCGCAGCAACATCGCCAGCTGCGCCTTCCTCAACAGCGCGCTGTTCCCCGAGCGTTGCCCGCTGCTGTTGGTGCAGAAGCTGTTGCTCAGCCCGCTTGGCTGGCTGATCGGCCGCTCGTTCGGCCGGGATGACCTGGTGCGTACCGTCAGCCAGATCTACGGGCCCTGCACCCACCCCAGCGAGAGCGCCCTGGACGACAGCTGGAGCCTGATCACCGCCAACCGCGGCACGCATATCCTGCACCGGCTGATCAACTATGTGCATGAACGGCGCCAGCAACGTGAGCGTTGGGTGGGTGCCCTGCAGGGTGATGGCGTGCGTTTGCGCCTGATCAATGGTTCGGTTGATCCACTGTGCGGTGCCCACATGGTCGACGCCTTCCGCCAACTGGTGGTGGATGCCGATACGGTGCAGTTGCAGGGCATTGGTCACTACCCGCACATCGAAGCGCCGGTGCAGGTATTGCGCCATTACCTGAGTTTTCGCGAGCAGCCGTTGAGCTTTGTGCCGCAGAAAGTGGCCTGGTGTTGATGGGGTAGCCAGGCTGAAAAACAAAAAAACCGATGTCAGCGAACTGACATCGGTTTTTTCATGCAGCCTGGTTTAAAGCGATCCAGGCTGGATCACGCGTGGATCAGTTGCCGTAGACCGGCAGCTTCTTGCAGATGGCCTTGACCTTCTCACGTACCGCGTCGATCACCGCCTGGTTGTTCAGGTCGGCGAGGATGTCGCAGATCCAGCCAGCCAGCTCACGGCATTCGGTTTCCTTGAAGCCGCGGGTGGTCACAGCCGGGGTGCCGAAGCGCAGGCCCGAGGTGACGAACGGCGAACGTGGATCGTTCGGGACCGAGTTCTTGTTGACGGTGATGAACGCGTTGCCCAGGGCAGCGTCAGCATCTTTACCGGAGATGTCCTGCTTGATCAGCGAGAGCAGGAACAGGTGGTTTTGAGTACCGCCGGACACCACGTCGAAGCCGCGCTCGATGAACACTTCGGCCATGGCCTGGGCATTTTTCACCACTTGTTGCTGGTAAGCCTTGAACTCAGGCTGCAGCGCTTCCTTGAAGCAGATCGCCTTGGCGGCGATGACGTGCTCGAGCGGGCCGCCCTGGGCGCCTGGGAACACTGCCGAGTTGAGTTTCTTCTCGATGTCGGCGTTGGCACGGGCCAGGATCAGGCCGCCACGCGGACCGCGCAGGGTCTTGTGGGTGGTGGTGGTGACCACGTCGGCGAACGGCACCGGGTTCGGGTACACGCCAGCGGCAACCAGGCCGGCAACGTGGGCCATGTCGACGAACAGGTAGGCACCGACCTTGTCGGCGATGGCGCGGAAGCGTGGGAAGTCGAGAACCTGCGAGTAGGCCGAGAAGCCGGCTACGATCATTTTCGGCTTGTGTTCAACAGCCAGGCGCTCGACTTCGTCGTAGTCGATCAGGCCATTGCCGTCGATGCCGTACTGCACGGCGTTGTACAGCTTGCCCGACGAGCTGACGCTGGCGCCGTGGGTCAGGTGACCGCCGTGAGCCAGGCTCATGCCCAGGATGGTGTCACCGGCCGACAGCAGAGCCAGGTAGACCGCAGCGTTGGCCTGGGAGCCGGCGTGCGGCTGGACGTTGGCGTAATCGGCGCCGAACAGCTCTTTGGCGCGATCGATAGCCAGTTGCTCGACCACGTCGACGTATTCGCAGCCGCCGTAGTAGCGCTTGCCTGGGTAGCCTTCGGCGTACTTGTTGGTCAGTACCGAACCTTGGGCTTCCATCACCGCGGGGCTGGTGTAGTTTTCCGAAGCGATCAGCTCGATATGCTCTTCCTGACGCTGAGCTTCTTGCTCCATGGCGGCAAAGAGATCGGCGTCGTACTTGGCAATGGTCAAATCACGGCTGAACATGGCGGTCCTCAAGGATCGGGGCTGAATTGGGTGTGCATTCTAACCGATTGGCCGAGGCGTGGCATATGAACTGGCGTCATGTCGCAGACCAATGCCATTCACGTCGTAAAATGACCGGGCGGACACGCCGCTCGGCTCACTGGAACATGAACAGCGTCTCGTTGCTGAACTGCGCTTCGAACTGCTGCGGCGGCATTGGCCGGCCGAACAGGTAGCCCTGCACTTCGTCGCAGTCGTGCTCGCGCAGAAACTCCAGCTGTTCGTGGGTTTCGACACCTTCGGCGATTACTGCCAGGTTGAGGCTGTGGGCCATGGCAATGATCGCCCGGGCGATCTGCGCATCCTGCTCGCCGGAGGGCAGGCCGTCGACGAAGGTGCGGTCGATCTTGAGCACATCGATGGGGAACTGCTTGAGGTAGTTAAGCGATGAGTAGCCGGTGCCGAAATCATCCACAGCGATGCTCAGGCCGAGGTTTTTCAGGCTGTCGAGGATCTGCATTGCCTCATGCACTTCGCGCATCAGGATGCTTTCGGTCAGCTCCAGCTCCAGACACGCCGGCGGCAGCCCGGTTTCTTCCAGAATGGTCGCGATGCGCGTGCCCAGCTGGCCGTCGGAGAACTGCCGCGCCGAGATGTTCACCGACACTTTCGGTACGCGCACCTTGGCCTGATGCCAGGCCTTGAGCTGGCGGCACGACTCGCGCAACACCCAGTCGCCAACATCCACCACCAGCCCGACCTCTTCCAGCACCGGGATGAAGTCGCCCGGCGGCACCAGCCCGCGGCGCGGATGGCGCCAGCGCAGCAGTGCCTCGGCGCCGGTCAGGCGTTTGCCGTCGCCGCTGAATTGCGGCTGGTAATAGAGGATGAATTCGTTCTGTTCGAGGGCATGGCGCAAGTCGCTTTCCAGCTCCAGGCGTTCGAGGGCACTGGCGTTCATCTCGGTCTGGTAGAACTGGAAGTTATTCTTGCCGCGCTCCTTGGCGTGGTACATGGCGGTGTCGGCGTTTTTCATCAGCTGACTGAGTTCGCTGCCATCCTGCGGACTCAGGGCGATGCCGATACTGGCGGTGACGAAGAACTCGCGGTTTTCCAGCACGAACGGCCGCACCAGGCTGCCAAGAATGCTCTCGGCAACATGAATCGCGCGGTTCAGGGCTTGTTCGCGGCTGGCGCGTGGCTGCAGCAGCAGGGTGAATTCGTCGCCGCCCATGCGCGCTACGGTGTCGTCGTCATCGACGCACTCGAGCAGGCGCTGGGCCATGTCTTTGAGCATGCGGTCGCCCGCGGCGTGGCCGAGCGAGTCGTTGATCGGCTTGAAGCGGTCCAGGTCGAGGAACATCAGCACCACCCACGACTTCTGCCGCTCGGCCTGTTGCAGGGCCGTGTACAGGCGGTCCTGGAACAGCGTGCGGTTGGGCAGGTGGGTCAGGGCGTCGTAGTAGGCCAGGCGGTGAATGCGCTGTTCGCTGGCCTTGCGCTCACTGATGTCGGTGAAGAAGCACACGTAGCTGGCCAGGTCACCCTCATCGTCGAGCACCGCGGTGATGCCGACCCAGGCCGGGTAATGCTCGCCGTCACGGCGTTTGAGCCAGACTTCGCCCTCCCAGCTGCCGCGCTGGTTGAGTTGCTTGAGCACGTAACGCAGGTGTGATTCCTGCTGGTCCTCGACGGTGAGCAGGCGTGGCAGCTGGTCGAGCACTTCGCTGACCGCATAACCGCTGACCCGGCTGAAGGCGTCGTTGGCCTGGACGATATAGCCGGCCGGGTCGGTGATCAGAATCGCCGAGGTCGAGTGCTCGAATACCGTTGCCGCCATGCGCAGGTCTTTTTCTGCACGGCGTTGCTGGCTGATGTCGCGGCCGACCCCAAGGATGCCCTCGAAGCGCTCGTGCTCATCCCAGACCAGCACCAGGCGCAGCTCGATCGGGATCTTGCGGCCATCGGCGCGCAAGCAGTCGAACAGGAACAGCTGGGTTGGCAGTTCGGTGCGCAGCAGGGCCAGTTGCGCGCGGTCATCGATCGCGTTGCTGACCCGATCCATCAACGCGTAGACGCCGCTCAGTTGGGTCGGATTGGCGACCACCGACTGCCAGCCATTGGCGAATATCCACTCCGCCTCATAGCCGAGCACGGCACGCACCGACGGGCTGACGTAATTGAGCAGCAAGCGGCTGTCGGTGGAGAAGATCACGTCGCTGATGCTCTCTGCGAGCATGCGATAGCGCTGCTCGCTGTCACGCAGCGACGCACTCGCCTCGATCTGTACGGTGACGTCCTTGCCGACGCCGACGATGCGCGTGACCTGGCCATCGTTGTCACGGGTCAGCACCTGCTCGCGGATGTCATAGCAGCGCCAGCCGCCGTCATGGTGGCGGAAGCGCAACTGGCAGTGCAGCGCCTCGCGGTGGCCGCTGTCGCGTTGCAACTGCAGCTGGCTGCGATAGTGCGCGGCGTCTTCGGGGTGCAGCAACAGCTCCCAGAAGCGCTCGCCCATCTGCGCCAGCTCGGCGCGGTCGTAGCCCAGAGTCTGGCCCAGATGCCGGTTGCTGAAGATCATCCGCTGGCTGGCAACGTCCTGCACGTAGAGCTGATCGGGCACCGTACGGACCACGTCCGACCAAAAGCTTTCGCGCTCCAGCAGCGACAACTCGACCTGCTTGCGGCTGGTGATATCGCTGATGCTGAGGATCACCGCCTGATAATCGCGGCGCTGCTGCGGCAGGCGCACCATCAGCCACAGGTGCAGGTCGCCTCCCAGCGGCGCCGGCAGGCAGACTTCCAGCTCAAGCACACTGCGCTGTTCGATCAGGGCGTCGATCAACTGCATGCCGACGCTTTCGCGGCCATGCCCGGACGCCTCGATCAGGCGCTGCCAGGCGCCATCGTGGCATTCGACACTGAGCAACTGGCGCGCCACCTGGTTGATCTCGGTGATTTTCAGTTCCTGCAGCAACGTGCGGCGCAGGTTAGGCTCCAGCGCCAGGCTCTGCCTCAGTGCCGCCAGGTTACGCAGGTGATAGCGATCGAGCTGACCGGGTAGGCTAGACAGGTCGAGCACGCATAGGGCAACGCCGGTGCCTTCGAAAATCTCGTGATAGCGGCGGCGGTCTTCCTGCAGCGCGCGCTGGCGCCGGCGCATGTTGATCAGCGCCAGCAATGGCAGCAATGCGCAGATCACCACCAACAGGCATTTGCCCAGCAATGGCAGCAGCAGTTGCTGGCGAGTCAGGCCTTCGTCATACAGGCCGCGCAGTTGCCAGGTACTGTTATCGAGGAAGGCGAGCATCACGCTTTGTAGCGGTTCACCGCTGGAAGCGGCAGATTCATGGCGCTCCAGCACCGCACCGTCGCGGCTGCTTTCCAGCAGCCAAAGCGGATGGTCAGGGCCGTCCAGGTGCTCGGTCAGCGCCGAGTAATAGTCAGTGCTCAGGCGCAGCAGCCAATAGCCGACGCCTTGTTCCGGCGTTTGGCGCAGCAGCAGATAGATCATGCCGTTGTCCGCAGCATTGGCAAAGAAATGGCTGCGGCCGCGATTCAATTGCAGCAACTCGTCAATCAACTGGCGGTCAGGGCTGCCGATCAGACTGTCGGCCACGACCTGGCCATTCTGGTTCAACCAGGCCACATGGCGCAGGCTAGGCAGGCGCGTCTGCAGGGTTTGCAGCAGCGACGGCAATGCTTCAGGCGTCGGCGCTTTGACGTAGGGCTGGACCAGATTCAGCGCTTGCTGAGCTTTGAGCGCCAGATTCAGGTTGAGGTTGTCGGCCAATTTGGCGCTGGCGACAACCGTGTGTTCACGCATGTCAGCCTGGGTATGGCGGAACTGCGCGAACAGCTGCCACAGCAGCAAACCCAGCAAAACCAGCGCAAGCATGGCCAGCGCACCCTTGAGCGAGCCGCGCAGGGATACCGCGCTCGGAGTGGGAGCAGGGCGCAAAACGGGCGGTTGATTGAGATTGGTCAAGCGGTGGTCCTGCAATTGGGCGGCGACGGCAGGGGCGCAACATGCATGGGTCGTGCCTGAGCCTGGGGTGGCGCGCACTTATAGTTGTGGACACATGAAGGCGGCTAGCATGCCTGCAATTATGGCGAAGTGCCAGCTCTGCTTCCAGCGTATTGCCGACACGTTGATCGGCTGCGGTTCGGCAACCCCGTGCTGGCTGTGCGAGAATGCCCGCCGCTTGACTGTTTACGCTTCTGGAGATGTTTGGTTTTGGTTACCCACTATTCCCTCAACGGCCTCGATTCCGCCTGCGGGCGCAGCAGCCAGACCCTGGTCAGCACCGGTGTGGCCGATGCCGTTTCGTGTAAATCCTGCCAGCGCTCGCTGGTCAAACCTGATGCTGGCGCGGCGGTGGTGCGCAAGAGCCCGTCGCTGGCCGAGTTGCGCAAGTCGGCCAAGGCTGCCAAGGCGGCCAGTGAGCCTGGTTTCGCGGTTGCCTCGGTGGCGCTGCCGGTAGCGGCTGCTTCGGTAGCCACACCGCAGGTCAATCCTGCGCTGGCGGCTGTGCTCAAACAGCCGGTGTCGAGCCAGCCAGCGCCTGCGGCGAGCTTCAACGCCAAGGCCGCCTGGGCAGCGCAGTTGGTCAAGCAGGCCGGCAATCGCCCGCCGCGGGGCAAGCAGGCCAAGCAGCGCCGCGGTTGATGCAGCTGGCTTGAAACTGTGTGATTTGGGGCCGCTGCGCGGCCTTCGCGGGTTAACCCGCTCCCACAGGGTGAACTGCCCCGCTATTCCTGTGGGAGCGGGTTCACCCGCGAAGGGCTGCAAAGCAGCCCCCCTTACATCAACCCCTGACATCTGGCCAATGCCCGCAGTTGGCGTAGAATGGTCGCCTTTGTTCACTGACACCCTGCAAGCACATCCCCCTGGCATCAGCCGGGTAGTGCGGATGTCTTCACCTATCTATAGAGGGCTTGGTTTTGGCTCAATACGTCTACACCATGCATCGGCTGAGCAAGGTCGTGCCGCCGAAGCGCGAAATCCTGAAGAACATTTCGCTGTCGTTCTTCCCCGGCGCCAAGATTGGCGTGCTCGGCCTCAACGGCTCGGGCAAATCGACTTTGTTGAAGATCATGGCTGGCGTCGACAAAGAGTTCGACGGCGAAGCCCGTCCGATGCCTGAACTGAACGTCGGCTACCTGCCTCAGGAGCCGCAGCTGGACCCAACCAAGACCGTGCGTGAAGTGGTCGAGGAAGCGGTCAGCGTGATCAAGGACGCCCAGGCGCGCCTGGACGAGGTCTATGCCGCCTACGCCGAGCCGGATGCCGACTTCGACAAGCTGGCGGCCGAACAGGCCAAGCTCGAGTCGATCCTGCAGGCCGCTGACGGCCACAACCTCGAGCGTCAGCTCGAAGTCGCCGCCGACGCCCTGCGTCTGCCGGCCTGGGATGCCAAGGTCGAGCACCTGTCCGGTGGTGAAAAGCGCCGCGTCGCCCTGTGCCGCCTGCTGCTGTCGGCCCCCGACATGCTCCTGCTCGACGAACCAACCAACCACCTGGATGCTGATTCGGTGGCCTGGCTGGAGCGCTTCCTGCACGACTTCCCGGGCACCGTGGTCGCGATTACCCACGACCGGTACTTCCTCGACAACGTTGCTGGCTGGATCCTCGAGCTCGACCGCGGCGCCGGTATCCCGTACGAAGGCAATTATTCGGGCTGGCTGGAAGCCAAGTCGGACCGTCTGGCGCAAGAGTCCAAGCAGCAAAGCGCTCACGAAAAAGCCATGAAGGAAGAGCTGGAGTGGGTGCGCAAAGGCGCCAAGGCCCGTCAGTCCAAGTCCAAGGCGCGTCTGGCCCGCTTCGAAGAAATGCAGTCGCAGGAATTCCAGAAGCGCAGCGAGACCAACGAGATCTATATCCCGGCCGGTCCGCGCCTGGGCGACAAGGTCATCGAGTTCAAGAACGTCAGCAAGAGCTACGGCGATCGCGTGCTGATCGAGAACCTCTCGTTCGCCATGCCCAAAGGCGCCATCGTTGGCGTGATCGGCGGTAACGGTGCCGGTAAGTCGACCCTGTTCCGCATGCTGATGGGCAAGGAGCAACCGGACTCGGGCACCATCGAGATCGGCGAAACCGTGCAACTGGCCTGTGTTGACCAGAGCCGCGAAGACCTCGACGGCAGCAAGTCGGTGTTCCAGCAGATTTCCGACGGCTCCGACCAGATCCGCATCGGCAACTACGAGATCCCGGCGCGTACCTATGTTGGCCGCTTCAACTTCAAGGGCGGTGACCAGCAGAAGTTCGTCAAGGACCTGTCCGGTGGTGAGCGTGGCCGTCTGCACCTGGCGCTGACCTTGAAAGAGGGCGGCAACGTCCTGCTGCTCGACGAACCGTCCAACGACCTCGACGTCGAAACCCTGCGTTCGCTGGAGGAAGCGCTGCTCGACTTCCCAGGCGCAGCCATCGTGATTTCTCACGATCGATGGTTCCTGGACCGCGTCGCCACGCACATCCTCGCCTACGAAGACGACTCCAACGTGCTGTTCTTCGAAGGTAACTACACCGAGTACGAAGCTGATCGCAAGAAACGCCTCGGCGATGCAGCGGCCCAGCCGCACCGTGTTCGCCACAAGAAATTGGCGCAGTAAAAGCTGCATCCGCTGCACAAGATTGGGGCCCTGCGGGGCCCCTTTTTTGTGCCTGCTTGAGCGCCGGCCATCCTGCTTTCACGGGCATTCCGCGTGGTTCTTTGTATACATTTATATAAAACGCACCAATTTATTTCAAAAAAACGACATTTTGCCCTGTTGCAGTGCGATCGGTTCTTGATAGAGTCGGGAAAAAATATAAGTCCAATCCTCTCTTGGTGAGATGTCTAGCATGATCGAATCCGTCGACGATTTCCTCGCGCGCCTGCAGCAACGTGACCCAGGCCAACCCGAATTCCACCAGGCAGTGGAAGAGGTCCTGCGTACCCTGTGGCCATTTCTCGAGGCCAACCCTCACTACCTGCAAGCCGGCATTCTCGAGCGCATCGTCGAGCCTGAGCGCGCGATCCTGTTCCGTGTCTCCTGGGTCGATGATCAGGGCAAGGTCCAGGTCAACCGCGGCTACCGCATCCAGATGAACAGCGCCATCGGCCCCTACAAAGGCGGCTTGCGCTTCCATCGCTCGGTCAACCTCAGCGTGCTCAAGTTTCTCGCCTTCGAGCAGACCTTCAAGAACTCGCTGACCTCGCTGCCCATGGGCGGCGGCAAGGGTGGCTCGGACTTCGATCCAAAGGGCAAGAGCGACGCTGAAGTGATGCGCTTCTGTCAGGCCTTCATGAGCGAGCTGTACCGCCACATTGGTGCTGATTGCGACGTGCCGGCCGGTGACATCGGCGTGGGTGCCCGCGAAATCGGCTTCATGTTCGGCCAGTACAAGCGCCTGGCCAACCAGTTCACCTCGGTGCTGACCGGCAAGGGCATGACCTACGGCGGCAGCCTGATCCGCCCGGAAGCGACCGGCTATGGCTGCGTGTACTTCGCTGAAGAAATGCTCAAGCGTCAGGGCCTGCGTATCGACGGCCGCCGTGTAGCCATCTCCGGCTCCGGCAACGTCGCCCAGTATGCGGCGCGCAAGGTCATGGACCTGGGCGGCAAGGTCATCTCGCTGTCCGACTCCGAAGGCACGCTGTACTGCGAAGCTGGCCTGAACGACGCGCAATGGGACGCGCTGATGGAGCTGAAGAACGTCAAGCGTGGGCGTATCAGCGAACTGGCCAGCCAGTTCGGCCTGGAGTTCCGCAAGGGCCAGACGCCATGGACCCTGGCCTGCGACATCGCTCTGCCATGCGCAACCCAGAATGAGCTGGGCGCCGAAGACGCGCAGACTCTGCTGCGCAACGGCTGCATCTGTGTGGCCGAAGGCGCCAACATGCCGACCACGCTCGAGGCTGTGGATATCTTCATCGATGCGGGCATTCTGTATGCCCCGGGCAAAGCTTCGAACGCCGGCGGCGTTGCCGTCAGCGGCCTGGAAATGTCGCAGAACGCCATGCGCCTGCTGTGGACCGCCGGTGAGGTGGACAGCAAGCTGCACAACATCATGCAGTCGATCCACCATGCCTGTGTGCACTACGGCGAAGAAGCCGATGGCAAGGTCAACTACGTCAAAGGCGCGAACATCGCTGGCTTCGTCAAGGTTGCCGATGCCATGCTGGCGCAAGGCGTGGTCTGACATACGCTCGTGTAGCGGCCTTGCCGGGGCGCCGGACCGGTCGGAAAGGCCCGCACAGCGGGCCCAGCAATTCAGCGGCGTTGCGTAGATCCGGGGGCCACTACGCGACCCTTTCCGACCGGTCCGGCGCCCCGGCAAGGCCGCTCCTACACAGCGTCTGGCGTTATGGCGGTAATAACGATCATCTGGTCCCCGGCCGGGCGCAGCCACAGGACTTCATCCCCCGGTGCTGCGCCCAGTAACGCGCGGCCCAGTGGCGAACCCCAGTTGATCAGGCCCTGCCTGGCGTCTGCTTGATCCTCGCCGGCCAACTGCACGCTGTGTTGTTGCTCATCCTCATCGATAAACACCACGCGGCTGCCAATCTGCACCTTCTGCGCGGAGCTCGCCGGCGGTACCACCTGTGCGCTCTGCACGCGCGCGGAGAAATAGCGCAGTTCGCTTTCGGTGTTTGCCACCTGTTGCTTGTCGGCGCGGTCACCCTCTGCCAGCAGTTGCTCGCGCTGGGCGTTCAGCGCAGCGACGCGCTGCTGCAGCAAGCGCAGGCCTGTGGCGGTGACATAGTTGGGTTGCTCACTGACACGGCGCTCAATCGGCTGTTCGACGTGGGCGGCGGCGTGGTCTTCGTTGACGAATGCTCGGCTCATGCTGGGTCCTCCTTTGCGATGGGACCTAGCCAATAGCCAGTCGTTTCAGTCGATGCCTGAACAGGGCGAGTGTATTCATTGATCAGCACGAGCAGCATTGATGTGTGCAGATAAACTAGAGCGGGCAGAGCAAAACTGCCGCAGTTCACACGGCGGCAGTTGCTTTGTTGAGGATTTAGGGCAGCCGAGGTTCAAGGCCGCTCTGCGCTCAGGTGGGGGTCCAGCTGATATCGTCGATGTTCGTATCAAAGGGAGCATCCGACGTGTGTTTTTGCCCCTGATACTCGATGCGAGAAATCAGGTTGCCAGGTGACGTATAGGAAAGTTTCATGAAGTAACTAACTTCTCTTTTCGATTTGTCCGTTTTGAACGGTGTCTGGTTGGCGGGATCCAGCGTACCTATTAAAGAGTCATTGATATCATAGAATCGTACGGTGCCAGACAGGGTGGTGAATCTCATGAGGGTGAGCGTTATGCTGCGCGCAAGAGACCTCAACGAGAATGATACCACCGCGTCACTATACGCATGGACGTTGCCAAGTTGCCCTGCGTACGGCCCCCAAAGACTGCCGTCCTGTCTATGTACATTGGCTATTCCTGACACGAGTTTAAGGCTAAGTCCCGGGAATTCAATCGGCTGGCCAATGCTCAGCCAAGTCAATTTACGTACCGAGTCGAAGTTCTCGCTCGTTGTTGTAGATGCGAGACTGCCTTCAAATTTCAAGGTAATTGGTTGCGAGCTGAACTTTTCACCTGACGGATGACGTTCAACTTCATAGGTCATGACCGAATCTTTTTTGCCATGCACAACCGTCATTTCAGCAGGCGTCACAGTCACCGTTTGCTTACCCAAGGTTGTCACCGTGTGAATCTTGACGACGTCCTCGCCAAACTTGATATGAATCTTGTCGCCGATGGCCATGCCGCTGTAGTGTGGAATTTCCAACACCAAACCGCTCGGAGGCACTTTTCCGAGATCAAGTGTTCCTTTCGAAGCTGAAGGAACAGTCAATTCAGCACTCAGTTTTTTCAGCATTTCAGCGGTGGCAATGGTGAAGATGAGATCGCCAGACACTTTATTGGGCACATCATCGTCTGCCCATTCGACCACATAGTAGACCCACACCTTCACCGGTTTGTCGCCTTTTACCTGCAGATGCTCCGCAGGCACCAGGAACGGGCTGGGCTTGTCGCCGGCTTGCAGTACCTGATCGTCCTCATAGACGCCGCCTTCAGAGGTCTCCCAGTACAGCGTGACCGTGCACGGGGTTGGTTCAACCTCCTTGGGCGGAATGAAGATCTCTACGCTGTATTCATACGAAGGATCATCCGGATCAAGGATGTTGCGCGGTAGGGGGAACTCGGTTAGCGGTGGCGCAAGCGTCTCTGCAGGCTCACCAACAAAGTACCGGGCGGTCTCAGAGTAGAAGGTATAATTACCACGCTTGACCTCATAGTAAATATCTACCCAACCGCCATCGAACGGTTTGATGAATTGTGGTCCGCGCAGTCGAATAGGCAGTAGCTTGCCAACTTGTTTGGCGGAGACCCGAATCATCTTGCTGCTCATGTGGGCCGAATTGCCATCGGACGTCCTGCCGTCCCACATGACGATCACTTCGTCCTGTTCTTGCAAATGTGCTTCAACCGGGATCAGCACATGGACCACCGCGTCCTCGGCTTTGATCTGATAATCGAGGTTTTTATCTTTATTGAGTGTCGGTGCTGGCAGATCGGCGGGGGCGCCCGCGATTTCATAGAAGGCTGCCTGAGAGGTGGTTGCTGTACCGCTGCGGGTCAGGGTGTAGGTTAGACGGATCCTGCCACCACTGAGAGCTGCGATTACATGCAGAGGCACTTTGAAGGTCAGTTCGGTGCTCGCTTTGCTCACCACTTCCGGACCATAGCTATTAGGGATCTCCTGGCCTGCACTGGAGGTGCCGTTCCAGTTAAGGAGCACGCTGTCGCCAGCCTGGAATTGACCGTTGATTCGGGCCACTACGTGGTCGCTTTGCAGCTCGCTGATGTTGATCTTGCCAGTGGTGTTGGCTTTGCCTTCTGCATCGAGCAGTGCCGGAGCTTGCACTACCGGGACGCGCAGTTGTACATGGGCGAAGGCTTCTTCGGACAACTCCGACCCATTACCAACTTCGTCGGTAACGTAGTAATAAACCGGCACCTTGGTGCTGTCGCCTGCCTGCCTGATCATCTGCTCATCAACAATGATCACAATAGGCTTGCCTACCTCGGCCTTGGTCACCACATGATCGACGGTCGAATTACCCCAGAACAACCTGATGCGATCTGCCTCATGCATGCTCAGGTACGGAGGGATCGTCACCTTGACCTTGGCGCTTGCTTCAACCGGGCCGATTACGTTGGAGGTGGGAAGCGCGACGGTCGGGGCAGCCAATGCCTGACCGCGGCCTTTTTCACCCTCTACCCCCGGTTGTCCATTGCGATAGAACGTGGTGCTGTCAGCGGAGACAAGCACAGCCGTGAGGGGATTGAAAACAAAATATCGTAGCGTGGCTTTGCCTTTGGGCACTTTCTTGCCTTCTACGCGCAAGGTCAGGTAGCTGCCCTCGTTCTGCTTCGTCACTTTTGTGGAGGTCAACCAATCGTCGTTCCATGCCACCGTTACAGTGTGACCCGCTTTCATGCCTGGATAGGGCGGCACGATCACCGATACGCCGTCGCCATCGTCAGCTACCAATTCGTCGTTGATGCCAAGATCTGCGCTTGAGGTACCTACTACAGCGCCTTCAATGAACGGGCGGGGCCCTTTATCGGCGGGCAGTTTGCCGTATTTGTCCTGACCGTATTTTGCATAAGCCGCCAGCAATGCGGTCATGATCTCCTTGCCATCGGTCTCATCGACGACTGCATCGGCAGGGTTAAAACTTTGAGCGTTAGTGGACATTGCGTTAATTCCCTCTATGTGATTTGCCTGCATGGCAGACACAACATAGAGATGACGGGAATAAGCCGACAACTGGCAGAACTGCTAGGTATGGGCCGTGAACAGTTGTCAAAAGGAGGCCTGGTCAGCCCGCTGGTGTCGGGTCCAGCTAGTTATGACGGTAGGCCCGCGCAGTGTCGCGATCCTTTTCCCGCTGCCAGTCGCGGTCACGCTCGTTCCAGTAGCGTTCACGATAATCACGCAGATCCTGATTGGCCTGCATGCTCTGGCATTGGCGAAAACCGTCGTCCCAGCCAGTTTCATACTGGCGCTCGGCAAGATAGCGCGGCACGTTCTTGCGAAAGTCCCCGACCATCAAGCCTGCCGCCTGGCGGCCGCTGCTGCAGCCGTCGCCATAACCATCGGCGTAGGCGGGCGGATAGCCGTGCTCGATCATCTGCTCGTGAGCTGACTGGCAGCCCGTGAGCAACAATGCTATTCCGATTCCAAGCCAATACCGCGACATGTGCCAGACCTCCAGGTGATAGGGAAAGTCTAGGCGCCGGATTGTCGCGCTGATGTCAAAACAGTGTTGGATTGCTGTACGGCCACACCCGGCCTGATCGCAACTCTGTACGCTCAGACCGGGGCAGGCTGCATCAGTAGTGGTACCACTTCAACTCGAGCATCACCTCGTTCTGCACAGTGGCCAGGTGGCTGTATTCACGCTTGGCGCTCAGGCGCAGGCCCAGGTCCTGGCTGATTTCCCACTGCTGATTGAGGCTGAGGCTGCGGCGCACTTCGCCATTGGTGAAGTAATCGCCCTTGGCCTCGACGGTCATGTTGCCCAGGCCATTGCGCCAGAGCAGGCCACCATTGAAGCCTGCAGCCGGGCTGATGAACTCGGCAAAGTCGTTGTGGTGTTCGACCCGCACCGTGCCCAGGGCAAAGCCAAGCAGGCCATCGGCCAACTGCCAGGTGCCGCCGGCGCCGCCGTTGACGTGGCTGACCAGCACTTCATCGTCATGTTTGCCCGGCACCCGCTCAAGGCCACCGGCAACCTGCCAGGACAAAGGCTTGAGCAGCTCGTTGCGCGGCGTCAGCGAACGGATGGTGGCGAGGTCGAGTTGCTGCACCTGCCAGTCGTTGCCTTCGTACTGGCGCAGCTTGAGTTGCAGAATCTCGATCTGTGCGCCGAGCGGGAAGCCGTAGGCGTTGTCGTTGAGGTCATGGTAGGCCATGCGCAGGCCGTACTCGGCAAAGGCGCGGTCTTCACGGGTGCCGACGCCAACCTGCCAGGTGCGCGACTGGTGGCCGTTTTCAGGCAGGCCAGGGCGTTCTACTTCCAGTGGCTCAGGTGGGTTGCGGTTGATTGCCTGCAGCAGTTCGAAACTGCGCCTGGCCTGAGCCGGGTCGCGTTCCTGGCCGTTGGCGCGATAGCGCTCCAGGCGATAGGCAGCGTCTTGCACCAGGGCCTGACGCGGCTTGGGCAGGGCATTGAATTCAGCGCTTTGCAGCTGCGCAGTGTCGGCGCTGATGGCCAGCACTTGCTGCTTTTCCTGATGATCGAGCGAATCTGCGCGGGCCAGCAGTTCACGTTCACGCGAGGGCCGGTAGCGCACACTGGAAACCAGCCCGGATTGCTTGACTGCCTTGACCGTGTCGGTAGGGATCGCGGTCAGCGGGAACTGCGAGGTCAGGTCGAGCCCGGGACGGGCGACTTGCAGCAGTTCTAGCAGGCGATACGAGCAGTTTTCGTCAAAGAAGAAATAGTCGAACTGGACCTGCTTGAGTTCCCACACGTGCTCGACCATGCGCCCGGTTTCGGTTGGCGTCAGGTCCAGCTGGTACTCCCATAGATCGCGGTTTTCCAGGCTGCGGTATTCGGACAGCTTCTCCTGATAAGGCATCAGCGCGAACAACCCGGGGTAGCCGCCTGCCAGGCCTTTCCAGGCATACAGAATGCTGTTGTCACTGCCCTCGATGTAGGCACCGAAGTTGATCGCGTAGCTGAGCAGGGTGGTGTCGTCGTCGCGGGTCTTGGCCTGGTCGATGCGCAGCAGGGTATGGCCGAACATCGACGACGGGCTGTTCAGGTACGCCGCGGGGAAGATCAGCACCGCGCTGTGCGGGTCGACCGACTGGTACCACTGGCGGAATTCGGCGCAGTCGGGCTGCGGCAGGTCCTGCAGGTCGAGTTGCTCGCGCAGCCAGCGGGTGCGCGCGGGGTAGACGCATTGGGCGTGCTTGTCGCCGAGGCTGGCCGGGGCATAGAGCGCCTGCACGGTGGCCGCGAGTTCGCGATCCGGATGGTGCCCGCCGTCTTCGGCGAGGAAGAATTTGGCATCGTCGACATAACTGCGCCAACCGCCCAGTTTGCCGGTCTCGTAGTGGCCGAGGGCAATCCAGTAGGGCGTGGCCGCCAGCTGTTGCAGGCGTGCAGGGTCGACGTGGGGTGCAGCATTGAGCTGGGCGCTGCCAAGCAGAGCCAGAAGGGCAAGGCGTTTGAGCATGTCGGGCAACTACTTCTTGAAGGATGCCGATGATGATGCCAGTCCCGCCCCGGTGAGGGGGCGGGAAGGGCCGGACTCAAGCCTCGGTAGCGTACTTGGCCAGTTGCGGGTCGCTTTTGAGCACCGCGAGGGTGTTGTTGTGCACGGTTTCAGCAGTGGCGTCGGCGCTGTTGAAGATCTCGCCGAAGTGCTGGTGGGTAACCGCGGCGAAGTGCGCGCGATCTTCAGGTGCAACGCCGAGGACCACGGCGTAGGTGGTCAGAGCTTCGCCCTGGCCTTGCGCCATGTCTTCGGAAAGCTCGTTCATCATGCCGTTCATGGCGAACCAGGACTTGCCGCCGTAGGTCAGCGAAGCCTTGGTCGAGCAACCGTTGGTGCCCGAGGTCATGCCGAAGGTGGCGTTGCCGGAAGTACCGTTGGTGGTGGAAGCCAGGAAGTGAGCAGGAGTCCCGCGCTGGCCTTCGAACAGCATGTTGCCCCAGCCGCAGTTCGGGCCACCAGGTGCGTCAGCCATGGCGTTGATCGAGATTGCGGTGAACAGAGTACCCAGAAGAATCCGTTTCATAGCTTCGTTCTCTTTCTTAGTAGACTTACCAATGGTCAGGGGTTCTGGCAATTCCTTGCCAGCTCGGAACAGCATAATGCTACCCCGCGCAATGTTGGAGTTTAGGCATGATCCAAAGGTTGCGTGGCTTATTACAAAAAATTGCATGAGTAATTGCCAGGGGTTGGCTGCGACATAAAGTCCCGGTGAGCCTTGCAACGTGCGGCAAGGCAGCGCCAGAATGCTTTCATCGCCCCGCCGAAGTAAGGAAACCCAATGCCCGATCCTGTCGCTGCGCGCCTGCGTCTTGCGCCTGAAGCCCTGACCCGGCGTTTTTCACCCGAGCAGTTCGCTTTCACCAATACTGACGATCTGGAACCGTTTCGCGGCGTTCTGGGCCAGGAACGTGCTGTCGAGGCCCTGCAATTCGGTGTGGCCATGCCGCGCCCTGGTTACAACGTGTTTGTCATGGGCGAGCCGGGTACCGGTCGCTTCTCTTTCGTCAAACGCTACCTGCGCGCCGAGGGCAAGCGGCAGAAGACGCCGGCTGACTGGGTGTACGTCAACAACTTCGAGGACATGCGCGAGCCACGGGCGCTGGAGCTGCCGTCGGGCACTGCCGGCGAGTTCATCAGTGACATGAACGGTTTGATCGACAACCTGCTGGCGACCTTCCCGGCAGTGTTCGAGCACCCGTCCTACCAGCAGAAAAAAAGCGCCATCGATCGCGCCTTCAACCAGCGCTATGATCGTGCCCTGGATGTTATCGAGCGTGCCTCGCTGGAGAAGGACGTGGCCTTGTACCGCGACGCCAGCAACGTTGCCTTCACGCCGATGAGCGATGGCAAGGCGCTGGACGAAGCGGAGTTCGCCCAGTTGCCGGACGAAGTACGCGAGCGCTTCCATGAGGACATCTCACAGCTCGAAGAGCGCCTCAACGAAGAGCTCGCCAGCCTGCCGCAATGGAAGCGTGAGTCGAACAACCAGCTGCGCCAGCTCAACGAAGAAACCATCACCCTGGCACTGCAGCCGCTGTTGGCACCGCTTTCAGAAAAATACGCTGAAAACGCAGCAGTCTGCGCCTATCTGCAGTCGGTGCAGTTGAACCTGCTGCGCACCGTGGTTGAAGAACTGGTCGATGACGCCAAGACCGACCCGGTCGCGCGCAAGATGCTCGAGGAGTATTACGCGCCAAGCCTGATGGTCGGTCACCCCAACAGCGGCGGCGCGCCGGTGGTATTCGAGCCGCACCCAACCTATGACAACCTGTTCGGGCGCATCGAATACAGCACCGATCAGGGCGCGTTGTACACCTCCTATCGCCAACTGCGCCCGGGTGCCTTGCACCGCGCCAATGGCGGTTTCCTGATCCTTGAAGCGGAGAAGATGCTCGGCGAGCCGTACGTCTGGGACGGCCTCAAGCGTGCCCTGCAGTCGCGCAAGCTGAAGATGGAGTCGCCGCTGGGTGAGTTGGGCCGTGTGGCCACGGTCAGCCTGGCGCCGCAGATGATCCCGCTCAACGTCAAGCTGGTGATCATCGGCTCGCGTCAGCTGTATTACGCGCTGCAAGACCATGATTCGGACTTCCAGGAGATGTTCCGGGTGCTGGTCGACTTCGACGAAGACATGCCCATGGTCGACGAGAACCTGGAGCAGTTCGCCCAGTTGCTGCGTACCCGCACCAACGAGGAGGGCATGGCGCCGTTGACCAGCGATGCGGTGGCGCGGCTGGCCACCTACAGCGCTCGCCTGGCAGAAAACCAGTCGCGCCTGTCGGCGCGCATCGGCGATCTGTTCCAGTTGGTCAGTGAGGCGGACTTCATCCGCCAGCTGGCCAACGGCGAAATGACGGATGCTGGGCACATCGAACGGGCCCTGAAAGCCAAGGCGACTCGCACCGGGCGCGTCTCGCAGCGGGTGCTCGACGACATGCTCGCCGGGATCATCCTGATCGACACCGAAGGCGCGGCGATCGGCAAGTGCAACGGGCTGACCGTGCTCGAGGTGGGTGATTCGGCGTTCGGCATGCCGGCGCGAATCTCGGCCACGGTGTATCCCGGTGGCAGCGGTATCGTCGACATCGAGCGTGAGGTCAATCTGGGCCAGCCGATTCACTCCAAGGGGGTGATGATCCTCACCGGGTATCTGGGCAGCCGCTACGCCCAGGAATTCCCCCTGGCGATCTCGGCGAGCATCGCCCTTGAGCAGTCCTACGGCTACGTCGATGGCGATAGTGCGTCGCTGGGCGAGGCCTGTACGCTGATCTCGGCGCTGTCGCGCACGCCGCTCAAGCAGTGTTTCGCCATCACTGGCTCGATAAACCAGTTTGGCGAGGTGCAGGCGGTAGGCGGGGTCAACGAGAAGATCGAGGGCTTCTTCCGCCTGTGCGAAGCACGCGGCCTGACCGGAGAGCAAGGGGTTATCATCCCGCGCGCCAACGTCGCCACGTTGATGCTCGACGAGCGTGTGTTGCAGGCTGTGGAGGCGGGTCAGTTCAACGTCTACGCGGTCAGCCAGGCGGACGAAGCGTTGAGCCTGCTGGTTGGCACCGATGCCGGTACGCCGGATGAGAACGGTGAATTCCCCGAAGGCAGTGTCAACGCCCGGGTGGTCGAGCGGCTCAGCGAGATTGCCGAAATGATCAGCGAGGAAGACATCAAGGACGCAGAGAAGGAGCGGATGGAAGAGATGATCGCTCAAGCCAAACCGGCCTGAGTCAAAAAATCGGCGCTGGCGGCAATGTGCTACCGTTCGGCGCCGGTTTTCCATCTTTTTCCGTTGATCTTCTATGCTGGAACTTAGGGAGAGCAATAGCGTTCAGGATGGAAACAGCCTGCAGTGACTGGCTGAACTGGTTACCTCAGAGGGGACGCCGCCATGCGCAACCTCAGCCTCACCCGCCAGTGCCTTGGCCTGGTGACTCGTATCGAATGCAGTATTCGCCCGCTGTCGGGTGACAACGGCATGTGGACGCTGCTGTTTGCGGCCGGCATGGCCGGTGAGCAACCGTCCGCAATCAAGGCGCAGGGGCCGTTTCATGGGCCGCTGGTGGCTGAATCGGTGCTCAATGCGATCGTCGACAGCCTGACCCTGCACGGGTATCACGTCGCTGAAGACCCGCAGATCTGGTGTGTGCACCTGCAAGGGCAGCTGCGCAAGATCAACGGTGAACGCTGCCGCAATCTGGGCGACTATCAGTTTCATCCTGAAACCTGACCCGTCCGCTTGATCGATTTGTATCCTGCGGCAAGCGACCGCAGGCTTTTGCTGTCACAGGCGGCTGGCTATACTCGCGATCGCTTTCCGCTCACCTGACGAGTTTTATCCTCCATGGAACGTTTTCTCGAGAACGCGATGTACGCATCGCGTTGGTTGCTTGCCCCGATCTACTTCGGCCTGTCGCTTGGCCTGCTGGCGCTGGCGCTGAAGTTCTTTCAAGAAGTCCTGCATGTACTGCCCAACGTGTTCGCCCTCAGCGAGGCCGACCTGATCCTGGTCATCCTGTCGCTGATCGACATGTCGCTGGTTGGCGGCCTGCTGGTGATGGTGATGATCTCCGGTTACGAGAATTTCGTCTCGCAGCTGGACATCGACGACAGCAAGGAAAAGCTCAGCTGGCTGGGCAAGATGGACTCGACCTCGCTGAAGATGAAGGTTGCCGCGTCGATCGTGGCAATTTCTTCGATTCACCTGCTGCGGGTATTCATGGACGCGCAGAACATCTCCACCGACAAGCTGATGTGGTACGTGATCATCCACATGACCTTCGTCATTTCGGCATTTGTCATGGGTTACCTGGACAAGCTGACCAAGCACTAAGCACTGCTCTGCCGCATTGCCCACGCCGCCCGACCGTTGCCCAACGGCCGGGCGGTTGTGTATCTGCGCTGCGCAGTGGCCCGGTAGCTGATCTGCTGCGCCGCAGTGTGCTAGGCTGCTCGCCCTTTTGATCAAGGGCGCGGCTGCACTGCGCCCTGCTGCGGAGCCAGTCAATGTCCGAACTCATTCTGTCCACCGACGAAACCCGCGTCAGCTACGGCATTGGCCGTCAGCTCGGCGGTCAGCTGCGTGACAACCCACCACCAGGCGTCAGCCTGGAAGCCATCGTCGCCGGCCTGACCGACGCCTTCAATGGCGTTGAAAGCCGCGTCAACGAGGCCGACCTGTCGGCTGCGTTCAAGACCATCCGCGACATCATGCAAGCAGAAGCCGCTGCCAAGGCTGAAGTCGCTGCTGCAGTGGGCGTCGAGTTCCTGGCTGAAAACGCCAAGCGCGAAGGCATCACCACCCTGGCTTCGGGCCTGCAGTTCGAAGTACTGACCGCTGGCGAAGGCGCCAAGCCAAGCCGCGACGACACTGTGCGCGTTCACTACCACGGCACCCTGATCGACGGAAATGTCTTCGACAGCTCCTACGATCGTGGTCAGCCTGCTGAATTCCCGGTTGGCGGCGTGATCGCTGGCTGGACCGAAGCTCTGCAGCTGATGAATGCCGGCAGCAAATGGCGCCTGTACGTGCCGAGTGAGCTGGCTTACGGCGCTCAGGGCGTTGGCAGCATCCCGCCGCACAGCGTGCTGGTGTTCGACGTCGAGCTGCTCGACGTTTTGTAACACTGTCTGGGCCGCCTGGTGCGGCCCTTTCGCTTGACCTTCAGTTCCAGTAATTCTCAGTTCCAGTCAGTCCCGCCAGGGCGCAATGCCCGTGCATAGCAGAACAGAAACAAATTACGCACCAGCTCCTTGAGCACCACCGGTTCACTTGAATTAAGCCCATGCAGGTCCAGGTCACCCTGGTCGCGTAGCTCGTTGAGGGCGTCCTGTTCAAGTACCGCGCACACTTCACCGGTCTCGCGGTGGAGAATTCTCAGGTAGGGATGGGGGCGGTCCAGCCAGGCGTCGATCAGATAAGTCATGGCTACTCTCCTTGGATAGCGGTTTCCAATGAGAATAATTCTTATTATCAAAATAGCAAGTAACTATTGGTTTTTTTCGCCAATGGATCGGTCGATCCTGTTGCAGGATCTGTCGGGGCCACCGAGGGCAGCCCCAGACCAGAGCAAGTCAGACCTTGCGCACGAACTCGGACTTGAGCTTCATCGGGCCGATGCCGTCGATCTTGCAGTCGATGTCATGGTCACCGTCGCACAGGCGGATGTTCTTGACCTTGGTGCCGACCTTGACCACCAGCGAGGTGCTCTTGACCTTGAGGTCCTTGATCACGGTGATGGTGTCGCCGTCCTGCAGGACGTTACCGACCGAATCCTTCTTCACCACGTCATCGTTGGCCGCTTCGGCATCGCCGCTGGCCGACCATTCGTGGGCGCATTCAGGGCAGATCAGCTGGGTGCCGTCTTCGTAGGTGTATTCGGAATTGCATTTGGGGCAGGCAGGCAGAGTGCTCACTACGGGTCCTTTGGCAGGGCTGGAAAAGCCTACATTGTATAAGGTTTTGCCGGCGAGCGGGGCGATGAGATTCTTTCGTATCAACCTGGGTTGGCGCGGTCGGTGTAGGAGCGGCCTTGCCGGAGCGCCGGACCGGTCGGAAAGGGGCGCGTAGCGGCCCCGGCTATTGCAGCTTCGCAGCCGATATCCGCGGGCCAGCTGTGCTGGCCTTTCGCGACACAAGGCCGCTCCTACAAAAGCGCGGCGTACTGCTTAGTGAGTACGGGCTACCGCAAACTCGCTGAGCTCGACCAGTGCATCGCGGTACTCGCTGGCGGGCAGTACTTCCAGGCAGGCGATGGCGCGGGCGACGTAGTCACGGGCCATCTGCGCGGTGTAGGCGAGGGCGCCGGAGTCCTGTACGGCAGCGCGGATCTGCTCGAGGTCTTCCAGGCCACCCTTCTGGATCGCCTTGCGCACCAGTGCGGCCTGCTCGGGCGAGCCTTCACGCATGGTGTAGATCAACGGCAGGGTCGGCTTGCCTTCGGCCAGATCGTCGCCGACGTTCTTGCCCAGGGTCTCCGAGTCGCCCTGATAGTCGAGCAGGTCGTCGACCAGCTGGAAGGCCACGCCAAGGTGATCACCAAAGGTGCGCAGCGCTTCACGTTGCTCGTCGCTGGCACCGGCCAGCGCAGCGGCGCTGTGGGTCGAGGCTTCGAAGAGCATCGCGGTCTTGCCGCGGATGACTTCCATGTATACCTCTTCGCTGGTGCTCGCATCACGCACCCGCGACAGCTGCAGCACTTCGCCTTCGGCGATCACGCGAGTGGCCTTGGCGAGGATCTGCATGACCGACATCGAGCCCAGTTCGACCATCATTTCGAACGAGCGCGAATATAGGAAGTCGCCCACCAGCACGCTCGGCGCGTTGCCCCACAGCGCGTTGGCGGTGGAGCGGCCACGGCGCATGCCGGACATGTCGACCACGTCGTCGTGCAGCAGGGTGGCGGTGTGGAGGAACTCGATGGTCGCTGCCAGCAGGCGCAGGTCGTCGCTTTCGCGACCCAGCGCCTTGCCGCAGAGCAGTACCAGCAAGGGCCGCAGGCGTTTGCCGCCGGCCGACGTGATATAGTCGCCGATCTTCGATACCAGCGGCACGCGCGAGGTCAGCTGCTTCTTGATGATCTCGTCGACGGCGCTGAAATCATCAGCTACCGCGCGGTAGAAGGTTTGGGGTTGCATCGGCTGCTCCATTGGGGTTGCGCGGCATGCTAGGTCGCGGGTACCGGTGTGTCAAGGCACGCTGCCTGCCCTGCCTGGGCGGGACTTGCAAGGCCATCCTGGGTTGCGTACAATCGCGCACCCT
The DNA here is from genome assembly GCF_050496565.1 of Pseudomonas shirazensis. Taxonomy (GTDB): domain Bacteria; phylum Pseudomonadota; class Gammaproteobacteria; order Pseudomonadales; family Pseudomonadaceae; genus Aquipseudomonas; species Aquipseudomonas shirazensis_A. The sequence goes on from NZ_JBNWAE010000014.1 coordinate 124,203, forward strand.
AACTTTCCTGGGCAGCACCTGCCTTACGCAATTGCGCCGGGCCGTTCCAGCCTTGTGCAGCCATGCCAGCCAATACTCAATATATAAAGAGCTGGGTGAGCAGGATTATCGGAGAAATACCATGTCTTACGCAGTAATTGTTACCGGCGGCAAGCAGTACAAAGTCGCTGAAGGTGAATACCTGAAGATCGAGAAACTGGAAATCGCCACTGGCGAATCCGTGACCTTCGATCGCGTCCTGCTGGTTGCCAATGGCGACGCAGTCACCATCGGTGCTCCAGTTGTTGCTGGCGCTACCGTGGTTGCCGAGGTCATCTCGCAAGGCCGTCACGACAAGGTTCGCATCATCAAGTTCCGTCGTCGTAAGCACCACATGAAGCGTATGGGCCACCGCCAGTGGTTCACCGAGATCAAAATCACCGGCATCCAGGCTTAATTTCCTAGATCCCCTGAATTTATTTGGAGAATTGAACCATGGCTCACAAGAAGGCTGGTGGTAGTACTCGTAACGGTCGCGACTCAGAATCGAAACGCCTTGGCGTGAAGATGTATGGCGGCCAGGTCATCAAGGCCGGCAACATCATCGTCCGTCAGCGTGGCACCCAGTTCCACGCCGGCTACGGCGTTGGCATGGGCAAGGATCACACCTTGTTCGCCAAGATCGAAGGCGTGATCAAGTTCGAGAAGAAAGGCGAATTCAACCGCCGTTACGTGAGCGTCGTCGCGGGCTAATCGCGCTGTCGCTGGAGAAGCCCCGTCACGCGACGGGGCTTTTTCGTTTGTGGTGAGCCTCTTGCAAAGCTGTTTGTCTGGGCTGCCGGCGTCGGTCTCTGCGTCTCGGGGTCGCCGCGCTCATTTTTGCAAGAGCCTCATGTTTTTGAGTCATTTCAACTCGTCTGCTGACGAGAGGCGGTTTCTATGAAGTTTGTTGACGAAGTATCGATCCGGGTCAAAGCCGGTGATGGCGGTAACGGTTGCATGAGCTTCCGCCGCGAGAAGTTCATCGAGAACGGTGGCCCCAACGGTGGTGATGGCGGCGACGGTGGCTCGGTGTACATGATTGCCGACGAAAACCTCAACACCCTGGTCGACTATCGCTACACCCGTCACTTCGACGCCCAGCGCGGCGCCAACGGCGGCAGCACCGACTGCACCGGCAAGAAGGGCGAAGACATGATCCTGCGGGTGCCGGTCGGCACCACCGTGATCGACGCCTCGACCCAGGAAGTGATCGGCGACCTGGTCAAGGCCGGACAGAAGCTGATGGTCGCCCAGGGCGGCTGGCACGGCCTGGGCAACACCCGTTTCAAGTCCAGCACCAACCGTGCGCCACGCCAGACCACCCCAGGCAAGCCGGGTGATCAGCGCGACCTGAAACTGGAAATGAAAGTCCTCGCTGACGTGGGCCTGCTCGGCTTGCCCAACGCTGGCAAAAGTACCTTCATCCGTTCGGTATCGGCCGCCAAGCCAAAAGTCGCCGACTACCCGTTCACCACCCTGGTGCCAAACCTGGGCGTGGTCAGCGTCGACCGCTGGAAGAGCTTCGTCATCGCCGACATCCCCGGCCTGATCGAAGGCGCCTCGGAAGGTGCCGGCCTGGGTATTCGCTTCCTCAAGCACCTGGCGCGTACTCGCATCCTGCTGCACCTGGTTGACCTGGCGCCGCTGGACGAGACCAACTCGGCAGACGCTGCCGAAGTCATCGTCAACGAGCTGACCCGCTTCAGCCCGTCGCTGGCCGAGCGTGAGCGCTGGCTGGTGCTGAACAAGTCGGACATGCTGATGGACGACGAGCGTGACGAGCGGGTCAAGGAAGTGGTCGAGCGCCTGCAATGGAAGGGCCCGGTCTACGTGATCTCGGCAATCTCCAAGCAGGGCACCGAAGCCCTCAGCCGCGACATCATGCGCTACCTCGAAGACCGCGCCGACCGCCTGGCCGCCGACCCAGCCTACGCCGCGCAACTGGCCAGCCTCGATCAGCGCATCGAAGACGAAGCGCGTGCTCAGTTGCAGGCCCTGGACGATGCCCGTACCTTGCGCCGCACCGGCGTCAAGAGCGTGCACAGCGTTGGCGAAGACGATGTCTGGGATGATGATTTCGAGGACGACGAAGACGGCCCGGAAATCATTTACGTGCGCGACTGATCGCTTGCAGTACACTAAACGCCGCTCTCAGGAGCGGCGTTTTAGTATCTACGAATCGACATGGGTTGGATGAAGATGCGAAGCAAGGTGACGGGCGCGAAGCGCTGGGTCGTGAAGATCGGCAGCGCCCTGCTGACCGCCGATGGCAAGGGCCTGGACCGCGGTGCCATGGGTGTTTGGGTCGAGCAGATGGTGGCCCTGCGGGAAGCAGGGGTGGAGTTGGTGCTGGTCTCTTCCGGGGCCGTGGCAGCGGGCATGAGCCAGCTTGGCTGGAACAAGCGACCGAGTGCCATGAACGAGCTGCAGGCCGCTGCATCGCTGGGCCAGATGCGTCTGGTGCAGGCGTGGGAGTCGAGCTTTGGTGAGCACGGCAAGCACACCGCGCAGATTCTCCTGACCCACGACGACCTGTCTGACCGCAAGCGTTACCTGAATGCCCGCAGCACCCTGCGCACCCTGGTCGATCTGGGTGTGGTGCCGGTGATCAACGAGAACGACACGGTGGTCACCGACGAGATCCGTTTCGGCGACAACGACACCCTTGCAGCGCTGGTGGCCAACCTGGTCGAGGCGGACCTGCTGGTGATTCTCACCGACCGCGACGGTATGTTCGATGCCGACCCACGGCACAACCCCGACGCCCAGCTGATCTTTGAAGCGCGCGCCGACGACCCGGCGCTCGACGCCGTGGCCGGCAGTACCGGCGGTGCGCTGGGCCGCGGCGGCATGCAGACCAAACTGCGCGCGGCACGCCTGGCGGCGCGCTCCGGTGCGCACACCATCATCATTGGCGGGCGCATCGAGCGTGTGCTGGATCGGCTCAAGGCCGGTGAGCGCCTGGGCACGCTGCTGTCGCCCGAGCGCGGCATGCTCGCGGCGCGCAAGCAGTGGCTGGCAGGCCACCTGCAGACCCGCGGCACGCTGGTGCTCGACGCTGGTGCCGTGCAGGCGCTGCGCCAGGCCAACAAGAGCCTGCTGCCGGTTGGGGTCAAGACCGTTCAGGGTAGCTTCCGTCGCGGCGAGATGGTGATCTGCGTCGGCCCGGACGGCCATGAAGTGGCCCGCGGACTGGCCAACTACAGTGCCTTGGAAGCGCAGAAGATCATCGGCCAACCGTCCGATGCAATCGAAGCGTTGCTTGGCTACAGTGCGGAGCCCGAGCTGGTGCACCGCGACAACCTGGTTCTGGTGTAAGGGGATGACTGTGCTGAAAAAGCTGTTTGGCGTGGCGGCGTTGATGCTGCCGATGGTCGCGGGCGCTGAAGAAATCGGCCAGGTCTCGACCGTGTTCAAGTTTGTCGGGCCGAATGACCGGATTGTCGTCGAGGCGTTCGATGACCCAAAGGTTGAGGGTGTGACCTGTTATCTGTCGCGGGCCAAGACTGGCGGCGTCAAGGGTGGCCTGGGCCTGGCAGAAGACCGTGCAGAAGCCTCGATCGCTTGCCGTCAGGTGGGCCCGATCAACTTCAAGGGTGAGCTCAAGGACGGTGACGAGGTGTTCAAAGAGCGCACCTCGCTGGTGTTCAAGACCATGCAGGTGGTGCGTTTTCTCGACAAGAAGCGCAATACGCTGGTGTACCTGGTGTATAGCGACCGCATGATCGAAGGTAGTCCGCAGAATGCGGTGACGGCGATTCCGATTTTGCCTTGGGCGCAGTGATAGCCTGAAACGGTGTATTGGGGCTGCTTTGCAGCCCAATCGCGACACAAGGCCGCTCCTACAGGGACCGCGCCGAACAGGCCGGGCGCGGCCCCTGTAGGAGCGGCCTTGTGTCGCGATTGGGCCGCGCAGCGGCCCCCGTTACCGCAGATCAAGCCAACTCTTCGGCCACATCCTCACGCGCGATCGCCTTCTCTGCATCGATCCGGCTGATGTACTTCCAGTCCGATTCGTCGATGTAGATGCCATTCGGCCCGCTACCACCTTCCAGATCGATCGCCACGTGCGCCGACACCTGCGGCTTGACGCTGGCCAGAATCGGCACAAAGCCCAACTGCTGGCTGGTCTCGAGCAATGCAGCCTGGTTGCGTTCGTCGATGTCGGCCGCCTCATCGAGGTAGTACGGCAGGCGAATGCGCCCGGCCAGGTCGCGGTCCATCAGGTGCAGCAACAAGTACATGTTGGTCAGCGCCTTGATGGTCATGGTGGTGCCGTTGGAGGCAGCGCCATCGATGTCGGCGTGGATCACCGGCTGGCTGTTGATCTTGGTGATCTCGAACGCCAGCTCGAACAGGTCCTTGAGGCCCAGTTGGTTGTGGTTGGCTGCCACCAGCCGGGCCAGGTACTCCTTGGCCTCTTCGTTCTTGTGATCCTGGTCGCTGCTCTGCGTCAGGTCGAACACCGACAGGGTTTCGCCTTCTTCGTACTGGCCAGCGCTGTGGATGATCTGGTCGATGTGCTTGAGCGCTTCCTTGTTCGGCGCCAGCACCACCCGGAAGCTTTCCAGGTTGGACACCTGGCGCTTGTTGATCTCGCGGTTGAACAGCGCCAGCTGGTGCTCCAGGCTGTCGTAGTCGCTGCGGATGTTGCGCAGGGTTCGGGCGATGTCGGTAACCGCGGCGCGGCGCGCCTTGGCCAGGGTCAGGGCTTCTTCGGTGCGGTGCGAGTAGGCGTTGATCAGCAGCTGCAGACGGCGCTCCATGTCGTCTTCGCTGTCGAACTTGGCCACGCCTTTGAGGCGTACCTGGGCATACAGCGCCTCGATCTGATTGTCGGCCCGTTGCAGCGCCTGCCAGCTGTCCTGATAGTCGTTGAGCAGCGGCAGCAGGTTGTCCATCGAGTCGTCCACGGCTTCCATGAACGGCGTGCCGAACGGCATGTCGTTGGGCAGCAGCTGACGGCGGCGCAGGGCGTCTTCGAGGGTGCGCTGCTTGGCTTCGAGGTCGGCCAGTTGGCGGCCGACCAGTTGCAGCTTGGCCGACAGTTGCTGGACGCGCTCGGTGAAGGCGTCGCTGGAGCGCTTGAGCTCGTCCTGGGCCGCTTCCAGCTGGGCCAGTTGCTCAAGCTTCTCTGGCTCTTCGGCGGCCAGGGTTTCGCTGCGGCGGAAGTCTTCCAGGGCCTTTTGCGCATCCAGTACCTGCTGGTACAGGGCTTCGGTCTGGGCCTTGCTGGCGGTGCGGTCGGCGGCGACCGCCTGCTGGGTCTTGAGCTGCTTGAGCTCGCGGTCCAGACGATCCTTCTGGTCGCGCAGGGCGGCGCGGTCAGCCAACGCTTGCAACGCCGGCGGCTCGATGTGCGAGAGGTCGATGGACAGGCCCGGGGCTTCGAAACGCTCGCCCCTGAAGCTGTCGAGCACCGCTTCCAGTGACTTGACCCAGAGGTCGCTGTCATCCAGTTCGATGCCGCGCTCGCCCAGCGGCAGGCTGAACAGCGCACCGTTGAACAGGCGCATCAGGCGGTCGACATCGCCTTGCGAGAACTCTTCACGCAGGCGTGCGTAGCTGTTGTTGTCGGCATGATCGAGCTGCTGCTTGACCACCTTGACCCGCTTCTCCAGGTCACGCACGCGCTCGTCGAGGTCTTCTGCGGAGAACTGCCGAGATTGCGCGAGGGCGCCGGCAAGTTCGTCGTGGGCATCCTTGGCGGCAAGCAACTGCTGCTCGAGGACGCGCACATCATCAACCAAGGCAAAGCGATGCTTGAGCACCGACAGCTCGCCCAGCCAGCGCTGGATACCGCTGATCTCGCGCTCCAGGCGCATCAGCTCCTGAGTACCGCCGCGTTGGTCGTTCTGCAGGCGGTCCTGCTCGCCGCGGTAGTGCTCGGACTGGATCACCAGCTCTTCTTTGCGCGCCATGGCGTATTCCTGCCAGGTGCCGAGCAGGTTATCCAGCAGCGGCGACAGGCGATGCAGCTTGCCGCGCAGGATGTCGCGCTGGGCGACGCCACCGGCCAGGGCTTCGACCAACGGCCCGGCGGCGACCAGCGCGTTATAGTCGCCTTCCATGCGGCGTACGTCGCGGAAGGCTTCTTCGCAGGCGGCGATGTAGTCGACGCTGCCCGAACGCAGGCTGTGCTCGAAGGCATCTAGGAACAGCTGCTTGAGCTTGGCCGCCGTGATCTCGCGCATGTGCAGCAGGTTGATGAACAGGGCGCGGAAGGTCTTCAGGCTCTGCTCGCTGGTCGAGCGCAGCGGGATCAGGGTCAGGTCCAGTGGCACCGAAGTATGGCCACCGACCAACAACCGGCGCAGTTCGTCGGGCTTCAATTCGTACGCCTTGAGGCCATTGCGCTCAAGGTTGGTGAACAGCTCCTTCTGGCGCAGGCAGGTGTCGTCTTTTTGGTAGTGAGCCAGGTCCAGCTGGCCTTGGTAGGCAAAGAACTGGTGACCGAAGCCGCCGCCCGGGCCGCGACCGACCACGCCGATCACGTGCGGGCCATGGGGCAGGTCCAGCTCGCAGAGGATGTAGCTGGTGTCGCTGGCGAAGTAGAAGCGGCGCGACTGCTCGAGGCTGTACTTGCCGAAGCTCATGTCCGACATGCGCGCCAGAATCGGGAACTGCAGGGCGTTGATCGACGCCGACTTACCCAGGTTGTTGGCGCCATAGACCGACAGCGGGTGCTCCAGCGGGAACAGGCCGAGGCTGTAGCCGGCGGTGTTGAGCAAGGCGAAGCGGCGGATGCCGTAGCGTTGCTGGCTCATGCGTCAATCTCCTGTTGCTCTTCGCGGATGGCGCGGGCAAGGGCATCTTCTTCGCTCTCGTCGCCGGCAAACGGGCTGAGGTCGAGCGGGTCGTCGGTGCTGTCGAGTTGCTCGGCGCTGTCGTCGTCGGCCAGCACCGGTACCGGCAGCGGCAGGGCGCTGTGCAGGGTCGCTGCCAGGTCGCGGTCCTGTTGCACCGACAGGCACACATCGATAAAGCGGTGCATCGGCGGCAGGAAGCGGTAGATGCCGCCTTCTTCATGGGCAAAGCCCAGCTGGGTCATGCGGCGCATGATCTTTTCTTCAAGCTCGTCGACGGTCTGTACTTCGGCCTGGATGAACAGGTCGCGGTACTTTTCCAGCAGCGACGGCAGCTCGTCACGGCCGATGCTGCCGCCATCGAGCACGGCGATCGGGTCACGGCCCTGGTCAGCCAGGTGCTCGACCAGGATGAAGGTGAACAGCGACAGGCGCTGAGCGGTCTTGTTGACCTGCGCCGCGGCCAGCTCCGGCACGAAGTAATAGAAACCTCGGGTATCGCACACCAGCTCGAAGCCAAGCGCCTTGAACAGGGTGCGGTACTGGTCCTGGAAGTTCGACAGCTGGGCATACAGCTCAGGGTCGCGGCGGCTGACGTGGAAACCTTTGAACAGCTCGCGGAAGATCGGCGCGAGCTGGGACAGTTCGGAGAGATCAAGATGCATTGGCTGGGCTCGCAGTGGATGCAGGCGATGATTCGGTCAGGGCGAAGGAGCGCAGGCTCACCCGGTGTTCGGCGGTGAGGTAGTCGCGCCGTTCGAGGCGCTCGCGGCTGAAGCGCTTCTCGCGCGACAGGCGCGAGAACCAGTACAGCAGCTCGTCGGTGGCGCCTTCGGGCTCCTGCTCCAGCAGCCAGACCATCAGGTCGGGCAGCGGCAGGGCGCTGGCACAGCGTTCGAGCATCTCCTTGACCGTGCGCGGGGCACGTGGCGTCGGGCCCTTGTCGGTGCGGTGGGCCTTGGGGAAGCGCGCCGGCTTGGGCTCGAAGCGGGCCAGTGCGTAGACGTAGGCCTCGACCTGGCTGGCGCTGCCGAGAAAGGTGCTTTGCGGCCGGGTGAACATGGGCATGGCCGCGTGCGGCACGGCATCGATGCCCTTGCGCCGGATCACCGACAGGGCCAGCGCCGCGCCACGGGTCACGGCGTTGTGCCGGCGCGCTTCTTCACGCAGCGGCAGCAGTAGCTCGCGGGCATGGCGCAAGGTCAACTGGGCGCTGGTCTGCATCTCGAGGATGCGCGCGTGGGTGCGCAGGAGCATGTCGTCGTCGACCAGATGGCCCAGCCGCGCCTGTTCGCCGAGCAGGCGCAGCAGCACTGTCTCGACCTTGCGCACGCCTTGCTCGAAGGCGCCGTCGGCGTTGACCAGCTGGATCATCGGCTCGACATACTCGTCCCAGGTCGCGAGGACTTCGGCGTAACGCTGGCGCAGCGGGATCTGCCGGTTGCTGGTCTTGGCCCGTTCAGCCACGGCGACCAGCGCCTGCTCGTCGTTGTCGAGTTTCTTCAACACGTCGCGCACGCGCATGTCGAGCAAGCGCAGCTGGCGCGCCAGGTCGTCGCTGTCGCGGTTGTCGAAGGCGTCCTGAATATGCCCGGCCAGGCGCTCCAGATGGCGCAGATAGGCTTCGATTTCCAGGCACAGGCCGAGCCGGTGCTCGCGGCGCAGGTAGGCCAGGAAGTCGTGGATCTGCGCGTTCAGCTCGAAGCGGTTCGGGCTTTTTGCCACCGGTACCAGGATATCCAGGCGAATCCACACATCGAGCAGCTGGGTGATGTCCTGCGGGGTGCTTTCTACCTGCTGGCGGCCGAGTTGCTGGCGCAGTTCGATCAGGCTCAATGTGCCCTGGTCGAAACGCTCGCACAGCGGCTCGATCAATGCCCAGTGTTCGGCGAGGGCGCGCAGGACGCGCTTGGGTTCGATCATTGGCGGGTCGACTCGTTGCCAAATTAAAGCCGGCGATTGTACTGCATCCGGGGGGGAGGAATTCACCCCTTGGTCTGTAATGAGATTGCTTCAGGGATTTACCGAGTTGGCTCAGGGTTTTGCCTGCGGGTAAATTTCCGCCAACCTGTAGCGGCGCGGGGCGGTCAACGGCGTTAGAATGCGCGCCTGACTTTTCCCGGATGACCGTGCTGTGCTGATCGAGTCCCGCCGCCGCGCTTACCTGTCCGCCATGCAAGTGGTGCACTGGCTGCCGCGTGCCGAACTGCCGTTCGCCGCGCCGTCGCGGCCCGAGCTGCTGCTGCCGCAGGCGCCGGTCGAGGAAGTCGAATTCGAAGCCCTGGCGCCAGCGCCCGCCGCCGCACCGGTCGCGCCGCAGGCTCGCAATATCGAGCGGCCGAAAATCGAGATTCCGCGCCCGGCGAGCAGCGTCAAGCCGGCAGCCAAAGCGGTCGAGGACGAAGCCCCGCCAGCAGTGGCCCGTCCGGCACCGCTGCCACCGCCGCGGTTTGCCCTGCAGTTGCTGCGCGCCGGCAGCTGCCTGGTGCTGGTCGAGCTGGCCACTGGGCAGCCGTTCCAGAGCCGCGATCCGTCTTACTTGCTGCTCAAGGACATGCTCCGCGCCGCCAGCCTGCCGGATGCGCCGCAAATCATCGGCGAGCCGATCCGCTGGCCGCTGCTGGTGCGCGGCAACATGGACCAGGGCCCGGACGCCGCGCGTGACTTCGTCCAGGGCTTTATCCAGGCGCGCCTGGAAGAATCACCCTGCACCTGCCTGTGGCTGATCGGCCTGCCGGCGCTGCGCTTTGCCGCCCAGGCCGAAGCACCGGCCTACTACCAAGAACTGCAGGTCGAAGCGCTGGGCACTGCCTGGGCGCTGCCCGGCCTGGAACTGTTGATGGACGAGCCGCAGCGCAAGGCGGACGTCTGGCAAGCGATGCGCCAGCTGATGGCGCGCTGGAAGAGCGTTGAATGAGTGATTCGATCAGTTTCCGCCCGATGACCGAGGCGGACCTGGATGCCGTGCTGAAGATCGAGTACGCCGCGTTCAGCCATCCCTGGACCCGCGGGATTTTTCTCGATGCGCTCAGGTCATACCAGATCTGGTTGATGTTCGATGGCGCTCAGCAGGTGGGCCATGGCGTGATCAACGTGATCATCGATGAGGCGCACCTGCTCAACATCACCGTCAAACCGGAAAACCAGGGCCGCGGCCTGGGCCAGCGCCTGCTGGAAAAACTCATGGCCGAGGCCTACAAGCTCAATGGCCGCGAGTGCTTCCTCGAGCTGCGCGCGAGCAACCAGTCGGCCTATCGCCTGTATGAACGCTTCGGCTTCAACGAGATTGGCCGGCGCCGCGACTATTATCCAATGGCCGGTGGCCGCGAGGATGCCCTGGTGATGGCCTGCACCCTGTTCGACGAGTGACCTTGCGCCGTCAGGTCCAGTCACACAGGCATAACCTGATGAGGCAAGACCATGCACGACCTGCAGGAACTGATCGACAACAACGAGCGCTGGGCTGACGCGATCACCCAGCGTGACCCGGACTTCTTCGCCAAGCTGGCCCGCCAGCAGACTCCGGAGTTTCTCTGGATCGGCTGCTCCGACGCGCGCGTGCCGGCCAACGAGATCGTCGGCATGCTGCCGGGCGATCTGTTCGTCCACCGCAACGTCGCCAACGTGGTGCTGCACACCGACCTTAATTGCCTGTCGGTGATCCAGTACGCGGTCGAAGTGCTCAAGGTCAAACACATCCTGGTCACCGGCCACTATGGCTGCGGCGGTGTGCGCGCAGCCATGCAGGACCGCCAGCTGGGCCTGATCGACGGCTGGCTGCGCTCGATTCGTGACCTCTACTACGAAAAACGCGGCGAGCTGGCCACGCTCGACACCGACGAGGCGCGGGTCGACCGCATGTGCGAGCTGAACGTGATCCAGCAGGTGGCCAACGTTGCCCACACCAGCATCATCCAGAACGCCTGGCATCGCGGTCAGGAACTGTCGATCCATGGTTGCATCTATGGCATCAAGGATGGCCGCTGGAAGAGCCTGGACACCACCATCAGCGGCTTTGCCCAGTTGCCGCCGCAATACCGCCTGCGCCCGCAGGAGTAGGCTTAACTCAAAGCCAGTGGGTGGCCGCCAACGAGCTCCGCTGAGCGGGTGTTTTTAATGACCTCATCGTATTGGGGCCGCTGCGCAGCCCTTCGCGGCGGTCCGGCGTCCCGGTGAACCCGCTCCCACAGGTTATGGTGGCGCTGCAAA
>NZ_JBNWAE010000015.1:0-127679 GCF_050496565.1 Pseudomonas shirazensis
GGGCCGCAAAGCGGCCCCTTTTCAATTTATGAGCGAAGCCTGAACCCGCTCAAACGCTGGCGTGCAATGCCTGCTCGATATCGGCCAACAAATCCTCGATATCCTCGAGCCCCACCGACAACCGCACCAACCCCTCGCCTATGCCGTGGTGCGCACGCTCTTCAGGGGTGTAGCTGGAGTGGGTCATGCTCGCTGGATGCTGGGCCAGTGACTCGGCATCACCCAGGCTGACCGCACGGCTGAACAAATGCAGGGCATTCATGAAGCGCCGACCAGCTGCGATCCCCCCCTTGAGCTCGAAGGCGATCATGCCGCCGGGCAAGCGCATCTGCCGCTGCGCCAGCGCGTACTGCGCGAAGCTCGGCAGGCCGGGATAATGCAGCAACTCGACCTGCTGCTGGCCCTGCAGAAACGCAGCCACCTGCGCCGCGTTGGCACAATGCCGATCCATGCGCAGGCCGAGCGTCTTGAGCCCGCGCATCAGCAGTGAGGCATCGTGCGGCGACAGCACCGCGCCAGTCATGTCTTTCAGACCTTGCACACGAACGCGGTCTATCAACGCCTTGCGCCCAGCCACCAGCCCGGCAGTGATGTCGCCATGGCCACTCAGGTACTTGGTTGCCGAGTGCACCACCAGGTCCGCGCCTAGCTCCAGTGGCCGCTGCAGATAAGGCGTGCAGAAGGTGTTGTCGACCACCACATGAATATCTCGACCGCGCACAGCTTGCGCTACGGCGGCAATATCGACCAGTTCCAGAGTGGGGTTGGCGGGTGACTCGAAATAGATCATGCGGGTCTTGTCGTTGATCGCAGCGGTTAGCGCCTGCACGTCGTTGAGGTCGACGTGCCGGATCGTGACGCCGAATTCGCCGATACCGTGATGCAGAAAGGCAAAGGTGCAACCATAGAGCGTCTGGCCGACAATCAGCTCATCGCCAGGGCGCAGCAAGGTCCACAGGGTGGCGGTGATTGCGCCCATCCCTGAGGCAAGCGCCAGCCCTGCCTCAGCGCCTTCCAGTGAGGCGATGCGCTGTTCCAGCAAGTCGAGGGTCGGGTTGGAAATACGGCTGTAGAAATGCCCCGGCTGCTCCCCGGCAAAGCACGCTGCGCCATATTCGACGGTGGGGAAGGCATAGGTAGCCGTCTGGTAAATCGGCGGCACCAGCGCCCCGCCATGGGCGAGCGGATCGTAGCCGTGGTGAATGGCTCGGGTGGAGAATCCGGATTGGCGCTTGGCAACGTCCATGGCTACAGCCTCCTGTGGTTTGTTATAAGCTTATGCCAACGAACCACCAGGATTTTTCCAAAGTCGCCCAGTAGAACCGGCGTCTGCGGGCATAAAAACAACAATTACTTATCTGGAAGGGCAAGCCATGCCTACGACCCTTGACCGCACCGATCGCGCCCTGCTCGGCGCCTTGCAGGACAACGCTCGCCTGACCGTTTCCGAACTCGCCGACAAGGTTTCACTGACCACCTCGCCGTGCTGGCGGCGGGTCAAGCTGCTCGAAGACAACGGCTACATTACTGGCTATCAGGCCGTGCTCTCGCCAAAGGCTTTGGGCTTTGGCGTGACGGCGTTTGTCAGCATCATGATGGATTCGCATACCAAAGAGATGGCCTTGGCGTTCGAGCGGCGATTGCTGGAAATCCCCGAGATCGTGGCCTGCCATAACGTGTCCGGGCGCTATGATTTCTTGCTGGAGATTCTGGCGCGAGATCTGGAGTCGTTTGGCGAATTCACTCGCGAAGTATTGCAGCGGTTGCCTGGGGTGAAGGAGATCTATTCGAGTTTTTCGTACAAGGCAGTGAAGGAGCAGCGGGTGGTTCCGGTGTCCGAGAAGCATATTTGAGGACCCCACTGCAGCCGTTGCCGCTCTTCAGGCACACGCAACAAACAAAAAACCCCGCCGAAGCGGGGTTTTTCATTACATCAACGGGCCTTAGATAGCACCACGCTGACGCAACACTTCCAGCACCTGCTTGACGCCGTCTTCGACACTGCTGCTCTGGGTATCGATCACCAGATCAGCATCCAGCGGCACATCGAACGGGAAGCTTTCGCCCGGGATGTTATCGCCAGCAGCGGCGTACAGGCCTTGCGGATCACGCTCGCGGCACGCCAGTGGCGAGGCCTGCACGTACACCGTGATCAAGCGATCCTTGCCGATCAGGGCCTTGGCCTGTTCGCGGCCTTCGGCATCCGGTGCGACGAACGCGGCCAGGGTCAACATGCCGGCTTCGTTGAACTGACGCGCGACATGCGCGGCGCGGCGCCAGTTCTCGGTGCGCCCGGCGCGGTCCTGTGGCAAGCCCTTGTTCAGGTCATGGCGCAGGTTCTGGCCATCGAGCACGTAGACCGCACGGCCCATGTCGAACAGCTTGCGCTCCACCGCGTAGGCCAAGGTGCTCTTGCCAGCACCGGACAGGCCGCTGAACAGTACGGTGGCTGGCTGCTGACCAAAGCGCAGGGCGCGCTCTTCGGTGGTGACGTGAGCCTGCTTGCCATGCTGACCAGTGCTGCCGTGCGGCAGTACCGGCGGTGCGATGATCATGCCGGCGCCAACGGTGCCGTTGGTCAGGCGATCGATGATGATGAACGCACCGGTGGTGCGGTTGCTGTCGTAGCCGTCCAGCGCGATGGCGGAGTCGAGGCTGACCTTGACCCGGCCGATCTCGTTCAACTGCAGCGAACTGGCCGCGCCTTTTTCGAGGGTGTTCACATCGACCTTGTGGGTGATGCTGGCAATCGAACCCGGCACGTAGCTGGTGGCGCGCTTGATGTCGTACTTCTTGCCCGGCAGCATTGGCTCTTCGGCCATCCACACGAGCATGGCGTCGAACTGGTCGGTTACCGGCGGAACGTTGTCGGCATGCACCAGCAGGTCGCCACGGGAGATGTCGATCTCGTCTTCCATGGTCAGGGTCACGGCCTGGCCTGGGCCGGCGTGCTCCAGCTCACCTTCATAGGTGACGATGGATTTGACCCGGCTGCTCTTGCCCGACGGCAGCACGACGATCTCGTCGCCCTTGTGCACCACGCCGCTGGCGAGGGTGCCGGCAAAGCCGCGGAAGTTCAGGTTGGGCCGGTTGACGTACTGCACCGGGAAACGCAGGTCGGTGAAGTTGCGGTCGGCAGCGACTTCGACGGTCTCGAGGATTTCCATCAAGGTCTGACCGCTGTACCACGGCGAACGCTCGCTGCGGTTGACCACGTTGTCGCCCTTGAGCGCAGACATCGGCACGAAATGCAGGCTGCTCGGGGTCAGGTCGATGGCCTGGGCAAACTGCAGGTAATCAGCCTTGATCGACTCGAACAGCTGCTCGTCAAAGCCTTTGAGGTCCATTTTGTTGACCGCAACGACGATGTGCTTGATGCCCAGCAGCGAGGCGATGTAGCTGTGCCGGCGGGTCTGGGTCTGCACGCCGTAGCGGGCATCGACGAGGATGATCGCCAGATCGCAGGTCGACGCACCGGTGGCCATGTTGCGGGTGTACTGCTCGTGGCCCGGGGTGTCGGCAATGATGAACTTGCGCTTGGCGGTGGAGAAGTAGCGGTAGGCGACATCGATGGTGATGCCCTGCTCGCGCTCGGCCTGGAGGCCATCGACCAGCAATGCCAGGTCGACTTCTTCGCCCGTGGTGCCGGACTTTTTCGAGTCGCGGGTAATGGCCTCGAGGTGGTCCTCGTAGATCATTTTCGAGTCGTGCAGCAGGCGCCCGATCAGGGTGCTCTTGCCGTCATCGACGTTGCCGCAGGTAAGGAACCGCAGCAGTTCTTTGCGCTCGTGCTGAGCCAGATAAGCGACGATGTCTTCGCTGATCAAATCGGATTGATGCGACATGGAGTAACCCTGAAAATTAGAAGTAGCCCTGGCGTTTTTTGTCTTCCATGGAGCCTGCGCCATCGTGGTCGATGACCCGGCCCTGACGCTCGGACGTGCGCGTCAGGAGCATCTCCTGGATGATGTCGGTCAGGCTGTCGGCCTCCGACTCCACCGCGCCCGTCAACGGGTAGCAGCCAAGGGTACGGAAACGCACCTTCTTCTTGACGATGCGGGCTTTCTCTTCCTCGGAGAGGTGCTCGAGAATGCGCTCGTCGTCGATCATGATCAGGGTGCCGTTCTTCTCGATGACTTCCCGCTCGGCGGCGAAGTACAGCGGCACGATCGGGATGCCTTCAAGGTAGATGTACTGCCAGATGTCCAGCTCGGTCCAGTTCGACAGCGGGAAGACGCGGATCGACTCGCCTTTGTTGACCTTGCCGTTGTAGACGTTCCACAGCTCAGGGCGCTGGTTCTTCGGGTCCCAGCGGTGCTTGCTGTCGCGGAACGAGTAGACCCGTTCCTTGGCCCGGGATTTCTCCTCGTCGCGGCGCGCACCACCGAAGGCGGCATCGAAGCCGTACTTGTCCAGTGCCTGCTTGAGGCCCTGGGTCTTCATGATGTCGGTGTGCTTGGAGCTGCCATGGGTGAATGGGTTGATGCCCTGCGCTACCCCTTCCGGGTTGACGTGGGTGATCAACTCCAGGCCCATTTCCTCGACCATCTTGTCGCGGAAGCTGTACATCTCCTGGAATTTCCACTGGGTATCGACGTGCATCACCGGAAACGGCAGCTTGCCCGGGAAGAAGGCCTTGCGCGCCAGGTGCAGCATCACGGCAGAGTCTTTACCGATCGAATAGAGCATCACCGGGTTGTCGAACTCGGCGGCCACCTCGCGGATGATGTGGATGCTTTCCGCCTCCAGCTGTTTCAAGTGCGTCAGTTTGTCGACCATGGCTACTCACGTAAAACGATCTTATGAACGGCCAGCGGGCCGTGTTCGAGCGGGCCACTTTAGCACAGCGACTGCTTCTATTTAGATGGGTAGCTAGATCGAAACGGTCTAACCATATGACTGTGGGTTTGGGGGGTGATCTGCGTTAGGTGCGGTTATTGCTGGGGGCGCTTCGCACCCCTTTCGCGACGCAAGGCCGCTCCTACAGGGGACCGCGTAACGCCAAGACGACGCGGTCGGCGTAGGAGCGGCCTCGTGTCGCGAAAGGGGTGCGAAGCGCCCCCGACAAACTCAAGCCAGCAGCAATCAGCTGCTCAAATCGGATTCAGGCAGTCGATGAACAAGTGTTCGACAGCAAAGCGCCGAGCCAGGTAGTCACCCAGTGCCAGCACGCCATAGCGCTCGGTAGCGTGGTGGCCGGCAGCGATGAAGCTGATGCCGTTTTCGCGGGCGCTGTGAAAGGTCTGCTCAGAGGCCTCGCCACTGATGAACAGGTCGACGCCCTGGGCAATCGCCGTGTCGATGTAGCCCTGGCCGCCGCCAGTGCACCAGCCGATCCGCCGCACCAGTTGCTCGCCTTCGATCAGCAGCGGCTCGCGACCCAGCACCTCTTGCACGCGGCGGGCAAAATCACGCGCCGAGACTGGCTCGTCGAGCGAGCCGAGCATGCCCACCACCTTCGGATTGTTCGGGTCCAGCGGGCCTTCGACGGTGATGCCCAACTGATGCGCCAGTTGCACGTTGTTGCCAACTTCGGGGTGCACATCCAGCGGCAGGTGGAACGCCAGCAGGCTGATGTCATGCTTGAGCAACGTCTTCAGGCGGCGTTGCTTGATGCCGGTGATGCACGGGTCTTCGCCTTTCCAGAAGTAACCATGGTGCACCAGCACCAGGTCAGCCTCGGCTTCTACTGCCGCATCGAGCAACGCCTGGCTTGCGGTAACGCCGCTGACGATGCGGCTGACCTGGGGCCGGCCTTCGACTTGCAGGCCATTGGGGCAATAATCCTGGATCCGCGCGCTGTTCAGATAGCGTTCGGCTTCGGTGACCAGCGTGGTGAGGGCGACGGCCATGAAAAATCTCCTCGCAGGGGCATGTTGGCAGGGCGCAAGGCCCTATAATGGCGGCCATTATGAGCTGTCGTCGGCGCTGCGGATACCGCTGCCAGGCGCCCGCCAAACGCACGCCGACGATGCGCCGCAGTGGCCGTCGCCGCGCGCCGTGTTCAGGTGTATCATCGCGCGCGCCTCCCCGGGCCGCTCTGCGACGGCCCTGCCCTACTCCAGGATTGATTCGATGCTCAAGGTTCTGCGTTACTTTGGCTGGCCACTGCTTACCGGCATATTGATCGCCATGCTGGTCATCCAGCGCTTTCCGGAGTGGGTCGGCCTGCCCAGCCAGGACGTCAACCTGCAGCAGGCGCCGCAGACCACGCGGATCATGCAGGGCCCGGTGTCGTACGCCGACGCCGTCACCCTGGCGGCGCCAGCGGTGGTCAACCTGTACACCACCAAAGTGGTCAACAAGAGCGCCCACCCGCTGTTCGAAGACCCGCAGTTCCGCCGCTTCTTCGGTGACAACCTGCCCAAGCAACGGCGCTGGGAGTCGAGCCTGGGTTCGGCGGTGATCATGAGCCCGGAAGGCTACCTGCTGACCAACAACCACGTCACCAGTGGCGCCGACCAGATCGTGGTCGCCCTCAAGGACGGTCGCGAGACCTTGGCCCGGGTGATCGGCAGCGACCCGGAAACCGACCTGGCGGTGCTCAAGATTGACCTCAAGAACCTGCCGGCGATTACCATCGGCCGCTCCGACACTATCCATATCGGCGACGTCTCACTGGCCATCGGCAACCCGTTCGGGGTTGGCCAGACGGTGACCATGGGCATCATCAGCGCCACCGGGCGTAACCAGCTGGGCCTGAACAACTACGAAGACTTCATCCAGACCGACGCGGCGATCAACCCCGGCAACTCCGGGGGTGCGCTGGTCGACGCCAATGGCAACCTGGTCGGTATCAACACAGCGATCTTCTCCAAGTCCGGCGGCTCGCAGGGTATCGGCTTCGCAATCCCGGTAAAACTGGCGCTGGAGGTGATGAAGTCGATCATCGAGCACGGCCAGGTGATTCGCGGCTGGCTGGGGATCGAGGTGCAGCCACTGAGCCAGGAATTGGCCGAATCGTTTGGCCTAGAAGGCAAGCCAGGGATCGTCGTAGCGGGGATCTTCCGCGATGGCCCGGCGCAGCGCGCAGGCTTGCAGTTGGGTGATGTGATCCTGAGCATCAACGGCGAGCCGGCGGGCGATGGGCGCAAGTCGATGAACCAGGTGGCGCGGATCAAGCCGACCGACAAGGTGGCGATCGAGGTGATGCGCAATGGCAAGCAGCTCAAGCTGATTGCCGAAGTGGGCCTGCGCCCACCGCCGGCGCCGGTAGCGCCCGCCGAAGATAAGTAAACAGATGGGGCTGCTTTGCAGCCCTTCGCGGCGGTCCGGCGTCCCGGTGAACCCGCTCCCACACCTGACCCCAGCGCTATACCTGTGGGAGCGGGCTTGCCGGGACGCCGGACCGCCGCGAAGGGCCGCAATCGCGGCCCCTTTTTGTATCAGTGCAATATCTGGCTGAGGAACAACTTGGTCCGGTCGCTCTGCGGCCGGTCGAAGAAGTCATCCGGCGCCGCTTGCTCGACGATCTCGCCCTTGTCCATGAAGATCACCCGGTTGGCCACGGTGCGGGCAAAGCCCATCTCGTGGGTCACGCAGAGCATGGTCATGCCGTCTTCGGCCAGGCCCACCATGGTGTCGAGCACCTCCTTGACCATCTCCGGGTCGAGCGCCGAGGTCGGCTCATCGAACAGCATGATCTTCGGTTTCATGCACAACGCCCGGGCAATCGCTACTCGCTGCTGCTGCCCACCGGACAACTGCCCAGGGAACTTGTGCGCCTGCTCCGGGATGCGCACGCGCTCCAGATAATGCATGGCGATTTCCTCGGCCTTGCGCTTGGGCATCTTGCGCACCCACATCGGCGCCAGGGTGCAGTTCTCGAGAATGGTCAGGTGCGGGAACAGGTTGAAGTGTTGAAACACCATGCCGACTTCGCGGCGGATCGCTTCGATCTGCTTGAGGTCGTTGGTCAGCTCGACGCCGTCAACGACGATGCGCCCTTGCTGATGTTCTTCAAGCCGGTTGAGGCAACGGATGGTGGTCGACTTGCCCGAGCCGGACGGCCCGCACAAGACGATGCGCTCGCCCTGACGCACGTTCAGGTTGATGTCCTTGAGCACATGGAACTGGCCGTACCACTTGTTCACGCCCTGCATCTGGATGATGCCTTCGGGGCCGGCAGGCTGCTTGATCGCTTCACTCATTTTGAAACTCCTAACGCTTGTGGCCAGTGTCCAGCTTGCGCTCCAGGTGCATGGAGTAGCGGGACATACCGAAACAGAAAATCCAGTAAACCAGGGCGGCAAACACATAGCCCTCGGTCGCCATACCCAACCAGGCCGGGTCTGCCGTGGCTTGGCGCACACTGTTGAGCAGGTCGAACAAGCCGATGATGATCACCAGGCTTGTGTCCTTGAACAGGGCAATGAAGGTGTTGACGATGCCCGGGATGACCAGCTTCAAGGCCTGCGGCAGGATCACCAGGCCCATCGCCCGCCAGTAACCCAGGCCCATCGCCGACGCAGCTTCGTACTGGCCTTTGGGGATGGCTTGCAGGCCGCCGCGCACCACTTCGGCGATATACGCCGACTCGAACAGGATGACGAAGATCATCGCCCGCAGCAGCTTGTCAAAGCTCATGCCCTCAGGCATGAACAGCGGCAACATCACCGAGGACATGAACAGCACGGTGATCAGCGGAATACCGCGCCAGAACTCGATGAAGGTCACCGACACCGACTTGATCACCGGCATCCGCGAGCGCCGCCCCAGTGCCAGCAGAATCCCCAACGGCAATGCCGCGGCGATACCGACAGTGGCAATCACCAGGGTCAGCATCAGCCCGCCCCACTGCGAGGTCGGTACCTGGCTCAGGCCAAAGGCACCGCCGTGCAGCAGAAAGTACGCAACGGTCGGGTAGACCAGCAGGTAGCCAATGCCGTAGGCCACCTTGCGCGGGAAGCGGCGGATGAACAGCGGCGCCGCACCGATCACGCCCAACCACACGGTCAGGTCGACGCGCCAGCGCAGGTCGCTCGGGTAATAGCCATACATGAACTGGCCAAAGCGCTGCTGGACGAACACCCAGCAGGCGCCTTCTTTGGTGCAGTCGGCGCGGGTAGTGCCGGTCCAGTTGGCGTCGATGAACGCCCACTGCAGCAGCGGCGGCACGGCCAGCCAGACCAGGTAGATGGCAAAGAACGTCAGCAGCGTGTTGACCCAACTGGAGAACAGGTTGGCGCGCATCCAGGCCACCACACCAACGGTTTTCACCGGTGGTGGCATATCAGGTTTGAAAACATGGGCGTTCATGCGCGACTCCTACCGCTCGATCAGCGCAATGCGCTTGTTGTACCAGTTCATCAGCAACGAGATGCTGATGCTGATCGTCAGATAAACCGCCATGGTGATCGCCATGACCTCGACCGATTGGCCGGTCTGGTTGAGCACGGTGCCGGCAAACAGCGAGACCAGTTCCGGGTAGCCGATAACCGCTGCCAGCGAGGAGTTCTTGGTCAGGTTGAGGTACTGGCTGGTCAACGGCGGAATGATCACCCGCAGCGCCTGGGGAATGATCACCTTGCGCAGCGTCGGCCCTTCACGCAGCCCCAGCGAACGGGCGGCTTCGGTCTGGCCGTGGCTGACCGAGCGGATGCCGGCACGCACGATTTCGGCGATGAAGGCTGCGGTGTAGATCGACAGCGCCAGGGTCAGCGCCATGAACTCGGGGATCAGCACCCAGCCACCGGCAAAGTTGAAGCCTTTGAGCTGCGGCACTTCCCACTGCAGCGGGTTGCCGAACAGCAGCACGCACATGGCCGGGATGCCGACCATCAGCGCCAGGCCCACCCAGAACTTGTGGAACGGTTGCCCGGTTAGCTCGAAGCGCTTGTTGGCCTGACGCACCATCAGCACCACCGCGACGATGGCGACCGCCAGCGACACCACAAACGGCCAGAAGCCATCGGCCATCGACGCGCCCGGCATGTTCACGCCGCGGCTACTGATAAAGAACAGGTCATCGATGTTGATGCTGCCGCGCGGCCCCGGCAGCGCGGTGAATACCGCGAAGTACCAGAACAGGATCTGCAGCAGTGGCGGAATGTTGCGGAACGTCTCGACGTAGACCGTCGCCAGCTTGTAGACCACCCAGTTGGAGGACAGTCGCGCGACCCCCACGGTGAAGCCAATCAGGGTCGCCAGGACGATACCGATGACACTCGCCAGCAAGGTGTTGAGCAGGCCGACCAGCAGCACCCGCGAGTAGGTGTCCGCTTCGGTGTAGTCGATCAGGTGCTGGGCAATGCCGAAGCCGGCACTGCGCTCGAGAAAGTCGAAGCCCGAGGTAATGCCTCGGTGCTGCATGTTGGTTTGGGTGTTGTGGATCAGGTACCAGCCCAGCCCCACCACACAGACCACCGTGATGATCTGGAACAGCCACGCGCGCACACGTGGATCACTAAGGGAAAAGCCCTTGGGTGCGCCGATTTGATTTTGCATGAAGTGCCCCGGAAAAAAGGGATCAGAACAGCCTGCGGCGGCAGGATGCCGCCGCAGGTGCAGCCATCAGCGCACCGGTGGTGCGTACTGGATGCCGCCGTTGTTCCACAGGGCATTCAGGCCACGATCGATCTGCAGCGGGGTGCTCTTGCCAAGGTTCTTCTCGAACACTTCGCCGTAGTTACCCACTTGTTTGACGATCTGTACCACCCAGTCCTTGGGCAACTTGAGGTCTTTGCCGTACTCGCCATCAGCGCCGAGCAGGCGGGCGTTGTCCGGGTTCTTGCCGGATTTGGCTTCAGCCTCGACATTTTTCGAGGTGAGGCCGGCTTCTTCGGCATTGAGCATGGCGAACAGGGTCCACTTGACGATGCTGAACCACTCTTCATCACCCTTACGTACGACAGGGCCCAGGGGCTCCTTGGAGATGGTTTCCGGGAGTACCACGTACTCGGTCGGTGCCGCCAGCTTGGAGCGCTGTGCGTAGAGCTGCGACTTGTCCGAGGTGAGCACGTCGCAACGGCCCGATTCCAGCGACTTGGCGCTCTCGTCGGAGGTGTCGAAGGTGATCGGGGTGTACTTCAGGCCGTTGGCGCGGAAGTAGTCGGAGACGTTCAGTTCGGTAGTGGTGCCTGCCTGGATGCAGACGGTCGCGCCGTCGAGCTCCTTGGCGCTGGAAACACCCAGCTTCTTGTTGACCAGGAAGCCGATGCCGTCGTAGTAGGTCACGCCAGCGAAGACCAGGCCCATGCCAGCATCACGCGAGCTGGTCCAGGTGGTGTTGCGCGAGAGTACATCGACTTCGCCGGACTGCAGCGCAGTGAAGCGCTCCTTGGCGTTGAGCTGGCTGAACTTGACCTTGGTGGCATCGCCGAACACTGCAGCGGCTACCGCACGGCACACATCGGCATCGATACCGACAATGTTGCCCTTGGCGTCAGGTACCGAGAAACCCGGCAGGCCATCGCTCACGCCACACTGGACGAAGCCCTTTTTCTTTACCGCATCCAGCGTAGCGCCGGCCTGGGCAAAACTGGTTGCACCCAGCGCGGCGGCAGCGGTCAGGACTGTCAGCGTGGTTTTCAACATCTTCATCTACAACCTCCAAATCGCTCTTGTTGTGTCGAGCCGGAATTGCACCGCACCCTTATGAGGCGCATCCGACCCCTGTTGGCTTGTTTTTGGGTCACGTGGTGCAATGAGCTGTTCTGTGACAGCCTTTGATCCAAACGAGGGGTGTTACCGTCGCCGGTCAATCCCTTCGCATCGGTAGATCCATAGCAAGGCGCGTACCACAGTTGCCGGCTTAAGCGATTAAGCGGTCGTCAAGTAGTAAAAGTTGTACAGTTGCGACATCTTGTTAAGGCATTCACTACCCCTGCCTTTTTTTAATGCACTCAATACGTACACGCGCACAAATTCGGAGCAGTTATGACCAACCCGTTGATTATCGAACCGCAAACCACCGCTGATGCCTGTGTGATCTGGTTGCACGGCCTGGGTGCCGACCGTTACGACTTCCTACCGGTGGCCGAATTTCTTCAGGAGCGTTTGCTCAGCACGCGCTTCGTCATGCCGCAGGCGCCGACCCGCCCGGTCACCATCAATGGCGGCTACGCCATGCCCAGCTGGTACGACATCAAGGCCATGACCCCGGCACGCGCCATCGATGAAGCGCAGCTGGACGAGTCAGCCGAGCAGATCATCCAGCTGATCAAGGCCGAGCAGGCCAAAGGCATCAGCCTGGCGCGGATCATCCTCGCCGGATTTTCCCAGGGTGGCGCGGTGGTGCTGCACACTGCCTATATAAAGTGGCAGGAAGCGCTCGGCGGGGTCATTGCCCTGTCGACTTACGCGCCGACCTTCAGCGCCGAGCACCAACTCAGTGCTTGCCAGGAGCGCACTCCTGCACTGTGCCTGCACGGCATCCATGACCCGGTGGTGATCCCGTCGATGGGCCGCACCGCCTTCGAGTACCTGAGCCAATGGAACGTCGCCGCACGCTGGCTGGAATACCCGATGGAGCATGAAGTGGCCGTGGCCGAGCTTGCCGATATCCACGACTGGCTCAGCGAACGGCTGCGCTGAACCCGGCCGGCAGGCAGCTGCCGGTGCATTCCCCTACGCCGCGCCCGGATCTTGCATTACACTGGCCGGCGTATATTCCTTAATCAAATAATGAGATGACCGTGCTGAAGGCACTGAAAAACATATTCGGCAAGGGAGACGCCGCACCGCAAACGGCTGCTCCCCAAGCCACTGAAGTAGCACCCGCACCTGCGGTTCCACCGCCTGCTACCGAGGTTCAGCCTCAACCCGAGCCTGCCGTTGCTGCCGCGCCGGTTGTATCGCCGCGCAGCGAAAAGCCTGCGCAAGCCAAGCCTCGCCGCGAACGCAAGCCTAAGCCACAGGCCAGCCTGTGGAAGCCGGAAGACTTCGTCGTCGAAGCTCAGGAAGGCAAGACCCGCTTCCACGACTTCAAGCTCAGCAACGAGCTGATGCATGCCATTCAAGACCTCGGCTTCCCGTACTGCACACCGATCCAGGCTCAGGTGCTGGGTTATACCCTGCGCGGTCAGGACGCCATCGGCCGGGCCCAGACCGGTACCGGCAAGACCGCCGCGTTTCTGATTTCGATCATTTCCCAGCTGCAGCAGACCCCGCCGCCGAAAGAGCGCTACATGGGCGAGCCGCGCGCACTGATCATCGCGCCGACCCGCGAGCTGGTGGTGCAGATCGCCAAGGATGCCGCCGACCTGACCAAGTACAGCGGCCTTAACGTCATGACCTTTGTTGGCGGCATGGACTTCGACAAGCAGCTCAAAGCGCTTGAAGCCCGCCACTGCGACATTCTGGTGGCCACTCCAGGCCGCCTGCTGGACTTCCACCAGCGCGGCGAAGTGCACCTGGACATGGTCGAAGTGATGGTGCTCGATGAAGCCGACCGCATGCTCGACATGGGCTTCATCCCTCAGGTTCGGCAGATCATCCGCCAGACTCCACCGAAGAGCGAACGGCAGACGCTGCTGTTCTCGGCGACCTTCACCGATGACGTGATGAACCTGGCCAAGCAGTGGACGACCAACCCGGCGATCGTTGAGATCGAGCCGGAAAACGTCGCCAGCGACACCGTCGAGCAGCACGTCTACGCCGTTGCCGGCAGCGACAAGTACAAGCTGCTGTACAACCTGATCACCCAGCAAAAGTGGGAACGGGTGATGGTCTTTGCCAACCGCAAGGACGAAGTGCGGCGTATCGAAGAGCGCCTGGTGCGCGACGGCATCAACGCCGCTCAGCTGTCCGGCGATGTGCCGCAGCACAAGCGTATTCGCACGCTGGAGAATTTCCGCGAAGGGCGCGTTACCGTACTGGTCGCCACCGACGTTGCCGGGCGCGGGATTCACATCGATGGCATCAGCCATGTGATCAACTTCACCCTGCCGGAAGACCCGGACGACTACGTGCATCGCATTGGCCGTACCGGTCGCGCTGGCGCCGCTGGCATCTCGATCAGCTTTGCGGGTGAAGACGACTCGTACCAGTTGCCGGGCATCGAAGCCCTGCTGGGGCGCAAGATCAAATGCGAAATGCCGCCTGACGAGCTGCTCCAGGCGGTGCCGCGCAAAGCGCACTGAGTGAGGCCGATAGGGCCTCTCGATAATTCGAGATCGCCGGGGCCGCTGCGCGCCCCTTTCGCGACACAAGGCCGCTCCTACGCCAACCGCGCACGAGCGGCAGCCGCGTGTAATCGAGATCGGAAGGCACGGCTCCTGTAGGAGCGGCCTTGTGTCGCGAAAGGGGTGCGCAGCACCCCCAGCAATGCTGGCTGGTACCTAAATCAGAAGGCAAAGAAAGACAGCGAAAGACCTGGCACTGGTAACCCGGTCACCACCCCCGCCGAACTACCAGCGTTCGGCAGCCTGCTGATCGCTGTGCCTGCCCTCGACCCAGCGCGGTCCGTCTTCGGTGGTTTCTTTCTTCCAGAACGGCGCACGGGTTTTCAGGTAATCCATGATGAAGTTGCAACCATCGAAGGCCGCCTGACGGTGCGCGCTGGCGACGCCGACGAATACGATCGGCTCGCCTGGCTGCAACGTGCCGATACGGTGCAGCACCTCGACCTTGAGCAACGGCCAACGCTGCTCGGCTTCCACAACGATCTTGGCCAGGGCCTTCTCGGTCATGCCCGGGGCGTGCTCAAGGAACATCCCCGCCACTTCCCGGCCATCGTTGAAGTCGCGCACATAGCCGACAAAACTCACCACCGCACCCACGCCGGCATTGGCTGCGTGCATGGCATTGACCTCGGCGCCAGGGTCGAACGCCTGTTGCTGCACTCGTACGGCCATGTTCAGCCTCCGGTCACCGGTGGGAAAAACGCCACTTCGTCGCCATCTGCCAGTGGTTCAGCCAAACGGCAAAGGTCCTGGTTGCGCGCGCACATCAGGTTCTGTTCAGCGAGCACGGCGTAGGCCGGGCCTTTGCCGAGCAGCGCCTGGCGCACGGCTTCTACCGTCTCGAAGTCGCCCTCCAGGCGCTCACCGTCACGCCCAAGCTGCTCGCGATAACGGGCGAAGTACACCACCTCGACGCTCATTGCGCGGCCGCCTTGAAGTCGCCGCTCTTGCCGCCGACCTTCTCCAGCAAGCGCACCTGTTCGATGACCATGCCTTTGTCGACGGCCTTGCACATGTCGTAGATGGTCAGCGCGGCGACGCTGGCAGCCGTCAGTGCTTCCATCTCCACCCCGGTCTGCCCGGCGAGCTTGCAGCGGGCAACGATACGCACGGCATCAACGCCCTCGGCCGTGAGCTCGACCTTGACGCTGGTGAGCATCAGCGGGTGGCACAGCGGGATCAGATCACTGGTCTTTTTTGCCGCCTGGATACCGGCAATGCGCGCCACGGCGAACACATCACCCTTGGGATGATCACCGTCGACGATCATCTGCAGGGTCTGCGGCAACATGCGTACCCGCGCCTCGGCCACTGCCTCGCGCTGGGTCACGGCTTTTTCAGTGACGTCGACCATATTGGCGCGCCCCTGGGAATCGAGATGAGTCAGCACTGCTCTGCTCCTGTGAAGGGAGCAGAGAGTGTAAACCTGCAAGTCAGCTTTTCGCAGCGAAAATAAACGGGCGGCGAACCGCCCGGCCAGATGGCTTACATATGCGACTCGGCGTACTCGGCGAGCACCGAGCGCGGAACACCCTGCAGGGTGATGTGCACGCCGTGGGGGAAGTCCTTGAAGCGCTCGGTCAGGTAGGTGAGGCCCGAGCTGGTTGCGGACAGGTAAGGGGTGTCGATCTGCGCCAGGTTGCCCAGGCAGACCACTTTTGAGCCAGCACCGGCACGGGTGATGATGGTTTTCATCTGGTGCGGGGTGAGGTTCTGACATTCGTCGATCAGGATCAGGCTCTGCTGGAAGCTGCGACCGCGGATGTAGTTCAGCGATTTGAACTGCAGCGGCACCCGTTCAAGGATGTACTCGACACTGCCGTGGGTACTCTCGTCGTCCATGTGCAGGGCTTCGAGGTTGTCGGTGATGGCGCCCAGCCAAGGCTCCATCTTCTCCGCCTCGGTACCGGGCAAGAAGCCGATCTCCTGGTCCAGGCCCTGAACGCTGCGGGTGGCGATGATGCGCCGATAGCGCTTGCTGACCATGGTTTGTTCGATGGCTGCCGCCAGCGCCAGGATGGTCTTGCCCGAACCCGCTGCGCCGGTCAGGTTGACCAGGTGAATATCCGGATCGAGCAAGGCGAACAGCGCCAGGCTCTGGTGAATATCACGCGGTTTCAGGCCCCAGGCTTCCTGGTGCAGCAGCGGTTCCTGATGCAGGTCGAGCAGCAGCAGCTCGCCCTCGCGGATGCCTTTGACCCAGCCGACGAAGCCTTGCTCGTCGATGATGAACTCGTTGACGTGCACCGACGGCAACGGGTCGGTCAGTTGTACCCGGTGCCAGGTGCGGCCGCGCTCCTGACGCGTGTCGACCTTGTTGACGCGGTCCCAGAACGAACCGCTGACCGAGTGATAGCCCTTGGACAGCAGCGATACGTCGTCAACCAGTTGGTCGGTGCTGTAGTCCTCGGCGGCAATGCCGCAAGCGCGCGCCTTGAGGCGCATATTGATGTCTTTGGTGACCAGCACCACGTCCAGATCCGCACGTTTGGCGCGCAGCTCCAGCAGCTGGTTGATGATGATGTTGTCAGCGAGGTTTTCCGGCAGCAGGCGATTGGGCTCGCTGCGTGGGCCCATCAGGATCGACAGGAAGCCTTTCGGTCCGCTTTTGCCCCGCTGGATCGGTACGCCCTGTTCAACGTCATGGGGTGAGGCGTCGGCCAGGGTCTGGTCGATCAGGCGAATGGCCTGGCGGCAATCGGCGGCGATGGTCTTTGTGCCCGTCTTGAGCTTGTCGAGTTCCTCCAGCACCGTCATCGGGATGGCGACGTGGTGCTCCTCGAAGTTGAGCAGGGCGTTGGGGTCGTGGATCAGGACGTTGGTATCGAGCACATACAGGATTGGCTTGCTGGAGGAAGGGTTGCGTCCATGGTCATCCATACTCGGGCACCTTATGTCAGAACCGCGCGACGCATTCTGGCTGCGTCGCAGAGTGACACCGTTCTCCCCGTATCCGCGTTGTTACGGGCGGGGGGCTCACCTGGCAAAGGAGGGTCTGGATGACGCCACCTGTGCTGCAGGAATCGGCTGTCTGGTTCTTTCATACCGCAAAAACGATGAACAAAAAAAGCTTTTTTACGTGTTGATGAAGTTTATTTTTCCGAATGACGATCCGACCTTGGCGAAGCCCCTGCATGGGTCTAGAGTCATATATCAAGCTTAATCGTCATCACCCGCCTACGTCGCTCTGCGCCGTTGCGCCAGCGTCTGCGCCGCGCCCGTATTCCTTGCAATCCTGCCAACCGATCCCGCTCTGCACCGTGTGCTGCAGCAGCCACTCCAGCGCCGTCTGAGCCTTGGTCTGGTTGTCATGAAACTGGATAACGCCCTTGCGCCATAAAAGCATCAGCGTCACCACACGCTGGGCTGATGCCTCGGCGGTAAGAACACCTTCGTCCATTGCGTCGATATCCCACAACGACACCTGCAGCCCTTCGCTGGCCATGAACGCCTCGCCATCGCTCCGGCGCTGGCCATAGGGCGGGCGGAACAGCGGCACGTACTGCTCGGGCAACTCGGCCTGCACCCACGCCTGGCTGCGGCGCAGCGAATCCTGCCAACCCTGCCACTGCGCGTGGGAGCGGTACTCCCAGCCCTGGATGCCGACACACTGCTTGCGGTACACATCCTGCAATCGGCCAGCGCCGCTGTCGCGGCGCTGCTGCAGGCGATTGCCGAGGACGAAGAAGGTCGCATTGAGCTTCTGACGCCGCAGGTAGTCCGCCAAGTTGTCGGTGCTGCTGCCCTGCCCGCCCGGGCCACCAACAAAGGTCAGCAGGAACATCCGGTCATTCAGTTCATCGCCATTGCGCTCGCGGCTGGACAGCCGTTCGATCTCGCTGCTGGTCTGCGGGAACAGCGCCGCCTTGCGCAGCTGTTCATCCAGGTAGCGCCGATGGAAGCTATGGCTGGGTTCGGTCCAGCCGGCATAGAACTCGCCGACATCGGCATTGAACGTGGCCGCCCGGGTGCGCAATTCGGCCATCGACTCGAGCGGATAGCAGAACGACGCATCCTGCTCGCAACTGCGCTGCGCCTGCTGATAGTTCTGCCACAGCCGCTGCCACATCCGCGCCCGCACCGCGCGCACTACCGGCAGGTTGACCTGCCTGAGCTGAAGCCGCGCTGCCAGCGCCGGCTCGTCAAGCATTTCGCTCTCCTGCAGCACCTGGGCAAACGACAGGATCTCGGCCCGTGACGCCACATCGAACAGCACCGGACTGTCCAGTTGCTCAGGCCACAGGCTGCGATCAAAGCTGGCCGGGACGACCGGGGCGGCTTGCACGGCCAGGCTCAACACACTGGCCAGCACGGCCAAGGCAATGCGCACGATCAAATTCTCCATTTCATCCTGGCCGGCACTATAGCGCGACCCTGGTCGATGTTCCGTGACTATGTTCTCTGACTATCGTCGGCATAGTTTGGACTTGCCCGGCTCAGCCCGTAGAATCGGCTGCATTCGATTTCAGGAGCCGACCCGATGCTGACGGTGATTTCCCCCGCCAAGACCCTCGACTACGACACCCCACCGGTGACCGAGCGTTTCACCCTGCCGCAGTATCTGGACCACTCGCAGGCGCTGATCAGCCAACTGCGCGACCTGAGCCCGGCACAGATCAGCGAGCTGATGCACCTCTCGGACAAACTCGCCGGCCTCAACGCCGCCCGCTTTGGCAGCTGGAGCGCAGACTTCACCCCGGACAACGCCAAGCAGGCCCTGCTCGCGTTCAAAGGTGATGTGTACACCGGCCTCGACGCCGAAAGCCTCAGTGAAGACGACTTCAGCTATGCCCAGGATCACCTGCGCATGCTCTCCGGCCTGTACGGCCTGCTGCGCCCACTCGACCTGATGCAACCCTACCGCCTGGAGATGGGCACCAAGCTGGCCAACCCACGCGGCAAGGACCTGTACGCCTTCTGGGACACGCGCATCAGCGAATGGCTGAACCAGGCATTGGCCGAGCAAGGCGACGACGTGCTGCTCAACCTGGCCAGCAACGAGTACTTCAGCGCAGTCAAACGCAGCGCGCTCAAGGCACGGATCATCAATGTCGATTTCAAGGACTGGAAGAACGGCCAGTACAAGATCATCAGCTTCTACGCCAAGAAAGCCCGCGGGATGATGAGCCGGTTCGTGATCCAGGAGCGGATCGCCGATCCGGAGCAGCTCAAGCAGTTCGATGTGCAGGGTTACTACTACAGTGTTGAACAGTCGAAGCCGGATCAGCTGGTGTTTTTGCGGGATCATCCTGAAGAGTGATGCCGCGTATAGGTACATGAGGCTGCCAACTGCGGCCTTTTGTCGTCGCAAGCCTGGCAGCCCCTACTGCACCCATACCGAGCCCGTCTCAAGCCCCCGCACCTCGACACCTTGCGGCACAGCGCCAACGGGCGTGACGGTAACCTTGCGTCCGGGCTGATAGTCGTTTGCGCGATAAAGCACGTAATGGCCCCCGGCATCATCGGTGCGAAGCGCTGCTGCTGGTACCGCAACCCCCTTCTCATTTCGGTGCAGTAACACTGTCACCTGTGCGCTCATCCCCAGCCGAACGCCCAGCGCGATCGGGTCTGGCTGAGTCTCCAGAGCAATCAACAAATCGAACCAGGCGCCCTGGCCCTCCTCCGTCTTGGCCTGCTGACCAACCGCGACGACCCGACCGTTGAGCATGTGCCCAGCAAACCCCTCACCGCTTACCTGAACGAACATTCCCACGTGGACCTTATGCAAATCGCTTTGCTCAAGTGCGGCGCGCACCTGTAGCTGGCTCAGATCGACCAGCACAAACAGCGGCGTGCCTTGATTGGCCAACTGGCCAACCTGCAGCGCAAGTTGACGGTCCTCGCTTGGCCGAGGCACCAGCAGCCCACTGAACGGTGCGCGGACCTCGCGTTGGTTGCGTAACGCCGCCAATTCGCGCTGGCGCGCTTGAGCAGTGTCGAGTTCAATGCTCGCCAGTCGCAAATCCACGCCATGCCCGCGCTCGCGGGTCTGCCGCAAATGCTGCCTTGCAGCGAGCAGGTCCTGCTGCAGCATCATCATTTGCTGCTGCAAGGTCTCCACTTCCTGGCGGGCGACGATACCCCGGTCGAATAGCCGCTGCGTTTGCTTCAAGGCTACCTGCGCGAGTTCCAGGCTGCTGCCGGCCATAGCCTGTGCACGTTTGGCCTGGGCCATCTCCGAGCTACTTGCCCAGGTTTGTAGCTGCCGCAACGCGCGCTGGCTCTGCAGCAACTGCGCTTCCGCTTGGCGTACCTGCGGGTCCAGTTCAGCAGTGTCGAGTACAGCAATGATATTTCCCGCTGCCACCTGCTGCCCCGGTGCTATCGGCAGCGCCTGAAGCAGGCCAGTAAAAGGCGCCGCCACGGTCACTTGACGAGTAGCCTCAATCCGCCCGAGCACGCCAAGGCGCTGCTCGATCAGTTGCGGCTCGATCCGCAGCCATGACCCGTCGCGATTTTCGCTCACCTCTGCCCCCCAAGGGCGCCATGGACTCAGCAGGAGACAGCCAAGCACCAGCATCAAAACCGCAAACACCTGCTGCTTAGTCATTGATGGCCACATCCCAGCTGTCCAGCGTTGTGCCCAGAACCAAGTCAAGCGCGGACTGCGCATTCAGATAGGCGATCTGCGCGTCCAGCCGTGCACTCTGTGCGCTGCGCAGGTCGCTCTCGAAACTGAGCACCTGAAAGTTGCTCGACAGGCCAACCGCAAGCTTCTCCTGTTCGATGGCGAGCTTGCGCCGTGACAGATCCAGTGCTCGCCCGGCGATTTGCAACTGGCGCCAACTGACCTGCACTTCGCGCACGCCATTGACCACCTCGCGCTGCAGTTGCTGGCGGGCGTCGGCCAGTTGCAAGCGTCGACTATCAACGGCGACTTGGGCCCGTACCAGCCCTTGCCGGCGGCTCAAGTCAGTAATCGGAATTTCCAACTGCAGCCCCAGATAGTGTTCCCACGCCTTACCCGAATTTGGCCGCTCACGAGCTTGGCTGGCCGCACCAATCAACGACAAGTCCCATCGCTGCTGATCTTTGGCCAGGCACAGGTTCAGGTCTGCTTGCTGATCTGCGAGCAGCTGCAGTAGATAGGTTGGCTGCAAGGCTTCAGCCTGGGCTAAAGCACGCCTCGGATCTAGCCTGATCGGCTCGGCCTCAGCCTCTTCGCTGGCTCGCAAGGGCGTGTCCAGGTCCAGAGCCAGTGCTTGCAGTAGCGCCAGGCGGCCAGCGTGCAGGTGATTGCGACTGCCCTCCAGAGCCAGTTCCTGATTGGCCAGCTCTGCTTCGGCCTGGACGATCTCGAACGCGGCCATGCGCCCGGCGGCGATCAGCTCGCGGTTGACGGCAATGAGTTGGCTGGCACGTTGCCGTGCATCATCGGTGATGTTTAGTTGTTCCTGCGCGCGTAACAGTTCGCGATACAAGCCAATGATGCTAGTGATGGTCTGTGACACCTGATCTTTGAGGGCCAGTCGATTGGCCTGCTCAGCCAGTTCCGCCTGATGCAACGGTGCCATGGCTATGTCACGCCCGGCACCTCTGAGCAGCGGCTGGATCAACATCAAGTTAGCGCCGTCCCGATAACGCGGCCCAGCTGCATTGGCCCGAGTCTGGCCGTACGCCCAGTCGAGACTCATGCGCGTGCCGTAAGCCGTCAGCAGGCTCGCGCTGGGCATCAACTCCGCCTGGCGATAGCGATCGTCCTGATTGCGATTGGCCTGATACTGCGCCTTGAGTGAAAGTTGCGGCGCGTAGCGGTCAGCCGCAACGCGCAGCTCGAACCTGTCAGCAATTCGCTGCAAGTACGCACTGCGAATACTGCGGTTGTCGCGCAGGGCCAAGGCAATCGCGTCGCTGAGGTTCAACACCAGTCCGTCACGCGCCGCCACCGCCGAGGCCGAGACGGAGCCCAGCGAGCTTGGACTGGCGGGGCGCAAAGCGGCTGCGGTAATACCTGGCATGATGCAGAGCAGCAAGCAGAGGTTCATCAACCGATCACTCATCACGCAGCGCTACCACCGGTTGCAGCTGTGCAGCGGCGAGCGCCGGCTGCAGACCAAAAAAGATTCCGATCAGCAGAGCGCTGAACATGCCCAATGGCAGCGACCATGGATCAAGGTCGAAAACCCAGCCAGACAGCCATGCAAACAGCCAGGCAGCCAGCAATCCAACCAACGCACCGAGCACTGCTCCGCCACTTGCCAGGATCACAGCCTCAAGCAGGAATAGCCAGGCAATATCCATAGGCCGCGCGCCGAGCGCAGTACGCACGCCGATCTCTCGCCGCCGCTCGGTGACGCTCATAAGCATCACGTTCATCACGCCTACGCCACCAACAAGCAACGCGATACCTCCCAGCCCCGCCAGCAGCCAGCGGAACAGACGCGCCTGGCTGGCCATGCCATCGAGCAGCTGCTGAGGTACCTGCACCTCGACTTCGGTACCGGGCAATTGTCTGCACAGGTAGTCGGCTAGTTCTCCAGCCGCAGCGGGCAGGCTCTGTGGATCGCGCCCCAGCGCCACTACTGCGCTGATCTGCGGCGCCGAGGACAAGCGGCGCATGCCTGGTAGTGGTATCAGCACTCCGTCATCGACCGCCACTGGTAGCATCGGGTTGTAACCTAGCGGGCCAAGGATACCGATCACTTCGAACAGATAATGGCCTAGCTGGACCTGATCACCCACGCTGGCCTGCAGCTGTTGCGCAGCAGTCGCGCCGAGCAGCAGATACGGGCTTTGCGCGTCATACTCTGACAATAATCGTCCTTGGGCGGCGGCCAGCTTGAGCACAGCGGCCAACGCCGGAGTGCTTCCTGCAACCATAAGCGGTCCACTGATGTTGCCAAGGCGTACCTCGACGGGCGCCATCGCCAGCGGAGCCGCAGCGATCAGTTGCGGTGAGAAAACTGATAACTGCAGCGATTGAGCAGCACTAGGCACTTCGACATCATGCTGCAAAGTAGCGACCAGCAGCTCGCTGCCCATGCCCTGAAATACCTGGCGGGATTGCACCTCAGCGCTATGGCCTACATTGAGCAATGCCACCACTGCAGCGCACCCCACGGCAATGCCGAGCAAGGCCAACCAGGCCCGACGGCCCATAGCGCCCAAGCTCACCACCGATTCGACCAGCCGCTGCGAAGCACTCGGGCCATACCTTTCAGCTAGCATCGCAGACCTGACCCGCTTCAACATTCAGGCAGCGCTGCATGTGACTGGCCATCGCCGGATCATGGGTAACCAGCAACAGCGTCACGCCGCGCTCACGGTTAAGTGCTTTCAACAGCTCTAGGACGTCTGCAGCAGTATCGCCATCAAGGTTGCCGGTGGGCTCGTCGGCGAGTAACAACTGCGGCTCCCCGACCAGAGCGCGGGCGATAGCGACACGTTGCCGTTGGCCGCCAGAAAGCTCGGCTGGCCGATGACTCATACGCAGCTCCAGGCCAACGGCCTGCAACTGCTGTTTCGCGACGCGTCTGGCCTGCGGCATAGACACGCCGCGATAGCACAGCGGCAATGCAACGTTGTCTAGCACAGTCATTCGCGGCAGCAGATTGAAGCTCTGGAATACAAACCCGATACTGCGGTTTCGCACCACTGCGCGTTGCGCCCTGCTGGCTCCGGTCATGTTCTGGCCACAGAGCAACACACGACCTTGGCAGGGTTCGTCCAACAGACCGATCAGATTGAGCAGTGTGTTTTTCCCTGATCCGGAGGGGCCAATGATGGCGCAGGTTTGGCCGTGAGGGATCGACAACGAGACATCGTTCAGGATTGCCTCGCCGCCAAGCGAGCGACGGAGGTGTTCAAGAGAGATAGCGGCGCTCATGAGGCGCCGCCCTCATTTCCGAGACCCTTGGCACCGCCTGAATCACCGGCCACGTTCTCTCGCTCTGCAGCCGGCTTCCACTCATTGGCAACCATGTCGAGGAGCGATGTATTGAATTCTGGCCATTCTATTTCCACTGCCCCCATCTGCATGCGGATCATGGCCTCGTAGTTACCATATGCAGCAACTTCAATTCGCGGCAGTGAATCGTAATAATGGATAGTCTCCAGCAACGCTTCATCGCTGCGTCCGGTGCGCTGACGTTCAATATCCATCTTGTCGATTATATATCTGGCCCACTCCTGATGCTGGGCATCAGCCTCCCACGATGCCGCGCGACGCTCATTAACCGTAAAACTGCCGCTCTCATCATAGGTAATCAGGCTGAGTTGATCACGCGACAGCCCCTTGAATGGATTACTACCCTCGCCATTGATGAAATCAGTGGCATGCCGTGCCCTGTCAAGTAATTCGACATTACCGGTATCCGGCTTCTGCGCGTCGTAAAATTCCTTTGCTGATGTGTAATTGGCCCCACCAATCCTGTCCCTGATCTGCGCGGCCAATTCCGCCAACTCCTTGCGTGAGAGCAGGCTGTCACGATGGGCTGCACGCACAGCGGCGTCGCTTAATTGCTTGGCCAAAGGTGACAACTGCGGTTCTTCTTCTGCAACTGCAGGATCCATTTTCCCAACAGTCTCAGCTTCAGAGAGCTGGGCCTGGCGCCTGACGACGGTAGCATTAGCTGCAGCAGAAGTAGAAAACCCTGGTTTGTTCACAGCATCCACATCAATTACCTCTGGTAGTTTCAATCTCAAGCAACCGTGTTCGAGCGAATACAGTCGCTCAAACACGGCCCGACACATCACTCCGAACTACTTCATTGAAAATTCGACCTTCCAGCTGTAGTCCGCAGCGGTGCTGGTTATGGTTGCTGCGCACGTAGCGCCGCCACTGGGCGTTGCGGTTTTGGTCCACTGCGGCTGTTTTATCCCGCCTGGCATCATCCGCATCTGGAAAGTTGTACCGAACGCGCAAGTCTTGCTGCCCATGGTGTAGCGGACCATAGCTGCATTAACGTCTGGGCTAATAATTCGCTGGACGCGGAAGAGTGTCGAAGTGTTCGCCTCTACCTTTTCGCGGGGCTTTGGATTAGCGACCTGATACGTGCTGGATTCGTTGGCTGTAACGATCTTCAGCACAGCTTGCTCGCGTCCTAGATTCTTGAACGTGACATCGACCAGAGGTCCCGCCTGCGCTACCCCGACGGCCAACAACGCCACTGCACTCACCACGCCCATAACTGAATTTTTCATTGCTGCTTTCTTCCTTGTGCTCAAGATGACGCAGCCCCGAGCCTCCAGGGCTACAGAGGTGGCACCGCACGCCCGTCGTTGGCCGCGTAGTGCTCACTGGCCGCTGGAGGTGACTTATGGTCCGTGGCTGGCCCTGACACTCCTTCATTTCAGGCCCGCTCCTTCAGCGCTTCCGTCCTCCTTAACGGCATCCCGCCGCTAACCCTTAGAGTCCGTAAGGTCTTGCTCTGTTACCTGATATGAGCTCGCGCGAGACGCACCAAGCCAGTGCTGGCTGCAGCCCGGGTTAAACGCCAAACATCAGGCGCCAAAATATCGACCAACCTCACCTGAATCGTTACCGCCAACCGACCGTTCGTAGTTTTTTGACGAATTTTGCAAAAAATTTTCCAGTGATGGCATATAACTATCCCGCTGGGTTTCCACCCTTTATATACCGGGACGAAACCACTGCGTGCTATCACCATGCAACTACCGACACTTAGATAAATATTTAGAAATCTTTCATTTCGTCAGTTTCGGTTCAGGAACTTTGCCCCCAAGGTGCCCCTCATAGGACCCGTAACGAATCTTCATCGCTGCACGTGAGAGATGACTTACAGATGACAAGCGGCAGGTACCTACTACCCAGCCGAAGAACTTAGGCAGACGCCACGGTAACCACCAAGCGCGCTGCCAGCTGAAGGAGATGCAAGCCCTATAAACGTCCTAGTGGTTGATTTCAAAGGATTTATCCACTTGAAAGAACAAGCACAGCAGCGCGCCCTGTAGCGCACTGCAGTAAAGACGGCTGCATTTCAGGGCACGTTTTTTAATATCGGTCTTTGACTGCCTACTTAGAGTGCACAACTTCGTGCACTCCGGATTTATTCATGCCTGCGTTCGGTGAAGTGTGCACTTGCCTCGGCAAAGTGCGCCCGAATTAATGCTGGTTAATCAAACCGGCCGGCACTTCCGTGGAAGAGTCGGCGTGATAAACACTTGAGGTGAAAGCGATGCGTATCAGCATTTTTGGTTTGGGTTATGTGGGTGCAGTGTGTGCAGGCTGCCTGTCGGCACGGGGCCATGAAGTGATTGGTGTGGACGTGTCGCAGACCAAGATCGACCTGATCAACAAGGGCAAGTCGCCCATCGTCGAGCCGGGCCTTGAGCAACTGCTGCAACAGGGCATCGCCAATGGCCGCCTGCGTGGCACCACCGACTTCGCCGAGGCCATCCGCGCCAGCGACGTGTCGATGATCTGCGTCGGCACACCAAGCAAGAAAAACGGCGACCTTGGCCTTGAGTACATCGAATCGGTTTGCCGCGAAATCGGTTACGTGCTGCGTGACAAAGCCAGCCGCCACACCATCGTGGTGCGCAGCACCGTGCTGCCGGGCACCGTCAAGAACGTGGTCATCCCGATCCTGGAAGACTGCTCGGGGAAAAAGGCCGGCGTCGACTTCGGTGTCGCGGTCAACCCTGAGTTCCTGCGTGAAAGCACCGCGATCAAGGACTACGACCAGCCACCGATGACGGTCATCGGCGAGTTCGACACCGCCAGCGGCGATGTCCTGCAAGCGCTGTACGAAGAGCTCGATGCACCCGTGATCCGCAAGGACATCGCCGTTGCCGAGATGATCAAGTACACCTGCAACGTCTGGCACGCAACCAAGGTCACCTTCGCCAACGAGATCGGCAACATCGCCAAGGCGGTCGGCGTCGATGGCCGCGAAGTGATGGACGTGGTCTGCCAGGACACCGTGCTCAACCTGTCGCAATACTACATGCGCCCAGGCTTCGCCTTCGGCGGCTCGTGCCTGCCCAAGGACGTACGCGCCCTCACCTACCGCGCCGCCAGCCTCGACGTGCGTGCCCCGCTGCTCGACTCGCTGATGCGCAGCAACGAATCGCAGGTGCAGAACGCCTTCGACATCATCGAGAGCCACGACAAACGCAAGATCGCCCTGCTCGGCCTGAGCTTCAAGGCCGGCACCGACGACCTGCGCGAGAGCCCGCTGGTGGAACTGGCCGAGCGCCTGATCGGCAAAGGCTACCAGCTCAACATCTACGACCAGAACGTCGAGTACGCCCGTGTCCACGGCGCCAACAAAGAGTACATCGAGTCGAAGATCCCGCACGTCTCGTCGCTGCTCAATGCCGACTTCGAGCAAGTCATCAACGACGCCGAAGTCATCATCCTCGGCAACCGTGACGAGCAGTTCCGCGCCCTTGCCGAGCAAGCACCGGCCGGCAAGCAAGTGATCGACCTGGTCGGTTTCATGAGCAAGCCCACCTGCAACACCAGCCGCACCGAAGGCATCTGCTGGTAAGCCAGCCTGACGCGGGGCCGCTAGGCCCCGCTCTTTACTGAATTTCGTGACGGATGCCGAACATGCATAGGTTCCAGACAGTACTGATGCAGTGCGCCGGATGGCTGCTCTACATGAGCTTGCTCATGTTGATCGCCCTGGCCCTGCCCAGCGACATCTTCGATTCCGAGTCGAAGCATTTCATCTTCCTGGTCGGTGCGGTCGGCATCTGGCGTTACTCGATGGGCGCCACCCATTTCATCCGCGGCATGATCTTCCTGTATGGCGTCTATCCGTACCTGCGCAACAAGGTACGCAAGCTGGGCGACGCCGCCGCGCCATCGCATGTGTACCTGATGGTCACCAGCTTTCGCATCGATGCGCTGACCACCGCGCAGGTCTACAGCTCGGTGATTCGCGAAGCGATCAACTGCGGCTACCCAACCACCGTGGTCTGCTCGTTGGTGGAAAAGTGCGATGAGCTTTTGGTGAAAAGTCTGTGGGCCAAATACAACCCACCGGAACACGTCACCCTCGATTTCGTGCGCATTGCCGGCACCGGCAAGCGCGATGGCCTGGCCTTCGGCTTCCGTGCCATCTCGCGGATGATGCCCGACCAGCATGCCGTGGTGGCCGTGATCGACGGCGACACCGTGCTCGGCGACGGCATCGTGCGCAAGACCGTACCCTGGTTCAAGCTGTACCCCAACGTCGGTGGCCTGACCACCAACGAATTCTGCGAAGTGCGCGGCGGCTACATCATGAGCGAGTGGCACAAGCTGCGCTTCGCCCAGCGCCACATCAACATGTGCTCGATGGCCTTGTCCAAGCGCGTGCTGACCATGACCGGACGCATGTCGATGTTCCGCGCCAGCGTCGTGACCAACCCCGAGTTCATCGCCGACGTCGAAAGCGACTCGCTGATGCACTGGCGCCTGGGCCGCTTCAAGTTCCTCACCGGTGACGACAAGTCGAGCTGGTTCAGCCTCATGCGCCTGGGCTACGACACCTTCTATGTACCGGACGCGGCGATCAACACGGTCGAGCACCCGCCGGAAAAAAGCTTCTTCAAAGCCAGCCGCAAACTGATGTACCGCTGGTACGGCAACAACCTGCGGCAGAACTCGCGTGCCCTTGGCCTGGGCCTGAAACGCCTCGGCCCGTTCACCAGCCTGGTGCTGTTCGACCAGCGCGTGTCGATGTGGACCAGCCTGCTCGGGCTGACCGTCGCGGTGATCGCCAGCCTCAAGTTCGGCATGGCCTACCTGCTGGTGTACCTGCTGTGGATCGGCATCACCCGGCTGATCCTGACGATCATGCTGCTGTGCTCGGGGCACAAGGTCGGCCCGGCCTATCCGGTGATCCTTTATTACAACCAGATCGTCGGCGCGATGATGAAGATCTACGTGTTCTTCCGCCTCGACAAGCAGTCCTGGACGCGTCAGCCGACTGCCCTCAAGCGTGACCTTGCCAGCTTTCAACAATGGTTCAACACCTGGTCCTCGCGGACCATGACCTTCTCGGCGGCCAGCATCTTCGTTGCTGTGCTGTTCATGGTCGTGTGAGCCCCTCCGGATCAGAACTAACAGGAACTTGAAATCGCCATGAATAACGCCGTCAACGTCAATGTCGTGCATGAGTCCGAAGCCCAGCGCCAACACGCCCGGGTGCGTATCCCCGCCAAGCTGCGTTTTGTGGACGGCAACCGTGAGCCGCAAGAGGCCAAGGTCGATGATCTGTCTGCTGGCGGCCTGTCCTTCCAGGCCAAGCGCGCGCTGCCGGTCGGCGAAGTGCTCCGCGGTCGCCTGCAGTTCGTGGTCGACAACCTCGGCCTGTCGATGGACATCGAGTTCTTGGTACGCACCAGCGACGCTGCCACCGGCCGCACCGGCGCCGAATTCCAGAACCTTGAGCCACGCGACATCGCCACCCTGCGCCACATCATCACCTCGCACCTGTCGGGCGAGTTGATCACCGCCGGTGACGTGCTCAGTACCCTGCAACGCGACAACTTCACCAAGGCGCGCAAGCAGAAGGACGGCGGCTCGGGCCTGAGCGCGTTTGGCCGCCTGCGTGCCGTGACCGTGACCCTGGGCGTGTTCGTGGTCGGTATCGCCGCCTTTGGTTTTGTCGCCAAGTCGCTGTATGGCATGTACTTCGTCAGCCACGCCGAAGCCGGTGTGGTCGCCGTGCCGACCACCACCGTGACCATGCCGCGTGACGGCACCGTCAAGAGCCTGGTCGAAAGCGGCGGGCAAGTGGTCAAGGGCGCGCCACTGGCAAGCTTCAGCACCAGCATGCTGGACATGCTCAAAGGCCACCTGGACGACTCGCAACTGGAGCCGGCCAAGGTCGAAGAACTGTTCGGCAAGCAGCTCGCCGGCACCCTTACCAGCCCGTGTGACTGCGTCGTCGCCGAGCAACTGGTGGATGACGACCAGTACGCCAGCAAGGGCCAACCGATCTTCCACCTGGTACCGCGCACCACCAACCCGATGATCGAGGCGCGCTTCAGCTACCGCCAGTTCGACGAGGTCAAGCCGGGCACCAAGGTCAACTTCCAGATTGCCGGTGAAGACGAAATTCGCACTGGCCAGATCGTCAGCAGCTCAAGCCTGAACAGCGAAGACCTGGCCTCCGACATTCGCGTGCAGATCAAACCCGACGGCGCCTTGCCAGCCGAACTGGCCGGTCGCCCGGCAGCGGTCAACAGCGATCGCGGCCCTTCGCTGGATTGGCTGATCAGCAAAGCTGCGGCCCGTGGGCTGTAAGAGGATCTGACCATGAGCCTGTTCAACCTACCCATGGCGTCGCCCGGCGCGCGCCCAGCCACCTGGTGCTCACTGGCGATCGCCATTGCCCTGAGTGGCTGCGCCGGCCTGCCCGATCAGCGCCTGGCCAACGAAGCGCTCAAGCGTGGCGACACCGCCACTGCCGAGCGCAACTACAAGGCCTTGGCAGACCTGGGCTACAGCGACGCGCAGGTCGGCCTGGCCGATATTCAGGTGGCCTCGCGCGACCCGGCGCAACTGCAGCAAGCCGAAGCCACCTACCGCGCTGCCGCCAGCACCTCGTCGCGCGCCCAGGCTCGCCTTGGCCGCCTGCTGGTAGCCAAGCCGGACAGCACCCAGGCCGAGCGTGAAGAGGCCGAAACCCTGCTCAAGCTCGCTGCCGCCCAAGGCGAAAGCAACACCCTGATCCCGCTGGCAATGCTCTATCTGCAGTACCCGCAGAGCTTCCCCAAGGTCAACGCGCAGCAGCAGATCGAACAATGGCGCGCTGCCGGCAACCCGGAAGCGGGCCTGGCGCAGATCCTCCTCTACCGCACCCAGGGCAGCTACGATCAGCACCTGGATGACGTCGAGCGCATCTGCAAAGCCGCCCTGAACAGCACCGACATCTGCTATGTCGAGCTGGCCACCGTGTACCAGAAACGCAACCAGGCCGAGCAGCGCACTGCCCTGCTCGCGCAGCTCAAGTCAGCCTATGCCCGCGGCAGCGTGCCGGCCAGCCGGGTCGACAGCGTGGCGCGAGTCCTGGCTGATCGCAGCCTGGGCCAGACCGACGAGAAAACCGCCAAAGACCTGCTCGAGCAGGTTGCCCCGGCCAACCCGGCCTCCTGGGTGAGCCTTGCGCAGTTGCTGT
This sequence comes from Pseudomonas shirazensis, assembly GCF_050496565.1. Taxonomy (GTDB): domain Bacteria; phylum Pseudomonadota; class Gammaproteobacteria; order Pseudomonadales; family Pseudomonadaceae; genus Aquipseudomonas; species Aquipseudomonas shirazensis_A. Next base: position 31,202 of record NZ_JBNWAE010000015.1, read on the forward strand.
ATGACTTCCCCGAGCTGGGCGACACCGACCAGTTGCTCGCTTACATCGACAAAGGCCGCGCCGCCGAACAGCCGCGTGCCGAGCTGCTGCTGGGCCGCCTTTACTACGAAGGCAAGACCCTGCCGGCCGATGCCGCCAAGGCCGAAACCCACCTGCAAGCCGCCGCCGCTGCCGGCGAAATCAGCGCCCATTACTACCTCGGCCAGTTGTACCGCCGTGGTTACCTCGGCCAGGTCGAGCCGCAAAAGGCAGTCGATAACCTGCTCACCGCCGCCCGCGGCGGCCAGCTCAGCGCCGACTACGCGCTGGCCCAGCTCTACAGCGAAGGCCACGGCATCCGCCAGAACCCTGGCAATGCGTGGGTCTTCGCCAGCCTGGCGCAGGCAAACCCGTCGCAGCAGTCGACCGAACTGCTGCAGCAACTCGATCAGCAACTGACGCCTGAGCAGCGCAGCCAGGCCCAGCGTCTGCTTGCGCAAGAGCAGCAGGCGCGCGGCAGCATGGCCAAGGCCGGCAACAGCATGATGGCCATCGAAGCCCTGCAAGACGATGAAGACGCCGAGGATTCCTCCCTATGACGCTCAACCCCTTCGTGAAGGCCGGGATCGGCCTGAGCTTCGCCCTGCTCTGGTCCTGCCCGACCCTGGCCGATATCACCGCCGAGAAAAACTTCGGCCTCGACGTGAAAATCACCGGCCAGTCGGAAGACGACCGCGACCTCGGCACCCGCTCCGGCGGTGATGTGCAAGGCCTGGGCCTGGACCTGCGCCCTTGGGTGTACGGCGAGCGTGGCAACTGGAGCGCCTTTGCCATGGGCCAGGCGGTCGCGGCCACCGACACCATCGAAACCGACACCTTGCGCCAGTCCGACGATGGCAGCACCGTCGACACCGCTGCCGACGGCCGCAAAGCCGACAAAAGCTACCTGGCCATGCGCGAGTTCTGGGTGGGCTACAGTGGCTTCACCGCCTACCCCGGCGAGCAACTGCGGCTCGGCCGCCAGCGCCTGCGCAACGACGACGGCATGTGGCGTGACAGCAACATCGAAGCGCTCAACTGGACCTTCGATACCACCCTGCTGCGGGCCAACCTGGGCATGGCCCAGCGCTTCAGCGAATACCGCACCGACCTCACCGAGCTGGCTCCGGAAGACAAGGACCGCACGCATGTCTACGGTGACGTCGCCACGCAATGGACACCCGGTCACTGGGTTGGCCTGCGCGCGCACCACACCCATGACAGCGGCAGCCTGAAAAACACCGGCGAGAGCCTTGATGGCCTGGACAAGCGCCGCACCGGCGACCTGACCTGGTTGGGCCTGGAAGCCAACAGCGACGCCTACAGCTGGCGCAACCAGCACACCGTCAACTACTGGGGCAGCCTGACCTGGCTGACCGGTGACCGCGACAAGCTCAACAGCGAACTGGTCGGCAACGAGCAGATCGCCACCGGTAAGCAGAGCGGTGACGTCAATGCCTGGGCCACCGACCTCGGTATCCGCCTGCGCCTCGACCCGCAGTGGCAGGTCGGCGCGGCCTATGCCCGTGGCAGCGGTGGCGGCGGCAGCAAGGGTTCGAACAACTACGAGCAGACCGGCCTCGAGAGCAATCGCTCCAGCTTCACCGGCACCCGCTCGCGGGTGCACCGCTTCGGTGAAGCCTTCCGCGGTGAGCTGGGCAACCTGCAGGCAGCCACCCTGTTCGCCTCCTGGCAGCTGCGCGACGACTACGACGCCAGCCTGATCTACCACAAGTTCTGGCGCGTCGACGGCCAGCAGAACATCGGCTCCAGCGGCATCAACGCGGTGGTCGATGACGAAGGCGTCAACCGCCCACTGGTCAACGGCGAGAAGGACCTGGGCCAGGAGATGGACGTGGTCGTCACCAAGTACTTCAAGCAAGGCCTGCTGCCGGCATCGCTGAGCCAGTCGATCGACGAACCGTCGGCGCTGGTCCGCCTGCGCGCTGGCGTGTTCAAGCCTGGCGATGCCTACGGCAAAGAGACCGACTCGTACATGCACCGCGCCTTTGTCGACGTGATCTGGCGTTTCTGACGTGCGCCGAGGACTGGATATGAACCTGCAACCCAAGCTTCGCTACAGCCTGCTCGCCAGCGCCCTGCTGCTGGCCGCAGGTGTGGCTCAGGCCGCCGAGCCCGGCACGGCCAAGGGCCTGCAGCAGGCCAAGACCTACACCGTGACCAGCGCGCCAGTCGAGCCGCTGCACATGGAGCCGCCGAAGCTGCCTGATCTGACGGGCTACACCGCGCAAGCGGTGCAAGCCAAGATCGATCGCAGCCGCAAGGGCAAGGTCAGCGTGCGCCGCATGCTTCAGGAAGAATCACTCAAGGAATTCATCGGCGGCGACAACAAGGCCGCCGAGTGGGTCCAGCGCCAGCAGGGTATCCCCCAGGCGATCTTCGTCGATGACGGCCATGTCGACCTCATCGAGCTGAGCAAACAAGTGCCCAAGCAGTACCTGAGTGAAGTGTCGCCAGGCGTGTATCTGGCGCGCTTGCCGATCGTGGTCGGGCAAAAAGGCGTGCTGGAAATCAACGGCAGGGTCAAAGAACTGCGCCTGTCGCAGGAGCGCGGCGCGTTTCTGGTCAACGACGGCAAGCTGTTCGTCAGCGACACCCAGGTCACCGGCTGGCGCGAGAAGGCCAACGGCCCGGCCAGCTTCCGCTCGCCCAAGGAGTTCCGCCCGTTCCTGCTGTCGTGGGGCGGCACCGAGACCTACATCGTCAACAGCAAGATGGCCAGCTTTGGCTACTCCCAGTCCAAGTCGTACGGCGTGAGCATCTCGCAGTACACGCCGAACATGGCGAAAAAGATGGGCCGTGCCGAGCCGACCGGCTGGATCATCGGCTCCGAATTCAGTGACATGTGGTACGGCTTCTACTGCTACGAGACCAGCGACTTCGTGGTCAAGGACAGCACCTACCGCGACAACATCGTCTACGGTATCGACCCGCACGACCGCTCGCACCGCTTGATCATCGCCGGCAACACCGTGCATGGCACCAGGAAAAAGCACGGCATCATCGTTTCGCGTGAGGTCAACGACAGTTGGATCTTCAACAACAAGAGCTACGACAACAAGCTCTCCGGGGTGGTGATCGACCGTAACAGCGTCAACAACCTGATCGCCTACAACGAGATCTACCGCAACCACACCGACGGCATCACCTTGTACGAAAGCGGCGACAACCTGATCTGGGGCAACAAGGTCATCAACAACCGTCGCCACGGCATCCGCGTGCGCAACAGCGTCAACATTCGCCTGTACGAAAACATCGCCATGGCCAACGGCCTGGTCGGTGTCTACGGGCACATCAAGGACCTCTCCGACACCGACCGCGACATTGCCCTCGACCCGTTCGACGCCAAGGTCTCGTTGATCGTGGTTGGCGGCGAGTTGACCGCCAATGGCTCCGGCCCCTTGTCGATCGACTCGCCGCTGTCGGTCGAGCTGTACAAGGTGGCCATGCTCGCCCCGCGCAAAGCCAGTGGCATCAGCCTCAATGGCGTGCTCGGCGAGCGCCAGGACGAAATCCTCGACCTGCTGGTGCGCCAGCAGAAGGCTGTGCTGATCGACCCGGTCGAACGCCAGACCGAAATGATCGATTAAGGAATGCTGACCATGACCACTGCACCTTTGATGAAACTGCTCGGCCTGACTGCCGCCCTGCTGGCGATCAGCCAGGGCGTGCGCGCCGAACAGGTCCAGGCGCCGAGCTTCACCGCCGAGCCGTGCTGCCAGCTGTGCCCGGAAGCACACGACGCCAGCCGCTACACCACCCGCTACCAGCAGAACTTCACCACCCTGGTGCAGGCGCAGGGCGACTGGTTGTTCCGTACCCGCGAAGACCTGCGCACCGAGTTCAGCACCAGCGCTGCCGGCTACCAACGTCTGCGGCAGGTGCACGACGCTTTCAAGAAGCGCGGCATCGAGCTGGTGATGGTCTACCAGCCGACCCGTGGTTTGGTGAACCGCAACATGCTCAACCCGGCCGACAAGGCCGCGTTCGATTACCAGAAGGCGCTGGGCAACTACCAGGCCATGCTCAAGCGCTTTGCCAAGATGGGCTACACCGTGCCGGACCTGTCGCCACTGACCAACGAGCAGCTGGCGGCAGCCGATCAGGGCAAGGACTTCTACTTCCGCGGCGACCAGCACTGGACGCCTTACGGCGCTGAACGAGCGGCGAAGATCATCGCCAGGAGCGTGCAGCAGATGCCGGCCTTCGCCGACATCCCGCGCAAGGAGTTCGAAACCCACAAATCCGGGCGCATGGGCAAGACCGGCACCCTGCACAACGTTGCCGGCCAGCTTTGCGGCAGCAGCTATGCGGTGCAGTACATGGACCAGTTCGCCACCGAGCCGAAAGGCGCCGCCGGCGATGACGACCTGTTCGGCGACAGCGGCAATGCCGAGATCACCCTGGTCGGCACCAGCCACAGCGGCAAGAACTACAACTTCTCGGGCTTTTTGCAGCAATACATCGGCGCCGACGTGCTCAACGTCGCCTTCCCTGGCGGCGGCCTGGAAGGCGCGATGATCCAGTACCTGGGCAGCGAAGAGTTCAAGATCCACCCGCCGAAGATTCTCATCTGGGAATTCTCGCCGCTGTATCGCCTCGACCAGGAAACCATCTGGCGGCAGATCCTCGGCCTGCTCGACAACGGCTGCGATGACCGCCCGGCACAGATGAGCGCCAGCACCACGCTCAAGCCCGGCACCAATGAAGTCATGGTCAATGGCAAGGGTGGGGTCATCAAAGACCTGGTCAACCGCAATCTGCAGATGGACATCAAGTTCGAAGACACTTCGGTCAAGGTCCTGCAAGCGACCCTGTGGTACCTGAACGGGCGCCACGAGGACATCAAGATCGAAAAACCAGAGACCTCCGACACTGACGGGCGCTTTGTCTTCCAGCTGCGTGAAGACGAAGACTGGGCCAGCCAGAACCTGCTCGCGCTGGAGCTGCAAGGCCCCGAACAAGGCACCCAGAAGGTCGAAGCCAAGCTCTGCAAACGCAACAACTTCGCCAGCCCTGCGCACACCGCGCAGGCTGGCCAGTGAGGCGCACATGATCAAGCCCCGCACGACCTTCGCCCCTGCCCTGCTCGCCCTGGCGCTGTTTGCCGGCGCCGCGCAGGCCGAGCTGGTACCCCCACAGGGTTACTACGCCGGCATCGAGCAGATGAAAACCACCGACGGCAAGTTCCGCTGTGAACAGGCGCCCAAGCCTTACACCGGCGCCTTGCAGTTTCGCAGCAAGTACGAAGGCTCGGACAAGGCCCGCTCGACGCTCAACCTGCGCTCGGAAAAAGCCTTCCGCGACTCGACCAAAGACATCACCACGCTTGAGCGTGGGGTCAGCAAGATGGTCGGCCAGTACATGCGTGACGGCCGCCCGGCGCAGCTCGATTGCGCGCTTGGCTGGCTGAGCCAGTGGGCGCAGGCCGATGCCTTGCTCTCGACCGACTACAACCACACTGGCAAGTCCATGCGCAAATGGGCACTGGGCAGCATGAGCGGCTCCTGGCTGCGCTTGAAGTTCTCCAATTCGCAGCCGCTGGCGGCGCACAAGGCCGAGGCCGAAGCCATTGAAAAATGGTTCGCCCGCCTGGCCGAACAGACCGTCAAAGACTGGAGCGACCTGCCGCTGGAGAAGATCAACAACCACAGCTACTGGGCCGCCTGGTCGGTGATGGCTACTGCCGTCGCCACCGACCGCCGCGACCTGTTCGACTGGGCCGTGAAGGAGTACCGCGTCGGCGCCAACCAGATCGACGAGCAGGGCTTTTTGCCAAACGAACTCAAGCGTCGCCAGCGCGCGCTGGCCTACCACAACTACGCCCTGCCGCCGCTGGCGATGATCGCCAGCTTCGCCAAGGTCAACGGCGTCGACCTGCGCAGCGAGAACAACTTTGCCCTGCAGCGTCTGGGCGAAGGGGTGCTGGCCGGTGCCCGTGATCCACGCCAGTTCGTTGCCCGTACCGGCGTCAAACAGAACATGAAAGACCTCAAGGTCGACAGCAAGTACGCCTGGCTCGAGCCATGGTGCGCGCTGTACCAGTGCGTTGGCGACACGTTGTCGCGCAAGCATGGCATGCAGCCGTTCGACAGCTTCCGCCTGGGCGGCAACATGACCCGGGTGTATGACCCGAGCGCAGCCAGCAACAAGTAACACTCATCCCTGTGGGAGCGGGTTCACCCGCGAACAAGGGCGAAGCCCTTGCCAGCTACTTCGCGGGTAAACCCGCTCCCACAGAGTTCTAGGTTGCCCACCAGCGTTGCGTTGGGGGGTTTGGGGGGCTGCTGCCCCGGCTACGTACATCCATCAGGAGAACGAGGATGGTCTTCTCGTCAAATGTGTTCCTGTTCCTGTTCCTGCCGATCTTTCTCGGCCTGTACTACTTGAGCGGGCAACGCTATCGCAACCTGCTGCTGCTGGTCGCCAGCTACATCTTCTACGCCTGGTGGCGGGTCGACTTCCTCGCCCTGTTCGCCGGCGTGACCCTGTGGAACTACTGGATCGGCCTCAAAGTCGGCGCCGCAGGCGTGCGCACCAAACCCGCGCAGCGCTGGCTGCTGCTCGGCGTCGGTGTCGACCTGGCCATTCTCGGCTACTTCAAGTACGCCAACTTCGGCGTCGACAGCCTCAACGCGATCATCACCTCGTTCGGCTTCGAGCCGTTCATCATCACCCACGTGCTGCTGCCGATCGGCATCTCGTTCTACATCTTCGAGTCGATCAGCTACATCATCGACGTGTACCGCGGTGACACCCCGGCCACCCGCAACCTGATCGACTTTGCCGCCTTCGTGGCGATCTTCCCGCACTTGATTGCCGGCCCGGTGCTGCGCTTCAAGGACCTGGTCGACCAGTTCAACAACCGCACCCACACCCTCGACAAGTTCTCCGAAGGCTGCACCCGCTTCATGCAGGGCTTCATCAAGAAGGTGTTCATCGCCGACACCCTGGCGGTGGTTGCCGACCATTGCTTCGCCCTGGAAAACCCCACCACCGGTGACGCCTGGCTCGGCGCCCTGGCCTACACCGCGCAGCTGTACTTCGACTTCTCCGGCTACAGCGACATGGCCATCGGCCTGGGCTTGATGATGGGCTTTCGCTTCATGGAGAACTTCAAGCAGCCGTACATCAGCCAGTCGATCACCGAGTTCTGGCGGCGCTGGCACATCAGCCTGTCGACCTGGCTGCGCGACTACCTGTACATCACCCTGGGGGGCAACCGCAAAGGCACCTTCAACACCTACCGCAATCTGTTCCTGACCATGTTGCTCGGCGGCCTGTGGCACGGCGCCAACATCACCTACATCCTCTGGGGCGCCTGGCACGGCATCTGGCTGGCGATCGAACGCGCGCTGGGCCTGGACACCAACCCGCAGCGCTTCAACCCGATCAAGTGGGCGTTCACCTTCCTGCTGGTGGTGACCGGCTGGGTGATGTTCCGCTCGGAAAACCTCGACGTGGCCGGGCGCATGTACGCCGCCATGTTCAGCTTCGGCGAATGGCAGCTGTCGGAACTCAACCGCGCCAACCTCACCGGCCTGCAGGTGGCGACCATGTTCATCGCCTACGCGACCCTGGCGTTCTTCGGCCTGCGCGACTTCTACCGCAATGCCCAGCCAACGCCCAAGGCCACCCCGGTACAGATCAACAGCGACGGCTCGATCGGCCTGGACTGGAGCCGGGTCATGGCCCGCGTGCTGGTGCTGCTGCTGTTCGTTGCCTCGGTGCTGAAACTCTCGGCGCAAAGCTATTCGCCATTCCTCTACTTCCAGTTCTGAGGCACGGACGACCATGACCCGGACACTTCGCATCACCTACTCGCTGACCTTCCTCGGCCTGCTCACCGGCCTTGGCGTGTGGTCGCTGAGCGGCGCCTCGAGCTTCCAGCGCACCGAGCAGATGACGGTGCTCAACGGCAAGCTGGCCAAGGCTGCCGAGACCCATTACGACGAGCAGTTCCCGATCAAGCGCCTGAGCACCAACCTGTGGGCCGCACTCGACTACAAGCTGTTCAATGAAGGCCGCCCCGGCGTGGTGCTGGGCCGCGAGCAATGGCTGTTCAGCGACGAAGAGTTCAAACCCACCGCCGGTGCCGAGCAACTGATGCAGGACAACCTGGCGCTGATCCGCGGCGTGCGCGACACCCTGCAACGCCAGGGCGTGCAGCTGGTGCTGGCGATCATCCCGGCCAAGGCGCGGATCTACTCCGAGTACCTCGGCGAAGAGCAGCCGGCCAGCCTGCATGGCGACCTGTTCAACCAGTTCCACGCCCAGGCGCGTCAGGCCAACGTGTTTGCCCCTGACCTGCAAGCGCCAATGGAGCAAGCCAAAGCCCGCGGCCAGGTATTCCTGCGCACCGACACGCACTGGACCCCGCTGGGCGCCGAAGTCGCCGCGCAGACCGTGGCCGAAGCCGTCTCCCGGCAAAAACTGCTGCAAGCCGAGCCGCAGGCCTACGTCACCGATGCCGGCAGCAGCGCGCCATACAAAGGCGACCTGACCAACTTCCTGCCGCTCGACCCGCTGTTCAGCGAGTTGCTGCCAGCGCCGGACAACCTGCAAAAGCGCACTACCCGCCCAGCCGCCGGCGACGCCGACAACGGTGATGCGCTGTTCGCCGACAGCCAGATCCCGGTGGCGCTGGTCGGCACCAGCTACAGCGCCAACCCGCACTGGAACTTCCTCGGTGCACTGCAGCAGGCGCTGCACAGCGACGTCGCCAACTACGCCGAAGACGGCCATGGGCCGTTGCTGCCGATGCTCAAGTACCTGCAAAGCGACGCCTTCAAGGATGCCCCGCCGCAAGTGGTGGTGTGGGAATTCCCGGAACGCTACCTGCCGATGAAAAACGACCTCAGCGGGTTCGACCCGCAGTGGATCGCGCAATTGAAAAACACCCGTAAATCCGAAGAAAACCTGGCCCTGTCGTCCAATCGGACGGAACACTGAAAGAGAGGAACACGCACATGTCCAACAAGCCATCTTTTGCCAAAGTCTTCACCCTCGCTGCGGGCCTGTCGCTGGCCTCGCTGCAGGCCTTCGCCGGCGCTGACGCCGCGCTGTACGGCCCAAGCGCACCGAAAGGCTCAAGCTTCGTACGCCTGTACAACGCCAGCAGCGCACCGGCTGCCGCCAGCGTCGGCAACACCCAGATCAAGCAGGTCGGCGCGCAGTCCAGCAGTGACTTCAGCTTCCTCCCGGGCGGCGACTACAGCGCCCAGGTCGGCGGCAAGTCGGTGCCGGTGAAGCTCGCCTCGGACAAGTATTACACCCTGGTCAACAACGCCAGCGGCAGCCCGCAACTGATCGAAGAGCCACCGTTCAAGAACAAGCAAAAGGCTTTGGTGCGGGTGCAGAACCTCACCGATCAGGCGCTGACCCTGAAAACCGCCGACGGCAAGACCGAAGTGGTCAAGCCGGTAGCGGCCCATGCGCGCGGTGAGCGCGAGATCAATCCGGTCAAGGTCAACCTGGCCCTGTACCAAGGCGACAAGAAAGTCAGCGACATCAAACCTGTCGCGCTGGAACGCGGTGAAGCCGCCGTGCTGTACGTCACCGGTACGGGCAGCAGCCTGGCCCCGGTGTGGGTAACCCGCCCTGTCTCGAGCAACTGATTTCTGCCTCTATCAACCTTTGGAGAAACATCATGATTCCGGTAATTCTTTCTGGTGGTAGCGGTTCGCGTCTGTGGCCTTTGTCGCGTAAACAGTTCCCCAAGCAGTTCCTCGCCCTGACCGGTGAGCACACGCTGTTCCAGCAAACCCTCGAGCGCCTGGTGTTCGACGGCATGCAAGCGCCGATCGTGGTCTGCAACAAGGACCACAAGTTCATCGTTCACGAGCAGCTGACTGCACTGAACCTGCAGACCCAGGCGATCCTGATGGAGCCGTTTGGCCGCAACACCGCGCCGGCCGTGGCTGTCACCGCGATGAAGCTGGTCAACGAAGGCAGCGACGAGCTGATGCTGGTGCTGCCGGCCGACCATGTGATCGATGACCAGAAAGCGCTGCAACGTGCCCTGGCGCTGGCCACCGTAGCGGCCGAGCGTGGCGAGATGGTGCTGTTCGGCGTGCCGGCAACCAAACCGGAAACCGGCTACGGCTACATCCGTTCCAGCCAAGATGCCCTGCTGCCGGAAGGCGTCGCCCGGGTTGCACAGTTTGTCGAAAAGCCCGACGAAAAACGCGCCACCGAGTTCGTCCGCAGCGGCGGCTACTTCTGGAACAGCGGCATGTTCCTGTTCCGCGCCAGCCGCTTCCTCGAAGAGCTGAAAAAACACGATCCGGACATCTACGACACCTGCCTGCTGGCACTGGAGCGCAGCGAAGAAGACGGCGAATACCTGAGCATCGACGAAGCCACCTTCGCTTGCTGCCCGGACAACTCGATCGACTACGCCGTGATGGAAAAGACCCAGCGCGCCTGCGTGGTGCCATTGACCGCAGGCTGGAGCGACGTCGGCTGCTGGTCGTCGCTGTGGGATGTGCACGAGAAAGACGCCAACGGCAACGTCACCAAAGGCGACGTGGTGGTGCAGGACAGCCACAACTGCATGATCCACGGCAACGGCAAGCTGGTCTCGGTGATTGGTCTTGAGAACATCGTCGTGGTCGAGACCAAGGACGCCATGATGATTGCCCACAAGGACAAGGTTCAGGGCGTCAAGCAGATGGTCAACACCCTTGACAAGCAAGGCCGCAGCGAGACCCAGAACCACCTTGAGGTGTATCGCCCATGGGGCTCGTACGACTCGGTGGACATGGGCGGCCGCTTCCAGGTCAAGCACATCACCGTCAAGCCCGGCGCCAGCTTGTCGCTGCAGATGCACCACCACCGCGCCGAGCATTGGATCGTGGTGTCGGGCACGGCTGAAGTGACCTGTGACGAGAACGTGTTCCTGCTCACCGAAAACCAGTCGACCTACATCCCGATCGCCTCGGTGCACCGCCTGCGCAACCCGGGCAAGATCCCGCTGGAGATCATCGAAGTGCAGTCCGGCAGCTACTTGGGTGAAGACGACATCGAACGTTTCGAAGACGTGTACGGCCGCAGCGCCACGCCGATCGAGCGCGGTGTTTCGGTGAAAACCATCGCCCAGTAACCTTCCCAGACACGGTCTCTCTCTGTAGGAGCGGCCTTGTGTCGCGAAAGGGCTGCGTAGCGGCCCCGCATTTTCAGCCTCGCCGCTGACATTGCTGGGCCAGCTACGCTGGCCTTTCGCGACACAAGGCCGCTCCTACACGCGACCGCGTTGTCCATGCAGCCCCACCACTATTTCAGCTAGGATGTGCCAAACCCGCACACCCAAGGCTTGCCCTCCCCATGATCATCGGCGCCCTGCTTATCCTGACCTGGCTGGTCCTGCTCATTCGCTACCCGGCCAAGGCCCTGCCGATTTCCCTTGCTGCTGTGCTCGGCCTCGGCCTGATCGCGCTCTGGGTTGCCTGGCAGGACACCCGCGAATCCAACCAGCTGGCCCGCCTCGACCTGCGCCTGCAATACGCCCCTGAACTGTGCCCAGCCGACCGCAGCCTGCGCGTGAGCATGAAAAACGCCAACAGCGTGCCGCTCACCGAACTGCGCTGGCAGGTCGGCGCCTATGCCCCCGGCGACACGGTAAACCTCGCCGAAAACACCTACAGTACGCCGCGCTATCGCGGCCCCGGCGACCTCCAGCCCGGCGCCGAGTGGAACGACTGCCTGCCGCTGCCGCCACTACGCTCCGGCTACCGCGCGCAGACCCTGGAGTTTCGTGCCGAACGCCTGCAGGGCTCGTTTGCCAACTAGCCGCAGGCTGATTTGCCTGGGGTATGATCGAGCACCTTGCACAACCCACAGGCCCCCGCCATGCCCACAGTCCTGATCACCGGTTGCTCCAGCGGCATCGGCCGCGCCCTTGCCGATGCCTTTCGTGATGCCGGTCATGAGGTCTGGGCCACCGCGCGCAAGCCCGAAGCTGTCGCCCAACTGGCTGCAGCTGGCTTCACCGCGCGGCAGTTGGACGTCAATGACAGCGCCGAGCTGACGCGCCTCGCAGATGAATTGCAAACCAGCCATGGCGGCCTCGATATCCTCATCAACAATGCCGGCTACGGCGCCATGGGCCCTGTGCTCGATGGCGGTGTCGATGCGTTGCGCGAGCAATTCGAGACCAACGTGTTCGCGCTGGTTGGGGTAACCCGCACGCTGTTCCCGCTGCTGCGCCGTAATCGCGGCCTGGTAATCAACATCGGTAGCGTCTCTGGCGTGCTGGTGACGCCATTCGCCGGTACTTATTGCGCGTCCAAGGCCGCCGTGCACGCGCTGAACACCGCGCTGCGCCTGGAGCTGGCACCGTTCGGCATTCGCGTGATGGAAGTCCAGCCTGGCGCCATCGCTTCGCAATTTGCCAGCAACGCCCAGCAGCAGGCTGAACACCTGATAGCGGCGGATTCACCGTGGTGGCCGCTGCGCGAGCACATCCGCGCGCGAGCGCGGGCCTCGCAGGACAAGCCAACGCCAACCGCCGAGTTCGCCCAAGGCGTGCTGGCAGCAGCGGGCAAGTCACCGGTGCCGGCCCTGGTGCGGCTGGGCAACGGCAGCCGGGCGCTGCCACTGCTGACGTGGCTGCTGCCGCGACGTTTGCTCGACAGCATCCTGCGCAAGCGCTTCGGCCTGTTACGACCGCTCTGACAGCCAGGCCTTCGGCGGCGCCTCGGCGAAGGCTTGCCAGCCGCCACCGAGCGCCTTGTACAAGCCGACCATCGCCTGCGAGACGGCGGCCGAACTGTCGATCCACTGCTCTTCGCTGGCCAGCAGCGCCGTCTGCACCGTGAGCACGTTGAGAAAGTCCACCGCGCCTGCCACGTACTGCTGCTGCGCGGTGTCCAGGGCGATGCGGTTTTCGCGCACGGCCTCGGCCAGGTGATCGCGGCGCAGTTGGCTGGCGTTATACAGGCGCAGCACATCGTCGATTTCGTGCCAGGCGCCGAGCACCACCTTGCGGTAGTTCAGCGCTGCCTCCTGCTGCTGCGCTTCACGCAACTGCAGGGTGCCCTTGAGCCGGCCACCTTCAAAGATCGGCAGCGACAGTTGCGGGCCAAAAGCAAACCGCCTCGAGTCCCAGCCGCCAAAGTCCGCCAATTGCAGGGCCTGCATACCGACGTTGCCCGACAGCCGAATACGCGGATAGAAGTCCGCCTTGGCCACGCCGATGCTGGCAGTTGCCGCATGCAGGCGCGCTTCGGCCTGACGAATATCCGGGCGGCGCTCGGCCAGCTCCGACGGCAAGCCAACCGCAAAGCGCTGCTGCGGCACCGGCAGTTCGCCCGGCGCCAGCAGCTCGGCCTGCAGACTGCGCGGTGGCTCGGCGGCGAGCAGGCTGAGGGCATTGATCAGGTCGTCACGCCTCGCTTGCAAGGTGGGCAAACGCGCTTCGATCGAGGCCACCTGGGCGCTGGCCTGGGCCACATCCAGGCGCGTCGCGACGCCCTCGGCCTGACGGTCGCGGGACAGTTGCAAGCTGTGCCGGGCGACCTTGAGATTGTTTTCGGTCACCTCCAGCGTTTGCTGTACGGCACGCAACTGGATGTAATCGCCGGCGGTCTCTGCGAGCAGCGCCAGCAGCACGCCGCGGCGATCCTCCTCGGCAACCGCCACGCTCGCATCGGCAGCTTCCACCTGACGCCGTACCCGGCCCCATAGATCCAGCTCCCAGCCCGCAACCAGGTCGCCCTGCCACAGGTTGTAGGCCGATTTGCCGGCATTGCCGGATGGGTCATTCAGACCCTCGGCACTGTTGCGCGCGCGACTGTAGCCGGCATCCAGACCTAAAGAAGGCGTCTCGTCAGCTGCAATCGTGCTGCGCAGTGCGCGGCTTTGCAGCAGGCGCGCACTGGCGATCTGCAGGTCGAGGTTGTTGGCGGCGACGCGCTGGATCAGCGCGCTCAACCTGGCATCGTGAAAACTCTCCCACCAACGCACTTGCAGTGGTTCGGCCAAGGGCTGGCTGGCGGCAGCCTGGCCTTGCACGGCAGCCCACTGTTGTGGGACCTGACTGGCCGGGCGCTGAAAATCCGGGCCCAGGCTGCAACCGGCCAATGCAACAGCGAGCAGCAACGGGCTGAAGCGGACAAGCGCACTCATCGCGTGCTCACCTGCTGGCTGTCGAGCGAATCGCCCTGGGTGTCGATACTGACCACCACCGACATGCCCACGCGCAGGCGCGACAGCAACGGCTGGCCGTCATCGAACACGATCTTCACCGGAATCCGCTGCACAACCTTGGTGAAGTTGCCGGTGGCGTTGTCGGGTTTGACTGCGGCAAAGGTCACTCCAGTGGCAGGGGCGATGCTCTGCACGTGGCCTTTGAGGGTCACGTCGGAATAGGTATCGACGCTGATGCTGACCGGCTGTCCCGGTTGCACATGGGTCAGCTGCGTCTCCTGGAAGTTGCCGACCACGTAGGCCTGCTCCAGCGGCACCACCGACAGCAGCCGGGCGCCGGGGGTGACGTAGGCGCCAACCCGCAGCGCCCGCTCGCCGACCATACCCGCCACCGGCGCAGTGATGCGGGTGTGCGACAGGTCCAACCGGGCCTTGTCGACACCGGCTTCAGCGCGCTTGAGCTGGCCATCGGCGCTGGCGAGCTGGGCCGTGAGAATATCCACCTGTTTGCGCGTCGCTATCAATGCCGCCTGGCTGTTGGCTTGTTGCGCCCGCGCCTGGTCGACCCGGCTGCGCGCCTGCTGCGCGTTCTGCACGGTGCCGGCGCCCTGCTCGGCCAGGCGGCCGTAGCGCTTGACCTCCTGTTCGGCAAACGCAGCTTGCGCCTGAGCCGCCTTGAGCGCGGCCTCGGCCTGGGCAATCAAAGCTGCCTGGCGTTCCAGGGTGGCACGCGCATCGGCGCTCTGCGCTTTGGCCACCAGCACCTGCGCCTGCGCGGCCGCCAAGGCCGCCTCATAGTCGCGGGCATCGATGGTGGCGAGCAGCTGGCCCGCCTGGACCTGCTGGTTGTCCTCGACCAGGACCTCCTGGATAAACCCGGCGACTTTGGGCGCAACGATGGTGTAGTCAGCGCTGACATAGGCATCGTTGGTCTGTTGCCGGTGATCGCCGCCCAGCAGCCACGGCCCAACCAGTGCAGCCAGCACAGCCACGGCCAGCACCGAGCCGATGACGATAGTCTTGCGATTGTTGCTCATGTTCAGTGTTCTCGAATTCAGTCGGGTTCAGGCCACCGCGCGCGGTGGGTAAACCCGGGTGGGCGCAAAAGGAATCAGGCAAATCAGGGCCACGGCGACACAGGCCAGGAGCAGGTAGAGGTCGGCCGAGGTCAACACCAGCGCCTGTTGGTGCACGCGCTGGGCGAGGCCGGCTGTGCGGTCATCGAGCAACGGCGCATTGCCCAGGCTGTCCACCAGATGATTGGAATGAAAGTGCCGGCGCAGGGTGCCGACGGCTTCCAGCAGGCCCGCTGCGATCACCGCCGCGAGGCCTTTGACGGTGTTGAACCAGGCCGAGGCGAACGGCCCCTCCTGCGGCGTCATGCCGTTGGTAGACAGCATCAGCAACGGCAGCACCGCCATCGGCTGGCCGAACACCTGCAACAGGTAAAAGCCGTAGAAGTCGTTGCGAATCCACTGCGAGGTCAACTGGCTGCTACCCACGCACGACAGCGCCAGCATGCCCAGGCCTAGCGCCAGCACCCAGCGACAGTCGACTGCGCGGATGTTGCACAGCGCGGCAGTCAGCGGCAGCGCAATCAATTGCGGCATCGCCACCAGCAGCATCAGCGGACTGGACTGCGCCGGCCGATAGCCCTGGATCTGCGCCAGGTATGCCGAGGGAATCGAGCCCAGCCCGGATAAAACAACCAGCACCCCGGCGAGGGTCAGCAGGGCAAAACTCAGGTTACGCCGCGAGAGCATGCGCAACTGAAAGAACGGCACCGGCTCGGACCACTCGTTGTACATGAACAGCAACAACAGCAGCAGGCCGCCGCCAAGCAGCCAGCAGATCAGCGGCGAATCCAGCCAGCCCCAGCGGTCGCCCAGCGACAACCCGAGCACGATACAGCTGAGCGCGGGCAGGCCCAGCAGCACGCCGCGCCAGTTGAACTGCTTGAAGCGCTCCAGCCGCAGCGGGTCCTGCGGCAAGCCCCAGGCGACACAGGACATGGCCAGCAGCGACGGCAGGATGATCTGCCAGAACGCCCATTGCCAACCGACGTATTCGGTCCACAGGCCTGCCAGCGGCGTGCCGAGATTGGGCCCGAAGGTGGCGGTCAGGGCATAGCAGGCCAGGCCGTAGACTTTGATCCCCGGTGGTAGAAAGCGCAGCGCCACGCTCATCAGCATGGGCGGCAAGGCGCCTGCGGCCAGGCCCTGAACGATCCGCAGCAGCATCAGGCTGTGCAGATTCGGCGCGTAGGGTTGCAGCAGGCCCAGCACGGCAAACAGCGCAATTGCGCTGAGGGTGAACCGGCGCAGGGAAAAGGTCGTCGCCAGCCAAGGCGAAAAGGCCATCGCCGACACCGACGCAGCCGCATACACCGCCAGCAACCAGGCGCCCTCGTCGGCACCGATGCCCATCGCGCCGCGAATGTCGTTCAGGGAAATCTTGGTGACCGCCTCGTTCAACCCGGCGCAGAGCACAGCCAGCAGCACACCGAACAGCCCGACCACCACGCGCAGGCCAAATGCGGCTTGAGCGGGGGCGGTGGCCGCAGGGGTGGCGGAAAGCGAGGTCATGTCAGGGAAATCTCCAGCAACAAATTGCACTGGAGGCATTTTAAAAAGATCGAATGCTTACGAAAACTGACTTATCGCCAGCTTTAAAGTGCGTCAGACGCAATCCGCATTTGTCTCAAGCTCAAGGTTCAAGCCCGCAACAGGCCTTGAGGGTCTGGCGTAACCAGCGATGCGCTGGGTCGCTGTCAAAGCGTGGATGCCAGGCCTGCATGACGTTGACCCGCTCCAGCGCCAGCGGGATCTCGAACGAACGCAGCGGCAGGCCGAGCTTGCTGACACTGCTGAGAATATTCGCCGGCATCGGCAGGATCAGGTCCGAATCGGGCAGGGAAAACAACGCCGAGTGGAAGCTCGGGGTGATCAGCGCCACCCGCCGCTGCACCTTGCAGTGGGCCAGTTCGACATCGATCGGCCCGTTGGCGCGCCCCCGCCGCGATACGCTGATCTGTGGATAACTGGCAAAGCTCTGCGCTGTGACCGGCTCGGCGAAGATCGGGTGGTCCTGCCGCGCCAGGCCGATGTAGAACGTCTGGAACAGGCTCTGCACCTTGATCTCCGGGCCAAGATCGACGGTCGAACTGATGATCAGGTCGGTGCGTCCGTCACGCAGCACACTGTCGTCGTCTCCGCCCGGGCTTTCCGGGATGAAGCGAAGCACCGTGCGCGGCGCCTGCTCATGCATCATGCGCAGCAACTGGGCGCCGTACAGGGCAATGAACAGGTCATTGGTGCGGATGTTGAAGGCGCGGTCGAGGTTGGCCAGATCAACCGTATCGGCACTGCGAAAGACCTGCCCGGCCTGCTCCACCAGCACGCTGACCTGCTCGCGCAGCGCGAGCGCCCGTGGCGTCGGCACCAGGCCACGACCGGCGCGTACCAGAATCGGGTCACCAAGCGCATCGCGAATCCGCCCCAGGGTCCGGCTCATCGCTGCCGGGCTCAGGTTCATCCGCTGCGCGGCACCGACCACACTGCCTTCATCGAGCAAGGCATCGAGGGCAACCAGCAGGTTCATGTCCGGAAGTTGCATGGCCGGTTTCCGTGATTGTTGTGGGAATGTGCATGTTAACAGCTCGCCCGATTGCGCCAGACGCAACGACGCCGTGCGTGCGGGGCCATTTATCCACAGCTGGCGGCAAGCTCAGAATGGCCTGTCGGCCACATCGCCTCTAAAGGACCCCCACATGCTCCGCTCTGTACTGATTGCCATCGACGCATCCCCCGCCACCGGCACGCTGCTGGCTCTGGCGCAGCGCTTCTGCCGCCCTGATCTGCACCAGTTGCATGTGTTGCTGGCGATCGACTCGAGCTTCACCGTGCACGAGCAACCCGCGCCCTTCACCCAGGCCGAGCGCGAGGAATACCCGGCTGCCTGCGAAGAGCAGCAACACGCAGAGGCTGCCATCGCCGCCGCAGTGCAGACCCTGCGCGCTGCCGGCTTTGCAACCGAAGGCAGCCTGCGTGCCGATCAGCCGGTAGATGCCATTGTCGCTCAAGCCCAGGCGCTGGACTGCGAACTGATCGTCATGGGCCACCGCCACCTGTCACGGCTGGGGCGGCTGCTGGATCCATCGATCAGCGCCAAGGTGCTGGATCGGGTCGAGATACCAGTGCTGGTGGGGGTGGCGGGTTAGAAGCTTGCGTATGGTTCGAGTATGCCGGGGGCGCTACGCACCCCTTTCGCGACACAAGGCCGCTCCTACAGGGACCGCGCGCGATCCACTTACGCGTTCCTTGTAGGAGCGGCCTTGTGTCGCGAAAGGGGCGCGCAGCGCCCCCGGCATTAATGGACACTATCGCGTTCGCTATTACCCACCAGGCCTAACCACCACCGTACAGGTCGTCCCAGCCGCCAGCAGAAACCCCTCCGGCACCGCATCGATATGAATCCGCACCGGCACGCGCTGGGCTAGGCGCACCCAGTTAAAGGTCGGGTTGACATCGGCAATCAGCTCGCGGCTTTGCGGGTTATCGCGGTCGTAGATGCCGCGGGCGATGCTCTCGACGTGGCCGCTGAGGCGCTCGCCACTCATCATCTGCAACTCGGCCTGATCGCCGAGCCGTACGTGCGGCAGCTTGGTCTCTTCAAAAAAGCCGTAGACCCAGAACGAATTCTCGTCGACCACCGCCATCACCGGCTCGCCAGTGCGTGCATAGTCGCCGCGGTGGACGTTGAGGTTGGTCACGTAGCCGTCGACGGTGGCGAGAATGCGCGTGCGTTTCAGGTCCAGCTCGGCGGCGGCCAGCTGCGCCAGTGCCTGCTGGTAATCGGCCTGGGCCGAGTTGGCGATGTTGCTGGCGTCGTCGCGGTTTTCTTTGGAGATCACCAGGTTGTCGAGGTCGGCCCGGCGCTTGGCGTTGACCTTGCGCATCTCCCAGGTGGCCTTGCGCGAAGCCACCAGCGCCTTGGCCTGGTCGACCGCCACCTGGTAATGCTCGGCGTCGATCTGGATCAGCACATCGCCCTTCCTGACCCGCTGGTTATCGCGCACCGGCACATCGGTGACATACCCCGGCACATCGGCGGCGACATTGATGATGTCGGCACGGACGCGGCCGTCGCGGGTCCACGGCGTGGTCATGTAGTGCAGCCACAGCTGGCGGCCGATGGCCACGGCGGCGACCAGCACCAGCAGGGTGGCGATCAAGCTGAAGAACTTTTTCATCGAGGGGTTCTCACCAGTAGACAGTCAGCGCCAGCGCGCCGAAGAGGCAGATGAACAGGCACAGGCGCAGCAGCGCCGGGTGCCAGAAGAAGCGGTAGCCGTCATGGCTGGCGATAAACCGGTCAAGGGCCCAGGCCAGGCCCGCGGCAAGCAGAAACAACACGGTCATGGTTGGCATGTACACGCCATGGAAGGCAATTTCACGGGGCATGCGGCAGTCCTTGCGCCAGTGGCGATTGAGGGTCGAGCAGCGAGCTGCGGATGAAGTGCAGGTAGCTCTGCGCACGGCGCAGCAGCGAGGTGTCGAAGTGTCGGGCGAACGGCTCGTCGGTGGCCTGCACACGGCTGATGGCGTGGTCGACGGCGACCAGCGCGCGTTCGTGGTTGCTGGCGCTCGGTTGCAGGAACAACCGCGCCAGGGCACGACCCATGACGCGGATCGCCTGGCGCCACGGCTGCGACTCGGCATAGGCCGGGTGGACCGGCGCGTTGTGCTGCTCCTTGCGCAGCTCGATCACGGCGTGGCCGACTTCCAGCACAACGAACATCCAGCGCATCAGTTGGCTCTGCACCTGCGGTTTGCCGGCGGCCAGGCCGTAGGCTTGATGGAGCAGGTCGCGGGTGCGGCTGTCGAAGGCCGAGCCGAGCCCGCGCAGGCGCCCACCGATGGCGAACAGCACCTGCTCGCGCAAGTCCTGCTCCAGCCGGCTCCATAACCAGCGGCTGTTCGGCGGCAGGATAATGGCCCCGGCGGCGGCGCAGACCAGCATGCCCAGGAGCATGCCGATGTAGTCGTTGATGAAGGTGTACGGGTTGTACACCGTCAGGTTGTTCGGCACCGAGCCGATCGCGAAGAACACCAGCAGGCCGATCCCATAACCGGCATAGGCTGGTCGCGACGAGAGAAACGCGCCAAGTACGAACACTGGCGCCAGGACCATGCACAACAGCGGGAAACCGTCGATCCAGGGGAACACGAAAAAGGTTTCGAAAAAGCCGATGAAGGCCCCGAGCAACGTGCCGCAGGCCATCTGGAACGACATGCGTTTGGGGTTTGGTGAAGCAGCCGAAAGGCCAACCGTCACGGTCGCAATCAACGTCATCATCGCCCCGCTCGGCCAGTCGCTGAGCAGCCAGTAGCTGCCGAGCAAGAGCAGTACCGCCGAGGCGCGCAGGCCAGCCGCCAGCGACACCAGCCAGTTGGTCCGCGACACGTACGGTTCGTCCCACTGCTCGCGCTGGTGGCTGTGTGCCGACAGCGAGGCGTGGGTCTGGGCATAGCTGAACATCTCGTCGACCAGGCGATAGAGCAGCTCGAAGGCCGTATGGAAATCGAGCAGCTCAGCCTCGCTGGGATGGGTTTGCAGATACTCGCTGCGCAGGCCGCGCACCTGAGCTTGCAGGCCATCCTTGTAGGCGGCCAGTTCGAGGGTCAGGCGCAATGCGTCAGCTTCGGTCAGGGCGCGCCCAACGTAGGGCTCGAGCAGTTCGACGAGGGTTTCCAGGCCCGGCTCGATGGCACCGACAATCTGCGACGGGCCACGCGCGCGCAGCCGTTCAAGCAGTTGATGAAGGGCATTGAAGCGGGTGCTGATGGCCATGAACTCGCTGTTCATGCGCACCAGCCGGCCGCTGCGGCGGCGCATGTGCGGGTCTTCGAAGGCGGTGACGTTGCGCAGGCTTTCCAGGCCCACCGCCTCGGCGATGAAGCGCACGTTGCTGGCTTCGAAACGGTCGCGCTGAGTGTTGCCGCGTAGCGCCTCGACCACCACCCCGGCAAACACGCCAAAGCGCTGATATAAAGCATTGCGCATGGCGGCGCTGGCCGACTGCGGCAGGATCGCCGCGCTGACCAGGGTCGACACGAGGATGCCCAGGGAGATTTCCAGCACCCGCCACACCGCCGCCATAAAGGCTTGGTCAGGATGCTCCAGCACCGGCAGGCCGATCATCGCTGCGGTGTAGCCGGCCAGCACGAAGCCATAGGCACGGAAGGTGCGATAGCGCATGGCCCCGGCCGAGCACAGGCCGACCCACAGCGCCAGGCTAGGCAAGAACAGCTCACTGTTCTGCGGGAAGAGCGCAATCAACGCGACCATCATCGCCGAGCCAGCCAAAGTGCCTAACATCCGGTAAAAGCTCTTGGCGAAGACATGCCCACTCTGCGGCTGCATGACGATGAACACGGTGATCATTGCCGTGCGCGGCTGCGGCAGCTCCAGGCGCATGGCCAGCCACAGGGTAATGAACGCCGCCACCAGCACCTTGAAGATGTATACCCAGGTCACGCCGTCGGTGCGCGCCCAGGCAAAGAAGCCGCGGCGCCACTCCAGGCTGTGCAGCCAGTTCCAGAGCAGGCTCATGGGCGGTCGCCAAGACGATCGACGATGGCCAGGCTGGCCGGCGGTTTCGGCGCGGCCTGTTGCGCTGGCGCGGGCACGTCGTCCCCGGCCTGCAAACCCCCGCCCAACGCCGTGACCAGCTCGGCGTGAGCAGTCAGACGCGCGGCCTGCACCTGCTGCTGAATCTGCTGCTGGCGAAACAGCAATGTCTGCGCATTGAGCACGTTGACGTAGTCGGTCAGGCCGCGCTGGAAGGCCACCAGGGCAATGTCGTAGGTCTTCTGCGCGGCGGCCACCGACTGCTCGGCAAAGTGCGCCTGCTCATGCATCGACTCACGGCGGATCAACTGGTCGGAGATGCTTTGCAACGCGCCGACCACCGTCTGGTTGTAGCGCGCCACCGCCACGTCATAACCCGCCGAAGCCACCCCCAATTGTGCCCGCAGGCGGCCGCCATCGAACACCGGCAGGCTGATCGCCGGGCCGACGTTGTAGTTGAACTTGCGCCCGGTGAGAAACGCCAGCGCACCACCGCCGGTGGCCATGAACCCCAGGCTGCCGACCAGATCGACATTGGGCATGAAGCTGGCGTGGACGACTTCGATACCGCGCGCCTGAGCCGCCACCTGCCACCGCCTGGCGACTACGTCCGGGCGTTGACCGACCAGCTCGGCAGGCAGTGTCGAGGGCAATTGCAGCGGCGCGGCGAGGGCCAGAGTCGGCCGCTGCAACTGCGCGCCATCGCCCGGGCCTCTGCCTGCCAGCGCGGCCAACTGGTTGCGCGCCAGGGCGATCGCCTCGTTGACTGCATCCAGCTGGCGGTGGGTTTCGGGCAGCGGCGCCTCGGCCTGGCTGACTTCGAAATGGGTGCCGATACCGCCGTCAAGGCGACGCCTGGCCAGGACCACAAGCTGCTCCTGCTGCTCAAGCTCGGCCTGAACGATGTCGCGCTGGGCAAAGTGCAAGGCGAACTGGATGTAGACCTTGACCAGGTTGTTTTCCAGCTCGAGCTGGGCCTGCCGCGCTTCGGCCACGCTCATGTGCGCGAGGTCGAGCGCCTGCTCGCTGGCACTGCGCTCGCCGCCCCACAGGTCGAGGGCGTAGCTCAAGCCGAGGCCGGCGTTGTTGTCCCAGGTGTTGGCACCCGACAGCGCACCTGGGCCGTAGAACTGATCCTCTGGCCAGTTGTGCCGTTTCAGGTTTGCCTGGCCATTGCCCTGCAGTTGCTCGGCCGCTTCGCTGACTCCGGCCAGCGCCCGCGCTTCGCGGACCCGCGCGGCGGCCATGGCCAGGCTTGGGCTGTCGGCTATGGCCAGCTCCAGCCAGCGATCGAGCTGGCGATCGCCATAGGCCTGCCACCACTGCTGGCGCGGCCAGTGGGCGTCGGTGGCCGCCTCGGCGATGGCGTGGTCGGTGAGCAGGGTGTTGGCTTGCAGCGTCTGGGTTTGCGGGGCGATGCCCCAGGTTCCGATACAGCCTGACAAGGTCAGGCTCAGGGCACAGGCACTGAGCGCATTCAGCGCTCCGATGATGCGACGCGGCACAGCTGCGATTTCCCGAGAAGTGGATGAGGCCGGGCAATTCTAGGGGGCCGCCGGACTGGCGATAAGCGCATAATCCTGCGAATCTTTGTTACCAAAACAGCGATAATCCGCCTTTGGTCGAAGCAACGAATTAGTAACTTCATGTCACAATTTCGGCCTCTATTTTGAGAGTGACCCATGGACACCCTGCAAAACATGCGTGCGTTCAGCTGTGTAGCCCAGCTCGGCAGCTTCACGGCCGCCGCTGTGCAACTGGATACCACCACCGCCAACGTGTCGCGAGCGGTCTCCAATCTGGAAGCCCATCTGCAAACCCGCCTGCTCAACCGCACCACCCGGCGCATTGCCCTGACCGAAGCGGGCAAGCGCTACCTGATGCGCTGCGAGCAGATCCTCACCTACGTCGAGGAAGCCGAAGCCGAAGCCAGCGACGCACATGCGCGGCCCGGCGGGCAGTTGAAGGTGCACTCGATGACCGGCGTCGGCCAGCACTTCGTGGTCGATGCCATCGCCCGCTATCGCGAAACCCACCCGGATGTGACCTTTGACCTGACTATGGCCAACCGCGTGCCGGACCTGCTCGACGAGGGTTACGACGTTTCGATCGTGCTCGCCAGCGAGCTGCCCGACTCCGGCTTCGTCTCGCAGCGGCTGGGCATCACCTACAGCATCGTCTGCGCCTCGCCGGAATACGTCGCCCGCCACGGCATGGCGCACAAGCCGGCCGACCTGCTCAGGCACGCCTGCCTGCGCATGGTCAGCCCGGTCATTCCGCTGGAAAAATGGCTGTTCGACGGGCCTGAGGGCCAGGAGCTGGTCAACATCAACAGTTCGCCGTTTCAGGTCAACTCGGCCGACGCGATGAAGACCGCGATCCGCTCGGGGATGGGCGTGGGCGTGCTGCCGATCTACTCGGCCATCGATGGCCTGCGCGATGGCAGCCTGTTACGGGTGATGCCGGACTACCGCCTGCAGGAGCTGAACCTGTACGCGATCTACCCTTCCCGGCAATACCTGGATGCCAAGATCAAGACCTGGGTCGAGTACCTGCGCAATTCGTTGCCAGAGATCCTCGCCGCCCATGAAGCCGACCTGAAAACCCACGAGCTACTGGTCGCCCACTGAAAAAGCTGCTGCATTGGGGCCGGGACCAATGGTAGGTTGCTATGCATTGTTCTGGCGCCAGCCTCGGCCTACGCCGTCGAGGCCGGCATACCCGTAGCGCCTTGCAGAGAGTTGCCGATGAAAAAGACCGTCCTGGCCTTCAGCCGCATTACCCCGGCCATGGCCGAGCGCCTGCAGCACGACTTCAACGTGATCGTGCCCAACCCCAAATTGGGTGACATCAGCGCCCAGTTCAATGAAGCGCTGCCA
This sequence comes from Pseudomonas shirazensis, assembly GCF_050496565.1. Taxonomy (GTDB): domain Bacteria; phylum Pseudomonadota; class Gammaproteobacteria; order Pseudomonadales; family Pseudomonadaceae; genus Aquipseudomonas; species Aquipseudomonas shirazensis_A. The sequence goes on from NZ_JBNWAE010000015.1 coordinate 55,900, forward strand.
GAGGCCCACGGCCTGATCGGCGCCGGGCGCAAGCTTGGCCGCGCGCAACTGGAAGGCGCGGCCAAGCTTGAAGTGGTGTCGAGCGTGTCGGTCGGCTACGACAACTACGACGTCGACTACTTCAACGAACGCGGCATCGCCCTGACCAACACCCCCGACGTGCTCACCGAAAGCACCGCCGACCTCGGCTTCTCGCTGATCATGGGTTGCGCCCGGCGCACCGCCGAACTGGATGCCTGGACCAAGGCCGGCAACTGGAAGGCCACGGTCGGCCCGGAGCGTTTCGGCAGCGACGTACACGGCAAGACTCTCGGCATCATCGGCATGGGTAACATTGGCGCAGCGATTGCCCGCCGTGGCCGCTTCGGTTTCAACATGCCGATCGTGTATGCCGGCAACAGTCGCAAGCAGGCGCTGGAACAGGAGCTCGGTGCGCAGTACCGCAGCCTCGATCAATTGCTGGCCGAAGCCGACTTCGTCTGCGTAGTGGTGCCGTTGTCGGAGGCCACGCGCAAGCTGATCGCCGCCCGCGAACTGCAACTGATGAAGCCCAGCGCGTTCCTCATCAACATCGCCCGCGGGCCGGTGGTGGATGAGGCGGCGCTGATCGAGGCGCTGCAGGCCGGGACCATTCGTGGCGCGGGCCTGGACGTCTACGAGCATGAGCCGCTGGCTGAGTCGCCGTTGTTCCAGCTGCCCAACGCGCTGACCTTGCCACACATCGGCTCGGCCACCGCCGAGACTCGCGAGGCGATGGCCAACCGTGCGCTGGATAACCTGCGCTCGGCGCTGCTTGGTGAACGGCCGCGGAATCTGGTCAATCCGCAGGTTTGGAAGGGCTGATCATTTACCGTAAGGGGCTGCTTTGCAGCCCAATCGCGACACAAGGCCGCTCCTACAGGGGACCGCGCTAGGCTGTCATGCGCGGCCCCCTGTAGGAGCGGCCTTGTGTCGCGAAAGGGCCGCAAAGCGGCCCCAGCAATCTAAAGGTCAAGGCGCCACCGCAGCAACACCGCTCTGCTTGACCTTGGGCTTGCGAAACACCAAAACATTACCCGCCATAACCGCCACCAGCCCCAACAACGCCGGCGTGGTCCACTGGTAGCCCTCGGCAAACGCCGACACGTTCAGCGCCACCAACGGAAACAGCACGGTGCAATACGCGGCCCGCTCCGGCCCCATGCGCCCGACAAGGGTCAAGTACGCGGTAAAGCCGATAACCGAACCCGGGATCACCAGGTACAGCAGCGAGCCGATATACCGGCTGCTCCACTCCATGTCGAACGGGATGCCGCTCACCACGCAGTAACCGGCCAGCATCGTCGCCCCGTAAAGCATGCCCCAGGCATTGGTGGTCATCGGCCTCAGCCCGGCCTTCTGCTGCATGCTCGAGAGCATGTTGCCCGCCGAGAAACACAGCGTACCGAGCAATGCCAGGGCCAACCCGTAGAGGGTCTCGCGGCTGGCACCATGGCTGCTCAGCTCCGGCGCAAACAACAGCCCCAGGCCAACCAGGCCAAGTGCACCGCCAGCCAGCACATTGGCGGCGATGCGCTGACCGAAGAACACCCGCGCATTCAGGGCATTCCACAACGTTGCCGTTGAGAACACCACGGCGATCAGACCGCTGGCGATCCATTGGCTGGCCGTCAGGAAACACATGAAGTTGATGCAGAACAGGCACAGCCCCTGCGCCAGGCAGATCAAGTGACCGCGCCGATCCATCGCTTGCAGGCGCCGTGTGAGCAGGAGGATGGCGAACAGGATCAACGCCGCCAAGGCAAAGCGGTAAACGATCGACACCGGGATGGCGACCACGCCCAGCTGCAGTTTCAGGGCGAGCCAGGTGGTGCCCCAGATGAGGACGGTCAGCAGGTACAGCGACAGGTTCATGGCGGGACTCTCTGGCAAAAGCGTGACGATGCAGCCAGTGTCCAGCCCAGCCTGAAGCCGCGCTTGCACAAACTTGCGCTTTTGCGTCGCCAGCGGCTGCCATCCGTGCGGCGGCGCAGTAGGATGGCAGCCAGAGGAATACGCCATGACCCCATTCAGCCAACTGCAAGTGTTCACCGCCATGCATGCGTCGCCCAACGCGCGTCTGGAGCACAGCGTGCAGCTGGCTGACGGCCTGTCGGCGGCGCTGTGGAGCAACCGCGACGATGCTCGCGACTATCAGGCGCCGAGCCATCACACCTTGTCGTGCTACATCGCCGACGGCACTGGCACCTTTCGCCGCCAGCGCCCGGCAGACAAAGGGGCGCCCGGCAAACTCTGCATCATGCCGGCAGGCTCCGAGTCGAACTGGGTGGTCAATGGCTCGATCCGCCTGGCGCACCTGTACATCAGCGAAGAACAGTTCGCCCTCGGCTGCATCCGCCTGCTCGACCGAGAGCCGCGGGAAATGCAGCTGCACGAAGCGACCTTCGTCGATGACCGCGAGCAGGCGCAGCGCTTTCGCCAACTGATCGGCATGGCCTGGGACGAACCCGGCGAGCGCTTGCTGGCGAGCAGCCTGGCGCATGCCATCGTCGACCATGCGGTGCTCAGCCAGGCCGGGCTGCGCCAGGGCTTGCGCCTCAAGGGCGGCCTGGCGCCAAGTGTGCGCCGGCAACTGGCCGAGTACATCGAAGCGCACCTCGACCAGCCGCTCAGCCTCGGTGAGCTGGCGCTGCGCTGCAACCTCTCCGAATACCACTTTGCGCGGATGTTTCGTGCAAGCTTCGGCCTGCCGCCGCATCAGTACCTGCTGGCCCTCCGCCTACAGCGCGCCTGCCAGATGTTGCGTCACGGCCAGCAACCGTTGCTGCAGATTGCCTTGCACTGCGGTTTTGCCAGCGCCAGCCACTTCAGCAACCGCTTCCGCCAGGCCTTTGCGGCGACGCCTGGCGAATACCGGGCAGCCTGGCGCGGTTAGAACTCCAGGGTGGTCGACAGGCTGACCTGGCGCGCATCGCCAACAGCAACGAAGTAGCGGTTCACTGCCGAGCTGTAATAGACCTTGTCGAACAGGTTCTTCACGTTCAGTTGCAGGCGCACCTTGTGCTCGTCGAGCCGGGTCTCGTAGCTGGCAAACGCATCGGCCACAGTGTAGGCCGGCAGGTCGAAGTCATTGGTCGCGTTGCCGGCACGCTCGCCGACATAGCGGGCGCCAGCGCCCAGACGCAGGCGGTCGCCACCGAACAGGCTGCCGTAGTCATACACCGCCGACAGCGAGCCACTGTTGCGCGCCACGTTCTGCAAGCGCTTACCCTTGAGTTCCGGATCCTTGGTCACTTCGGCATCGGTGAAGGCATAGCTGCCGATCAGGCTCCAGCGCTCGCTAAGCTGGCCGCTGAGGTCCAGCTCCAGACCGCGCGAGCGGACCTCACCGGCATTGCTGTAGATGATCGTGCCGGGATTACTGTCGCCGTCGGCGACCAGCACATTGCGCTTGGTGATGTCGAACAGGGCGATGTTGCCGGTGAGCTGCCCGGGCATGTCCAGCTTGGCCCCCAGCTCCCACGACTTGCCCTCCTCCGGAGCGATGCTGCCATCCAGCGTCAGGGTCTGGCCACCGCCAACACTGATCGGTGCGATGGTCGAGTTGGGCTTGAACGACTCGCTGTAGCTGGCATACAACGACAGCTGCTCATCGACCTTGTACACCACGCCGGCATTCGGCACCCAGGTCTGGCCGTTGCTGTCGGTGTTGACCTGGAACGGGCGGCCGCGGCCGGCGTACTGGTCGTACTGCTGGAAGCGCGCGCCGGCCACCAGAATCCAATGCTCATCGAGGTGCAGCGCGTCCTGCACGAACAGCGAGTCGGTGCGCAGCTTGTCGGTCTGGTCACTGTCGCCGGCGCGCACGTTGCTGCCTTCCACCTCCTGGCCGTAAACCGGGTTCTGATAGCTGAAGGTCGAGCGGCTGGTCTGGCGAATCAGATCACCGCGAAATACTTTGCGGTCCTCATGATCCAGACCGAGCAGCAGGTCATTGCGCATCCCGGCCAATTCGAGGTTGCCGTTCAGGCTGACGGTGGCGAACTGGTCGCGGCTCATCGCGCCGTGGGTGCCGTCGATACTACGGGTCAAGGTGCCACGCGCCTCGTTGACGCCGGTGACGCGGACCTGGCTGGCATCGTAGGTTTCGCGGTTGAAGCTGTAGCCGGCATGGACCTTCCAGTCGTCGCTGAGCTGATGGTCCAGCTCGAGCCGGTACAGGTCGCTGCGCCCCTGCATGTCGTTGAACGGCTCATCGAGACGCCGGGTTGCCGGGATATTCAAAGGGTGGCCATTGCTGCCGAAGGCAGTACCGCGGTCGAACGGATAGAGAAACTCGCGGTGCTCGTAGGCCAGCACCACTTGCGTATCATCGCCCAACCAGGCCAGCGACGGCGCTACCATCGACTCGCGGTGCACGCCGTAGTTGCGCCAGTAGTCTTCATCTTCGTGGTCGACGATCAGTCGGTAGGCCAGCGGCGTGTCGCCCAGCGCGCCGGTACTGTCGAAACCGCCGCCGCTGCCGTTCTTGCCACTGCCGTAGGTCGAGCCGCGCAGGTTCAAGGCGTTGTACTGCTCCAGTTGCGGGCGCTTGCTGACCACGTTGATCACCCCGCCCGGATCCTGAATGCCATACAGCAGCGAGGCCGGGCCCTTGAGCACTTCGACCCGCTCGGTGCTGGCATTGAGGCTGCGGCCCTGCACCAGCGGCATGCCGTCGCGCATGATCGAGCCGTCGCGGTTATCACCAAAGCCGCGTTTCATCACCGTGTCCGAAGTGCCGCCGAAATTGTTGCCCTGGGTGATGCCGCTGACGTTGGCCAGGGCATCGTCCAGGTTGCGCGGCGCCTGGTCGCGGATGACCTGGGCCGGGACCACATTGATGGTGTGCGGGATGTCCTGCACCGCGCCCTGGCCGCGCATGATCGAAGCGTTGGCGGGCGGTTGATAGCTATACAGGTCGCCTTGCGAATTGACGTTGATCGCCTGCAAATTCACCGCGCCGGAGGTGTCCACTGGCTCCAGCGTGAGGGTGCGTGCGTCGACGCGCCGCCAGCTCAGGCCGGCATTGCCCAGCAGTTGCTGCAAGGCCTGTTCGGCGCTGAGCGAACCGTTCAAGGCCGGGGCCTGCAGGTTGGGCAGTTCGACGGTGTAGACCAGGCTCTGGCCGGTGGTGCGGCTGAAGGCGTTGAGTGCCGCCGGCAACGGCTGGCTGGGCTGGGCGAAGCTGTACAGCTGTGCTTGCGCCGCAGCACTGGCAAGCGGGGCAACGACGGCGCTGGACAAGGTGGCAAGACCCAGCCAGAGGGGAACGCAACGCGAGGAAAACTTCATGGACGCTGACCTGAGAGAGGGTGATCGCATGCGAATGAATCGCTTTTCACTCACTACACGGATGGCGTCGCCGGTTACCTCACAACAATTCGCAATTATTTTTCAACCACGCGTGATTATCTGATCAACGTCAGCCGGCCGAGCAGCGTCTGCCGCGAGAAACCCACCACCTTGCCCAGTGAATCCAGCGCCAGCAGCGGCTGATTGGCCGGGATGCTGGCACTGACCAAGCGCTGGCCCAGCGTGTCGTCGAGCAGCACGATGCGCCCTGGGTAATAGCGACGCAGGTCTTCAAGCACTTCGGCCAGCGGCACCTGTTGATAACTCAACCAGCCCTGACGCCAGGCCAGGCGGCTGTCACTGTCGACTGATGCGATTTCTCCTGCGTGGCCTGCGGCATAAGCCAGTTGCTGGTTGGCCGTCAGCTCGCGGGCCGCCTGGCCTACCGTCGGCATTACCGCCACGCGCCCGCTGCGCACCGTGACCTGGGCGCCCTCGCCTTGCTCGCGTACTTCGAACTGGGTGCCGAGCACGCGCACTTCACCGCCAGCGGCGTCGACCAGAAAGGGCTGACCGGTGTGGGTCACCTGAAAGAACGCCGCGCCGCGCAACAGCTGAATCCGCCGCTCGCCGTGGTCGAAATCGACCGCCACCGCGCTGCCCGCATCCAGGGTCATCAGCGAGCCATCGACCAGGGTGATTTGCTGCAACTCAGCGCCACTGCGGTAGTCGGCCTGGGCATCCTGCAACCAATGCTGCGGCTGCCAGCCGGCGACGCTGCCCAGCGCCAGCAGCAGACAGGCGGCGACAGCCAAAGCACCGCCACGACGGCCCCAGCGCTTGGGCTGGCGCGCCTGGCGGATAGCGTCCAGGTATGGCTGCAGACTGGCCTGCTGTTGTTCGGCCAGTTTCGCCGCTGGCAGTTGGCTCAGTTGCCAGGCATGCTCTGCGCGCGCATACGCCTGGCGATTGGCCGGGTCGGCCAGCAGCCAGCGTTTGAACGGCGCAGCCTGGGCTTCGCCTGGATTGTGAATGATGCGGTTGAGCCAATGCAGCGCCGCCTGCTCGGGAGCCTGACTGCTTGGCTCGGTGTGGCTGGTCATCGGCCGCCTCCTGGCCTGCGCGGCGCGGCAACGCTTGCCTTGCACGCTTCGAGGGCGCGCATCATATGCTTTTCCACAGCGCTCTGGGACAACTGCATGGCCTTGGCGATTTCGCCGTAGGTGCAGCCGTGGACGCGGCTGAGCAGAAATATCTGCCGGCTGCGCTCGGGCAGGCCGCACAGCGCGGCCTCGATCCGCTGCAGGTCATGTTCAGCGGCCAGCGCCTGCTCTGGCGCCGGGCTGTCATCGGCAACCGGCAAGCCTTCGACTACTCGGCCACGGCTGCCCTCACTGCGCAGATGGTCGATCGCCAGGTTGCCGGCGCAGCGCAGCAGGTAGGTATCCAGTGCTTCGACCTTGACCTCGGGCCGGCGCCAGAAGCGCAGGAACAACTCCTGCACCAGATCCGCCGCCGTCGCCCGGCAGCCCACCCGGCGGCTGACCAGCGCTTCCATACGCCCGCGCTGGGCGAGAAACACCTGGACGAAGCGCGCCCGGCCACTGGCGGCGTCGGCGTCGGCCGGGTTGCTGGGCGTTGGCTCGTTCAAGCGCTCACACACCCACCACAGCGAGCACCGGACCGAGCACCACGCTGACCAGTGCCAGGCCAAACAACAGGCGTGGCTGATAAGGCAGGCCGAACACCCACAGGGTCAGCCCGGCCATCACCAGTGCAAACCATTCAACCAGGCCGAAGGCCAGGCCGCGGATGTTGACGGCTAGGATCAGCGACAGCACCAGCAGCGCCCAGCCTGCCCAACGCAGGGCAGGTAAATGTCCAGGCTTGGGTTTGCGCTTGAGCAGCTCACCGAAGTGCTTTTCCATCGCGAGACACAGGGCCACCAGCCCGGAAAAAGTGATCAGGGCAACGCTGAGCATCAGTTCACCTCGGCCGGGGTCGTGGCGGCCTTGGCAGCACGCGGAGCGCGCTTGACCTGCACCTTGGGCGTGCGCAGCATCTTACCAGCGGCCCAGGCGAGGAACAGCCCGGTGCCCAGCGCAGTAAGGTCAAAGCCGGCCATGGCCCAGTCGCCACGGGCGATCGACTTATCCAGGCCGTGCCCGGTGACCAGCGCGTTGAGCAGCGCCAGCCCGGCAAACGCCAGCGCCCCCAGCGCCAATTGCTCGCCCCAGGCCTTGCGCCCCGGCCGCAGCAGCGCGTGCAGCGGAGACAAAGCCCAAGCCAGGAAGAACACGTTGATCTCCCAATCGGCCCGCCCCGGCATGCCAATTGGCAGCAACCGATTGGCCCAGAAGAACCCTGCAACACCGAGCAACAGCCCGCTCATGCTGGCGATATTGAGCACTTCGACCTGGCGCAGTTCGAACGGCAACCGGCCACTTTTGGCGTGCTTGAGCTGGCGCTTGCCCAGCCACATCACCAGGCCGGTGCCGATCACTGCAGTACCGGCCACGCCAAACACAAAGTACAACCAGCGCAGCCACGGCCCGGCAAAGTTGCCCATGTGCAGACCGGCGATGGTGAACGAGGTCATCATCGCCGCGCTTTCCGGCTCACCCTGGCTGAGCTGCGCGCCGCTGACGCCATCGAAGGTCCAGCTGGCGCTGCGCTGATAGGCGACGTGATCGGCGGCGGCCTGGGTCACGGTCACCCGGGCGTTGCTGTCGCCGGGGTTGGCTATCTGCAAGTAGCCGATACGGGCGCCGGGGACGATGGTCTGCACCTTGGCATACAGTGCCGGCAGATCGGTCAGCGGCGCTGCCACGCCGGCGGCCTTGGGCGCTTCGTCACGGCCGAACAGCTCGCTGAAGTAGGTGTCGGACTCGCCCTTGTAGGCCGCCATGATGCTCGCCGGCATGACCATGTACATGAACAACAGCAGGCTGCTGTAGCTGATCATCAGGTGAAACGGCAGCACCAGCACGCCAATTGCGTTGTGGCCGTCGAGCCACGAGCGCTGGCCCTTGCCTGGTCGGAAAGTGAAGAATTCCTTGAAGATCTTTTTGTGGGTGATGATCCCGGTGATCAGCCCCAACAGCATGATCAGCGCGCAGAAGGTCGCCAGCCAGCGGCCCCAAGGGTGCGGCATCTGCAGCTGGAAGTGGAAGCGGTAGAAGAAGTCGCCGCCGCGGCTGTCGCGCACCTCGACTCGTTCACCGCTGCGTGCGTCCAGCTCGTGGCTGATGAAACCGCGCCGGCCGGTGGCGTTGGGGTCGCGCCAGCTGACGCTGAGGGCAGGCTCGCGGTCGCTGGGCAGGCGGATGAACCAGCTGCCGGCAGTGGCGGCGTTGCTCTGCAGATACCGCTGGGCGAGGCCGAGGCTGGCAGCTGGATCGAGCTGATGGCGCTGTACCTCGGGCTGGCTCCAGTGAGTGATCTCGTCCTTGAAGTACGACAGCGTGCCGGTCAGGAAAATCGCGAACAGCAGCCAGCCGAACAGCAGCCCAGTCCAGGTGTGCAGCCAGGCCATGGCCTGGCGAAAGCCTTCTTTCATGGGTTCTTCATCCAGTAAGCCAGCCCATTGATCAGCGCCAGCGCAAGGCTTGGCAGCAGTACACCAAGCCAGGCGCGAGCGGCCGTGCGGCAGGCGAAGCACCAGATGAAAGCCAGCACGTAAAACACGAACGACAGCATCATCCCGGTCAAGGTCGCGTCGACCGGGGTCATTGGCACCAGCAAGGTGATGCAGACGCTGGCCATCGACGCCAGCAGGTAGCCGCCAAGCAATGCCGCCAGGCAGCGCGAGGCCACAGCCAGTCGATAGCTCAGGAGAATCCCGCCAGCTTTGGGCTTCATGACAAGGTCCACTAATTGAAGCCATCAATAATAATGATTTCAATTCTCATAAGCAAAGCTCGGCTGCGGCTTGCATGGTTTTTTTGAGGATTGCCGACACGCTGCAGGGAAATTACAATGCGAACCATTCTTACTAGCACTCGCGCCGATCAGCGCCGGAGTCGTTACGGTGTCCAGCGCCCTTTCTGCAACCGTCCAAGGCCTCTATCACGAGCATCACAGCTGGCTCACCGGCTGGTTGCGGCGTCGTTTGGGCTGCCCGCACAGCGCGGCTGATCTGGCCCAGGACACCTACCTGCGCCTGCTCCAGGCCCGCGAGGCGCCGCAATTGATCGAGCCACGGGCGTTTCTCGCCACCGTGGCCAAGCGGGTGCTGTGCAACCACTTCCGCCGTCAGGAGCTGGAGCGGGCCTACCACGAAGCCCTGGCGCAGGTGCCCGAGCAGTTCGCCCCGTGCGAAGAACAGAAGGCGATCATCTTCGAGACTCTGCTCGAGCTGGACCGCTTGCTCGATGGCTTGCCGCCGCTGGTCAAGCGGGTATTCCTGTTGGCCCAGGTCGATGGCCTCGGGCAAAGCGAAATCGCTCGTGAACTGGGTATCTCGCTGGCCACGGTGAAGCGTTATCTGAGCAAGGCAGCCCTGCGCTGCTACTTCGCCCTGTGAACAGCAGCTTTGGCGCCGAGGTCGCCGAGCAGGCGGTGCACTGGCTGATCGAATCCCAGGGCGATGATTTCGACGCGCGCCAGCAGCATGCGCTGCAGCGCTGGCTGGAGGCTGACGGCGAGCACCAGCGCGCCTGGGCGCATATCCAACAGGTCAACCAGCGCTTGCGTGGGGTCGCTTCGCCCATCGTGCATGCGACCTTGCAGGCGCCGCCATCGCCTGCCCGGCGGCGTGCGCTCAAGGCCTTGCTGCTGCTTGGAGTGGCCAGTGCCAGCGGGCTCGCCGTGCAGCAACATCGCCCAGTGCCGGGGCTGCTGGCCGACTACCGCAGCCCGGTCGGTCAGCGCCGGCGGCTGGGCCTGGAGGACGGCAGCCAGCTGCAACTGAACACCGGCAGCGCCGCCGATGTGCGCTTCGACAGCCAGCAGCGGCTGTTGCGGCTGGTCGATGGCGAGCTGCAAGTTGAGGTCGTCAACGATAGCCGGCCGATGCTGCTGAGTAGCGCGCAGGGCGTGCTGCGCCTCGATGCCGGGCGCTTCAATCTGCGTCAGTTCAGCGGCTTCAGCCAACTGGCGGTGTATAGCGGCCGCGCCAGTCTCGGCGGGCAGTCATTGCTGGCCGGCCAGCAGGCCAATTTCGCCAGCGCCGGCTGGCAGGGTATTGCGCCGTTGCAGGCAGATCGCGGTGCCTGGGTCGACGGCATGCTGGTGGCTTCGCAAATGCGCCTGGCGGACTTTCTCGACGAGCTCGACCGCTACCGCCACGGCCGCTTGAGCTGCAGCGCGCAGGTCGCCGACCTGCGTATCTCCGGCTCTTATCCGCTGGATCACAGCGAGCGGATTCTGCAGATGCTTGAAGTGGCACTGCCGGTCAGCGTGCGCCGTTTCACCCGCTATTGGGTCACGGTCGAGCGCCGCGTGGGCTAGTCAGCAAGTATTTTTCAAATAACCTGAGCCATTTCTGCAAGCTCGCGTGACAGATAAGGCAGACCCCCTCTCAAGGACCCGCTCATGCTGTTGCGTCCCAGCTCTCTCGCCCTGTTGCTTGCTTCCACCTTCAGCCTCGCCGCGCCTGCCGTGCTGGCCGCCGAGTACCATATCGCCGCCGGCTCGCTGGAGCAGGCGCTGAACCAGTTTGGCCGCGAGAGCGGTGCGTTGATTTCGTATGGCTCGCAGCTCACCCAAGGCCTGCAGAGCCCGGGCCTGCAAGGCGAGTACGCACTTGATCAGGGTCTGGAAGCACTGCTGCGCGGTAGCGGTCTGCAGGCTCGTCAGGAAGGAACCAATGCCTTCAGCCTGCAGCCTGTTGCGGTATCTGCGGGCAGCGCGCCCATCGAGCTGGGCGCGTCCACCGTGGTCGGTGACTGGCTGGCCGAAGCGCAGGCCGACAATGTCTTCGACCACCCCGGCGCACGTGATGTGATCCGCCGCGAGCAGTTCGAACGCAGCGGCGCCAGCAGCCCGCGTGAAGTGCTCAACCGCATCCCTGGGGTCAATGCGCCGGACACCAGCGGCACCGGCGGCCATGACCTGGCGCTGAACTTCGGCATCCGCGGCCTCAACCCGCGCCTGGCTTCGCGCTCGACCGTACTGATGGACGGCATCCCGGTGCCATTCGCCCCGTATGGCCAGCCGCAGTTGTCGCTGGCGCCGCTGAGCCTGGGCAACATGGACGCGGTAGACGTGGTCCGCGGCGGCGGCGCGGTGCGCTATGGGCCACAGAACGTCGGCGGCATCGTCAACTTCGTGACCCGGGCGATCCCGCAAGAAGCCACGTTCAAGGCGGCCATGCAAAATCAGATGACGCCTTCGTCCAGCCACGATGGCATCAAGAACAGCGCCAACCTGCTGGTCGGCGGCACCAACGCCAATGGCCTGGGTGGCGCCCTGCTCTACTCCGGCAGCCGCGGCGGCGACTGGCGCGAGCACAGCGATACGCAGATCGACGACCTGATGCTCAAGGGCAAGCTGCAGCTCGACGAAGCCAACAGCCTGCACGCCATGGCGCAATATTACGAAGGCGAAGCTGAAATGCCCGGTGGCTTGAGCCAGGCCGCCTACGACGCCGATCCGTATCAGTCGACCCGCCTCAAGGACAAGTTCTGGGGCCGGCGCACGCTGGTCAACGTCGGTTACGATTACAAGCAGGATGATCGTCAGGTCAGCGTCAACAGCTTCTTCACCAAGACCCTGCGCAGCGGTTATCTGGACCAGGGCAACTTCGTCTCGCTGTCGCCACGCGAATACTGGGTGCGCGGCATCGAAACGCGCTTCTCGCAAGGCCTGGCCCTGGGCGACAGCTGGCATGAAGTCGGCGTCGGCTACCGTTACATCAACGAAGCCGGCCACGAGTTGCGCTACCAGGCACCGGTCAATGGCGACCTGCCAACCAGCAGCAGCTTCCTCGGCCGCGACACCCGCGGCAGCACCGAAGCGCATGCGCTCTACCTGGATGACCGTATCGATATCGGCCGCTGGACCATCACCCCGGGCGTGCGCTACGAGATGATCGACTCCGAGCAGAGCAACAAGATCAGCGGACAGCGTTACCAGGGCAGTTACAACACCGCCCTGCCCGCCCTGAACGTGCTTTATCACCTGACCGACAGTTGGAATCTGTATGCCAACACCGAAGGCTCGTTCGGCAGCGTGCAGTACAGCCAGATGCCCAATCGCGTCACCAGCGGTGAGGTGAAACCGGAAAAAGCCCGCACCTGGGAAGTCGGCACGCGCTACGACAATGGCGACCTGCAGGCGGAGATCGGCGCATTCTTGATCAATTTCGACAACCAATACGAGAGCAACCAGAGCAACGATTCAGTCATCGCTCGCGGGGAAACGCGCCATCAGGGCATCGAGACCAACCTGCGTTACGCGCTCGATGGACTGAGTCCGGTATTGAGTGGTTTCGATGTGCACTTGGGCTACGCGTTCGTCGACGCGACCATCCGTGAAGACGGCGCCAACAAGGGTAATCAGGTGCCGTTCTCGTCACGCCACAAGGGCACCCTCGGCCTGGGTTATACCGATGGCCCGTGGCAGTTGAACCTGGACAGCAGCTTCCAGAGCAGCCAGTTCGCCGACAACGCCAACACTCGCGACGAAAGCGCCAATGGCGCCAATGGCCGCATCCCCGGCTACATGCTGGTGAGTACCCGCGCCGGCTATGACTTCGGCCCACAGTTGTCGAATCTGAAGCTCGCTGTGGGGGTGAAGAACCTGTTCAACCGCGAGTACTACACGCGCTCGTTCGACGATAACAATCGCGGCAAATATGTCGGTGAACCACGCACGTTGTACGTTCAGACCTCGGTCGAATTCTGACGGGGTGAGGGGCGCATCGGCGCCCCAGGCCGAATCATGCTGGGCTCGGCTGCGTCCATCCAGCGCTGATTTAATTCAAAAAATTTATATTTGAAAAGGGCTTGAAATCGCCGCGCGGATGCCTGACCTTACAGTCAAGAGGCGATAAATTTCCACAGGCCTCAATGGCCTGGGCGACTCTTGCGAGCAAGCTGAATAAGGATTGAAGTCATGCAAATCCAAGTCAACAGCAGCAACCAGATCGACGGCAGCATCCGGCTGGAAGAGTGGGTACGCAGTACGCTTGAGAGCAGTCTTGAACGTTACGAGGACGACCTCACCCGCATCGAGGTGCACCTGCGCGACGACAATGGCGCCAAGCCCGGACCGCATGACAAACGTTGCCAGATGGAGGCTCGCCCCAAAGGCCATCAACCGATTTCCGTAAGCCACACGGCCGCTTCGCTGGAGCAGGCTGTTGAGGGTGCCACGACCAAACTTGACCATGCGCTGGATCACCTGTTCGGCAAGCTGCGCAGCAAACGTGTGGTGCTGGAAGTGAAGGAAGAAGTCGAGGAGTGATCTTAGCGCTGTTTCGTTAGTGAGATCTGGGGGCCGCTTTGCGGCCCTTTCGCGACACGAGGCCGCTCCTACAACGACCGCGCAAGACTTCGGGCTTGACGCGGTGCCCTGTAGGAGCGGCCTTGTGTCGCGAAAGGGCCGCAAAGCGGCCCCAAACCATCCAACGCCGATCAACGGCCCTGAACCAATCGCGCAAATACCCGGTCAACTTTCCCATCAAGTTAACCTGCAGATCCGCGACCATGCACAATCCATTCGATCAGATCAGCAACGCTTTCGCCCCGCGCTATCGGGTCAACCTGAGCATCGCCCGCCTCGACGGCAGCATCATGCTGACCCTGTCCGACGACAGCGGCGCCGTCGCCAAGCGCTTGATCAGCCAGGCCCAACGCAACGACCCGGTGCGCCTGCAGCGGGTCATCGACAGCATCCGCCTGGGCCTGGCCATTGAACAAGGCGAAAACCCGCTGCAGGTTCTCGCCGCCCTCACCCGCGACACAGGCCAGCAACGACACGCCGCCAGCCAACTCGCCAACTGAGCACTAGCGGCCCTCGTCGACTTCCTTGCCATGGGCATCCAACGCCCGGCTCGAGGGGTAGCGATAAGATGCGTAGCGCACCACCAAAATCGCGAAGGCCAACAGCAAGATGCCGCCGCACAGGTACAGCAGGCCGATGTCCGGCGCCTTGTGATGGGACACGTCGCCGATCAGCAGGCGCGTCAGAGCGGTGATCGCAACGTAGAGCAGGAAGCGGATCGGCATGTGGTTGGTCTTGAAATAGATCCCGACCATTGCCCCCAGCTCCAGGTAAATGAACAGCAGCAGGATGTCATCGACGCTGACCCCGCCCTTGTTGAGCATGTCCAGAAACGCCTCGACCGCCGCCCACGCGGTAATCCCGCCAATACCGAACAACGCCAGGTAGTGAAACCCCTCGACGCACAGGTTGCCCAGCGAGTCGGCAGAGCCGTGCAGGCCCTTGCGCATTTTTTCTGCCCATTTGATGTTCACGATGCTCGATTCCCCGATACGACTGAAGGATGGTGCGCCACCTGTGTGACGCTTGTGCCATGCAGTTAAAAGGCCAGACACGAGGGTTGGAAGGCGACCGATTGCCGCAAGGCACCTATGGGCTACGCTTTCGTGCAGATAAATGGCCACTATCGGGTTGCGCTGGGGTGGCCTATGCGAGTACTGTACACCCATACAGTAAATTATTTGCATAACCCGCTATAAAGGCACAGAGGTGATGAATGGCCGTCGAAGTGGTATACCGCAGCAGTCGCGACCCGGAGCAGTTGTTCATGGATAAAGCCGAAGCGGATCGTCATGACAAGATGCTCGAGCTGGCCGAGCGCCTGGCTGATGTGCTGCAAAAAGCGGTGCCATCGCTGACCGAACAACAGGTCGAGGAAGCCGGCATCTACATGGCGAAAAATCGCGATGTATTCGCCCGAGCGTTCAAGAGCCAGCCCGATGCCTTGGCCGAGTTGCTTGAGGGCAGCTCGGCAGAATAACTGCCGTCAGCCATACAGCAAGCGCTCCGCCAGCATCTGCGCCACCCGCGCTGGCGAGCGTTTTTCCGCCTGGGCATGGCCGAACACTTCGGTCAGGCGTGACGGAATCCGGGCCAGATGCGCAGTAATGGTGCTGAGGCTCTCGCCCCGGTGAGTCAGCGCCACGTAGATCAAGCCACCGGCATTGATGACGTAATCCGGCGCATAGAGTATCCCTCGCTGTTCCAGATGATCAGCCACCTGCAGGGTAGTCAGCTGGTTGTTGGCAGCCCCCGCCACGGCAGCGCAGCGTAATTGCGTGACGCTTTGGCCACTGAGTATCTGGCCCACACCACAAGGTGCGAAGATGTCGCATGGGGTGCTGACCAGCGCATCATTGGCCACTGGCTGGGCATTGAATTGCTCCACCGCCAAACGCACCTTGCCCGCGTCTAGATCGCTGACCAACAGTTCCGCGCCCGCCGCGTGCAGTTGCTCGGCCAGCGCAAAGCCGACATTGCCCAAGCCCTGCACGGCAATCCGCAAACCTTCCAGATTATCGGTGCCCAACCGTGCCATCGCCGTGGCCCGGATACCCGCGAATACGCCGATGGCAGCATGTGCGGAGGGGTCTCCCGAAGCGGTGGTGCTGGTGACGTGGGCAGTGCTCTGGGCGATACAGTCCATGTCCAGGGTTGAGGTGCCACTGTCGATGGCAGTGATGAAGCGCCCGTTCAAGCTGTCGAGCGCACGACCAAACGCCTCGAACAGTGCTGCGCGGTTTTCCACATGGGCGCCGCGCATGATCACCGCATTGCCACCGCCCTGTGCCAGGCCTGCCAGTGCAGCCTTGTAGCTCATGCCCTGAGCCAGACGAATGGCGTCGGTGATGGCGCTTTCGTCATCGGCATAGGCCAGGTAGCGACAGCCGCCCATGGCGGGGCCCAACTGCTCGTTATGGATCGCCACTACGGCTCTGAGGCCGCTGGGGGGATCGACGAACAGGTGCAGTGACTGCGTGCGGGTGCTTTGCATGAGCGCGAACATCGACCGCCTCCAGCGAGGTGCTCCTGACAGTATAGGCAGCGCGATGCACGGCGCAGGCTGGTCGGACCACTGGACGAACCACGCTGTCAGAGCTAATACTCAAGCGTGTCGGGGGAGAGTCTGATGAACCCACGTAAAGCCTGCCTGGCGTGCCTGGAACGCGCGCCCGTCGACCTGCTGGAAGCAACCTTGTGGATTGCCGCCGAGCACGACCCCAGCGTCGTGCCCGCCCAGGCCCTCGCCCAGGTGCGCGAGCTGCAGCAGCAGATAAATGCCAGCCTGCCGATGTTGCCGCTCAGTGAGCTGGCCCAGCCGCTGTTGCGCCAGCTCAATACGCTGGGCTTCCAGCAAGACGAAATGCTGCCTCTGCGTGCCCACGCGGCACTGATGGACAAAGTGTTGCAGCGCCGCCGTGGCCAGCCACTGGCGCTGGCAATCCTCGCTCTGGAGCTGGCGCGGCGTTTGTCGATCCCGCTGGAAGGGGTCAACTTCCCTGGCCATTTTCTGCTGCGCGTGCCTGGCGCGGATCACTTACTCGACCCTTGCGGCGGTCGCCGTCTGTACCCGGCCGAGTGCCGCCAGCTACTGGCCCGTCAGTTCGGCCCGCAGGTAGCGTTGACGGCCGAACATGTGCAGGTGGCCAGCCCGTTGCAGATGCTGCAGCGGCTGTCACGCAACCTGCGCCAGCTGCATATCAGCAACGACAATGACCTGGCCGCATTGATCGACGCCGAACGGGTCATGCAGCTGGGGCCGGTGCTGGTCAGCGACTACCTGGCGCGAGCCACGCTGTACCAGCGCCTGGATTGCCCGCAGGCCGAACGCTTCGACCTGGAACGGGCATTGTTGCTCAGCGAAGACCCGGCGCAGCGCCTGAAGTTGAGCGAACGTCTGGGCCACCTGCCGGCCAGCAGCCCATCGATTCACTGAGGCGGGGTATCAGGCTGACGTGATGGATGCGCCTGGATAAACGCCGGATGCTGCGCAGCCAGCGCTGCCACTCGGTTGATCCGCGGGTAGCGGCTCAGATCGACACTGAACCGCTCGGCCGCATACAGCTGTGGCAGCAGGTAGGCATCAGCCAAACTCGGCGCCGGGCCAAAGCAGAAGCCCTGATCATCGATCAACTGCTCCACCGCTGCCAGACCTTGGCCAATCCATTGGGCAATCCATTGATTGACCTGCACCTCGTCCAGCCCCAGCTGACGCAATTGATTGAGCACGCTGACGTTGTGCAGCGGGTGCACATCACAACCGATGATCGCCGCTACCCCCCGTGCCTTCGCCCGCGCCTCAGCCTCGGCAGGCAACAGCGGCGGCTGTGGATAAACCTCCTCCAGGTACTCGATGATCGCCGCCGATTGCACCAGCACACTGCCGCTGTCGCAGCCCAGCGCCGGCACCCTGCCCTGCGGATTGAGCGCCAGGTAGCCATCGCCGCGCTGCTCGCCCTTGAGCAGGTTGACCGGCACGGTGTCGAACGCGAGGCCCTTCAACGCCAGGGCAATCCGAACCCGATAGGACGAGGTCGAACGGTAATAGCCGAACAGCCGCATGGCCCGCCCCCTCAGTTGGCCGCGATGACTTTGCCGCGGCACTCGCCGAAGCCGATGCTGACCGCGCCGTCGCGCTTGCAGCGAGCACGCAGGATGATCTCGTCGCCGTCTTCGAGGAACTTGCGCACCTCGCCGCTGGCCAGTTCGATCACCTGCTTGCCGCCATCCGTCATCTCCAGCAGGCTGCCAAATGACCCTGGCTGCGCGCCAGACAACGTCCCCGAGCCGAACAGGTCGCCTGCTTGCAGCTGGCAGCCGTTGACGCTGTGGTGGGCAACCATCTGCGCCACGGTCCAGTACATGCTCAGGGTGTTACTCAGACTCAGGCGGTGAGGCGGCAAGCCTTGTTCGCGCAGGCCTTCGGTGATCAGCAGCACTTCCAGTTCGATGTCGAGCGCGCCGTTAGCCTGATCGCGTGCATCGAGCAGATACGACAGTGGCTGCGGATCACCCTCGGGACGCGCTGGCTGAGCGCAGCGGAACGGCTCCAGCGCCTCGGCAGTGACTACCCACGGCGACAGCGTGGTAATGAAGCTCTTCGACAGGAACGGCCCCAGCGGCTGGTATTCCCACGCCTGAATATCGCGCGCCGACCAGTCGTTGAGCAGGCAATAACCAGCAACATGCTCGGCCGCATCGCCAATCGGGATCGCTTGCCCAATGTCATTGCCCTGGCCAATCCAGATGCCTAGCTCCAGCTCGAAGTCGAGCCGGGCGCAGGGGCCAAAGCTTGGCTCGGTCTGGCCCGCAGGCAAGGTCTGCCCTTTCGGCCGACGCACGTCGGTGCCCGACGGGCGCAAGGTCGAGGCGCGGCCGTGGTAGCCGATGGGCACGTATTTGTAGTTGGGCAGCAGCGGGCTGTCCGGGCGGAACAGCTTGCCGACGTTCTTCGCGTGCTCGATGCCGACATAGAAGTCGGTGTAGTCGCCCACCTTGGCCGGCAGGTGCATCTGGCAGTCGCTGGCGGGGTACAGCGCCGCTTGCAGTGCAGCCTGATGTTCGCTGTGCTTACCCAGCAGTTCCAGCAAACGCTGGCGCAACGCAACCCGGGCCGAGCGGCCAAGGTCGAAATAGGCATTCAGCGTGCCGTCGGCGGTGGCTTCGACCGCAGTTTTGGCTTCACCCTCGAACAGGCCGGCGGCAAGCACGGCCTGCAGGTCGAGAATCGAATCGCCGATGGCCACGCCACAGCGCTGTGCTTCACCCGGCCGGCTGAAGATCCCCAATGGGAGGTTCTGCAGCGGGAAGTCACTGTGGCCGTTGGCCTGTTCGACCCAGCTACGGGCAGTCGCGGTGTGGTTCATGGGTTATCTCCGATTCGGGTTGAAGGTGCTCGGCAAGGTGGCCCAGCAGCTGTCGTAGTCGGCCTGCAATTGCGGGCATTCAAGCGCACTCTGGCTCGGGCGCAGGACCTGGCTGGTCTCGAACATGAAGGCCATGGTGTTGTCGATCTTGTGCGGTGCCAGCTCGCCATTGATGGCCTTGTGGCAAGTCTCGGCATCCGGTCCATGGGCGCTCATCACCCCATGCAGCGACGCGCCGCCGGGCAGGAAACCGTCGGCCTTGGCGTCGTAGGCGCCCTGGATCAGGCCCATGAACTCGTTCATCAGGTTGCGGTGGAACCACGGCGGGCGGAAGGTGTTCTCGGCAACCATCCAGCGTGGCGGGAAGATCACGAAGTCCATGTTGGCCAGGCCGTGGACGCTGCTCGGTGAGGTCAGCACAGTGAAAATCGATGGGTCCGGGTGGTCGAAGCTGACCGTCCCCAAGGTGTTGAAACGGCGCAGGTCGTATTTGTACGGGACGTTGCTGCCATGCCAGGCGACCACATCCAGCGGCGAATGCTGCAGTTCACAGGCCCAGTGCTCACCGAGAAACTTCTGCACCAGCTGGACCGGGCCGCTGCTGTCTTCGTAATGCGCCACGGGGGTGAGGAAATCACGCGGGTTGGCCAGGCCGTTGCTGCCGATCGGGCCAAGGTCGGGCAGGCGCAGCGGCGCGCCGTGGTTTTCAGCCAGATAGCCACGCGCCTGACCGTCGAGCAGCTCGACGCGAAACTTCATGCCGCGTGGGATCACGGCGATTTCCAGCGGCTCGACGTCGAGTACACCCAGCTCGGTGGCGATACGCAGGCGGCCTTGCTCAGGCACCAGCAGCAGCTCGCCATCGGCATTGAAGAACACCCGCTGCATCGAGCGGTTGGCGCTGTAGATATAGATGCTGACGCCGGATGGTTTGTCCGCCGCGGCGTTGGCAACCATCGGCCGCCAGCCTTCGATGAAATCAGTGGCTTCGGTCGGTAGCGGCTGCGGGTTCCAGCGCAAGCGGTTGGGCGTCACCGCACCCAGTGGCGCCGCCAGCGGTTGGCGCGCCAGACGCTCGAAGCGCGGATGCAGCGCCGACGGGCGAATGCGGTACAGCCAGGTGCGCCGCAATTCGCTGCGGGCCATGGTGAACGCGGTGCCCGAGAGCAATTCGGCGTACAGGCCATAAGGCGCACGCTGGGGTGAGTTCTGCCCGACCGGCAGGGCGCCAGGCAGCGCTTCACTGGCAAACTCGTTGCCAAAGCCGCTGAGGTAGTCGAGGGCGGTGTCGCGGGTCATCTGTGCCTCCAGGCTCACCGAGAGCCATGCTGGCAGGGGCTGCTGGGCTGAACCGGGCCGTATCACGGTGGCTGGCAGCGCGTCTGCATTGTTATTGTCGTAATCAGATTACGAATAACGTAATTTGCTCGCCGCCCGTCGTCAAGTTATAAAGTCGCCATCTGTCAATGTGGATTCCTTTCCCCATGTCCAAAGCCAGCACCCCTGCCGACACCGGCAAGCAAAAGGTCCGCTCGGCGGAAGTCGGCACCGATATCCTCAAGGCCCTTGCCGAGCTTTCGCCGTCGACCTCGCTGTCGCGCCTGGCCGAGCATGTCGGCATGCCGGCGAGCAAGGTGCATCGCTATTTGCAGGCGCTGATTGCCAGCGGTTTCGCCGAGCAGGATCGTGCCACCAACCACTACGGCCTGGGCCGCGAAGCGTTGCGGGTGGGCATGGCGGCGCTGGGCAGTATCGATGTGCTCAAGGTGGCGGCGCTGCCGCTGTCGGCATTGCGCGACGCGCTCAATGAGAGCTGCTTCATTGCCGTTTGGGGTAATCAGGGCGCGACCGTGGTCAGTATCGAGCCGGCGGTGCGCGCCGTTACCGTGGTGACGCAGATCGGCTCGGTGCTGCCGCTGCTGAGTTCATCGACCGGGCTGGTGTTCGCGGCGCACTTACCCGAGCGCGAGACGGTTGACCTGCGTGAACGTGAGCTTGCCGCAATGGCGCAGACATTCGACGCCTACCAACCGCTGCTGACAGGGATTCGCGAGCAGGGGCTGCACCATGTACATGGGCTGTTGATGCCTGGCGTCGATGCACTGTCGGCGCCGATCTTCAATGCCATGGGACACATCGTTGCGGTGATGACCGTGGTTGGGCCGACCTCGATTTTCCATGCCGATGAGCATGGCCCGGCGGCGCGGCAGTTGCTGGCTGCCACCCGTGATATCAGTTGGCGGATGGGCTACGCGGCCTGAGCAGCGACTCTTACTCAGCGCGTAAAGGTGAATGTCGCCTGGGGCTATTTTTCCTGCAGCAACAGCGGCTTATGCTGACGTCACTGGCCAGCACGCAGCGCACTCCCCCGCCCTGCGTGCCGGCCATGCTCGACGACGTTGATTTTGAAGCTCCTTGATCTAACGTCCAGATTGGCCACTGCACATGCAGTGGCCTTTTTTTTATCTGCTGCACTGCGGCCCTTGTAGGAGCGGCCTTGTGTCGCGAAAGGGTCGCGCAGCGGCCCCACATTTTCAGCTTCGCCGCTGATATCGCCGGGCCAGCTTTGCTGGCCTTTCGCGACCGGTCCGGCGCCCCGGCAAGGCCGCTCCTACAGGGACCGCGCATGATCAGCTAGTCCATCGCGATCCTGGGTCGTGATAGAGCTCAGCTCAGCGCGGCAAAGCCTGCACGAATCTCGTCTTCGGGCAGTTCATCGCCAACGAACACCATCACACTCTCACGCACCTCGTCGGCCTTCCATTCGCTGTCCCAGTCGAAGCCGTACAACTTCAACACACCCTGGAACACCAAGCGGCGCTCATCCCCGGCGATGTTGAGCACGCCTTTGTAGCGCAGCAACTGCTTGCCGTGGCTTTCCAGCAGCTGGTTCATGAACTCGCTGAGGCGATCGATATCCAGCGCAGTGCTGGTACGCAACACCAGCGTCGAGATGCGATCCGGGGTCGCCGGCTTGAGCACCGGGCGCAGGCTGCGGGTGATACTCGCGCCCAGGTCAGGATTGAGATTGAAGCCACGCACATCGAGCAACTCAGCCAGGTCGATGCGGCCCTGCTCGACGATGCGAATCGCCGCACGGCCGTTAATCCGCGCCAGGCGCTCCTGCAAGGCCTCGACAGCCTCTGCCGTGACCAGATCGGTCTTGCTCAGCAGCAAGCGGTCGGCAAAGCCGACCTGGGCCTGGGCAATCGCCTGGGTCAGGTGCACGTCGGCGTGGGCGGCGTCGACCAGGGTAATGATGCCGTCGAGGATGTAGCGATCGCGCAGCTCTTCATCGATGAAGAAGGTCTGCGCAACCGGTGCCGGGTCAGCAAGACCGGTGCATTCGATCACCAACCGGTCAAACGCGATGTCGCCGGCATCCAGCCGCTCCAGCAGCAGGTAGAGGGCTTTGGTCAGGTCGGTGTGGATGGTGCAGCACACGCAACCGTTGGCCAGGGTCATGACCTGCACCGGCTCGTCACCGAGCAGCTGGCTGTCGATGCCGGCCTCGCTGAATTCGTTTTCGATCACGGCGATCTTCAGGCCATGCTCGGCCTTGAGCATGTGCTTGAGCAGGGTGGTCTTGCCCGCACCGAGAAAGCCGGTGAGGACCGTTACAGGAATAGGCGTTTGCACGCAGACATCTCCTTTGGCCATAAATGAAAGTGGGAGCCCGGTTGCCCGGGCTCCCACTCGATCACACTTGCCGCTGGTTCAACAGCACTTGGGCCCGGACTTGCCGCCGTAACGAGCTTCCTGTCGCTCGCGGAAGAACTCCTCGTAGCTCATCATCGGCTTGTCCGGGTGCTTGCCCTGCATGTGCTCGACGTAATTGTCGTAGTCGGGCATGCCGACCATCAGCCGGGCAGCTTGCCCCAGGTACTTACCCAGGCGACCCAGGTCGTTGAACATGGCTGCAGTCCTCTCGTTTACGCGTCAGGCAGCGCCTGGAACGGGGTTTCTTTATCGCTGCGCTCTTTGCGACCCAGTGCCGAGTAACCGACTCTGAGGGCGAAGAACAGGATGCTGAACACCACCACCAGGAACAGGATGGTCAAGCCAGCGTTGGTATAGGCGTTGAAGATCACGTGCTGCATCTGGCCAACGTCCTTGGCCGGGGCCAGCACCTGACCGGCGTCCAGCGCGACGCTGTACTTGTTCGCCAGTGCCAGGAAGCCAACAGCCGGGTTCGGATCGAACAGCTTGATGAAGCCTGCGGTAGTGGTGCAGATCAGCAGCCATACTGCTGGTACCAGGGTGACCCACATGTAGCGCTGGCGCTTCATCTTGATCAGTACCACGGTGCCGAGCATCAGCGCGATACCGGCCAGCATCTGGTTGGAGATACCGAACAGCGGCCACAAGGTGTTGATGCCACCCAGCGGATCGATCACGCCTTGATACAGCAGGTAACCCCACATCGCCACGCAGCCAGCGGTGGCAAGCAGGTTGGCGCCCCACGACTCGGTACGTTTGAGGGCAGGCACGAAGCTGCCGAGCAGGTCTTGCAGCATGAAGCGGCCGGCACGGGTACCGGCGTCCACTGCGGTGAGGATGAACAGCGCCTCGAACAGAATCGCAAAGTGGTACCAGAAGGCCATGGTGTTTTCACCCGGCAATACCTGGTGCAGGATCTGCGCGATACCGACTGCCAGCGTTGGCGCACCACCGGCACGGGCCAGAATGGTGTGCTCGCCAATGTCGCGGGCAACCGCTTCAAGTTGCTCAGGGGTGATCAGGAAGCCCCAGCTGCTGACCGTCTGCGCAACGCTTACCACGTCGGAGCCGACCACTGCTGCCGGGCTGTTCATGGCGAAGTACACACCTGGCTCGATCACCGAAGCAGCGACCATGGCCATGATTGCCACGAACGACTCCATCAGCATGCCGCCGTAACCGATGTAACGGGCGTTGGTTTCGTTGTCGAGCAGCTTGGGCGTGGTGCCCGAAGAGATCAAGGCATGGAAACCGGACACCGCGCCGCAGGCGATGGTGATGAACAGGAACGGGAACAGCGTGCCCTTCCAGACCGGGCCAGTGCCGTCGGTGAACTGGGTCAGCGCAGGCATCTTCAGTTCAGGCGCTAGGATCAGGATGCCCAGCGCCAAGGCGACGATGGTACCGATCTTGAGGAAGGTCGACAGATAGTCACGCGGCGCCAGTACCAGCCACACCGGCAGTACGGCGGCAACGAAGCCATAGCCCACCAGCATCCAGGTGATCTGCACACCGGTGAAGGTGAACGCCGGGCCCCAGACCGGGTCGGCAGCCACCAGGCCACCGATCCAGATCGACAGCAGCAGCAGGACCACACCGATGATCGAGATCTCGCCGATCCGCCCCGGACGGATGTAGCGCATATAGATGCCCATGAACATCGCGATCGGGATGGTCGCCATCACCGTGAACATGCCCCAAGGGCTTTCAGCCAGGGCCTTGACCACGATCAGCGCCAGCACCGCGAGGATGATGATCATGATCAGGAAGCAGCCGAACAGGGCGATGGTGCCCGGGATCCGGCCCATTTCTTCACGGACCATGTCACCCAGCGAGCGGCCATTGCGGCGGGTGGACATGAACAGGACCATGAAGTCCTGAACGGCACCTGCCAGAACCACACCGGCAATCAGCCACAGCGTACCGGGCAAGTAACCCATCTGCGCGGCAAGCACCGGACCGACCAGCGGCCCCGCGCCAGCGATGGCGGCGAAGTGGTGACCGAAGAGGATGTGCTTGTTGGTCGGAACATAGTCCAGACCATCGTTGTTGAGTACCGCAGGGGTAGCCCGACGCGAGTCGAGCTGCATCACCTTGGTGGCGATGAACAGGCTGTAGTAGCGATAGGCGACCAGATACAAGGCCACTGCCGCCACCACAATCCACAAGGCGTTGACTGCCTCGCCGCGACGCAGGGCAACAACACCCAGCGCACAGGCTCCCAGTACTGCCAACACCAGCCACGGAATGTGGCGTAGCAGGCTATTATTGTTGTTCATGGTTTACTTCCAGCTGGTGGATTGGAAAGACCGCCAAGCGAGTCTAGGGCCAGTCAAGGCGCATTGCCACATTTGCTTTGTTCTAGAGCCTTTGCCGCCCGATTGCGCAAGCACATACGCCCATACCTTCAACTATAGTCAGGATGTCTTGCAGAGGGCTTTGACCATGAGCGATCACGACGAACGTCGGCGTTTCCAGCGAATAGCTTTCGATGCCACCGCAGAACTGCGCCAGGGCTCGCAAAAATGGCAGGTAAAGCTGCTGGATATCTCCCTCAAGGGCATTCTGGTCAGTCGCCCCGAGCGTTGGGAGCCGGATGCCACGCAGGATTTTGAAGCGACGGTACACCTCAGCCCCGAGGTGCAACTGGAAATGCTGGTCGAGCTGCGCCATGAAGAAGCCAGCAAACTGGGCTTCGTCTGCCTGTACATCGACCTCGACTCGATGAGCCATCTGCACCGTCTTGTGGAATTGAACCTGGCTGATCGCACTGAAATGATGCGCGAGCTGCGCGAACTCATCGAATAATGCTATCTGTTAGCTAGCTAACCTCCCCTCCCCAATGTGTTTCCTGTCTACCCAGACAGCTTCTTGCAAGCGGTCTGGGGACTTGTACACAACTTTATAAACACGCTCGCGCTCTGTTGGAACGCTTTCTGCATTCAGCAAACACGCTGTTTACGAGCACTCTTGTGCGCGCTCCAATCAAAATATTGTATACAATTTTTGTGGCCATCCTTTGTAGGAAGTGTCTACAGTAGCCCCACAACAATAAACAGAGAGCCTGCTCCATGACGACGCCCCCTGGAATACCTGCGGCCCAACGTCCCGAGGACGAAAACCTCGGCCTCGGCGCCAACCTGGCCTACGGTCTGCAGCATGTGCTGACCATGTATGGCGGGATCGTTGCGGTCCCGCTGATCCTGGGCCAGGCAGCGGGCCTGAACCCCGCCGAGATCGGTCTGTTGATCGCCGCGTCACTGTTTGCCGGTGGCCTGGCGACCTTGCTGCAAACACTTGGTTTACCGTTTTTCGGCTGCCAGCTGCCGCTGGTTCAAGGTGTGTCCTTCGCCGGTGTGGCGACCATGGGCGCAATCCTCAGCAGTGAAGGTGGCGGTGGCCTGCCGGGGGTGCTCGGCGCAGTCATGGCGGCCTCGGTGCTCGGCTTTTTGATCACGCCGGTGTTCTCGCGGATCACCAAGTACTTCCCGCCGCTGGTGACGGGCATCGTCATCACCACCATCGGCCTGACCCTGATGCCGGTTGCGGCGCGCTGGGTCATGGGCGGCAACAGTGCCTCGCCGGAGTTCGGCAGCATGGCCAACATCGGCCTGGCCGCGCTGACCTTCGCCATCGTGCTGGTGCTGAGCAAACTCGGCAGCGCGACCATCTCGCGACTGTCGATCCTGCTGGCGATGGTGGTCGGCACGTTGATCGCCTGGTCACTGGGCATGGCCGATTTCAGCAAGGTCGCCGAAGGCCCGATGTTCGCCATGCCCTCGCCGTTCCACTTCGGCATGCCGACCTTCCATATCGCCGCGATCCTGTCGATGTGCATCGTGATCATGGTGACCCTGGTGGAAACCTCGGCAGACATTCTGGCGGTCGGTGAGATCATCGACACCAAGGTCGACTCCAAGCGCCTGGGCGACGGCCTGCGTGCCGACATGGCATCCAGCATCCTGGCACCGATCTTTGGCTCCTTCACCCAGAGCGCTTTCGCCCAGAACGTTGGCCTGGTAGCCGTGACCGGGGTCAAGAGCCGCTATGTAGTGGCCACTGGCGGGTTGATCCTGGTGGTACTGGGCCTGCTGCCGGTGATGGGCCGGGTGATTGCGGCAGTGCCGACGCCAGTACTTGGCGGTGCTGGCATCGTGCTGTTCGGCACCGTGGCTGCGAGCGGTATCCGCACCTTGTCCAAGGTCAGCTACAAGAACAACGTCAACCTGATCATCGTCGCCGCTTCGCTGGGCTTTGGCATGATCCCGATTGCCGCACCGAACTTCTACCACCACTTCCCCAACTGGTTCGAGACCATCTTCCACTCCGGCATCAGCTCGGCGGCGATCATGGCGATTCTGCTCAACCTGATGTTCAACCACTTCACCACCGGCAACTCGGAGAACCAGTCGGTGTTCGCCGCAGCCTACGAGCGCACCATCCAGTACTCGGACATCTCCGCCCTGCGTGATGGCGACTACTTCAAGGAGGGCAAGCTGTTCGACGCCGAAGGCAACGAGGTGCCGCTGCAAGAGGGCGGTGAGCAGGACGGCGAGGCGCGACGGCGCAACGCGGTGGCCGAACACTGACGCCTGACCGAGCAGTAAAAAGGGGAGCCGACGCGCATCGTCGGCTCCCCTTTTTTATGCGGCGGTTTTGCCTGGTTACTCGAACAGCGCGTCGAGAGCCTGCTCAAGCCGGGTCACGGCAATCACCTGCAGCCCCGGCGGCGATTCCTTGGGCGCATTGCCCTTGGGCACGATGGCACGCTTGAAGCCATGCTTGGCGGCTTCCTTCAAGCGCTCCTGACCGCTGGGCACCGGCCGTACCTCGCCAGACAGGCCGATTTCACCGAACACCAGCAGGTCATGGGCCAGTGGCCGATTGCGCAAGCTTGACATCACCGCGGCCAACAGCGCCAGGTCAGAGGCCGTCTCCAGTACCTTGACCCCGCCGACCACGTTGAGGAACACGTCCTGATCGTGGGTCGGGATGCCGCCGTGCCGGTGCAACACGGCCAGGAGCATGGCCAGGCGGTTCTGGTCCAGGCCCAGGGTGACCCGGCGCGGGTTGGCCAGGTGGCTGTCGTCGACCAGCGCCTGCACCTCGACCAGCATCGGCCGAGTGCCTTCCCAGGTGGCCATGACCACACTGCCGGGGACTTCTTCCTGAGTGCGATTGAGGAAGATCGCCGACGGGTTGGAGACCTCTTTCAAACCACGATCGGTCATGCCGAACACGCCCAGTTCGTTGACCGCGCCAAAGCGGTTTTTCACCGCACGCAGCAAGCGCAGGCGGCCATCGGACTCGCCCTCGAAATACAGCACGGTGTCGACCATGTGCTCGAGCACCCGCGGCCCGGCCAGCGAGCCTTCCTTGGTCACGTGACCGACGAGGAAGATCGCCGTGCCGCTCTGCTTGGCGTAACGCACCAGCAATGCCGTACTCTCGCGCACCTGGGCGACCCCGCCGGGTGCGGATTGCAGCTGTTCGGTGAAGATGGTCTGGATCGAGTCGATGACCATGACCCGCGGCTGCTCGACGCGAGCGGTGGCGATGATGGTCTCGATGCAGGTTTCGGTCATGACCTTGAGCTTGTCCTGCGGCAGGCCCAGGCGCCGCGAGCGCATCGCTACCTGCTGCTGCGACTCTTCGCCGGTGACATACAGTGCCGGCATCGCTGCGGCCATATGGCACAGGGTCTGCAACAGGATGGTCGATTTGCCGATACCGGGGTCACCACCGATCAACACCACCGAGCCATCGACCAGACCACCACCGAGCACCCGGTCCAGCTCGCCACTGCTGGTGCTGAAGCGGGGGATTTCCTCGACGCTGACTTCGGCGAGGGTTTTCAGCTGGGCTTGCTGCCCGGTCCAGCCTGCACGCCCGCTCGGCGCCGCAGCACCGCCGCTCTCGATCATGCTCTCGACCAGGGTGTTCCAGGCGCCGCACTCGCCGCACTGGCCCGCCCATTTGGGAAAGGTCGCGCCGCACTCGGTGCAGCCATACAAGCGCTTGGCCTTGGCCATGGGGGCAGTCTCCTGGAAAAAGTGACCATGATAGCCGAGCCAGACGTGTCTCGAACGCCGCGGGATGCGACAAAACTATTCGATCCAACCACAGTCACTTACTAACCTCAGTCACTGCCGCGTCACGCATGATGCGTTTTCGTGGCTTACACTGCGTTTTACTTCTCAATTTGTTACAAGGAATACACCATGGGCATGATCAGTGAATTCAAGGCATTTGCCGTAAAAGGCAATGTTGTCGATATGGCGGTCGGTATCATCATCGGCGCCGCCTTCGGCAAAATCGTTTCGTCTTTTGTTGGCGACGTGGTGATGCCGCCGCTGGGCCTGCTGATCGGTGGCGTCGACTTCAGTGACCTGGCGATTACCTTGAAAGCCGCCGAAGGCGATATCCCGGCCGTGGTGCTGGCGTACGGCAAGTTCATTCAGACCGTCATTGACTTCGTCATCGTTGCATTCGCCATCTTCATGGGCGTCAAAGCAATTAACCGCCTCAAGCGCGAAGAAGCTGTGGCGCCAACCACGCCACCGGTGCCAACCCCGCAGGAGACCCTGTTGACCGAGATTCGCGATCTGCTCAAGACACAGAATCAGAACCGCTTGCCCTGACCGAGCGACGGGGCGCGCCGCGCCCCTTTACCAGTAGTTTTCCACTGCGACCTGGCCAGGACGCTTGCTCAGGTTGAGTTGCAGATCGCGCGCCTTCAACACCTGGCGCGTGTCGTCGATCATCTGCGGGTTGCCGCAGAGCATGATCCGCGAATGCTCAGGGGATAACTCAAGCCCCGCCGCCCGCTCCAGCTCACCACTTTCAATCAACTGGGTAATCCGTGCATTCAATGCACCCGGATACGCTTCGCGCGTGACCACAGGGATAAACTGCAACTTGCCGGCATATTCGGCCAGATAGTCGCGCTGCTCCAGCCCGGCGATTTCATCGACGTAGGCCAACTCCGCGGCCTCGCGTACCGAATACACCAGTTTGATGTTGTCGAAGCGTTCCCAGACCTCGAAGTCCTGCAGGATCGACATGAACGGCGCAATGCCGGTGCCGGTTGCCAGCAGCCACAGATCACGGCCTGGGGGCAATCGATCAAGGGTCAGGTAGCCGAACGCCTGCCGATCGATGAGCAAGCTGTCGCCCTCTGCAAGGCGGCTGAGCTCGCTGGTGAATTCGCCGCCAGGCACCACGATCGAGAAGAAATCCAGATACTCGTCATGCGGCGCACTGACCATCGAGTACGCACGCCAGACCACGCTGCCATCGGCCTTGCTCACGCCCAACCGGGCGAACTGGCCTGCACGAAAGCGAAAACCTGGGTCGCGCGTTACGCGCAGGGAAAACAGGTTGGGCGTCAACGGCCGAACGTCGAGCAGGGTCTGGCAGGTGAACTTGTCGGCGCTGGCGGTCATGACGGGCTCCATAAATCAGATGTGCCCAGTTTCGCCGAAAGCTGCCCGAATTAACACCGACGGTTTGCAAGGGAAAACCGGACAGCCAATAGACAAGCGGTACAGTTAATGAGAAAAAAACCTAACTAAAGGACCTGTCTTTTCCTACAATCAGTCGCACAGGACAGATTTGAAGCCGCAAAAAAACCAGGGAGGTACTCGTAAATGCCGCAATGGAGAGCCGAGCAACTGCAGTTGTTGCTCGCCGAGCGCGAGCCGCAGCAGTTGTTCAATCGCGCGCTGACGCTGGTGCAGGAAATGGACATGACCTACCTCGGCCTGGCCTTGCACATCCACCTGGCCGCCAGCCGACCGCATATCATTCTGTATAGCAATTATCCAAGCGAATGGTTGAGCTATTACACCAATGCCGATGTAGTGAAAGCTGATCCGGTTGCAGCCCGCTGCCATCAGTCGACCCACGCCGTGCAGTGGACGGACGAAGCTTACCGCGAGGTACCGGTTTTCCGCGAAACCGCCATGAAGTGCGGCTTGCGCCACGGCTGGACCCAGTCGGTCTATGACCAGCGTCATAATCAAACCCAGATGAGTGTTGCCAGGCCAACCCGGCCGGTCGAGCTCGGCGAGTTCTACGAAAGCGGGGCGCGCGTGCTGTGGCTCTGCCATACCCTGCATGGGCTGCTTTGCGAGCATCACCTGGCAAGCCTTGCACCTGTACCCAAGCTCACCGAGCGCGAATTGGAAGTACTCAAGTGGTCAGCCGACGGCAAGACTGCGGCAGACATCGCGCGCATCCTGACCCTCTCGACCAGCACTGTGAACTTCCATATCCGCAGCGTGATCGCCAAGACCAACGCCTCCAACAAAGCCGGCGCCATCGCCATCGCGGCCAGCCGTGGGCTGTTCTGAGCGCAACCTCCCCCCCGTGGATAAAGCCCTGTAGAATCTCGCTCCTCAAGCTCGTCGTGGTCTGCGCCGAGCAGATTCATAGCTGAGCCCCACGCCATGCCCCTGCTGACCAGCCCCTTCGCCGAACTTGATCTGATCCGCCAGCCGGAACAGGCCGATGACCCGCTGCAAGCGTTCGACGCTGCCGACCAGTACCTGCTCGAGCACCTCGCCAGCCAAGGGTTGCCCGCCGACTGCCGCGTGCTGGTGCTCAATGACAGCTTCGGCGCTCTGGCAGCCAGCCTGTGCGACAGCCTGCAGGTGACCAGCAGCGGTGACTCGCACCTGGCGCGCATGGCCCTGGAGAAGAACCTCGCGCGCAATGCCAAGGCGTTTGACCGCGTGCCGTTCGTGCCGTCTAACCAGGCCTGGCAGGGAACGTACGATCGGGTGCTGGTGCGGGTGCCAAAAACCCTGGCCTTGCTTGAAGAGCAGCTGATCCGCTTGCAAGGCCACCTGGCACCGGGCGCCGAGGTGATCGCCACGGCCATGATCAAGCACTTGCCGCGTGCCGCTGGCGATTTGCTGGAAAAGTACATCGGCCCGGTGCAGGCCTCGCTGGCGCAGAAAAAGGCGCGCCTGCTGACAGCCAGTTTCAGCGAACGGGCCCCGGCTCAATCGCCCTACCCTAGCCGTTATACGTTGGATCAACCGGCCCTGGAGCTGGTCAATCACGCCAATGTATTCTGCCGCGAAGGGCTGGATATCGGCACCCGTGCGTTTCTCCCGCACCTGCCGCGCGATCTTGGTCAGGCCCGGGTCGCCGACCTGGGTTGCGGTAACGGCGTGCTGGCGATCGCTTGCGCGCTGCTTAACCCGCAGGCGCAGTTCAGTTTGGTGGATGAGTCATACATGGCCGTGCAGTCGGCACTAGAGAACTGGCAGGCGGCGCTGGCCGAGCGGCCGGTTGAAGTACTGGCGGCAGACGGCCTGGCCGGGTTCGAGAAGCAATCACTGGATGTGGTGCTGTGCAACCCACCGTTCCACCAGCAGCAGGTGGTCGGTGACTTCCTCGCCTGGCGCATGTTCCAGCAGGCCCGCGATGCGTTGGTGGTGGGCGGCGCGCTGTACATCGTCGGCAACCGCCACCTGGGCTATCACAGCAAGTTGGCGCGGTTGTTCCGTGGGGTCGAGCAGGTTGCCGCGACCCCCAAGTTCGTCATCCTCAAAGCGCGCAAGTAACCCGCCGGGTCAGTGCGTGCTCAGCCCGGCTGCGCTCATGAACATGCGCATCAGCCAGGCCAGCACACCCAGGGCGGCGACACTCGCCGCCCAGATCATCACCAGCCAGCCTAGCCGCTGCCAAAGTGGCTTTTTCTGTTCGATACCGGTCATGCCACGCACCTCCTAGTGATAGCCCTGGTCATGGGTGACTTTGCCGCGGAACACGTAATAGCTCCAGAACGTGTAGCCGAGGATCAGCGGCAGGATGAACAGCGTCCCCACCAGCATGAAGCCCTGGCTCTGCGGCGGCGCGGCAGCTTCCCAGATCGAGATCGACGGCGGGATGATGTTGGGCCAGACGCTGATCCCCAGGCCGCTGTAGCCCAGGAAGATCAACACCAGGGTCAGCAGAAACGGCGTGTAATGCGCTGAGCGGGCAATCGCCTTGAACAAGCCATAGAACGTCACCATCACCAGAATCGGTACCGGCATGAACCAGAGC
Source organism: Pseudomonas shirazensis (assembly GCF_050496565.1). GTDB lineage: Bacteria > Pseudomonadota > Gammaproteobacteria > Pseudomonadales > Pseudomonadaceae > Aquipseudomonas > Aquipseudomonas shirazensis_A. The sequence goes on from NZ_JBNWAE010000015.1 coordinate 88,806, forward strand.
AGGTTAGGCATGCTGAACCAGCGCTCGGCAATCTGTGGGTAAGCGATCGGCGTCCAAAGGCTGACGATGCCGATGACCGCCAGCAACACCAGTGCCAGAGGCCGGCCAAGCACATGCATCTGCTGTTGCAGCGGGCCTTCGGTTTTCATGATCAGCCAAGTGCAGCCAAGCAAGGCATAGGCGACGATCAGGCCCAACCCGGAGAACAGGCTGAACGGCGTGACCCAGTCCCAGGCGCCGCCGGCATAGTGCCGGTCGACCACCTTGAAGCCCTCGATGAACGCGCCCAGCGCCACACCCTGGAAGAACGTCGCCAGCAGCGAGCCGCCAATGAACGCCTTGTCCCACACGTGGCGCTTGGCCGCGGTGGCCTTGAAGCGGAACTCGAAGGCCACGCCGCGGAAGATCAAGCCGATCAGCATCAGGATCAGCGGCAGATACAGTGCCTCCAGCACCACCGCATAGGCCATCGGAAACGCCCCGAACAAGCCCGCACCGCCCAGCACCAGCCAGGTTTCGTTGCCATCCCAGACCGGGGCGACGGTGTTCATCATGACGTCGCGGTCATGCTCGGCCTTGACGAACGGGAAGAGAATGCCGATGCCCAGGTCGAACCCGTCCATCACCACATACATCATCACGCCAAAGATGATGATCACAGCCCAGATCAGCGGAAGATCGATACCCATGGCTCAGTTCCTCTCGGTCAGGCTGGAGTTGGCCTCATGGCCGTCATCGGCAGCGGACAATGGCCGCGCCGGGGTCCGTTTTTGCCCTGGGCCACCAGGTGGCTGCTCCTCTTCACCGGTATGCGGGCCTTTGCGCACCAGGCGCATCATGTACGCAAGGCCAGTGCCGAACACCGCAAAGTAAACCACCACGAACATCACCAGAGTGAAACCGAGCTGGCCGTAGCTGTGGTTGGAGACGCCATCGGCCGTGCGCATCAGGCCATACACCACCCACGGCTGACGGCCGATTTCAGTGGTGAACCAGCCAGCGAGAATGGCGATCAGCCCAGATGGACCCATCCACAACACGAAGTACAGGAACGGCCGCGAATGGTAGATCGCGCCGGTTCTACGCAGCCACAGGCTCCACAGGCCAGCGGCAATCATCAACATGCCCAGCGCGACCATGACCCGGAACGACCAGAAGATGATCGTCGAGTTGGGCCGATCCTCTTTGGGGAATTCCTTCATGGCCGGCACTTGCTTGTCCAGGCTGTGGGTCAGGATCAAGCTACCGAGCACCGGAATCTCGACCTTGAAGCGGGTGGTTTCGGCTTCCATATCGGGGATGCCGAACAAAATCAGCGGGGTCGCCTCACCGGGTTTGTTCTCCCAGTGGCCTTCGATGGCGGCGATTTTCACCGGCTGATGCTTGAGCGTATTGAGCCCATGGAAGTCGCCGATGATCGCCTGCACCGGGGCCACGATCAGGGCCATCCACATGGCCATCGAGAGCATCTTGCGCACGGCCGGGTTGTCCCGCCCGCGCAGCAGATGCCAGGCCGCCGAAGCGCCGACGAAGAACGCCGTGGCGACGAAGGCAGCGGTGGCCATGTGTGCCAGGCGGTAGGGGAACGACGGGTTGAAGATCACCGCCAGCCAGTCCACCGGGATTACCCGGCCATCGATGATCTCGTGGCCCTGCGGGGTCTGCATCCAGCTGTTGGAGGCCAGGATCCAGAAGGTCGAGACCAGCGTGCCCAGCGCCACCATCAACGTCGAGAAGAAGTGCAGGCCGCGGCCCACTCGGCTCCAGCCAAACAGCATGACGCCAAGGAAGCCCGCTTCGAGGAAGAATGCAGTGAGCACTTCGTAAGTCAGCAATGGCCCGGTGACGGCGCCGGCGAAATCAGAGAAGCGGCTCCAGTTGGTGCCGAACTGATAGGCCATGACCAGGCCCGAGACCACGCCCATGCCGAAGTTGACGGCAAAGATCTTCGACCAGAAGTGATAGAGATCGCGGTAGACGCGGTTGTCGGTTCTCAGCCACAGGCCTTCGAGAACCGCCAGATAACTGGCCAGGCCAATGGTGATGGCCGGGAACAGGATGTGAAAGGACACGGTAAAGGCAAACTGGATTCGGGCGAGCTCTAGGGCTTCTAAGCCGAACATGGTGCTTCCTCTTCAGGTGAACCGGCATTTCGGGCTTGTGGCCCTGATGCCCACTGCCCCCACGGTTATCGAGTGCGACCTGTTGGAATTGTTCTATTCGATTGCAGGGATTCACGCCGCACGGGCCGATCAATGCATTTGCAACGATTGACCCAGATCAATGGCTGTATCCAGCATAGCCCCGAATCCCGCCCCAGGGCCTGTGGCTGGATGCCGCGTGGCGCATTGCCCCACCCTCTTCCATGCAGTAGCAAAAGGTGCTTGAGCAGGACTTACGCAACTCTTTGTTACAAACAGATGATAGGCTGCAGGACCCCGAGATTCTTACAGGTCGCAGGCTGCCGATGTCCGATTCTGCTCCGTTGTTGTTGCGTCACCACCGGCCCTTTCTGGCGTTCTGGCTGGCCCGCGTATTTACCGCGAGCGGCTTTCAGATGCTCACCGTGGCGATTGGCTGGCAGCTCTATCAGCTGACCGGCAACGTGCTCGATCTGGGCCTGGTCGGCCTGGTCGAATTTGCCCCGCGAGTGTTGTTCATGCTGCATACCGGGCACGTAGCCGATCGCTATGACCGGCGCCGGGTGGCGGCGCTGTGCCAGAGTCTGCAGGCGCTGATCGCACTGGCACTGGTGCTCGGCAGTGCCACCGACAACGTCAGCCGCGAGCTGATTTTCTGCCTGGCCTTCCTGCTCGGCGCGGCACGTTCGTTTGAAATGCCGGCGACTCAGGCCCTGCTGCCAAACGTGGTACCGCCCGGGCTGTTCCCGCGGGCCGTGGCCGCCTCGGCATCGGCGACTCAGGCCGCTACCATAGTCGCCCCTGCGGTTGGTGGCTTGTTGTATGCGTTTGGCAGCATCTGGGTGTATGGCCCGACCGTGGCGCTGTATGTGATCGCCTGCGGCCTGACCCTGAGCCTGGACGCCCGTCAGCAGGTCCAGCAGCGCGGCCGGGCGACGCTGGAGTCGCTGTTGGCCGGGGTACGCTTTATCCGCAGCCGCCCGGACATCCTCGGCGCGATCTCGCTCGACCTGTTCGCCGTGCTGCTGGGCGGCGCCACGGCGTTGCTGCCGGTGTTTGCCAAGGACATCCTGTTGACCGGCCCGTGGGGCCTGGGCCTGCTGCGCTCGGCACCCGCGGTCGGCGCACTGTTGATGTCGGTGTGGCTGGCGCGCTTCCCGTTCGAGCGCAAGGTCGGCCGGACCATGTTCACCGCAGTCGGCGTGTTCGGCGTGGCCACCATCGCCTTTGGCCTGTCGACCTCGTTCTGGTTCTCGCTGGCGGTGCTGGTGGTGCTGGGCGCGGCAGACATGATCAGCATGGTCATCCGCAGCGCCTTCGTGCAGCTGGAGACGCCGGACGAAATGCGCGGCCGGGTCAGTGCGGTGAACGGGTTGTTCATCGGGGCTTCGAACCAGCTCGGGGAGTTCGAGTCCGGCGTTACTGCGCACTGGCTGGGCACCGTGCCGGCGGTGGTGCTGGGTGGCGTCGGCACGCTGGTGGTGACCGGGGTGTGGATAAAGTTGTTCCCGACCCTGGCCAACCGCGATCAACTGCACAGCCTGCCGGTCGCAGAAGCGCCAGCGGCGTCAGCCGCACCGATCAAAGGTTGACCCCGCCAGCAGCAGGCTCATCTGCTGCTCATAGCCGACCCGGGCGCGAAAGCCGTTGCCGCTTTCGCGCCAGCCGGTTGCACGGTACAAGGCCAAAGCGCCGAGATTGGCGCGGTCCACTGACAACTGCAGGCGCCTGATATCAGGCCAGACCGTGCGCAAAAGAGCCGGTAGCGCCTGCATGCAAAAGCGGCCAAGGCCCTGCCCCTGAAACCTGCGGTCAACCTGCAGCGCCGTCATCATCGCTGCATCAGGCTGGCCCCAGGCGGGCAGAAATGCGCCACGCTGAAGCAGCAGAAACGCTCTGGGTACATCATCGAGCAACAGCGCAACGCCGCGGCGCTGATCAGAGCCGCAACCGAGCAACAGATACAAGGCATCAGCGATGTCGCCAGCGAAGCCCTGCTGCGCTGCCGGCAGCTGGATATCCAGCAGTTGCCCACGCTGGGCCGGGGTTAGCTGCGAGTAGTCAATCAGCTGCACAGCGGCATCTCGGCGGCGGCCGTCTTGGTGATCGGCACTGAATGCGCAGTGTATCGCGACATTGATTACCGCTCAGCAAGCATGCTGGTATGATGCGCGGCTTTTTTCTACCCCAGATAAAACCACGGCATCCGGTACGGTCTGTGCTTTGCTGATGAGGTCGATACATTAACGGCGCCCCGGGGGCGTCTTTGGGAGCGGGCATGCTGGAAAGGCTGTTTCAACTAAAAGCACACAACACCAACGTGCGCACCGAGATTCTTGCGGGCGTGACCACGTTCCTGGCCATGGCCTACATCCTCTTCGTCAACCCGAGCATCCTCGGCGAGACCGGTATGGACAAGGGCGCGATCTTTGTCGCGACCTGCCTGGCTGCGGCCATCGGCTCGGCAACCATGGGCCTGATCGCCAACTACCCGATCGCGCTGGCGCCGGGCATGGGCCTGAACGCCTTCTTCACCTACACCGTGGTCCTGCACATGGGCCATACCTGGCAGGTGGCGCTGGGTGCGGTATTCATCTCGGCGGTGTTGTTCTTCCTGCTGTCGATCTTCCGTATCCGTGAGTGGATCGTGAACAGCATTCCACTGCCGCTGCGCTCGGCGATCGCCGCCGGTATCGGCCTGTTCCTGGCGCTGATTGCGCTGAACAATGCTGGTATCGTCGTTGATAACCCAGCCACCCTGGTTGGTTTGGGCGACCTCAAGAAGCCTGCTCCGGTGCTGGCTGCACTGGGCTTCTTCCTGATCGTCGCGCTGGAAGCGATGAAGGTTCGCGGTGCAGTACTGATCGGCATTCTGGCCGTCACCGTAGCCTCGATCCTGATGGGCGTGACGCCGTTTGCCGGTGTGGTGTCGATGCCGCCGTCGCTGGCGCCGACCTTCCTTCAGCTGGACATCGCTGGCGCCCTGGATGTGGGCCTGGTCAGCGTGATCTTCGCCTTCCTGTTCGTCGACCTGTTCGACAACTCCGGCACCCTGATCGGCGTGGCCAAACGCGCCGGCCTGATGAGCAAGGACGGCCACATGCCGAAAATGGGCCGGGCGCTGATCGCCGACAGCACCGCGGCCATGGCTGGCTCGCTGCTGGGCACCTCGACCACCACCAGCTACATCGAGTCGGCAGCCGGCGTGAGCGCCGGTGGCCGTACTGGCCTGACCGCTATCGTGGTTGCGGTGCTGTTCCTGCTGGCACTGTTCTTTGCGCCGCTGGCCGGCAGCGTACCGGCCTTCGCCACCGCACCGGCACTGTTGTTCGTCGCCGTGCTGATGGCTTCGGGCCTGGCTGAAATCAACTGGGACGACGTAACCGAAGCCGCCCCTGTGGTGGTGACCGCCCTGGCCATGCCGCTGACCTACTCGATCGCCAACGGCATCGCTTTCGGCTTCATTGCCTGGACCGCGATCAAGCTGCTGTCGGGCCGCCGCCAGGACTTGAACCCGGCGCTGATCATCCTGTCGATTCTGTTCGTTATCAAGCTGGGCTGGTTCAACGCATGAGTTCTGTTTTTGATCCATCTGCCTACCAAAGCCTGCTGGCGCCAAAGGTCGAGCGCCTGCGCGAGCTGCTGGCGCCATTCAGCGCGCCCGAGCCTGTGGTGTTCGAGTCGCCGCGCGAGCACTACCGCCTGCGCGCCGAGTTTCGCCTGTGGCGTGAAGACGGCCAGCGTCACTACGCGATGTTTGCCCCGGGCGAGAAGCACAAGGCGATCCTGATCGAGGATTTCCCGATTGCCAGCCAACGCATCAATACGCTGATGCCGCGCCTGAAAGCGGCCTGGCAAGCGAGCGAGACGCTGAGCAATCGGCTGTTCCAGGTCGAGTTTCTGACCACCCTGGCCGGCGATGCGATGATCACCCTGTGCTATCACCGCCCGCTCGACGACGAGTGGGAAGCTGCCGCCCGCGAGCTGGCCGCCGAGCTCGACGTGAGCCTGGTCGGCCGCTCCAAAGGCAAGCGCTTGGTAATTGGTCGTGACTATGCGGTGGAAAAACTCGACGTCGCCGGGCGCACCTTCAGCTACCGCCAGCCGGAGGGGGCTTTCACCCAGCCCAACGGCGCGGTCAACCAGAAGATGCTCAACTGGGCCTTTGAGGCCATTGGCGAGCGCGACGACGACCTGCTCGAACTGTACTGCGGCAATGGCAACTTCACCTTGCCGCTGGCAACCCGCGTACGCCAGGTGCTGGCCACCGAGATCAGCAAGACCTCGGTCAACGCCGCGTTGCATAACCTCGACGAAAACGGCGTGAATAACGTGCGCCTGGTGCGCCTGTCGGCTGAAGAGCTGACCGAGGCACTGAACGAGGTGCGCCCGTTCCGCCGCCTGCAGGGCATCGACCTGAAGAGCTATCAGTTCGGCACGGTGTTCGTCGACCCGCCGCGTGCGGGGATGGACCCGGATACCTGCGAACTGACTCGACGCTTCGAACGTATCCTGTACATATCCTGCAACCCGGAAACCCTGGCGGCCAACATCGCCCAGTTGCACGATACGCACCGGATCGAGCGCTGCGCCCTGTTCGACCAGTTCCCCTATACCCACCATATGGAAAGCGGTGTGCTGCTGGTCCGACGCTGAACCGACCTCTGCCGGGGCTGCAATGGCCTCGGCGGACGCGCTGCAAGGAGCGCCTGACCGATGGATCAACTAAGCGCCATGCAGACCTTTCGCCGAGTGGTCGATCTGGGCAGTTTCAGCGCCGCTGCGGCCCAGGCCGGGGTGTCGCACACCGTGTTGTCGCGGCAGGTGAAAAACCTCGAGCGCGAACTGGGCAGCCAATTACTCAATCGCACCACACGCCGCCTGCAGGTCACTGAAGCGGGGGCGTTGTTCTATCGCCACTGCGTGCAGATCCTCGAGCAGATGCAGGCCATGAGCCTGGAATTGTCCGAGCATCAGCAGCAGCCTGTTGGCACCTTGCGCCTGAGCGTGGCCAGCGCCTTTGGTGACCTGGAACTGGGCCGCTGGCTGCCGGACTTTGTCGAGCGCTATCCACGTCTGCACGTTGAACTCAACTGCACCGACCGCTTCGTCGACCTGCTCGAAGAAGAGATCGACGTGTGCCTGCGGGTAACCGACCACCTGCCCGACTCAAGCCTGGTGGCGCGCCGCCTGGCCAGCAGCGAGGTGCTGTTGGTGGCCGCACCTGGCTATCTGGCCCGCCACGGCCAACCCACCAGCATCGAGGAACTGGCCAGCCATGCCCTGCTCGGCTACAGCCGCCTGACCCACCCACAGCGCTTGCAGCTGAGCGGCCCAGCAGGCGAGCAGTGCGATGTGCTGATGCCCAGACGCTTGAGTGCCAATTCGCCAATGGCCCTGCGCGCTGCGGCCATCGGCGGGCTGGGCATCGCCAGTTTCGACCGTTTTATCGTGGTTGACGCCCTGAAGGATGGGCGCCTGGTGCCGGTATTCGAAGGCTGGCAACTGCCTGCACGCACGCTGTACGCGGTTTACCCGCAAAGCCGGTATCTGGCGCCCAAGGTACGCGCCCTGCTCGACTATGTGCAGGAGTACTACTCGACCCCGCGCTGGCGCTAGGTATTAGTGCAACTTATGCACAGATCATGGCGGCTGAATGCCGTATCTGTGCCAAATATGAATGGTTAACCTTCGCCTCACATTCAGTTGGCGTAGGAGCCACTCCATGAAAACACTGCACGCAATTATCGCTGGCCTGACCCTCACCAGCCTTGTCGCCACCGCCCAGGCAGGCGAAGAAAAACTCATTTCGGTACCGGACAGCGCTGCACTGAGCTGGAAGGACGTCGCAGGCACCAATGGCGCCGTCAGCTACGCCAACGTCGAGGGCGATATCTTCGGTAAAGGCGCCTATTCGGCCTTTGTGAAATTCAACAAAGGTGTCGACAACGGCCTGCACACACACAGCCAGACTCTGCCTACTGTGGTGCTCAAGGGTACGTTCTATGCCGTGATCGATGGCAAGCGGACCGAGTACCCGGCAGGCGCGTACTACAAGTTGCCGGCCAATCTGGTCCATGAGAGCGGCTGTACCGCAGCAGCAGATTGCCTGCTGTTCCAGTACCAGGCCGATGCCTTTGACTTGAACCCGGTCGAGGGCTGATACCCGCGCCAGCGAGGCCTTGGGGGGACCTCGCTGGCGTAGGCTAGCTTCAGGCTTGCGTCAGAAGTCGAAGAACACCGTTTCGCCTTCACCCTGAATCCGCATGTCGAAGCGATAGGCAGTCTTGCCATCCACTTCACAGCGCTTGGCAATGAGCGTCTCGCGGCGCTGAGGTTGCTCGATCAGGTTGAGCACCGGGCACTTGGCGTTGGCCTCGGCCTCGTCATCGAAGTACAGCCGCGTGTGCAGCTGGATATTGATGCCGCGGGCAAACAGGCTGATGTTGATGTGCGGCGCCATTGGCACGCCAGCCGCATTCTTGACCACACCCGGTTTGACCGTGTGCAGGGTCCAATCACCCGAATCGAAGGTGGTAGCGGTCCGGCCGAAGCTGTTGAACGGGTTTTCCAGGTTGTACTGATCCTGGTACTGGCCGTTGCCATCGGCCTGCCACACTTCCAGGAACGAATCACGCACCAGATGGCCGTTGCCATCGTAGACCTGACCGATCAGCAGGATGTGTTCGCCGGCGGCTTCAGGGCGCGCCAGGGTGTTCCAGATCTCGGTAGGCCGCACTGGGTTGCCTGCAGCTTGCAGGGCCAGGCCAATGTGCACGTAAGGGCCGGCAGTTTGCGACGGGGTTTCCGGCAGCAATTCAATTGGCATGTCGCGGCTCCTCAGCGGTTTTCGAAGTGGGTCTGGCGCTGACCGCGCAGAACGATGTCAAAACGGTACGCCAGGCAATCCATCGGATTGGCGTTGCTCATGTCGAGCTTGGCAATCAGTTGCTGCACCGCTTGCGGGTTGGCGATCGACTTGACGATCGGGCACAGCGGGATCAGCGGGTCACCTTCGAAATACAGCTGGGTAATCAACTTGGTCGAGATCGACGGGCCGCTGATCGAGAAGTGAATGTGCGCCGGGCGCCAGTCATTCGGGCCGTTGCGCCATGGATACGGGCCGGGCTTGATGGTGCGGAAGCTGTAATAGCCATCACGGTCGGTCAGGGCTCGGCCGACACCGCCGAAGTTGGGGTCCAGCGGCGCCAGGTAACGGTCGTTCTTGTGGCGGTAGCGGCCGCCGGCGTTGGCCTGCCACATTTCCACCAAGGTGTTTGGCACCGGTTTGCCGTACTGGTCGATGACTCGGCCGGCGACGATGATGCGCTCGCCGATCGGCAGGCCGCCATTGTCGAAGTTGAGCAGCAGGTCGTTGTCGTGCTGGCCAAAGCCCAGGTGAGTGAAGTCCGGGCCGGTGGTTTCGCTGATCGACTGCGGGATGCTGACCAGCGCCTGGCGCGGTGAGCGGGCGATCGAGGTCTTGTAATCTGGGGTCAGCGCTTTCGGGTGCCAGTTGCGATCACGGATCACGAAGCGGCTGGTGTCCTCGGCAGGCATACCGGTGTTCCTCTTATTGGAGTTGTGCGAGCGCCCGTGCGTGGCGGGCGGACTTGCAGTTTCCGATAGCCTGAATGGGATGAATACTGAAATCAGCGGTCCTAGCCATAACTGTTTGGTTATGCCTTGCAGCGTGCCTGCACAAGGCTGCAGCACTGAACTAATCTATACCCTCAACCTCGCGGTTTGGAGAAGCTCGATGGAATGGCGAAAAGGTCGGCGCAGCGACAATGTGGTCGATGCTCGCGGTGCAGGTGGCGGCGGTGGCGGCGGCATGCGTTTTGGCGGCGGCAAGGGGCTGGGCCTGGGCGCCATTTTGCTGATCGTCGGCATCGGCTGGATGACCGGCCAGGATCCGTTGCAGATTCTCGGCCAACTGACCGGGCAGATGCAGCAAAGCGCGCCGGCCAACGTCGAAGGCAAGGCGCCGCCGGCCAATGATGATCAGGCAGCGTTCGTCGCCTCGATCCTGGGTGACACCGAGGACACCTGGAAGGCGCTGTTCGCCCAGGCCGGCAAGCAATACAGCGACCCCAAGCTGGTGCTGTTCAGCGGCCAGGTCAATTCGGCCTGCGGCTTCGCCTCCTCGGCGGTCGGGCCTTTCTACTGCCCGGCTGACCAGCGGGTGTACTTGGACATGACTTTCTTCCGCGAGATGGAAACCCGCTTCTCAGCTGCCGGCGACTTCGCCCAGGCCTACGTCATCGCTCACGAGATCGGCCACCATGTGCAGACGCTGCTCGGCGTCTCCAACCAGGTCCAGGCCGCTCGCCAGCGCGGGCAGAAGATGGAAGGTGACAACGGCCTGTTGGTGCGTCAGGAATTGCAGGCCGACTGTTTTGCCGGGGTCTGGGCCTATCAGGCGCAGAAACGCCTGAACTGGCTTGAACCGGGCGACATTGAAGAAGCACTGAACGCCGCCAATGCCATCGGCGATGACCGTCTGCAACAGCAGGGCCAAGGCCGCGTGGTGCCGGATTCGTTCACCCACGGCACCTCGGCGCAGCGCGTACGCTGGTTCAAAACCGGCTTCACCGACGGTGATGTCAACCGCTGCGATACCTTCAACGCACGCACGCTGTAACCCCCGCCGATCCGCAGCAAACACGTCCCTTGAGTACCTTGTACGCTCAAGGGGCGTTGTTCGCTGCGCCGCTTTTCAGCGCCAATGCCGCAGTAAAACCCTCGGTTTTTCAAACAGTTACAAATCTGCTGAAAAAGCGTTTCAGCTACCCCATTCGTGGCCGATAACTCATGCACGAATCAGCGGGCCCCAGGAAGAATAACGCCAGCGATTGACAACAACTGAGCGAATAATCTTTATGGAGTGCGTGCATGAACAGCTGGTTTGCCAACATCAGCGTCAACCTCAAACTGGGCTTGGGCTTTGGCCTGGTCCTGCTTTTGACCGGCCTGCTGGCCCTGACCGGCTGGAACAGCCTGGGCAGCTTGATCGACCGCAGTAACTGGATGAGCGACATCAGCCAGCTCAACAAAGACCTCACCGACCTGCGTGTAGCGCGTCTGCAGTACATGATCGCCAACGGCGATGACGCCGCAGCGGCCAATACCCAGGCCAAACTGGACACTTTCAGCGCGCAGCAGCAGCGTCTGGCCAGCACGTTCAAGAGCCCAGAAAACGTCAAGCTGCTCAACGAGCTGGGCACCATCATCAGTGACTACAAAGTGTCGCTGAGCAAGATGCGTGCAGGCTACAAGACCACCTCGGCGAACCGCGAGCACATGACTCAGATCGCTGGCACGGCCGGCGAGATTCTCGACGGGATCAGCCGCGACGTGCTGGCCCAGCCGGAAATCGACAGCGTGCGCCTGGCCCAATATCAGGCCATCAGCAAGGCGCGCCAGCAGTCGCTGCAAGTGCGCGTCGATGTCCGTGGGTACATTGCCGACAACAGCGCGAGCAACGAACAGGCAGCCATGCGCCAGCTCGATATAGCCTTGGCCCAGATCGACGACCTCAAACGCCAGTTGCCGCGCGAAAGCGCCCGCCTGCAACAGTTCGAGCAGAGCGTGCAGGCCTATCGCTCGGCCGTGCGCGACTTCCGTGACGGCCTCGCCGCCATCGCCGTGGCCCGCGCCGAGATGACCGTGCAAGGTGCCGACATCGTCAAGCGCAGCGACGCCCTGTACAAGATCCAGCTCGAGCGCCGTGACATCGAAAACGACCAGGCGCGCCATCTGCAGATCATCTCGACCCTGCTGGCATTGCTGGTCGGTGTATGCGCCGCGATCATCATCACCCGCCAGATCACCCGCCCGCTGCGCGAAACCATGGACGCCGTCGAGCGCATTGCCGGTGGCGACCTGTCCAGTGAGCTGCGCGTCACCCGCCGTGATGAGCTGGGTGTGCTGCAACAAAGCATCAGCCGCATGGGCAATACCCTGCGCGAGTTGATCGGTGGTATTCGTGATGGCGTAACCCAGATTGCCAGTGCCGCCGAAGAGCTGTCGGCCGTGACCGAGCAGACCAGCGCCGGCGCCAACAGCCAGAAAGTCGAGACTGATCAGGTTGCCACTGCCATGCACGAGATGGCTGCGACCGTGCAGGAAGTCGCCCGCAACGCTGAACAGGCTTCGCGCGCGGCAACCGGTGCCGATGATGAAGCACGTGCCGGTGACCGCGTGGTGGGCGAGGCGATCAACCAGATCGAACGCCTGGCCGACGAAGTCCAGCGCTCGACTGACGCGATGAACCTGCTGCAACAGGAAAGCCAGAAGATCGGCAGCGTCATGGACGTGATCAAGTCGGTTGCCGAACAAACCAACCTGCTGGCATTGAACGCGGCCATCGAAGCCGCCCGCGCTGGTGAAGCCGGGCGTGGTTTTGCCGTGGTCGCCGACGAAGTGCGCGGCCTGGCGCAACGCACGCAGAAGTCCACCGAAGAGATCGAGGAGCTGATCGCCAGCCTGCAGAACGGCACCCAGCAAGTGGCCAACGCCATGCTCGGCAGCCGCAACCTGACCGAAAGCAGCGTCGAGCTGGCGCGCAAGGCCGGTGGCTCGCTGGAGAACATCACCCGCACTGTGTCGAATATTCAGTCGATGAACCAGCAGATCGCCGCAGCCGCCGAGCAGCAGAGCGCGGTTGCCGAGGAGATCAGCCGGAGCATTCTGAATGTGCGTGATGTGTCCGAGCAGACCGCTGCGGCCAGTGATGAAACCGCCGCGTCGAGCGTCGAGCTGGCACGCCTGGGCAGTCATCTGCAGACGCTGGTAAGCAAGTTCCGCGTTTGACCGCTGCTTTGTGAACAGTTCAGCCCGGCCAGCGCAATGCTGGCCGGGCTGAACAGCGCCGGCGTTACTTGACGATCATGCCAACACCACGACCGCGCGGGTCGGAGGCGGTCTCAAGCTTGCCGTCGGTGACCCGAATGGCCTGGATATCGCCCATCTCCCAGCCCTGATCCTCAAGCACATAGCCCATCTGCTTCAGCTCGTCGGCGACCTTGCCGGTCAAAGGCGCATAGCTGTCGAAGTAGATGGTGTCCTTGGGCAGCAACTGGTGGTGCACGCGCTGCGCCGCAACGGCCTTGGCCAGCGGCATGTTGTAGTCATACAGGTTGTTCATCACCTGGAAGATCGAGGTGAAGATCCGCGAGCCGCCCGGCGTCCCGATGACCAGGCTGACCTTGCCGTCGCGGGTCACCAGGCTTGGGCTCATCGACGACAGCATGCGTTTGCCCGGGGCAATCGCGTTGGCATCTCCGCCGACCACGCCAAAGGCATTGGCGGTACCGGGCTTGCTGCTGAAGTCATCCATCTCGTCGTTGAGCAGGAAGCCTGCGCCCTTGACCACCACACCACTGCCGTAGTCGAGGTTGAGGGTGTAGGTGTTGCTGACCGCGTTGCCCTGCTTGTCGACGATAGAGAAGTGCGTGGTCTGGTGCGGCTCCAGCCCAGGGCGGACCTTGTCGGTGGCGGAGATGGCGGCCGGGTTGACCTGCTCGGCGCGTTTTTTTAGGTATTCCTTGGCCACCAGCTTGTCTACCGGTACCTCGGTGAAGGCCGGGTCGCCAAGGTAGTCGGCGCGGTCGGCGAACACGCGCTTTTCAATCTCGGCCAGCAGGTGGATGTAACGGGCCGAGTTCTGCTCGACGCCCTTGAAGTCAGCCGCGCGGTTTTCCTTGATCCCGAGCAACTGCGCCAGCGCTACGCCGCCGGAGCTTGGCGGTGGCGCGGTGTAGACCACGTTGCCGCGCCAGTCGATGGCCATCGGCTCGCGCCAGAGGGCTTTGTAGTCCTTCAGGTCGTCTTTGCTGATCAGGCCGTTGTCAGCCTTCATCTGCGCAACCAGCAGGTCGGCGGTCTTGCCTTGATAGAACTCGCTGACGCCTTTGTCGGCGATGCGTTCGAGGGTCTGCGCCAGCTCCGGCTGCTTGAATAGCTCGCCGACTTTCATGCTGCCGAAATAGTCGTTGAAGTTGGTCGCGGTCTTGAACAGGCCTTGGGCATCGTCGCGATACTGGTACTGCTTCTGGGCAATCTTGAAGCCGTTGTTGGCGTAACCGATGGCCGGGGTCAGCAGCTCGCTCCAGGGCAACTTGCCAAACTTTTGGTGCGCCTCCCACAAGCCCATCACCGTGCCCGGCACGCCGGCGGCGCGTACGCCGACCAGGCTGAGGTTCTCGATGACCTCGCCTTTTTCATCCAGGTACATATTGCGGGTGGCCGCCTTGGGCGCTACTTCGCGGTAGTCGAGGAAGTACGCCTTGCCGTCCACGTACAGGGTCATGAAGCCGCCGCCGCCGATGTTGCCGGCTTCTGGATAGGTGACTGCCAGGGTGAAGGCAGTCGCCACGGCAGCATCGACGGCGTTGCCGCCTTTTTTCAGGATATCGGCGGCTACCTGTGCGCCATATTGATCGGGCGCGGCTACTGCGCCGCCTTCAAGGGTTACCGCAAAGGCTGAAGAACAGCTCAGGATCGCGGCCCCGAGGGCCATGGACTGGAACATGACGAGACGCATGAGCACTTCCTTGGTGTTGTTTTTGTTGATCACTTATTAACACCGAAGCTTTTTGACTAAGCAAATGCGCAGGCATGGGGCGACGGGATTGCGTCATTTGTGTCGTTTTTAGAACGGTTGCTAGGGTCGAGATTGTTGGGGCCGCTGCGCGCCCCTTTCGCGACACAAGGCCGCTCCTACAGGGGCCGCGTACTACCTGCTTGCGCGGCCGGCGTAGGAGCGGCCTTGCCGGGGCGCCGGACCGGTCGGAAAGGGCTGCAGAGCAGCCCCAGCAATCCTGGACCCGTGCCAAATATTCAGCAGGCATACGCCGCCAACTTGCCCTGAATGAAATCAAGGAAGCACTGAATCCGCAGCGCCAACTGGGTATTGCGGTAGTAAACAGCATGAATCGGCTGGCGATAGCCGTTATTAGCCTCACTCAGCAGCACCTGCAGACGGCCTGCGCGGATGTCTTCGTGGGTCATGAAGTGCGACAGGCAGACGATGCCCTGCCCGGCCAGCGCCAGCTGGCGCAGGGTCTCGCCACTGGATGCGGTCAGCTGCGGGCGGATTCGCCAGCTGTCGCCGTCGGCATGGCGCAGCGGCCATTGGTTGAGGCTGTCGACGGAGCTGAAGCCGAGCAGGCAGTGCTCGCTCAAGTCACTGACCTGGTGCGGCACGCCGTGGCGTTGCAGGTATTCGGGGCTGGCCAGAATCTGGATCGGGCTGCAGCCCAATGAGCGCGCATGCAGGCTGGAGTCGGCCAGCTCGCCGATGCGGATGGCGACGTCGGTGCTTTGCTGGAGCAGGTCGATGATCAGGTCATCGGTGTTCAGCTCCAGCTCGATGGCCGGGTACAGCGCGCGAAACTCACCGATCCAGGGCACGATCGCGTGCAGCATGAACGGCGCTGCGGCGTTGATGCGCAGGCGCCCCGATGGGGTCTGCCGGTGCAGCGACAGGCGCTCTTCGAGCTCGCTCATCTGTTCGAGGATGGCCCGCGCGTGCTGCACGAAGAACCGCCCTTCTTCGGTCAGGTCCATGCGCCGGGTGGTGCGGTTGATCAGCGTGGTGCCGAGCTTGCCTTCCAGCCGCGCCAGGGTGCGGCTGACCGCAGACGGGGTCTGGCCGAGTTGCTCGGCAGCGGCGGAAATCGAGCCGCAGTCGATCACACTGACGAATACCTGGAGTTCTTCTGAGCGGGTTTTCACGGCAGTGCCTGGGCCAGGATGGGGCCTGGATTGTCGGCCGTTTATTGCCGGGCAGGCAACTGCCGCGTCGGTCTCGCCGAGCATGGCTTACCGGGCCTGGCCGAACACCTTGGCCAGATGCGCCTCGTAGGCTGCCACGGTAGCCGCCACATCCGGGCGCTTCATCACATCGACGGCGAGGAAGGTCGGCAGGCCGCTCATGCCGAGGAACTGGTTGGCCTTGTGGAACGGGAAGTACACAGCATCCACGCCCTTGCCTTCGAAGAAATCGCTGGGGTCGTCGAAGGCCTGTTGCGGCGCGTTCCAGGTGGCCGAAATCATGTACTGCTTGCCCTGGATCAGGCCGCCACTGCCGTACTTCTGCGAAGCGTCCGAGCGGGTCCGGCCGTCGCTGGCGTAGAGGCTGCCGTGGCCTTCGGTGAACACTTCATCCAGGTACTGTTTGACCGTGTACGGGGCGCCCATCCACCAGCCGGGCATCTGATAGATGATCACGTCGGCCCAGAGGTATTTCTGCACTTCTTCCTTGATGTCGTAGCCGCCATCGATGAAGGTTTGTTTGACGTCGAAACCGGCCCGGTCCAGATAGGCCAGCGCGGCATCGTGCAGGGTTTCGTTCAAGCGGCCATCGGAGTGGGCGAACTGTTTGCCGCCATTGAGCAGAAGAATCTTTTTCATATCGAGCCTCTAAGGTTCTGTGTCGATCCACAGACCGATGCACTTGGATGGCTGCAGGTTAGAGGCTCAACGGTGGCGGAAACAGCCGGCATCGGGCAAATCAGTTTTGCGTTGTAATCACGAATGGGCACCAGACTGTTGCTTTAAAATCGTTTCTCCACTTATTCGCAGGTCTCTTCATGAACCATCAATACGCCTTCATTCTCAAAGCCAAGACCCGCCCGGAAAAGGCCGCAGCATTCGAGCAACTGTTCCGCGCCTATGTCGAGCCAAGCCGTCAGGAACCGGGGTGTGTCGAGTACCACATGCTGCGCGATCAGCAGGACCCAAGCCTGTTCATCTTCTACGAGGTGTGGGCCGATCAGGCGGCGTTCGATGCGCACTGCGCGCTGGCGCATATGCAGGCGTTTTCTGCGCAGCGCATGGACTATCTGGAGCGCGATTTCGAGGTGCAACGCATCGACATGCTCAGCGCCGCCTCGGGCAAACGTTGAACCGTTCAAATAGCTGACAAATGTCGCTTGCCGGCAGCCGGCGGGTTTCTCACAATCCACCGATTGGCTTTTATTGCGCACTCGATAAGGATCTCCCCGTGCCGTCCATTTATCAGCTCAAACCCCGCTTCCAGGCCCTGCTGCGACCCACTGTGCAGCGTCTGTACGACCGCGGGGTGACGGCCAACCAGGTCACGGTTGCCGCTGGGCTAGTCTCACTGCTGCTGGGCCTGCTGCTGGCCGGGTTTGCCCACATCCACGGGCTGTTCATCCTGCTGCCGATCTGGATGCTGCTGCGCATGGCGCTCAATGCGGTGGACGGCATGCTCGCCCGCGAGTTTGGCCAGCAGTCCCGGCTTGGTGCCTACCTCAATGAACTGAGCGACGTGATCGCCGACGCTGCGCTGTACCTGCCGTTTGCCCTGCTGGTCGGGGTATCGCCCGTGCTGGTGGTGCTGGTGGTGTTGAGCGCACTGATCAGCGAATACGCCGGGGTGATGGGCCCGCTGGCCGGTGCCGCGCGGCGCTACGACGGGCCGATGGGCAAGAGCGATCGCGCGTTTGCCTTTGGCCTGCTCGGTACCGGCGTCGCCTTCGGCCTGCTCAATCCACCCTGGATCAACGGCCTGTTGCTGGTGATTCTGCTGCTCTCGCTCTATACCCTCTACAACCGGGTACGTCAGGGCCTGGCCCACGCCAACTGATCGATCGCCACTGACCGCACCGCCGCCAGCCAAAAAGGACCTTTGCCATGCGCCAGGCGCAATCGCTGCACTTCTCTACCCATGACGGCGTCGAGCTGCACTATCGCTACTGGCCGGCCATCCGCAGCGAGCATCAGCCGCGTCGGGCGGTGGTGATGTTCCACCGCGGCCATGAGCACGGTGGGCGCCTGGCGCACCTGGCAGACGAGCTGGACATGCCCGGCTATGACTTCTTTGCCTGGGACGCCCGTGGCCACGGCCAGTCGCCAGGGGCACGCGGCGACAGCCCGAGCTTTGCCACCAGCGTGCGCGATGTGCAGACCTTCATCGAGCATATTCAAACCCGCCACGGCATCGCCGAAGACAACACCGTGGTGCTGGCGCAAAGCGTCGGTGCCGTGCTGATCGCGACTTGGGCGCACGACTACGCGCCCAAGGTACGCTGCCTGGTGCTGGCCTCGCCGGCGTTCAAGGTCAAACTCTACGTGCCGTTCGCACGCCCTGGCCTGAAGCTGATGAAGGCGGCGCGCGGCAACTTCTTCGTCAACAGCTACGTCAAGCCGCGGCTGCTCACCCACGACCCGGAGCGGGTGGCGTCGTATGTGGCCGACCCGCTGATCAGCCGGCCGATCTCGGTAACCATGCTGCTCGGCCTGTATGAAGCCGCAGACCGGGTGGTGGCGGACGCTCAGGCGATCCAGCTGCCGACCCAGCTGCTGGTTTCGGGCGCTGACCTGGTGGTCGAGCGGGCGCCGCAGGAGCAATTCTTCGAGCGCCTGGGCAGTGCCCGCAAAGAGCTGCACCTGCTGCCGGGGTTCTTCCATGACACCCTCGGCGAGCGTGACCGCGGCCATGTCCTGCCGCGCATCAAGCGCTTCGTCGAGCACTGCTTCGATGCCCCGCTGGCGGCGCCGTCGCTGCTCGATGCCGACCAGTCCGGCGCCAGCTGCGCCGAAGCCGAAAGCCTCGCCGCGCCGCTGCCGCGCAACTCGCCACGGGATCTGTACTGGCGCGCCACCCGCGCCGGCCTGCGCCTGGGCAAAGGCATGGCAGACGGGGTCAAGCTGGGTTTTGATACCGGCTTCGACTCCGGCAGCACCCTGGACTATGTCTATCGCAACCAGGCCACCGGCAAGGGCAAGCTGGGCCAGATGATTGACCGCAACTACCTCGACGCCATCGGCTGGCGCGGCATTCGCCAGCGCAAGCTGCATGTCGAAGAGCTGCTGCGCGAAGCGATCCGGCGCCTGCGCCAGCAGGGCCGCAGCGTCGATATCGTCGACATCGCAGCCGGCCATGGCCGCTATATTCTTGAAGCCTTGCAGGAACTCGAGCAACTGCCGGACTCGATCCTGCTGCGCGACTACAGCGAACTGAACGTACAACAGGGCACGGCATTGATTGCCGAAAAAGGCCTGGGCGATATCGCGCGCTTTGTTCAGGGCGACGCCTTTGACCGGGGCAGCCTGGCCACACTTGAGCCGCGCCCGAGCCTGGTGGTGGTTTCCGGGCTGTACGAGTTGTTTGCCAGCAACCAGATGGTCAGCATCTCGCTGGCCGGCCTGGCCGACGCCGTAGAACCCGGTGGCTATCTGGTCTACACCGGCCAGCCGTGGCACCCGCAGCTGGAGATGATCGCCCGCGCCCTCACCAGCCACCGCGGCGGCCAGGCCTGGGTCATGCGCCGCCGCAGCCAGGCCGAAATGGACCAGTTGGTCGCTGCTGCAGGTTTTCGCAAGATCACCCAGCGCATCGACGAATGGGGCATCTTCAGTGTCAGCCTGGCGCAGCGGGTCGAGTGATGGCGCGTGAAGCCGGGCTGATCCGCCGCGGGGTCTTGTGGCTACTGCTGCTCGGGCCGTTTTTCTTTCTCAGCTACGGTTTGGCCAATACCTACACGGCGGGCCGGGCGGATGTCGGCAGCCTGGTGTTTGCCTGGGAACGCCACATGCCATTGTGGCCGTGGACGATCATCCCGTACTGGTCCATCGACCTGCTCTACGGTCTGTCGTTTCTGCTGCCACGCACCCGCCGCGAGATGGATCGCCACGCACTGGCGTTGTTGAGCGCGCAGCTGATCTGCGTGGCTGGTTTTCTGCTCTGGCCGCTGCGCTTTACCTTCGAGCGACCGGAGCTGAGCGGCCTGTTCGGCTGGCTGTTCGATGTGTTGATGGGCTTCGACAAACCGTTCAACCAGGCGCCGTCGCTGCACATCGCCCTGCTGGTGATTATCTGGACGATGTTTGCCCGCCACCTGCGCAACCCGTTCGGGCGTTGGCTGATGCACGGCTGGATGGCGCTGATCGGAGTGTCGGTACTGACCACCTGGCAGCACCACTTCATCGATTTGCCGAGCGGTGCGTTGGTCGGGCTGCTGTGCGTCTGGCTGTGGCCCCGTGACGGTCGACCGCCGTTGCAAACTGCGCGTCTGGCGCAGGATCCCAAGCGCTGGCGGCTGGCGCTTTACTACACCCTGGGCGCTGCGCTGTGCACCGGTTTGGCGAGCTGGGCCGGCGGCGCCTGGCTGTGGCTGTTGTGGCCGGCACTGGCGCTGCTGCTGGTGGCCTTGAACTACGCGGTACTCGGTGCCAGTGCATTTCAGAAAGGCGCAGATGGGCGCCTGTCGATGGCCGCCAACTGGCTGTTTGCGCCCTACCTACTCGGCGCCTGGATCAACTCGCGGATATGGACGCGACGCCATCCGCAGGCGGATGAAATCTGTGACGGGGTCTTCCTCGGCCGTATTCCGGCGGCCGGTGAAGCGGCGCAGTTCTCAGCGATTGTCGACATGTGTGCCGAACTGCCATGCCTGGCGGCCAAACCGCTGGCAAACCATTACCGCAGCCTGCCAACCCTGGATCTGGTGGTCGCCGATATACAGCTGTGCCGCGCCGCCGCCGACGCTATCGAGACGCTGCGCCAGCAAGGGCCGTTGCTGGTCTGCTGCGCGCTGGGTTACTCGCGCAGCGCCACCGCGGTCGCCGCATGGCTGTTGCTCAGCGGCCGCTGCACTACCTTGGCTGAAGCTGAACAGCGCTTGCGTGAAGCACGCCCAGGCATCGTCCTGCGCAGCGGACACCAGCGCATGCTCAGGCAACTGGAGGGGCAAGCATGCACCTGCGCGTAACCGCCAGCCTGCTCGGCCGCGGGCAGCAGCTGGAGCGGCTGTCCGACGGTATCAGCCTGGTCGCACTGGGCTATGGCCTGGCGCCGCTGCTCGGCGCTCCAATGCCATTGCTGGCCAGTGGACTATGCGCGCTGCTGCTGATACTCGGCCTTGTGCATAAATACCTGGCGGTGCGAGTCGCGCTGGATGCCGAGTTGTTCGCCGATCTCGCTTCGCGTAGCGACCTGCCCGCCGCGACGGGCCAGCTCGACCGCGCCTTGTTCGACCTCAACCTCAAACCCAACGCCAGCGACCCGCGCGATTGGCCCACGCGCAGCCAGGCTGCGCTCGGCCTGCTGCGCCGCCAGGGCCTGTGCCTGGCCCTGCAAATCGCGCTGTGCCTGACTACGCTGCTGACACTCCCTTTGATCGGATAAGACCCGTGCCATGCTCACCGCCCTGACTGCCTTTGCCATCACCTCCGCCGCGCGCCTGATCACCGGCGCCCGCGCCCTCTGGCTCGGCTGCACGCCGCAGCCGGTGCAGCGCCTGTACTTTGCCAACCACAGCAGCCACGGCGACTTCGTCCTGCTCTGGGCGTCGCTGCCGGGGCCACTGCGCCAGCGCACGCGACCGGTTGCAGGCGCCGACTACTGGGCCAAACCGGGCCTGCGCAACTTCATCATCCGCAAGGTATTCAACGGCGTGCTGATCGATCGGCAGCGCAGCGAAGTCCAGGCCAACCCGCTACAGCCGGTGCTCGATGCGCTGGCCGGTGGCGACTCGATGATTTTCTTCCCCGAAGGCACGCGCAACCTTGGCGATGAGCCGCTGTTGCCGTTCAAGAGCGGATTGTTCCACTTGGCCGCCGCCAATCCCGACATGGAAGTGGTGCCAGTGTGGATCGCCAACCTCAACCGGGTCATGCCCAAGGGCCGCGCCCTGCCGCTGCCGCTGCTGTGCACCTTGAGCTTCGGCGAACCGCTGCAGGTGCAGGCCGATGAAGACAAGCACGCGTTTCTCGAGCGGGCCCGCCAGGCCCTGCTGAACCTGGCCCCCAAGGAAGTCTGAGATGGACCACAACACTGTTTTGCTGTTCGCCGGGATCGGCGCCCTGCTGCTGCTCGCCAGCGTCATCGGCCGCCTGCTCAAGTGGCGCGCCGGCGGCGGCCCACATGCGGTGATCGACAACCTCAATGCACGGATCAACGCCTGGTGGGTGATGGTGCTGGTGATCGGCATCGCCTTCCTGTTCGGCAAGTACGGCGTGATCGTGCTGTTCTACTGCGTGTCGTTTTACGCCCTGCGCGAGTTCATGACGCTGACTCCGACCCGGCGCAGCGACTACCCCGCGCTGGTGGCAGCGTTCTATGTCGCGCTGCCTCTGCAGTATCTGCTGATCGCGATGGACTGGTACGGCCTGTTCAGCATCTTCATCCCGGTGTACCTGTTCCTGCTTCTGCCGATTCTGGCCAGCTTTGGCGGCGACACCACGCGCTTTCTCGAACGCGCTTCGAAGGTGCAGTGGGGGCTGATGATTGCTGTCTACTGCGTGTCGGCGGTGCCGGCGCTGATGACCCTCGACATCCCTGGTTTCGAAGGCCGCAACCTGCTGCTGATCGCCTGGCTGATTCTGGTAGTGCAGATCAGCGACGTGCTGCAGTACGTCTGCGGCAAGCTGTTCGGCAAGCGCAAAGTGGCACCCAACCTGTCGCCGTCGAAAACCCTCGAAGGCCTGCTCGGCGGCGTTGCCCTGGCCACCCTGATCGGCGCCTCGCTGTGCTGGATCACCCCGTTCAGCTTCTGGCAGGCGGCCTTGATGGCGCTGACCGTTAACGCCATGGGCTTCTTCGGCGGGCTGGTGATGTCGGCGATAAAGCGTGACCGCGGGGTGAAGGACTGGGGGCACATGATCGAAGGCCACGGCGGCATGCTCGACCGCATCGACTCGGTGTGCTTTGCCGCGCCGGTGTTCTTCCACTTCGTGCGCTACTGGTGGGCATAACAGCGCGGTCAGGCAGGTAGAGGTCGAGCGCAGGCAACCGGGCAGCGCGCGATACCCCTATGGTGATGCGTCCATAAGCCTCCCAAAGGGAACACCTGCCATGTCCGATTTCATTACCGTCCTGCGTGAAACCTGCCCGGTCCCGGTAGTCGACGCGACCAAGTGGAAGCGCATTGGCGGTGACCCGCACACCGTCAACCTCAACGCCTACCTGTCGGCTGACGGCAGCAAGATCATGGGCACCTGGATCTGCACCCCGGGCAAGTTCGAGGTCAACTACGACAAGTGGGAGTTCTGCCACTTCCTCGACGGCTACTGCATCATCACCCCGGAAGGCGAAGAGCCCAAGCACCTCAAGGCCGGCGATGTATTTGTCATCGAGCCGGGCATGAAAGGCACCTGGGAAGTGGTCGAAACCGTACGCAAGTACTTTGTCTTTGCCTGATCAACGATTGAGCTGATCGGCCAAGCGCAAGGCAAAAAAAATCGCGACTCGAACCGCCCTCCCCCAGGTGCGCATTAACAGTGGGAGGGCGCTTCGAGCCACGATCAAGACACGTGACGCTTAATCCTTCTTGCGATAGCCCTCGACGATTGCCGAGAAGTCCTTGCTGCCATCGCCGCGCAGGCTCATCGCCTGATACAGCTGCTGCGCCACCGCACCGAGAATCACCGGCTGATGCACCTGTCGCGCAGCTTCAGTGGCCAACCCCAGATCCTTGAGCATCAGCTCGGCACCAAAGCCGCCGGTATAACCGCGCGCGGCAGGCGCCGTGTCGATCACACCCGGCCATGGGTTGTAGGTATCCGAACTCCAGCACCGGCCCGTGGAACTGTTGATGATGCCGGCCAGCACCTGGGTGTCGATGCCCAGCGCATTGCCCAGCGCCATCGCCTCGGACACGCCGATCATCGAGATGCCCAGCAGCAGGTTGTTGCAGATCTTGGCGATTTGCCCGGTTCCGACTTCGCCGCAATGGACGATATTGCGGCCCATGTCCTTGAGCACTGGCTCCAGGCTGGCAAACAGTTCAGCGCTGGCGCCGACCATGAAAGTCAGGGTGCCGCCCGCCGCGCCACCGGTACCGCCGGACACCGGCGCATCGCCCATGTCGACGCCCTTGGCCGCTGCGGCCTTGGACACTTCGCGGGCGGTCTGTGGGTCGATGGTGCTGCAATCGACCGTTGGCGTACCCGGGCGAATCCCGGCCAGCACGCCATCATCGTTGAGGTACACACCGCGCACATGCGCTGCCGCCGGCAGCATGGTGATGACCAGTTCGCTGTTGGCCGCTGCGTCCTTGGGTGAGGCGCTGATCTGCCCGCCCAGTTCGGCGAGTTCGGCCAGCACGCCCTGATTGAGGTCGAACAGGTTGAGCTGATGCCCAGCCTTGATCAGGTTGCGGGCCATCGGCGCGCCCATGTTGCCCAGACCAATGAATGCAATACGCATGGAGCCTCCTTAGCGCAGGCTGATGGTGGTGTTGACGCCGTCGTTGACGCTGTCGTCATCGAACCAACGGGCCGTGACCGTCTTGGTCTGAGTGTAGAACTGCACCACCTGCTTGCCATACGGGCCGAGGTCGCCGAGCTTGGAGCCGCGCGAACCGGTGAAGCTGAAGTACGGTACCGGCACCGGGATCGGGATGTTGATGCCGACCTGGCCGACGTCGATCTCGCTCTGGAACTTGCGCGCCGCCGCGCCGCTTTGCGTGAACAGGCCGGTGCCGTTGCCGAACGGGTTGGCGTTGACCAAGGCGATGGCCTCGTCGAGGGTGTCGACTTCAAGGGTGATCAACACCGGACCGAAGATTTCCTGGGTGTAGATCTGCATCTCGGTAGTGACCCCGGAGAACAGCGTCGGGCCAACGAAGTTGCCTTGCTCATAGCCCGGCACGCTGACGTCACGGCCATCCAGTTCCAGCTTGGCGCCCTCGGCGATGCCGCTTTCGATCAAGCCCAGCACGCGCTCCTTGGCGCGCTTGGAGACCACCGGGCCGACATCCGTGCCTGGCTCGCAACCGGCATTTACCTTGAGCTGGCTGGCGGCAGCCTTGATGTCCGGCAGCCACTCGCGGGCCTTGCCGACCAGCACCGCCACCGAGGTGGCCATGCAGCGTTGCCCGGCGGCACCAAAGGCGGCGCCAACCAAAGCGTTGATGGTTTGCGTGCGATTGGCGTCAGGCAGCACCACCGCGTGGTTCTTGGCGCCCATCATCGACTGGACACGCTTGCCGTGTTGGCTGCCGAGGTTGTAGACGTGGGTACCGACCTCGGTCGAACCGACGAACGAGATCGCCTTGATATCCTTGTGCGTGCAGATCGCATCTACGACCTGCTTACCGCCGTGGACCACGTTGAGTACACCAGCCGGCACTCCGGCCTCCAGCGCCAGCTCGACCAGCATCAGGGTCGACAGCGGGTCTTGCTCGGAAGGCTTGAGGACGAAGGTGTTGCCGCAGACGATGGCCATCGGGAACATCCACAGCGGGATCATCGCCGGGAAGTTGAACGGGGTGATCCCGGCGCAGACACCGATCGGCTGACGCAAGGTGTAGGTATCCACGCCACCAGCGACGTTCTCCGCGAACTCACCCATCTGCAGGGTGCCAACCGACGCTGCGTGTTCGACCACTTCCAGGCCGCGGAAGATATCGCCCTCGGCGTCGGCAATGGTCTTGCCCTGCTCGGCGCTGAGGGTCTGCGCGATGCGTTTGCTGTGCTCGCGGATCAGCGCCTGCAATTTGAGCATGATGCGCATACGCGCCCCGATCGGCGTGTCGCGCCAGCTGGCGAATGCACGTTGGGCGGCAGCGACAGCGGCATCGACCTCTTCGACCGTGGCAAACGGCACCCGCGCCAGCACTTGCTGGGTGGCCGGGTTGACGATATCGCGCCATTCGGTGGTTTTCGACTCGACCCATTGGCCGTCGATCAGCAGCTTGACCTGCTCAACCTGAGTCTGGGTCGGGGATTGGGGTGCGTTCATCTGCGCGTTCCTTGGAATTATTGTGGGAGACGAGATCGCCAGGCGGGGCTGGCGTCGAGGCGCTGATTTCGAGTATAGATGTGCAAACATCCAATAAGAACGCACATAAAAACCGGATCATCATGCAAAAAGACCTTACCTCCCTCAGTTCGCTGAACTGGGATGACCTGAAGTTCTTTCTTGAAGTGGCGCGCACGCGCAAGGCCAGCAGCGCGGCTAAACGGCTGAATGTCGACTACACCACGGTGTCGCGGCGGATCAGCTCGCTGGAGGCGGCGCTGGGTACGTTGCTGTTCGAAAAGTCGCGCACCAACGGTTTTGTCCTGACCAACGAAGGCCAGCGCCTGCTCGGTTACGCCGAATCGGTCGAGAGCACCCTGCACATGGCCTGCGAGCAGGTCTCAGGCTCCGGCGTGGCCTTGTCCGGGCACGTGCGCATGGGCTGCACCGAAGGTTTCGGCAGTTTCTTCGTCACCCCGCAACTGAGCCACTTCGTCGACGCCTGGCCGGCGATCACCGTGGATATCCTGCCGCTGCCGCACTTCATCAGCCTGTCCAAGCGCGAAGCCGACATCGTCATCGCCCTCGAGCGCCCCGAACATGGCCCCTACGTGTGCTGCAAGCTGACCGACTACCGCCTGCGCCTGTACGCCACCCAGGCCTACCTCGACAACCACGCGCCGATCCGACAGGTCAGCGACCTCGCCGAGCATCCGTTCATCAGTTACGTCGACGACCTGGCTTTCAGTTCGGAGCTGCTGTATCTGGCCAACCTGATCCCCAACGCCCACGCCCACCTGCGCAGCACCAGCGTCATCGCTCAGTACACTGCAGCGCTGCAAGGGCGCGGCCTGGCGATTCTGCCGTGCTTCCTGGCTGCGCAGGATCCGCGATTGGTGACAGTGCTGCCGGAGGAGATCGCGATTACCCGGCAGTTCTGGATGTACTGCCGGGAGGATTTGCGCAAGTTGAAGCGGATTACGTTGTTGTGGGATTACATTCGTGAGGTGACTGAGATGAATGCGCCGCTGTTGCTGGGGGATACGCGGGAGGTGAGGTTTAGCGACTGAGCTTGGGGTTGGCTCAAGTACGCCGGGGGCCGCTTTGCGGCCCTTTCGCGACACAAGGCCGCTCCTACAGGGACCGCGCATGTCGGTAGTGCGCGGTCCCTGTAGGAGCGGCCTCGTGTCGCGAAAGGGGTGCGCAGCGCCCCCAGCAATAGCCGGTATTGCCTCAGTTAGACTCCACCACGATCGACACCCGACGATTCTCCGTGCGCCCGCCGCTGGTACGGTTGTCGGCCACTGGCTGGCTGCTGCCCAACCCGCGACTCTGGATATTCTGCGGCTGCATGCCGATCTCGGTCAGCGCCCTGGCCACGCTCTGGGCGCGACGTTCGGACAGCTGCTGGTTGTAGGCCGCTTTGCCTGAGGCATCAGTATGGCCGTCAACGCGGACACGCTGGATGTCGACGCTGAGCAAGGCCCGGCCAATACGCTCGACGATGGCGCGGCTCTGGCTGTTGAGGCTGTCCAGATCACTGCCGAACAGCACTTTGCCGGACAGATCGAAACTCCAGCCTTCATCGGTGGGGGTGAAGCCCTCGCGCTTGAGCACGGCGATCTGCTCGGCGGTCAAACCCGGCGGTGGCACACTCTGGCAGCCGCTCAAGGCCAGCAGACTCAACAACACTGCCAGGCAAGGCAGACGCAGACGAACAAACAGTTGCAACACGGTTAGCTCCTTTTTTCATAATCAGCGGCGCTACTTTCCGTATGCGCCACTTGCCACTGGCCACGGCGTGCGCGCTTGGCCTGGTACATCGCCGCGTCAGCGGCATTGAGCAGACTGGCCGGGTCATGGCCATCGTCCGGGTAACAGGCGATGCCGACGCTGAGCGAGGCGCTGATGCTGCTGCCCTCGCTCAGGGCAATCGGCAGCTTCATGCTGGCGACGATCTTTTCTGCAACCCGTTGGGCGTCCTCGCACGACTGCAGCGGGGTCAGCAATACCGCGAACTCATCACCGCCCAGCCGTGCGACCAGATCATGCTCGCGCAACTGCGCACGCACCCGCGCGGCAACAGTGATCAGCACCTCGTCGCCAACGGCATGGCCCTGGCTGTCGTTGATCTGCTTGAAGTGATCGCAGTCGATGAACAGCAGGGCCAGATGTTCCTGGTGACGCTCGGCAGTGCGCAAGGTGCGGCTCAGGCGCCCCTCGAAGAACGCGCGATTCGGCAACCCGGTCAGGCTGTCGTGGCTGGCCAGGTGGGCCAGGGTGGCGTTCTCGTTGCGCAGGTGGTTCTGCCAGTTCTCCAGCTCGTCGAGCAGGGCATTGAAGTCGTTGCCAAGTTCGTTGAGCTCGGCGATGTGGGTTTCCGGTACGCGGCGGTCGAAGCTGCGCTCGCGGCGGGCGGCGTGGGCGACGCTGGCAAGGTTGCGCAGGGGCCGAATGATGTCGCCGAACAGGCGCCGCGACCAGTGACTGGCAACCCAGGCGCTGAGCAGCATGCACAAGAGGATGCCGGTCAGCCCGCTGAGCAGGAAGCGCAACACGCTGCGGCCCTGGCCGGTGACTTCGATATGACCGACCTGCTGTTGCTGATGGAGAATCGGCATGTGCAGCGGCTCAACCAGAAAACTGCTTGCCAGCGATCGTTCCAGCGGCGCCAGCACGCCGTCTTCGGGCCTTTGCCAGTGGGCCAGCAGCTCACCGTCGCTGTTGAACACCTTGGCCTCGGCCACACCTTCGTTGGCGGCTATCAGCGCCAGCGACTCGTTGGCGGCGGCGCTGTCGTCGAACACCACGGCGGCTTCGACCGTGTAGTTGATCGAGCGCGCGATCAGGTGCAGGTTCTGGTTGGCATAGACGCGCAACGCCAGCACGCCGAGCAAGGTCACGCACAGGCCGGCCAGGCCGACCGCGAGCAGGGCCACGCCCAGATGCCCACGGCCGAGCACAGCGCGCAGGGTCGGCCGGCGGTCGCGCTTGGCTGAGCGGATCATGGCTGCACCGCACGGCGCCGCGACAGCTGCAGCACGCTCGGGTGGATACGCACACCGCTGCGGGCTACCGAATCGAGGTTGACCTCGAAGGTCACCTGCGCGTCGCTCACGCGCAGGCAGAACAGGCTGCCGACCGTGCAGGGGTCGTCGGCTTCGCTGATGCTCAGCACCGGCCGGCCGCTGAGGGCATGAAACAACCGCTCGCGCTGGCCACGATCAAGCTTGCCGATATACACCGCATCACAAGCACCCGCGGTTTGTGGATCGTCGGCCAGCAGGCGACGGGTCTGCAGCGGCTTGCCAGAGTTCTGCTCGGTGCCCTTGATCAGGTCATCGGCGTATTCGGTCGGGCCGATCAGGCACAGCCGCAACGGGGCCGGCTCACTGGGCCAGCGCGCATAGCTGAAAATGCCCAGTACCACCTGAGTCACGGCCTTGGCCCGCTGCTGCGCCAGGGCCGCGCTGGCAGCGGTCTCTGCCCGGCTGGGGCTGGCGTAGAGCAACAGGGCGGCGAGCAGCAGGGCAAGCGCAGCGCCCGTTGCGCGCCCCCAGGTCGAGACAGCCACCATCATGTGGGAAGTTTCTCAAAATCTTGTCAGATGATGCCGCAACGATAGCATATTGCCGCTGCTGCGCAGAGCGTCAGCCTTGCTCGAGCATTAGCCCGGATATGCGCCGTACCCTGCGTTCAACAGCCTCTTCAAACACTCCTGCGCGTGGTTCGATCAAGCTGAAGCAGTGCTTGGCGCGGGTTATGCCGGTATACACCAGCTCCTTGGTCAGCACCGGGTTGAGCGCATCCGGCAGCACCAGAGCGGTGTGGCTGAACTCCGAGCCCTGCGATTTGTGCACCGTCATGGCGTAGACGGTTTCGACTTCATTGAGCCGGCTGGGCAACACGAAGCGCACGCCGCCGCTGCCGTCGTTACGCGGGAAGGCCACGCGCAACAGGGCTACGCCGCGCTCGTCAGGCAGGCGCAGGGCGATGCCGATATCGCCGTTCATCAGGCCCAGACCATAGTCGTTGCGGGTGACCAGCACCGGTCGGCCTTCGTACCACGGCTGCTGGCTGTCGATCAGGCCAGCGCTGTGCAGCACGCGGGTGACGCGCTCGTTCAGGCCCTGCACGCCCCATGGCCCTTTGCGTACTGCACAGAGCAGCTGGAAGTCCTCGAAACTGTGCAGCACCTGGCCGGCCCACTGCTCCCAGCGCGGGTCGTCTGCTGCGGTCGCGGGCGGGGGTCGCAGGCGACCGATGTTGCGCAGGTAATGCCGGTAGCCCTGCGGGCCCTCGGTGCCGCGATCAAGGCCGTCGAGCAGCAGCCGGTCGAAGCGCCGATCATGCTCGCCTTGCAGCGACAGGCTATGCACATCGTCGAGCTTTTGCGTCAGCAGTTCGCGCGCCGCCTGGGCTTGCTGGCGGTTGACCAAGCGGGCCAGCTGACCGATCCCGCTGCCCTCGCCGAAGCGCCGTGAGTGGCGCAACATCACCACCTGCTGGGCAAGAGGGTGCTGCTCGGCGTCGCCGGGGGTAAGGCCGCTGTCGTGCAGGGACTGTCCGCCGACCTGCTCCAGCCAAGCGCGGGTGGCCGCCGAATAGAAACCCTCCTCGGCATCGCGGCACAGGTCACCGAGCACTGCACCGGCTTCAACCGAGGCCAACTGGTCCTTGTCACCCAGCAGCACCAGACGCGCCGACGGCGGCAAGGCGTCGAGCAGCACGGCCATCATCTCCAGGTCGATCATCGATGCTTCGTCGATCACCAACACATCCAGTGGCAACGGATTGCCAGCATGGTGGCGGAAGTGACGCGAGCCAGGACGGCTGCCAAGCAAGCGGTGCACGGTGCTGACGTCGGTCGGAATCTGCTGGCGGACCTCAGCGCTGACCTCAAGCATCTCGACCTGCTGGCCAATCGACTCGGTCAGGCGCGCAGCGGCCTTGCCGGTGGGCGCCGCCAGGCGAATCCGCAGCGGCCTGCCCTGCTCCACCGCAGGCCCTTGCAGCAGTGCCAGCAGACGCACCACGGTAGTGGTCTTGCCGGTGCCGGGGCCGCCGGTGATGATGCTGAACGAGGCGCGGGTAGCCAGGGCGCAGGCGAGTTTCTGCCAGTCGACCTGGCCTTGCGGCGCGCCACCTTTGAACAGCTGCTCAAGCCGTTCCGACAGCGCTGGGGCGATGACTTGATCCGCTGCCAGGCGCTGGCGCAGTGCGTTGTCGATCTGCCGCTCGTAGCTCCAGTAGCGGCGCAGGTACAGGCGCAGGCCGCTAAGTACCAGTGGTCGCGCGCTGTGCCCCGGCGTATTGCCAGTGGCCACTAGCGGGCTGGCCGCGATGCGCTGGCACCAGGTGTGCTGATCGAGCTTGCTCAGCAGTTGTGATGGCAGCAGCAATGGCCCGTCGAGGGCATCACCTTCCGGTGGCAGCGACAGAGCGAAATCTGGCTCGGCCAGAGTCTGGGCAAGGTCCAGGCAGACATGCCCGTGACCCAACTGGTGGCTGGCCAGGGCAGCGGCGAGCAACAGCAGCGGGTCGCTCCCGGGCGCACGCTCTTCAAGAAAACCCACCAGCGCGCGATCGAGCGCACGCAGCCAGCCGCGCTCAACCCAGCGGTCGAGCAGGATCAGCAGGTCATGGCTGCTCTGCAGTGGCGCCAGGGCTGCCAACTGCTCGGCTTGCAGGGGGGTTGGCAACAGGTCTTCAAGGCGGCGGCTCATGGCGCGGCTCCGGCAAACAGGTCCTGCTGTGCGGGCACCGGAGCGCCGCGGAACAGGGCATCGAGGGCTTCGATCAGCTCGCGTGGGGGCTTGCTGAAATACACCCCGTGGCCTGCCCGGCTGGCGCCACGCAGGAAGATGAACAGCGCACCGCCGACATGGCGGTCGTAATCGTAGTCGGGCATGCGCGCGCGCAACTGGCGGTGCAGCGCGAGCAGGTAGAGCACGTACTGCAGGTCGTAACGGTGATCGAGAATTGCCTGTTCCATGGCCAGCGCGTTGTAGCTGTGCAGGTCCGGGCCGAGCCAGTTGGATTTGTAGTCGGTCACGTAATAACGGCCGTCCAGCTCGAAGGCCAGGTCGATAAAACCTTTGAACATGCCGTTGAGCTGGCTCGGTTCGGCGGCGGCACGCGCGGCGCCGCCGTGGGTATGCCGGGTCACCAACTGATCAAGCTCGATGACGTCGACCTTGTGACTGGCAAACCAGAATTCCATCTCGATCTGATATTGCTGCAGGTGCGCCAAGGTCAATTGGCGATCCTGGCCATGTAACGGCAGCGGCTCGACCAGCAGATGCTGCAGCCACTCGGTGAGGCCCGGGATCCAGCCTTTCCAGTCCCGTCGGTTGCAGCGCTGGCCGACCGTATGTTCGATCAGCTCGGGCTGCTGGCTGACTTCGGCGAAGCCCTCACGCCCGGCCCACTCGAGCAGACCGTGCAGGAAGGTGCCGGGATTGGGCCCACGTGGGAAGCGATGAATGTCGCCGCTCTGAGCCGGGATATCGCGCAACTGCTGGGAGTCGATGCGCTCGTCATCGGTCAGCTGCTGGGCCAGCGAGCTGTCACCGGCCAGGCTCTGGTCGCCCACGCGCAGGGCGCTGTAGGAGGCGATCCACCAGTTCTCTGCCGCAGCCCGGCGTGGCTTGCGCGCAACGATCAGCTCGTGGCCATCTTGTGGCGGCAGATAACGCTGTTCGTCTGCGCCGGGCAGCTCCTCACAGACGATATCCGCGCAGGTCGCTTGCAGGCTTTGCAGCCACTCGGCCAACTGTGCCGACGATGCCAGCGGCAGACCGCCGCCGAGCAGATAGCCCAGGGCCGAGCGATGCAGCAGCGAGTGTTTCTGGTTACCGCGTTTGAGGTCGGCTACACCGAGCCAGCAGGCGTGCTGGGCGCGGGTCAGGGCGACGTAGAGCAAGCGCAGGTCTTCGGCCAGGCGCTCGTCATCGGCGCGCTCGATCTGCTCCTGATCGGGTGTCAGGGTCAGGTGCGCGTGGCCGTCGCTGTCGTGCCAGATCAGTGGCAGGCGCTGGCCATCGACCGGCTTGCTGGTGCAGATGAACGGCAGGTAAACCAATGGATACTCAAGGCCCTTGGACTTGTGGATGGTCACCACCTTGACCAGTTGTTCGTCGCTTTCCAGGCGCAGGATCTGCTCTTCGCCCGCCTGCCCGGAGCCGGCCAGGTTTTCGCCCAGATGGCGGATCAAGGCCTGCTCGCCATCCAGTTCGCCGGCGGCCTGCTGCAGCAGTTCGGCCAGGTGCAGCAAATTGGTCAGCACCCGCTCGCCGTCGCTGCGGGCGATCAGCCGGCGCGGCAGTTCGAAGTCATGCAGCAGGCGCCGCAGCATCGGCAATACGCCCTGGCGCTGCCAGGTTTCGCGGTACTGGCGGAAGCGCATGACCCAGTCTTCCCAGACGCGCTCGTCCTGATTCAGCCGTTCGAGATCAAGCAGTGATTGCTCAAGGGTCGGGCTGGCCAGGGCGGTCTTGAGCAGGCGCTCGGAGTCGGGCTCGGCGCAGGCCTTGAGCCAGGCCAGCAGGTCGTGGGCCTCCTGGGCGGCGAACACCGAGTCTTTGTCCGACAGGTACACGCTGCGCACATCGCGCGCTGCCAGCTCGGCGCGGATCAACTGCGCTTCGCGGCCGTCGCGTACCAGAATGGCGATATCTGAGGGCAGGCAGGCTGTTAATTTGCCATCGGGCTTTTGGAAACCACTGACGCCCTGTTGACCGCCATTGAGCAGGCCGACGATATGGCTGGCGCAACTGGCGGCCAGTTGCTGACGATAAAGGGTGTTCGACACCGGCTCGTCACTGTCCAGCCGCCAGCAATGCAGCGCGGCGGATGGCTGGCCGTTGATCAACAATTGCTCGCTGCGACCTTTGGCGTGAACCTCGATGAACGGCAAGGGGTTGTCTTGCCCGTCGCGGAACAGGAACGCTCCGCGGCCACTGCTACGCCCTTCTGCGGCGAGGAACAGGCGGTTGACCGCATCGACCATGGCTTTGCTGGAACGGTAGTTGGTGTCCAGGCTGTGCAGGCGCCCGGCAGTGGCGCGGCGGGCGGCGAGGTAGGTGAAGATGTCGGCACCGCGGAAGGCGTAGATTGCCTGCTTCGGGTCGCCGATCATGAACAGGCCGGTTTCGGCGTGGTTCTGGCTGATCTGATAGATGCGCTCGAAGATGCCGTACTGGACCGGGTCGGTATCCTGGAATTCGTCGATCAGGGCGACCGGGAACTGCTCGCGGATCAGCGCAGCCAGGCGTTCGCCGGACTCCTGATTGAGCGCGTGCTGCAGGCGCAGGAGCATATCGTCGAAGCCCATCTCGGCACGCCGGCGCTTCTCTTGCTCGAAGCGTGCTGACACCCAGCTGGCGGCATGCTCAAGCAAAGGTACTTCCGGGCTGGCCAGGCCTTGTAGCTGCTGGCGCAGGGTTTCCATGGCGTGCAGGGCCGGGTGATCGGGCGGGTCACCATGCTTCCAGGCTTCGGCCATGCCGGCTGGAGTCAGGCGGGTGAAGCCGGTGCCCAGATCCAGTTCGAGAACCTGATCGTCGCCAGCCCAGGCGCGCAGTTTTTCGAACCATGGCTCGAAATAACGCGCCTGCAGCTTGCGCCCATCGGCGTGCTTGGCCGCAACCGCCGCGTGGCAGATCTGCTGCAGCTCGTCGGCCCAGACGCCCCAAGGCGCCTTGAGCTGGCACAGCTGCTGCGCGCGTTGCTCCAGAGTGGCTTCGATCAGTGCCTGCGGCTCGATATCATCGGCGCTGCTGGCAACGCGGCCAAACAGCGGACGCAGGCGCGGCAACAAGGCATCGGGGCTGACCCAGTTGTTGCGCACCCAGCTCAGGGACTCGCCGCGCATGCCATAGCAGAAGCGCCGCCAGTAGTCGCGCATAACCTGGCCAAGCAGTTCGCTGTGGTCGGTCTCAAGGCTTTGGGTAAACAGGCTGCCGCTGTCGAAGGCGTGTTCGCGCAGCATCCGCTGACACCAACCGTGGATGGTCGACACGGCAGCTTCGTCCATCCACTGCACGGCCACTTCCAGGCGGCTGGCACAGCGTGGCCAGAGTTCTGCCGGGTAGTCGCCACGCAGCAGCTGCAGCAGCGGGTCGGCGTCGGCCAGCTCGTCACGGAAGAACCGTGCGGCTTCGGCCAGGCGCGTACGAATGCGCTCGCGCAGCTCTTTGGTGGCCGCATCGGTAAAGGTCACCACGAGGATCTGCGGCGGCAACAGCTCGCGGCCAAAGCCGTGCGCGTCGCCATGGCCGAGGATCAACCGTAGGTACAGCGCCGAGATGGTGAAGGTCTTGCCGGTACCGGCGCTGGCTTCGATCAGCTGGCTGCCATGCAGCGGGAAGCTCAAGGCCAAGGGGCGGGCCTGGGTCATGCGGCACTCTCCGGATTGCCCTGGGTTTGCCAGGGCGCGGCGAACAGGGGGCGGTACAGGGCTTCACACCAGCCTTCGAAGGTTTCATCGGCGCTCAGTGCGGCGAAGTCGCGGAACTGCCGGGCCAGGGCGAGGCTTTCGCTGCGCTCGCCAAAGCTGTTCTGGCCGTCACCTTCGTAGGCGCGGGCGGCAGCGGCCAGGGCTTTGTCAGGGTCGTCCTGGCCGAGCCAGGCGAAGGCGGTCTTGGCTGCCACCGGCAGCGGCGCGTTCATGCCGGCCTGGCGTGCGACCAGCAGATCAGCGAGCCGTTCACTGGCCTCAGCCTGTGGCAACGGCTCCAGCAGCAGGGTCAGGTCGCTGGCCACCAGTGCACTGTGCAGCGGGTAGCCGGCAGCGCAGGCGGCCAGGTGCATGACCCAGGTCGGAATCAGCCGATGGCGCTTGAGGTTGTTGCGCCCGGCACTGATGGTGTTGGGGATGGTGGTGATACTGAGCAGGCTTCGGTCGCCTGCCTGATACACCCGGCCGAGCCAGCCTTGCAGGCGCTCGCGGCCATGTTCGAAGTGAATCGGCAGCGCGCCTTCGACCAGGGTCGGCCAGCGTTGTAGCAGGTGTCGATGACGTTGCAGCAGATTGGGCAGGGGCTCGATCAGCTCGGCCTGGAGGATCTCGCCAAAGCCGGCCAGCGGCAGCAGGCCGTGGCCTTGTAGGCGGCGCGCCTGGGCGTACAGGGCCGGCTCGGCGTTGTCCGGGTCGGCCAGGGCAGCCTCCAGCAGGCTTTCGCTGAGGCCGTAGCGCTGCAGTGCGTCGAGCACGAACGGTTCTTCGTCCGGGGTCGGTGCCTCGAGTGACTCGAAAAAAACCTTCAAGCGCTGACGGAAGAAATGCCGCACCGGGTGGCGTAGAAAGTCCTGCAGTTGGGTCAGGCTCAGCGGCTCGTCATTGACGTAGGGCGCTAGCGTATCGTCTACGGGCGGTGTGGCATCCTCGGCCTGATGCAACAGCTGCCACTCATGGGCATAACTGAATAGTGGGCTGCCTTTCTGGAAGTAGCGCTGGCTGAACGGTTGCAGCGGGTGCTCCTGCGTCAGGCCGTGCAGCAGTTGCACGCCTGCGCCTTCGCGCAGGCCTGGCTTGGCGTTGGCGATTTGCCAACCGGCGGCGAGGTGATCGCGCAACTGGCCGATCAGGACCGAGGCAGGTCGCTCGCTGTTGTCGCGGATGCTGCGCCCTACCCAGCTGACATACAGCTGGTCGCGGGCAGACAGCAGGGCTTCGAGCAGCAGGTAGCGGTCATCCTCACGGCGCGAGCGGTCGCCTGGGCGGTAGTCACTGGCCATCAGGTCGAAATCCAGCGGCTGTTGGGCTCGCGGGTAATCGCCGTCGTTCATGCCCAGCAGGCAGACCACCCGGAACGGGATCGCCCGCATCGGCATCAGCGTGCAGAAGTTTACTGAGCCGGCCAGGAAGCGTTGAGACAGCTTGCCCTGATCCAGACCTGACAGCCACGCCTCGCGCACCACTGTCAGCGGTAGTGGGTCGTGCAGAGCGACGGTATCGCAGGTTTGCAGCCAGGTGTCGCGCAGGTCCTGCAGCTGTACCAGGAGAAACTCGTCATGCTCGTTTTCGGCCAGGAAAAACACCTGCAGCAGTGCATTCAGGCGCTCGCCCCATTCAACTGCTGTCGCCGCTTGAGCGAGCTCGACACAGGCCACATCAAGCGCATCAAGCAAGGCCACCAGCGGGCCGATCAGCGCGGCATCAAGACCGCCGATCTCGTCGTACGGCTCGATGCCGTCGCAGCCCTCGCCTACGC
The DNA here is from genome assembly GCF_050496565.1 of Pseudomonas shirazensis. Taxonomy (GTDB): domain Bacteria; phylum Pseudomonadota; class Gammaproteobacteria; order Pseudomonadales; family Pseudomonadaceae; genus Aquipseudomonas; species Aquipseudomonas shirazensis_A. Next base: position 125,879 of record NZ_JBNWAE010000015.1, read on the forward strand.
CCACAGCGTAACCGAGCAGCATGCGGCGCAAGCCAAACCGCCAACTGTTCTGCTCCAGCCCCTCGGGCAGGCCGAGGCTGGCGCGCTGAGCGGCACTCAGGCCCCAACGGATGCCGGCGCCTTCGATCCAGCGATGCAGAGTCGGCAGGTCGCTTTCCTGAATGGCGAAACGCGCGCGCAGTGCCGGTACGTCGAGCAGATCGAGTATCTCACTGACGGCAAAGCGGCTGTCGGGCAGCTTGAGCAGGTGCTCAAGGGCGATCAGTAAAGGGTCGCGGCCACGCTGGCCCTGGTCGGTCAGGGTGAACGGAATGTAGCGCGGGTCGTGGCGATCGAGCTGGCCAAACACCGCGCGGATATGCGGGGCGTAGTCATCGATGGCAGGCAGCATGACGATGATGTCGCGCGGGCGCAGGGTAGGATCGGCGCTGAAGCGGGCCAGCAGTTGGTCGTGGAGGATCTCGACTTCACGCTGGGCGCTGTGGGCGATATGAAACCTGACCGAGCGGTCCTTGGTCGGGTCCACTGCGGGCCAGACTTCGCGGGTTTCGGCCAATGGCCGCAGCTCGAGAATGTCATCCTGCAGCTGGTTGAGCAGATTGCCTGGCTGGGCCTCGCTGAACAGGTCGATGCGGCCTTCGTTGAACACGCCCAGGTAACTGGCAGGGTCGTCGTAGCTGTCGAGCAGGTTGATGTAGTCGCGACCCTGCTTGCCCCAGGCGGCCAGCAACGGGTGGGCATGCTGATGCAAGCTCTCGTCGTCCAGCTGCAGGGGCATGCCCTGCTTGCGCTGCTGGCGCTTGTACTGGTGGCGGAGCAGGTCTTTGTCGGCAACGATATCGCCCCAGTGGTGACGACACGGGTTGTGCACGCAAAGCAGCACCTGGCTGAAACGGGCCAACGCTGCCAGCGCTTCGAGTGCCTGCGCCGGCAGGGACGAGATGCCAAAGACGATGACTCGCGCGGGCAGGCCCTTGGGCGGCTGCTCGAGGCTGTTCATGCGCTCGATAAAGCGCTGGTGCACGCCGGCACGACTCTGTTCCATGCCGGCCTGGCCGACATCTTCGAGCAACGCCCGCCACAGTTCGGCCTGCCAGCAGTTGCCGGCAGCCAATGGCTTGCGCTGGGCGCGCGCGGTGTTGAGGACATGCTGACCGGCTGCCCAGTCCTGCAGCCAGTCGGCGCGGTACACCTGGTATTGGTCGAACAGGTCAGCCAGGCGCTCGGCCAGCTGGTAACGCTTGCGCAGGTCGCTGTCGTCAGTCAGAAAGCGCCGTAGCGGCTCGAAGTGCGGCCGCTCGATCAGCGCCGGCAGCAAGCGCATCAGGCGCCAGGTCAGTGGGGCCTTATCGAGTAGGGATACTTCGGGGATTTCATCGCGGCCGAGTACCTTGCGGTACAGCTGCCACATGAAGGTACCGGGCAATTGCACATCGATGGCGGCAGCGATGCCACAGCCGCCGCTGTCATCGTCTTGTGGGTCTTCGGCCAGGGCGAGCTTCAGCCATTGAGCGATGCCGTTGCTTTGAACCAGGGCGACTTCGTTTTCCAACGGGGCCAGAGGGAAGCGGCGCATCATACTCACCACCAGGCTGCGCAGGTCGTCCAGGCGGTTGCCGTGAACAATCATGAAGCCGGGGTGCAAGCGGGTATCTGCCATTGCGCTCTCTCTGAAAGGCGGTCGTCCTGGGGGGAACCATATCATGCGATGGGGGCCGCTTTGCGGCCCTTTCGCGACACAAGGCCGCTCCTACAGGACGTTACGCGGTCGGCGTAGGAGCGGCCTTGTGTCGCGATTGGG